>NZ_JBSHAY010000002.1:0-590727 GCF_053611725.1 Streptomyces sp. NPDC054783 | reverse complement strand
GCCCATGTCCTCGCTCGCTGATGTCGCCTTCGCCGGACGGGCCGGTCGTTTCGCTGCGTGGAGGGAGTGGGCGTGGGGGACGCCGACGTCGCAGGCGACGCCGGACGGCAAGCCGACGAGCACCCCGTCGAGTACGGCGTCCAAGGCGCCGAGGACGAGTGCCGCGCCGGCGGCAGTGGCCAAGGCCGACGCCACCGAGGCGGAGGTGCTGAAGCTCGTCAACGAGGAGCGGGCGAAGGTCGGCTGCAGCGCGCTGACCGTGAACTCCTCGCTGACCAGGCTGGCCGAGTCGTTCAGCGACGACATGGCGGCGCGGGACTTCTTCGACCACACCGACCCGGACGGCAAGACGCCGTGGGACCGGGCCGCGGCGGCGGGGATAACCGGCCTCGGCGGCGAGAACATCGCGCGCGGCCAGGCCGACGCGGCGGCCGTGATGCAGTCCTGGATGGACAGCGCCGGCCACCGCGCCAACATCCTGAACTGCGACTTCAAGACCCTCGGCGTCGGCGTCCACTTCGGCCCGGGCGGGCCTTGGTGGACGCAGGACTTCGGGTATTGAGATAGCCGCAGGTCAGACGGCTAAGCACCCTCCTGGGCCGTGTCCGGGCCGTCAGCCGTGGGTTCCTCCTCCGAGAAGACGCGATCCACGGCGGCCCGGGTCCGGGTCCCACTCGACGGCATCAGGTGCGTGTACGTCCGCAGCATGAAGCCGGGGTCATGGTGGCCCAGGTACTCGCTGAGAGCCTTGATGCTCTCCCCCGCGTCCAGCAGCACCGAGGCATAGAAGTGCCGCAGCGCGTGCATGCCGTTGTCCCGCCCGGTCTCGACGCCCGCGGCCCGAAGTGCCCGCCGCCAGACGCGATGGTTGAAGCGGTTCCGGTCCAGCGCCAGCCCCATGGAGCCGGTGAAGATCAGCGATGCCGTCACCGGCGGCCCGTCGAGGCTCTTCCACGGCAGGGTCATCCTCGCGGCCGGGTAGCGCTTGAGGTGACTAGCCGGCGCGAAGGCGACGGACTCCGGCAGGGGAACGTCACGCTCCTTGCCGCCCTTCGGCGGGCCGAACACGGGCCGGTTCAGCCGAAGTAGCTTGACCTGCCGTACGACGTGCACCACTCCCCCGAGGAAGTCCACGTCTTCCACGGCAAAGCCCAAGGCCTCACCCTGACGCAGACCGCACCCGGCCGCGACGTTGACGAGGGCCTGATAGCGGTCCGGCAGCGCCGAGCGCACCGCCATGATGCGTTCGGCAGGCCACGGCTTGACCTTGCGAGGCTCCAGGCGCGGCGCACGCACGGACCGAGCGCTGCACGGGTTGGACCGGATGATCCGGTCCTCGACGGCAGGGGTGAAGACCGTGGAGACATGGGCGAAGATGCCGCGCCGGTACCCGGCGGAAAGCCCACGATCCTCCAGTGTCCGCAGCCAGAGCCGAAGGTGTGACGGGGCCCGGCCTCCGTCTTGTACCAGCGGTCTTGGATGTGTCCGGCCATCAGGCGGCCCCTTCCATCAGGGACTCGACCCAGGCGCGTACATCTTCCGGGTCGAAGCGGAGATGCCGGCCGACGCGGAAGCCACGGGGGCCAGTGCCCTTGCGCCGCCACTGGTAGACGGTCTCGACCGGCACGCCGAGCAGGTCAGCAACGTCGATCGGTGTCAGGTAGCGGGAAGGGAGCGGACGCTTCATGCGCAGACCTCCCAGTCGTCCACGTCTGCCAGGGCTTCGCGTGCTGTCTCACGGTTCAGGCGGATGTCTCGGGCGATCGTTGCGGCGAGCCAGGATTCGCCGGGTGTGTGGCCCTGTCCGGCGTAGGTCCAGTGGGCGAGCACGAGCGTGGAGCCCTCCGTGTCGTCGAGGTCTTCGGAGAGCCCGCGTTCGCGGCGTTCCTGCCGGGCGCGGTGGTCGGCGCGGACCTGGCGGAGGGCGCCGAGGGTGGTGGAGTAGCGGCGGAACTTGGTGGAGAAGTGCCCTCGGAAGCCGAGCATGTGAGCCCAGCGGGCCGGCAGCCGTTCCGGGTAGGCATCGTCCAGGCCCCAGCACGCTTCGATCAAGCGCCGAGTGTGGGCGGGCAGCGGCAGCCGATCGAGTTCGGAGAGCTCCCTGATGCGGTGGTCCACCGTGCCCGTGGTCTCGGCGGCCTTCGTGGCGTACTTGGCCACGTAGGAGGCCACGGCCTGTTCCGTCAGCTCCTCATGCCCGAGCGCGCCGATGGGCTGCACGTCGACCTGAGACCCCACCGCAGGACGCGGGCCGGGTGGCCATCGGAGGCGGGGACCGGAACGGAGACACGAGCGGCGGCGGCCTTGATGGCATCGTCCAAGAGCGCCACCGTGGCCCATGCCGGCGGGGCGGTGTCCGGGCCGTCCGGACCCTCGAGCCGCACCACCGCGTGGAAGTGCACGGAGCCGCGCTTCTGGAACTCGGCTCTAAAACTGACGATCACCGTTGACACCTGGGTCTTCGATCACTACGGAGATCCACATGCCGAAGTCCACCCCCACCACCCCGCCGCTTGACCAGGAAGCCAAGCGGCGCCTGGCCGTCATACGCTGCGCCGACGCGCGCCCACGTGGATAGGGCCGGTGGCCATGAGTCGATCACCGCATATCGCGGCCCGATCAAGAACATGCCTCCGGCGGGGGATCGGCCGGCACCGGGATGGAGGGGGCGCCGTACGCGGGTGCGGGTCCGTAGGGGCGTGCGCGGGGAGCTGGGGAGAGTGGTGGGTGAGGAAGTGGGCGGCTGATTAGTCGCGCTTGGGCCAGATCGGGCCCTGGTCGGTCCAGATGACGCCCTTGTTGCGGCACAGGCAGAAGGGGTGGCCGATCGGGTCGGTGTAGACCTGCCAGCCGTAGCCGTTGGGGCCTATGAAGTCCTGCCTTAGCGTCGCGCCGAGGTCGAGGACGCGGCGCTGCTCGGACTCGATGTCGTCCACTTCGAAGTCGAGGTGGAACTGCTTGGGGTGCTCGCTGTCGGGCCACTGCGGAGCGCGGTAGTCGTCCACCCGGATGAATGCCAGCTCGATCTCGCCGAACTGGATGCCAGCCCAGTCCTCGGAGCTGCCTTCCTTGATCGGACGGCCCGTCACCTCGGAGTAGAAGGCCGCCAGCTTCATCGTGTCCGGGCAGTCGATAATGAAATCGGTGAGTCGTAGCATCCCGCGATCTTGTCACAAGCTCACACCCGACTTCGAGACGAGCCTTGGCTTCGTGGACGCACGAGTCGTTCCGGCCGTTCTAGCTTCGCCGGGCCGTCCCGGGGCCGTCGAAGGGCGCTCAACGACGACCAACGCTGACAACCACCGACAGCTAAGTCGCAGGTCGCAGCGTTGATCGATTACACGGCCGCAGGTCAGAGACCCGGCCTGTCACTTCTTCGCGTACTGAGACGGTCCGGGCGAGGGTGCCGCGTACGGCGATCCCCTCGCGCCCGCCGACTGCCGGCGGCCCTCCGCCCTGAACCGTCACCGAGCCCTCAGGCCGCGCGCCCCCGCGTGAACACCTCGGCCGTCTGAGCGATCCGGCGTCCCAGGTGCTCGGCCGTGGCTATGTCGGCCTTGTGGACGCCCTCGGGACCCTCGTCGTTGTTGCTCTGGGCGGCGGCGCCGGAGAAGAAGCCGAGGCGGTTGAGGTCGTTCTCGGAGGCGGTGCTGGCGTTCCAGCCCGGGTGCAGGCCGAGGTTGACCCAGGTCATGCCGTGCTGGGCGGCGAGCGTCTGGAAGAACTGCAGGGTGTGCAGCTTGTCGCCGCTCTTGGACGCCGAGTTGGTGAAGCCGGCGGCCAGCTTGTCCTTCCAGTCCTGGCCGAACCAGCGCTTGGAGGTCGCCTCGGCGAAGACGTGGAAGGCACCGGAGGCGGTGCCCATGTAGGTGGGCGAGCCGAAGACGATCGCGTCGGAGCGGTCCAGCGTCTCCCACTGCTCGTCGGTGATCTCGTCGACCTTGATCAGGTGCACCTCGGCACCCGCGCCGGCGGCACCGGCACGGACGGCCTCGGCGAGGACGGCGGTGTGGCCGAAGCCGGAGTGGTAGGCGATGGAAACGACAGGGGTGGTCACAGAGACTCCTCGAATGGGCAGCTCGGAAGTAGTGACCCAAGGAAAGCACTAACCATGAGTTAGTGCAACCTGGTGGTTAGCGCTGTGCGGGCGTACCCTTGTGCCATGACCGCCGGTATGAGTGCCACCGCCCAGGACCACGACGACCTCGCCTACGACGTCTTCGCCAAGGCCTGCCCGTCGCGCGGCACGCTGGAGCACGTCACGGGCCGCTGGGGCGGACTGACGCTCGGCGCGCTGTACGAGGGCTCGCTGCGCTTCAACGAGCTGCGCCGCCGCGTGGACGGCGTGAGCGAGAAGATGCTGTCCCAGACGCTGCACGCGCTGGAGCGCGACGGCCTGGTGCACCGCGAGGCGCAGCCGACCAACCCGCCGCGCGTGGACTACCGGCTGACTCCCCTGGGCCGGCAGGTGGCTGAGCGGCTGCTGGCGCTCATCCACTGCGTGGAGGACGCCATGGACGACGTCCTCGCGGCACGGGAGCGTTACGACGAGACCCGCGGCGCCCTCTGACACTTCGGGCAGAAGTAGCTGGACCGGTTCATCCAGGGACGGCGGCGGATCGGAGTGCCGCACCGCCTGCAGGGCTCGCCCTCGCGGCCGTACGCGTCCAGGGACCGGTCGAAGTAGCCCGACTCGCCGTTGACGTTGACGTACAGGCTGTCGAAGCTGGTGCCGCCCACGGCGAGGGCGGCGTTCATCACGTCCCGGATGTGGCCGAGGAGTTCGGTCGTGACGGGACGGGTGAAGTTCGCCGTCGGGCGCTCGTAGTGGATGCGGGCGCGCCACAGCGCCTCGTCCGCGTAGATGTTGCCGACGCCGCTGATCAGCGACTGGTCCAGCAGGGCCCGCTTGATGGTGGTCCGCTTGCGGCGCAGTGCCAGGTAAAACGCCTCGTCCCCGAACAGCTCGTCGAGGGGGTCACGGGCGATGTGCGCGATGACGTCGGGCAGGCCGCCAGGGGTGTTGTCGTGCAACGACAGCCCGCCGAAGGTGCGTTGGTCGACGAAGCGGAGTTCGGTGCCGAGGGAGTCGGCGAACCGGATCCGGATGCGCAGGTGCTTCTCGTCGGGTGCCTCGTGCGGCTGCACCAACAGCTGGCCGCTCATGCCGAGGTGGGCGAGCACGGACTGGTTCGTCTCCTCCAGCGGCAGCCACAGGTACTTGCCGCGGCGGCTGGGCATGCCGATGTGGTGTCCCTTGAGCCGGTGCGCGAAGTCCTCGGCGCCCGCGATGTGCCGGCGCACGGCGCGCGGATGCAGCACCTCGACCTCGGCGACGGTGCGGTGGGCGACCCAGCGCGCGAGACCGCGCCGTACGACCTCGACCTCGGGCAACTCGGGCATCGGGACCCCCCGTACGAAGCGGTGGACGAGCGGAGCGCCCGCCCCGTCGGGAACGGCGGGGCGGGCGCTCGGTACTGCTGTGGGTCAGGCGGGAGCGGACGACGGGTTGCCGTCCTTGGCGGCGGCTTGTCCGGCTGCCGGATCGCCGTCCTCGGCGGCGGCCTCCTTGGCCGCCTTGACCGCCTCGGCGTCCGCGGCGGCCGCTTCCTTGGCCGCCTTGGCGCGCTCGTCCGCGGCGGCCTTGATGGCCCGCCAGGCGGACTCGGCGGCCTGCTGCTCCGCCTCCTTCTTGCTGCGGCCGGTGCCGGTGCCGTACGAGACGCCTCCGACGCGGGCAGCAGCAGTGAAGGTCTTCTCGTGGTCGGGACCGGTCTCCGTGACGAGGTACTCGGGCACGCCGAGCCCCTCGATCGCGGTGAGCTCCTGGAGACTGGTCTTCCAGTCCAGGCCGGCACCGAGGTTCGAGGACTTCTCGATCAGCGGGTCGAAGAGCCGGTGCACCAGCTCGGACGCCGAGTCGAGGCCCTGATCGAGATAGACCGCGCCGATCACCGCTTCCAGGGTGTCGGCGAGGATGGACGCCTTGTCCCGGCCGCCCGTGCCCTCTTCACCGCGGCCGAGCCGGATGAAGGAGCCCAGGTCGAGGCCGCGGCCGACCTCCGCCAGCGCACGCGAGTTGACCACCGCGGCCCGCAGCTTGGCCAGCTGGCCTTCGGGCAGGTCGGGGTGGGTGCGGTACAGCGTGTCCGTGACGACGAGTCCGAGGACGGAGTCACCGAGGAACTCCAGCCGCTCGTTCGTCGGCAGACCGCCGTTCTCGTACGCGTAGGAACGGTGGGTCAGCGCGCGCACCAGAAGGGCGGACTCGACCTTGTAGCCGAGCCGCCCTTCCAGGAGCGTGTGGGACGAGGCCTGGTTGTCCGCCTTCTTCTTGGCGGGTGCGTCCGCCTTGGCGTCTTCCGCCTTCTTGGGACTGGACACAGTGCCTCTCACCAGCCCACTCAGACTTCGAGGACCTGGCGCTTGTTGTAGGTGCCGCAAGACGGGCACGCGATGTGCTGCTGCTTGGGCTCGTGGCAGCGCTCGCACGCAACCAGGGTGGGGACCGCAGCCTTCCACTGCGACCGGCGGTGGCGCGTGTTGCTGCGCGACATCTTCCGCTTCGGAACAGCCACGGCTACTTCTCCTGCTTCTCGTCGACGCCCGCTTCGGCGCCGCTCATCTCGTCCTTCTCGCCGTCTTCGAGTGAACCGGCGAGTCCCTGCAATGCCGCCCAACGGATGTCGACGGCGTCGTGGTGGTGGTCCGGGTCGTCCGCGAGCCGCGCTCCGCACTCGGAGCACAGGCCCGGGCAGTCTTCCTGGCACACCGGCTGCATCGGCAGTGCGAGCACCACCGCATCGCGCAGCAGAGGTTCGAGGTCGAAGAGTCCGTCCTCGAGGAAGAACCTGTCCTCGTCGTCCTCGGCGTCGTCGCCCGGTTCCGCGATCACGCGGCCCCGGTCGTCGGCGTCAGGGTACGAGAACAGTTCCTGGAAGTCCGCTTCGAGCTCCAGCCCGACCGGCTCCAGACACCTTACGCACTCCCCCTCGGCCTGTGCACGGGCGGTGCCTGTGACGAGCACCCCTTCCATGACCGACTCGAGCCGGAGTTCGAGCTCCACCGGGGCGCCTTCCGGCACTCCGATGACTCCCTGGATGCCGAGATCGGCGGGAGCGTCGATCGTGCGGGTCAGGCGCTGCAGCGCGCCAGGACGCCGACCCAGCTCGTGCGTGTCGAACACGAGGGGGTTGCGGTGGTCGAGGCGGGCGTTGGAGGCCATTCCTGCTTTCGATCTTCGAGCTCGGAGGGCCGCCGCCCGTCGATGTCGAGGGCAGCGGTGATCGCGGACGTACGCGCGACCGAAGAGCCAGGATACTGGACCTTTCGCTCAGGGCCCAATCCGGTGCGTCACTGCAGACCGCGCCCCTGCTCGTACGCCCGCAGCTGCTCCGCGCTGATCATGCTCGTGTCGAAGAGGCTGGTCTCGTCCAGGGCGTAGCCCTGCTGCTGGGCGTGCTGGGGCTGCTGGGCGTGCTGGGGGTCGTAGGCGGCCTGCTGGGGGTCGTAGGAGCCCTGGTAGGCCGCGTACGGGTCGGCCTGCTGGTAGCCGTACGGGTCCTGCTGTCCGTAGGCGGGCTGCTGCGGGAAGCCGCCGTAGGGATCGGGCTGCTGCTGCTCGTACGACGCGTAGGCCGGCTGCGGGTCGTACGACGGCTGCTGCGGCTGCTGCTGCCGGTCCGGGCGCTCGGCCGGGGTGTCCTGCTCGGCGAGGGCGGCGAGGTCGGCGAGGTAGTCGGCGTCGCTGGAGTGCTGGAAGGTCGTGGTGTCGTCGGCGAGGGCGCCGAGGTCGTCCGTGGCGATCCGGCCGTGCAGCTTCTGCCGGCCGCGGCCGACGGCTTCCAGGGTCTTGGCGAGGACCGCCTCGAAGGCGCCCAGCTTGACGTCGACGTACCGGTCGGCGTTGTGGCGCAGGGTCTCCGGGTCGTGACTGCGCTCGGGGGCGTCCTCGTCCTCGTAGCCGTTCTCGTCCAGGCCGGGGCCCGTGCCGAGCAGCTTCTCCCGGCCCCTGCCCACCGAGCCGAGGGTCTTGGTGAGGACGACCTCGAAGTTGGCGAGCTTGGAGTCGACGTAGTCGTCGGCCTCGGCGCGGACCTCCTCGGCCTCCGTGCGGGCCTCGGCGAGGATCCGGTCGGACTCGGCCTGGGAGCGGCGGGCGATCTCGGTGTCGGAGATCAGCGACCCGCGCTCGGCGTGCGCGTTCGAGATGATCCGCTCGGCCTCCTGACGGGCCTGCTCGACCATCTGCTCACGGTCGCCGATCAGCTCCTGCGCCTGCGCGAGGGAGCCGGGCAGGGCCTGGCGCATCTCCTCCAGCATCGCGAGCAGCTCGGCGCGGTTGATCACGCAGGACGCCGACATGGGCATGGACCGGGCGCCGGAGACCGCGGAGACGATCTCGTCGAGCTTCTTCTGCACGTCCACCTGTGCTCGCCACTCTCTACAGCCGGGATGGAGACGGACGGGACGACTGTAGTCCCATCGGTCCCATCAGACCTTGCGCAGGCGTTTGTTCAGGGCCTCGAGCACCGGGGCGGGCACCAGGTGGGAGACGTCGCCGCCCCAGGCCGCGACCTCCTTGACCAGCGAGGAGGAGAGGAAGCTGTAGGTGGGGTTGGTGGGCACGAAAAGGGTTTCGACGCCGGTGAGGCCGACGTTCATCTGGGCCATCTGCAGCTCGTAGTCGAAGTCGCTGACGGCGCGCAGGCCCTTGACGATGGCGGGGATGTCGCGCTGCTTGCAGAAGTCGACGAGGAGGCCGTGGAAGGCCTCGACGCGGACGTTGGCGTAGTCGGCGGTGACCTCGCGGATCAGCTCGATCCGCTCCTCGATCTCGAACAGGCCCTTCTTGGACTTGTTGATCATCACCGCGACGTAGACCTCGTCGTACAGACGGGAGGCTCGGGCAATGATGTCGAGATGTCCGTTGGTGATCGGGTCGAACGACCCGGGACAGACGGCGCGGCGCACTTGTGATCCCTCGCTCTCCGGTCCGGTCATCGTGCGTCTTCGCACGTAGAGGCGGCGCGACCGTACCAAAACGTTCCCTCGCCGTAGCGACGGGACCTGATCGCCTCGAAGCCGTCCGGCCAACGGAATTCGCCGCCTCTGGTGCTGCGCTCCACGGTGACGAGCGCTTGCTCAGCGAGCCAGCCTTCCGAGTGGAGTGTGAGCAGAATCTCGCGAAGATCGTGATCTGTGACAACGTACGGGGGGTCGAGGAAGACGAGGTCGTACGGCGCCGCGGGGGGTGCGGTTCTGATCACTTGTTCCGCTTTGCCCGCTCGCACCTCGGCGCCGGGGAGGCCGAGGTTCCTGACGTTCTCGCGGACCGTTCTGGCTGCGCGAGCGTCCGCTTCGACGAGGAGCGTGTGGCTCGCGCCCCGGGAGAGGGCCTCCAGGCCTACGGCGCCCGAGCCGGCGTAGAGGTCGAGGACTCGTTCGCCGTCCAGGGGGCCGCCCAGGAGGGACTGCCAGGTGGAGAAGAGACCTTCGCGGGCGCGATCCGATGTCGGCCGGGTTCCGGTGCCGGGGGGTACTGCGAGGCGCCGTCCGCCGGCCCTGCCGGCGATCACGCGGGTCATGTGGGGTCCTTCTTCGTGGGCGGCTTTACGTTCATTGTGGCTGGTCGCGCCCGCGCGGCGGTAGCCGCAGACGGAGCACGGCCCCGCGCCCCCTCGGCGCTTCCGCCTCAGCCCTTTTCCAGGTACTGCTCCCTTTCCTCGTCCAGCAGGGCGTCCAGCGCCGTACGGAGACCCGGCAGTCGCTCCAGCTCGGGATCGGCGGTCACAAGGGCCGTCGCCTCCTCCCTCGCCTCCGCGATGACCTCCTCGTCCTCGATGACCGCGAGGACGCGCAAGGAGGATCGGGCGCCGGACTGGGCCTGGCCGAGGACGTCGCCCTCGCGGCGCTGTTCGAGGTCGATGCGGGAGAGCTCGAAGCCGTCGAGGGTGGCGGCGACGGCGTTCAGGCGCTGGCGGGCCGCGCCGGCCTCGGGCATCTCGGTGACCAGGAGGCACAGGCCGGGGGCCGATCCCCGGCCGACGCGGCCGCGGAGCTGGTGGAGCTGGGAGACGCCGAAGCGGTCGGCGTCCATGATCACCATCGCCGTGGCGTTGGGGACGTTCACACCGACCTCGATGACCGTGGTGGCGACCAGGACGTCCGTCTCGCCGGCCGCGAAGCGGCGCATCACCGCGTCCTTGTCGTCCGGGTTCATACGGCCGTGGAGGACCTCCACCTTCAGGCCCTGCAGGGGGCCGCGGCCCAGTTGGTCGGCGACGTCCAGGACCGCGAGCGGCGGGCGCTTCTCCGCCTCGTCCTCGGGGGACTTCTGCTGGGCCTTCTTCGGGTCGGCCGCCTCGTCGATGTCGTCGCCGATGCGGGGGCAGACGACGTACGCCTGGTGGCCGCCTCCGACCTCCTCGCGGACCCGCTCCCAGGCGCGGGCGAGGAAGTGGGGCTTGTCGGCGGCCGGGACCACGTGGCTGGCGATCGGGGAGCGGCCGGCGGGGAGCTGGTCGAGGACGGAGGTCTCCAGGTCGCCGAAGACCGTCATGGCGACCGTGCGCGGAATCGGGGTGGCCGTCATGACCAGCAGGTGCGGGGGCTGCTTGCCCTTGCCGCGCAGGGCGTCGCGCTGTTCGACGCCGAAGCGGTGCTGCTCGTCGACGACGACCAGGCCGAGGTCGTGGAACTGGACCTTGTCCTCGATCAGGGCGTGCGTGCCGATGACGATGCCGGCCTCGCCGGTGACCAGGTCGAGCAGGGCCTGGCGGCGGGCGGCGGCGCCCATGGAGCCGGTGAGCAGGACGACCTTGGTGGCGTGCTCCGCGCCGCCCAGCATGCCGCCCTCGGCCAGCTCGCCCATCATCTCGGTGACCGAGCGGTGGTGCTGCTGGGCGAGCACCTCGGTGGGCGCCAGCATGGCCGCCTGACCGCCCGCGTCGACCACGGCGAGCATGGCGCGCAGGGCCACCATGGTGTTGTGGGTCACCGTGAAGTTGTCGGTGACGTAGGCATGGCTCGGGTGGGCGACGCTGATGCACTGGACCGGTTTTCGTCCCACGTACTCGACTGCGCGGATTCCGCGTCGGAAGGTGTTGTGCTTCGGCCGGGGGCCTACCTGTTCAGCCTTGCGCCTCAGCCTGAACGGAGCGTAGGGGTCGGGCAGGGAAACGGAGACGTTGAACTCGGCCCGCTTCGGTAGGACCCGCGCCCGGCCTCCCAGGGAGCGCACCAGCCAGGCGACGTCGTCCGCGAGCCTGCGCGAGGCGGAACAGAACGAGGCACTGAAGCCGCCCGTGTGAACGGTGCCGTCGGTGTCCATAAGCCCCTGGAGCACACCGAGACGGTTCTTGATCGACGTGTTCTTGAACACGTCGGGAACGAACTTGTCGTGTGAGGTCAGGTCCCACAGCCCCAGATCGCGCAGGGTTTGGATCGCTGGATTCCGGGCCCCGCCGACACGTCGTGTGAGCTGGATCGTGTAGTCACAACGGGAGCCCGACACCGGCACCAACCGGCATGCCGGCGCCACGGCGGCTGCCACGGCACCGCGGATCTCGTCGTCGATCGTGGACAGACGCAGGTTGTGGCGAAAGGAGCCGGCTCCGAGAAGGAGGCCGAACAGGTAGGGATCCATCGGCAGATTCGAGTCGCCCCCGAGGTCGACGGGGGCTGCAGCCGGGACGTACCACTTCGCGGATCCGTTTGCCTTGAACGTGTCAAGGCGGATCTCCCGAGTCGTCATGATCTCGGGTGTCCGGCCCCGGTGCCACTCACGGCTCGTACCGACGATCCAGAGATGTTCGTCGTCGCACTCCACCGAACTCCCGTCGGACAGGACCAGACGCCAGACGTCGCGTTCTCCCTGCGGGAAGACGCCGTCGATCAGCGCGACCTCCCCGTCCGGCACGATCACCTCATCCCCTGCTTTCACGTCTCCCATTCGACGGAAACCGTCGGGCGTGAGCACGAGCGAGTCCAGCGGCTGAGCCTTGCCCGATCCGACCTCGCCCTGGAGCAGGCGGTGCATCGGGTGTTCCGTGGCGAGGTCGTCGAAGATCTCCTTGGAGACCTTCTGCTGGCCGTCGGTGAGGGTGAAGGGCAGGCGGTCGTCGAAGGCCGTGAGGAGGCCGTCGGGCCTCGGCCGACGGGGGACGGCCGGGAGCTGGGTGTCCGCGTGGCGGCGGCGGGCCAGGGCGACCTGGAGGACGAAGGCCTCGTCCCACTTCAGGCGGGCGCGGGCGTCGCCGATGTCCGCCTTGGTGTGCGGGCGGTGGATCTTGAGCAGGGCCTCGGGGAGCGGGACCAGGCCACGGCCCTCGCGCAGGGACGGCGGGAGGGGGTCCAGGGCTTCCTGGGCGGTGGGCAGCACCGTCTGCACCGCCTTGCCGATCTTCCAGGACTCCAGTTTGGCGGTGGCCGGGTAGATGGGGATCAGGGCGCCGGCCCAGCTCTCCACCGTCTCGTCGGTGTCGCCCCGCAGCAACTCGTAGGCCGGGTGGGCCAGTTGGAGGCGACGGTTGAAGACCGAGACCTTTCCGGCGAACATCGCGCGGGTGCCCGGCAGCAGCTCCTTGTGGGGCTTGTGGACGCCGTTACCGAAGAAGACCAGCTGGAGCCGGCCGCTGCCGTCGGTGATCGTGACCTCCAGACGCTGGCCCTTGCCGCGGGGGGCCTTGGCGGAGGCGAAGCTGTGCAGGCGCGCGTCGGCGACCTGGGCGACCACCGTGACGTGCTCGTCCATGGGGAGGTCGGCGAGTCGGGTGAGCTGGCCGCGCTCCTCGTATCTGCGCGGGTAGTGGTGGAGGAGGTCGCCGACGGTGTGCAGGCCGAGGTGCTCGGCCATCACCTTCGCGGTGGCGGGGCCGAGCACCGACTTCAGTGGCTGCTTCAGTGGTTCTTGCAGTGCGGGCACGAGATCCATTGCACACCACGGCACTGACAATGCGGGGAAACCCCTGGTCGGCCGGACTGTTCCGGCTCTAGGATGGCGCGCTCCGGCCATCCCCTGCGGTCACCGCCCCGCCGGGACCGCCCGACCCCGCGCCGCACGCACTCCCCCTCCGGCGCAGTGACGATGGACTCCCAGACCCCGAAGTCATCCCAGGCATCCCAGTCACCTCACCGACCTCACCCACCTCACATGTTCCAGGTCGACCTGCGCGGTCTGGTGGACCTGCTCTCCCATCACCTCTACTCGAGTCCCAAGGTCTACCTGCGCGAGCTGCTGCAGAACGCGGTGGACGCCGTCACCGCACGGCGGGCCGCGGAGCCGGACGCCCCGGCGCTGGTCCGGCTGCACCCGGCGGACGGCGGCCTGCGGGTGGAGGACAGCGGGATCGGGCTCACCGAGGCGGACGTGCACGACCTGCTGGCCACCATCGGGCGCAGTTCCAAACGGGCCGAGGGCCTGCAGGAGGCCCGTTCGGACTTCCTCGGCCAGTTCGGCATCGGTCTGCTGGCCTGTTTCGTGGTCGCCGAGCGGATCCGGGTGGTCAGCCGCAGCGCGCGAACGCCCGGCGCGCCGCCGGTGGAGTGGACGGCGTGCGACGACGGCTCGTACACCGTGCGGACGCTGCCCGACTCCGCGCGGCCCGAGCCCGGCACGACCGTCCACCTGACCGCGCGGCCCGGGTCGGCCGAGTGGCTGGCGCCGGAGCGGGTGCTGACCCTGGCCCGCGACTTCGGCACGCTGCTGCCGTACGACGTCCGGGTGGGCGAGGAGCCGGTCACCGATCTGCCCGCGCCCTGGGACCGGCCGTATCCGAGCCCTGCGCGCAGACGGGTGGCGCTGGCCCGGCACTGTCACGAGCTGTTCGGGTTCACCCCTCTGGACTCGATCGACCTGGACGTGCCGCTGGCCGGCATCCGCGGGGTTGCGTACGTACTGCCGTCGGCCGTGAGCCCCGCCCAGCGGGCGAGCCACCGGCTGCACCTGAAGGGCATGCTGCTGACCGAGCGGGCCGAACAGCTGCTCCCCGACTGGGCGTTCTTCGTGCGCTGCGTGCTGGACACCGACAGCCTGCGGCCGACGGCCTCGCGCGAGTCGCTGTACGAGGACGAGACGCTGGCCGCGGTGCGCGAGGCGCTCGGGGAAAGGATCCGCTCCTGGCTCACGGGGCTCGCCGCCGGTGATCCCGAGCGGCTCACGGCCTTCCTCGCCGTACACCACCTGGGTGTGAAGTCCCTCGCCCGGCACGACCGCGAGATGCTGCGCACCATGCTGCCCTGGCTGCCGTTCGAGACGACCGACGGGCAGCTGTCCCTGGAGGAATTCGCCCAGCGGCACCCGGTCGTGCACTTCACGCGGACCGTCGAGGAGTACCGTCAGGTCGCGCCGATCGCCTCCGCGCAGGGCGTCGGCGTGGTCAACGGCGGCTACACGTACGACGGCGAGCTGGTCGAGGCGCTGCCGTCGGTGCGGCCGGGGACCGTGGTCGCCGAGCTGGACGCGGACACCGTGACCGCGCACCTGGACGCGATCGACCCCGGAGAGGAGCTGGCCCTGTCCGGCTTCCTGGCGGCCGCGCGGGCGAAGCTGGACCCGCTGGGCTGTGACGTCGTCCTACGGGCCTTCCACCCCCTGTCCGTGCCCGCACTGCACCTGGACGACCGGGCGGCGCGGCACGAGCAGGCGCGCGCGGCGGCCGAGGAGCAGGCCGGCGACCTGTGGGCGGGCATCCTCGGCTCGCTGCGCGGCAGCGCACCACGCGCGCGTCTGGTGCTCAACCATCTCAACCCGCTGGTGCGGCGCATCGGTTCACTGAAGGACCCGGAACTGATCGGCACCGCCACCGAGTCGCTGTACGGGCAGGCCCTGCTGATGGCGCAGCGCCCCCTCAGGCCGGCCGACTCGGCGCTGCTGAACCGGGCGTTCATCGGCCTGCTGGAGTGGGCGACCCATGGGGAGGGTGACGGGCGATGAGCGGGATCACGGACTTCGACGCGCTGCGCCGGGCGATGGCGGAGAACTCCGAGCAGCCGGAGGGCCCGGCCCGCAACGCGCGCGCGGAGCAGCTGCTCGCCGCGGCGGAGGGCCTCGGCATCCCGCTGGCCGTCATCGAGGCGCTCGGGCACCAGCTGAAGGTCTACAACTACAGCTCCGAGAAGGACAAGATGTTCGTCCCGTTCGCGCGGCTGCTGCGCATGTGGGACGAACGGCCCGAGGACTTCGACGCGTACGAGGCGCACTCGCTGCACTGGGTCTACAAGTGGATGTCGGCGGGCATGCTGGGCCAGCCGCACATCCCGCTCGCCTCGATCGAGAAGTGGCTCGGCGAGATGGAGCACCGCTACCGGCTCGCCGGATACTCCCAACGAGCCGTGCGCGGCGCGGAGTTCAGCGTGGCCGCGCACATCGGGGACGTGACGCGGGCGGAGCGGGCGTACACCGCGTGGCTCGCCGCGGACCGCGACGAGATGGCCGACTGTCACGCCTGCGAGCTGCACGGGCAGGGCGTCTGGCAGGTCGAGCGCGGGCAGGACGAGGAGGCGCTCGAGCTGTGGCGGCCGGTGCTGGAGGGCGAGTTCGCGTGCGCGCACGAACCGCACACCGTGCTCGCCTCCTCGCTGGCCCCGTTGCTGCGGCTGGGACGCGTGGACGAGGCGCGCGCGAACCATCTGCGGGGCCTGCGCCTCGTCCGCCCGATGGAGTCGATGCGCGGCGCGTACGCCGACCATGTGGAGTTCTGCGCGCTGACCGGGAACGAGGCGCGCGCACTGGAGCTGCTCGCCGAGCGGCCCGCCTACTTCACGGACACCGGGCATCCGCGCAGCCGGCTGGAGTTCACGGCGGTGGTGACGCTGCTCATGGACCGGCTGACCGAGCTGGGCCTCGGCGGGCAGCGGGTGCCGGGGCCGGCCGGGCGGACCTGGACGGCGAGCGAACTCGCCGCCCACGCGCGCGTGGAGACGCAGGAACTGGCCGAGCGGTTCGACCGGCGCAACGGCACGTCGAACGTCGGCGACCGGGCACGCGCGCGTATGGCCCAGCGGCCACTGGTGGACCGGCTGCCGCTGGGCGTGCGTACGGTGCGCCCCGTGCCGGCACCGGTGGCCGCACCCCCGCCGCCGGAGGGGCCCGGCGAGCCCGACCTGGCGGCCCTGCTCGCCGAGGCACGGCGGCTGTCGGACACCCTGCAGCCGCACGCGCTTCAGGCGTGGGCGGCGGTCGCGCGGGCCGCGCACGGCAGGGAGCTGGAGCCGCGCGACCGCGCGGAGCTCGCCGACCACGAGGCGATGTCCCGCGGCCCTGCGGGCATCGAGCTGTTCGAGCGGGCAGCGGCCCTGTACGCGGAAGCGGGCGACCTCGGCGAGGCCCTGGCGGCACGCGCGCGTGCAGCGTACGTCCGCGCGCTGACGGGCGATGTGGACACGGCACTGGCGACGGTCAACGGCCTGTACGACGAGGCGCTCGCCCTGTACGCCGAGGAGGCCACCGACGTACGGCAGACGGCGTCGGTGCTGATGAGCCGGGCCCGGATCCTGATGCGGTACGCCCACGGGGGAACGCCGGTGCTGGAGGACCCGGCCCCGAACACGACCGGTGCGGCCCCTCGGTCCACGGTCCAGGCGCCGGCCTCGGACGAGCCGGAGCGCGAGGGCCTGCTGCCGGGCGGAGCGACCTTTGGCGGAGCGGCATCCCTTCGGCCGAAGCCCGACGACGCCGTGCCCGGCGCGCCTATCACCGACGAGGCAGCCGCCCCCCGGCCAGGCCCCGGGGACAACAGGTCCGGCGAGCCGGCCCCCGGCGAGCCCACCGCCCATCAGCTGGGGCCCGGGCACAGCGGGCCCGGTGAGCCGGGCACCCATCGGCCGGGACCCCAGGACAGTGCACCCGGCGGGCCGGCCTCCGGCGAACCGGCCGACCGTGGGCCAGGGCCCGAGGACGGCCTGCCCAGCGGGCCGCCCTCCCACGAGACAGCCGCCCATCGGCCCGGGACCGGGGACAGCGGGCCCGGTGAGCCGGTTTCCGGCGGGTCCGCGGAGGAACGGGTGCGGGGTGGGCTCGTGCGGGTCGAGAAGGCCGTGGGTGAGGTGCTGGCGCTGGTCGGCGGGCGGGGCGCGGACGATGTGCGGCTGGCCGCTCGGGCCGCGGAGGCGCGGGGCATGCTGGCCGAGCTTGCCGGGCTGCGCGGGGACGCAGGGAGAGCCGCGGAGCTGTTCCGGCGGGCCGCCGACGCGTACGTGGGCGCCGGGCTGCCGTGGTTCTCCGTGGAGTACGAGGCGCAGGTCGCCGCGCTCGCCCACCAGGCCGGTGACCCGGCCGGGGCCGAGCGGGCTCTGCGGGCCGCGCTGGAGCACGGCGGGCCGTACGTGGAGCCGGTCGGGCGGGCCCAGCTGCATCTGCAGCTCGCCGAGGTCGTCGGCGCCCGGGGTGGGATCGCCGAGGCCGCCGAGCACGCGCTGGAGGCCGCGCACTGGGCCGACGAGGCGGGCGAGAGCGGCACGCTGGGCGCCTGGGCGCGGCAGCAGCTGGGCGGGTTCCTGCTGCGGCAGGGGCGGTTCGCCGAGGCCGCCGAGGTGCTGGAGTCGGCGCTGGCCGACCTGACCGCCGAGACGCACGGGGACGGGGCCGTCGTACAGGCGCGGTGGTGGCTCGGGGACTGTCTGGGCGAGCTCGGCGAGCACCGGGCGGCGGCCGAACACCGGCTGCGGGCGGCCGAGACCGCCCGGCACTGGCCCGAGCAGCAGGATCACGCCACGCTCGCCCACCTCGCCGCCGAGTCGCTGGGCAAGGCCGGTCTGCCGGAGGAAGCCGACCGGGCCTACGCGCGGGCGGGTGAACTGTGGCGCGCACTGGGCAACCCGGCCTTCCTCGTCCGTTCGCTGCGTGCCCGCGGCTGGCTGGCCCTGCGCGGGAACGGCCGATCGGAGAGCGCACGGGAGCTGATGGCGGAGGCGGTGCGCGCGTGCGAACGGGCGCGGGAGGCCGCGGCCGACCCGGTGTCCCGGGAACAGCTCACGGACGAACTCGCGCACACCCACCACCAGTTCGGCGACCTGCTGACCCGCACGGCGATCGAGCAGGACGAGGAGGACGACGAGCAGGACGAGGAAGCCGAAGGCGGCGTGGTCCAGGGCCTGTTCGAGGCGGCGCTGGTCCAGATGGACCGGGCGGCCGCGCTGTTCGGCACGCTGGGCGCGGACGGGCTGCACGACCGTACCGGTGCCGAACTCGCCGCCGGCCGCCTGGCGGCCGAACTCGGCCGGCCCGCCGAGGCGGCGGCACGCGCGCGTGCCGTGCTCGCGGCCTACGCGGGTGCCGACGACGAGGACGGGACCGTCCGGGCGCGGCGGGCGGAGGCCACCGGGATGCTCGGGCCGGAACAGTGAGGCGCGGGGTCACTCCACGCCGATAAGCAGCAGGGTCCCCTGCCGGCCGCCCCGGTACACGACCGTGTCCACGGCGAGGTAGGACTCCCGCACGCGGGCCTCGAGGTGCTCGGCGACCGTCTCGGGGGCCTCGTCGCCGACGACGAGGGTGACCAGCTCGCCGCCGGCCTGGAGCATGCGGTCCAGGACGGTCGCGGCGGTGGCGGTGACGTCGGCGCCGATCACCGCCACGTCGCCGTCGATCAGCCCGAGCACGTCCCCGGCCTGGCAGATGCCGGCCGTCGTCCAGGACTGGTGTTCGGCGACGACGACCTCGGCGTACCGGGTGGCGCCCGCCGCCGCGGTCATCTGGACCACGTCCTCGTCGAACCGGCGCTCCGGCTCGTGCACGGCGAGCGCGGCGATGCCCTGGACCGCCGAGCGGGTCGGGATCAGGGCCACCCGGATGCCGTCGGCACGGGCCTGCTCGGCGGCCGCCGCGGCCGTGTGGCGCAACTCGGCGTCGTTGGGCAGCAGGACCACCTCGCGCGCGTGGGCCCGCCGTACGGCCTGCACCAGCTCCCCGCTGGCGGGCGGCTCCCCGGGGCGCGCGAGCACGGTCGTGGCGCCCGCCTCGGTGTACAGCCCGGCCAGGCCCTCGCCCGGCACGACGGCGACCACGGCCCGCTGGGCGCGCTCGCGCGGGGGCCGCTCGCCGCCCGTGTGCACGTCCCCGAGCCCGAAGTGGGTGATCCGGATCCGGTACGGCCGTCCGGCCTCCACGCCCGCCTCCACGGCGGCGCCCGCGTCGTCGACGTGCACATGGACGTTCCACAGCCCGTCGCCGCCGACCACGACCAGGGAGTCGCCGAGCGCGTCGAGGCGTTCCCGGAGCCGGGCCACGGCCGTGTCGCCCGCCTCCAGGAGATAGATCACCTCGTAGGCGGGCCCGTCGGCGTCGGTGGCGTCGGCGCACCGGCCGGCGTCGGACATGCCCTGCACGCGCGTGTGCCCGCCCACGCGCGCGTGCCCGCCGGAAATCGCGTCCGTGTCCTCACCGGCGACCAGGGTCTGCGGGGTCTGCCGTACCGCCAAGGTCTCCGAGCTCTCCGGCACCGCCAGGCTCTCCCACGCCGCCGGAGCCTCCCGCACCGCCTCCCCCGTGAACGCCTCCACCAGCGCCCCCAGCACCGCCACGAGCCCGCGTCCGCCCGCGTCGACCACCCCGGCCCGGCCGAGCACGGGCAGCTGGCCCGGAGTGGCCGCGAGTGCCGTACGCGCGCCGTCGTAGGCCGCCCGCGCGACCGTGCCGCAGTCGCCCTCGGCCTCCTCGGCGGCCTCGGCGGCGGCCGAGGCGACGGTCAGCACCGTGCCCTCGACGGGGTGGGCCACGGCCTGCCGGGCCGAGTCGGCGGCCCGTCGCAGCGCCCGCCGCAGCGCCACGCCGCCGATCTGGGGCGTCTCTCGCCCGGTGTCGTCGGCGAGCACCTGCGCCATGCCGCGCAGCAGCTGCGCCAGGATCGTCCCGGAGTTGCCGCGGGCCCCGATGAGCGCCCCGTGGGCCATCGCGTGCACGGCGTCCGCCAGGGAGGGCTCCCCCGCGCCCGTCCCGTACCCGGCGAACACCGCCTCCACGGCCGTGGCCGCCGATTCCAGGGTGAGGTAGAGATTGGTTCCGGTGTCGCCGTCGGCCACCGGATAGACGTTGATCGCGTCGATCTCCTCACGCGCGCGGCCGAGCGCTCCGAGCGCCAGACCGCACCAGGTACGCACCGCGAGAGCATCGAGGAATGTCTGCGGCACCTGCGCCACCTGCGCCTCCCTGACCTGCTGGCTGAACGTGGTCGCAGCGTAGACCCAGGAACCCCGTCCACCGGAAGAGGGCCGGGAGCGGGGCCCTGAGCTGCCATGGTAGTTTCGTTGTACGGGCGCAGCCGTTGTATGCTGCTCCGGTTGCCCGATCTGATCGGGCCGTTCCCCTGGCAACGCCACTCAAGATCTCAGGTCTTAGGATCTCGATCCCGGCATGCCGGGATTAACCGTAAGTGCATCTGAAGTCTTTGGAGTGACCCGTGGCTGCCAACTGCGACGTCTGCGGCAAGGGGCCGGGCTTCGGCAACAACATCTCGTTTTCGCACCGCCGTACGTCCCGCCGCTGGAACCCGAACATCCAGCGTGTGCGTACCGTGGTCGGCGGGACGCCGAAGCGCGTGAACGCTTGCACCTCGTGCATCAAGGCCGGCAAGGTCTCGCGCTGACGCTACAGCTGAGCGCGCGGCCACTGCCTGGTTCGCTGCACTGAGCCGGTCCACCCGAGGGTGGACCGGCTTTTTGCCGTACCCGGGCTCTTTTCCGTGCCCGGCCTGGTCACCCCCGCAGCCGCCAGCCGTGATCCACCGGCCCGATCCCCGCGCCGAGCGTGAATCCGGCGGCGATCGCCCCCGTGACGTACTCCTTGGCCGCCGTGACCGCCTCCGGCACGGAGAGCCCCTTGGCCAGCCCCGACGCGATGGCGGACGCCAGTGTGCAGCCCGTGCCGTGCGTGTGCCGGTTGTCGTGGCGCGGCGCCCGCAGCCAGTGCTCCGCCGAGCCGTCGGTCAGCAGGTCGACCGCCTGGCTCCCGCCCGCCCGCACCGCCTGGCTCCCGCCCGCCCGCACCGCCTGGCTCCCGCCCGCCCGCACCGCCTGGCTCCCGCCCGCCCGCCCTGCGTCTGCGGACAGGTGCCCGCCCTTGATCAGCACCCAGCGCGGCCCGTACTCCAGCACGGCCGCCGCGGCCGGTCGCAGATCGTCCTCGGACTCGACCCGCACCCCGGTGAGTTGTGCCACCTCGTCGAGGTTCGGGGTCGCCACGGTCGCCACCGGGAGCAGCCGCGTGCGTACGGTGTCCAGCGCGGACGCGGCCAGCAGCGGGTCGCCGTGCTTGGAGACGCCCACCGGGTCCACGACGGCCGGAGCGTCCGTGCCGGAGATCAACTCGGCGACCGTCCCGACCAGTTCCGCGGAGGCCAGCATGCCGGTCTTGACGGCCTGGACGCCGATGTCGTCCACGACGCTGCGGTACTGGGCCCGTACCGCCTCCACGGGCAGCTCCCAGGCGCCCTGCACGCCCAGGGAGTTCTGTGCGGTCACGGCCGTGATCACGCTCATCCCGTGCACGCCCAGCGCCAGCATGGTCTTCAGGTCGGCCTGGATGCCGGCCCCGCCGCCGGAGTCCGAGCCCGCCACGGTCAGTACGCGCGGGATCATGACTCTATGTCCCCGAAGTGGTCCCAGCCGCCCTTGCTGGTCCAGGGCGCCCCGTCAACGGTCACCTGGGGCAGCGCGGAGGGGTTGAGGACCTCGCCGATGACCTTCCAGCGGGCCGGGAGCTTGGTGTCCGACGGGAAGGTCGCGACGATCGCGTGGTCCTCTCCCCCGGTCAGCACCCACTGCAGCGGGTCGACGCCGACGGCCTGCCCGATGTCGTTCATCTGGGTCGGGATGTCGATCGCGCCCGAGCGGATGTCGATGCGGACCTTGCTGGCCTCGGCGATGTGCCCGAGGTCGGCGATCAGTCCGTCGCTCACGTCGCACATCGCGGTCGCGCCGAGCGCGGCGGCCGCCGGGCCCGCGTGGTACGGCGGCTCGGGACGGCGGTGGGCCTCCACGAAGGCGCGCGGGGAGCGGAAACCCCGGGAGAGGACCGCGTAACCGGCGGCGGACCAGCCCAGCCAGCCCGTGACGGCCACCAGGTCGCCGGGCTGGGCACCGGCCCGCGTGACGGGCTCCTGGTTGCGCAGATCGCCGAGCGCGGTGATCGACACCATGATCGTGTCACCGCGTACGACGTCACCGCCGACCACGGAGGCGCCCGCCACCTGGCACTCGTCGCGCAGGCCGTCCATCAGCTCGCTGGGCCAGGTCACCGGGAGTTCGGCCGGGACTACCAGGCCGAGCAGCAGGGCGGTCGGTACGGCGCCCATCGCGGCGATGTCGGCGAGGTTCTGCGCCGCCGCCTTGCGGCCGACGTCGTAGGCCGTGGACCAGTCACGGCGGAAGTGCCGCCCTTCCAGCAGGATGTCGGTGCTCGCCACCACCCGCCGGTCGGGCGCGGCGACCACCGCGGCGTCGTCGCCGGGGCCGATCCGGACCGCCGGGGTGGTGGTGAGACGGGAGGTGAGCTCCCTGATGAGCCCGAACTCCCCGAGCTCACCAACAGTGCCCTTCATTGCCCTTGCTCCCCTTCTCTGCCATGCCGTGCCCAGTCGCGCGTCATCAGTGTCCCCGATACGGTCGAGGTGACTGTCGATACGGTCCGGAAGACCGTCGGAACGGTCCTTGCGACCGTCAACTTCCGTCGTGCCTGCACCCTGGCGCGCAAGCCCGGTTCCCGCAGGTCTCCCCGCGGGGAGCGGCAACGCGATACCGTGGCGTTCCTTTTCCCCACATGATCCTCGTGGCCGCCCTGGAGGTTCCGTGGTACAGGCGTACATCCTGATCCAGACGGAGGTCGGCAAGGCGTCGACCGTCGCCGAGACGATCAGCAAGATCCCTGGAGTGATCCAGGCCGAGGACGTGACGGGACCGTACGACGTCATCGTGCGCGCCCAGGCCGACACGGTCGACGACCTCGGTCGCATGGTGGTCGCCAAGGTCCAGCAAGTGGACGGCATCACCCGCACCCTGACCTGTCCGGTCGTGCATCTGTAGCCCCCGTCTACGCTTGGCCGGTGAACATCTTCCGTCACCGGCCCCTCGGCCTGCTCGCGCCCGCGCTGCTGATCGCGGTCGCGGGCTGCTCCTCGGCAGACGACAGCGCCGCCGTGGCGGTTCCCAGCCCCGACGCGAAGACGGCGCCGGTGTGCCGGGCCCTGCACCGGGTGCTGCCCCAGAAGCTCGACGGGCGAAGCCGCAACGACCCCGAACCCCGGTCCGCCTACACGGCGGGCTGGGGAAACCCGGCGATCATACTGCGCTGCGGTGTCGTACGGCCGCCGAAGATGATCGATCCCAAGGTGGCCGAGGGCGGTGACCCCGACGCCATCGCGGGCGGGGTGAACGGCGTCGACTGGTTGATGGAGAAGCAGGCCGACGGCACCTGGCGGTTCACCACCGCGGGCCGTGCGGCGTACGTGCAGATCGGCCTGCCCAAGGGCATGTCCGCGCAGGAGGAGGGCACGGCCGTACTCACGGATCTCGCGGCGGCCGTGAAGAAGGCGATCCCCAAGGGGATCGCCTCCATGCGCGGGTGACTCGCGGGCCGCTCAGCGCAGTCCGGTCGAACGGCGCAGCGCCGCCCGCACCAGGCGGTCGATCAGCTCCGGGTAGCCGACGCCACTGGCCTGCCACATCTGCGGGTACATCGAGATCGGCGTGAAACCGGGCAGGGTGTTGATCTCGTTGATCACGAACTCGCCGTCCTCGGCGAGGAAGAAGTCCGCGCGGACCAGGCCCTCGCAGGAGACCGCCTCGAACGCCTCGACCGCGAGCCGCTGCACCTCGGCGGTCTGCTCCTCGGTGAGCGGCGCGGGGACGATTCCGGGCGTGGAGTCGATGTACTTGGCGTCGAAGTCGTAGTACGCGTGCGCGTCCGGCGGCGGGATCTCGGCCGGGACGGAGGCGCGCGGGCCGTCCTCGAACTCCAGGACGCCGCACTCGATCTCACGGCCGCGTACGGCGGCCTCGATCAGGATCTTCGGGTCGTGGGCCTGCGCGGTGGCGATCGCCTCGTCCAGGCCGGACAGGTCGTCGACCTTGGTGATGCCGATGGACGAGCCCGCACGCGCGGGCTTCACGAACAGCGGCCAGCCGTGCTCGCCCGCGAAGTCGATGATCCTCTTGCGGGCGGCGGACTCGTCCTGCTGCCACTCGCGAGGCCGGATCACCACGTACGGGCCGACCTTGAGCCCGTAGGACGTGAAGATCCGCTTCATGTACTCCTTGTCCTGGCCGACGGCCGAGGCGAGCACGCCTGCGCCCACGTACGGCACCCCGGACAGCTCCAGGAGGCCCTGCAGGGTGCCGTCCTCGCCGTAGGGGCCGTGCAGCACCGGGAAGACCACGTCGACCTCGCCGAGCGCCTTGGGCACCGAGCCGGGCTCGCTGTAGACGACCTCGCGGTTCGCGGGGTCGACGGGGAGCACCACGCCGCCCTCGTGCGACTCCGCCAGCTCCTCGACGGCGGGCAGGCGGCGGTCGGTGATGGCCATCCGCTCCGGCTCGTCGGCGGTGAGCACCCAACGGCCCTCCCGCGTGATGCCGATCGGCAGGACGTCGTACTTGGTCCGGTCGATGGCCTTGAGGACGGCCCCGGCGGTGACCATGGAGATCCCGTGTTCGGAGCTGCGCCCGCCGAACACGACGGCCACGCGCGGCTTGCGAGGCGGCTGCTCGGGGCTCTGGGGGAGGTTCTCGGTGCTCATATCGCGTTGAGAGTACCCGTTGGTAGAGCCCGGATACAGCGCCGACTCAGGAGGTTCGCTCAGCGTCGTTCGGGCTTCGCGCTGCGCGACATCAGCTCCTTGACGGCGACCACCGGGGACTTGCCCTCGTGGACGATGGCGACGACCGTCTCGGTGATGGGCATGTCGACGCCGTGCCGCCGGGCCAGATCCAGCACGGACTCGCAGGACTTGACACCCTCGGCGGTCTGCTTGGTGACCGCGATGGTCTCCTGCAGGGTCATGCCCTTGCCGAGGTTGGTACCGAAGGTGTGGTTGCGCGACAGCGGCGAGGAGCAGGTCGCCACCAGGTCGCCGAGGCCCGCGAGTCCGGAGAAGGTCAGCGGGTCGGCGCCGAGCACGACACCGAGCCGCGCGGTCTCGGCGAGGCCCCGGGTGATGAGCGAGCCCTTGGCGTTGTCGCCGAGCCCCATGCCGTCCGCGATGCCGACGGCGAGCCCGATGACGTTCTTCACGGCACCGCCCAGCTCGCAGCCCACCACGTCGGTCTCCGTGTACGGCCGGAAGTACGGCGTGTGGCAGGCGGCCTGGAGGCGCTGGGCGACGGAGACGTCGGTGCAGGCGACCACGGCGGCGGCCGGCATGCGGGCGGCGATCTCACGGGCCAGGTTGGGCCCGGTGACGACCGCGATGCGGTCGGAGCCGACCTTCGCGACGTCGTCGACGACCTCGCTCATCCGCATGGTGGAGCCGAGTTCGACGCCCTTCATCAGGGAGACGAGCACGGTGTCCGGGGCCAGCAGCGGGGTCCACTCGGCGAGGTTGGCGCGCAGCGTCTGTGAGGGGATGGCGAGGACGGTGAAGTCGGCGTCGCGCAGGGCCTCGGCCGGGTCCGAGGTGGCTCTGAGGTTCTCCGGGAGTTCGACGCCGGGCAGGTAGTCGGGGTTGGTCCGCGTCGAGTTGACTGCCTCGGCCAGCTCGGGGCGGCGGGCCCACAGGGTCACCTCGCAGCCCGCGTCGGCGAGCACCATACCGAAGGCGGTGCCCCATGAGCCGGTGCCCATGACCGCCGCCTTGACCGCCTTGCTCACTTGCCCTGCCCCTCCGGTTCCTTGCCTTTGGCCTGCGCCGTCTGCGCCGTCTGCGCCGTCTGCGCGGTCTGCGCCTCGGTGCGGCGCCGCTGTTCGATCCGCTCGCGGCGCGGGTCGTAGGGCGTCTCGGGCGCCTTCTCGCCGCGGATCTCCTCGAGCCGGCGGGTGATGGCCGCCATGATGACCTCGGTGGCCTCCTTGAGCAGCTCCGGGGTCATCTCCTTGTCGTAGAAGCGCGAGAGGTCCACGGGCGGGCCCGCGAGCACGTGATGGGTCTTGCGCGGGAAGAGGTCCGGCTTCTTGGCGTACGGCGGCAGCAGTTCGTTGGCGCCCCACTGGGCGACCGGGATGACCGGGCACTTGGTCTGCAGGGCGACGCGCGCGGCACCTGTCTTGCCGGTCATGGGCCAGCCGTTCGGGTCGCGGGTGAGGGTGCCCTCGGGGTAGAAGGCGACGCACTCGCCGCGCTCCACGGCGTCGATCGCGGCCCGGAAGGCGCTGAGCGCGTCCGTGGACTCGCGGTAGACGGGGATCTGCCCGGTGCCACGCATGGCGGCGCCGACGAATCCCTTCTTGAAAAGCCCGCTCTTCGCGAGGAATCGCGGAACCCGTCCGGTGTTGTACTGATAGTGCGCGTACGCGAAGGGGTCCACGTGGGAATTGTGGTTCACCACGGTGATAAATCCGCCCTCGGCCGGAATGTGCTCCATTCCGCGCCAGTCCCGCTTGATCAGAACCACCAGCGGCGGTTTGCAGATCACCGCGGCGAAGCGGTACCAGAAGCCGATTCTGCGGCGGGGCACAAGGACACCTTCCTCTAGGGGCTGCCACCCCGGCGGGGGCCGCACGATTGTCGCCCCGTGCCGCCGGTCTGTCGAGAACACCGTACGCCCCGCCACCGACAGTGCCAGATGGCGCGGGGGACAATGATCGTGACGAGAGAGGGACGGTACGCCGGTGCAGTGGACCTTGGTCATCCCCCTGAAGCCCCTGTCGCGGGCCAAGAGCAGGCTCTCGGACACCGCCGGGGACGGGGTGCGCCCGGGGCTGGCGCTCGCGTTCGCGCAGGACACGGTGGCCGCGGCGCTGTCCTGTACGGCCGTGGCGGATGTGGCGGTCGTCACGGACGACGAGCGGGCGGCGCGCGAGCTGGCGGCGCTGGGCGCGCGGATCGTCCCGGACACGCCGGGAAGCGGTCTGAACGCCGCGCTGGCGCACGGCGCGGAGGCCGTACGGGAAATGCGCCCGCGCACACCTGTTGCCGCCCTGAACGCCGATCTGCCGGCGTTGCGCGCGGCGGAACTGGCCGTCGTCCTGGGCGCGGCGGCGGAGTTTTCCCGGGCGTTTCTCGCGGATGCGGCGGGGCTGGGCACGACGTTGCTGGCCGCGCGGCCCGACGGGGAATTGCAGCCGGAGTTCGGTATTGATTCCCGTTCCCGGCACCGGGACTCGGGGGCGGAGGAACTCCGGCTGGCGGGCGTGGATTCGGTACGGCAGGACGTGGACACCGGAGACGATCTGCGGACGGCGCTGGCCTTGGGCGTCGGCCCGCATACGGCCGCGGTTTCGGCGGGTTTGCTGATCCCCGGATTCTGAACGCACCCGGCGCCGGGGCCGAGCAGGGCTGGGGGCGCTGCTCGCCGGGAGGTGCCGCAGCCACGGCGCGAATGCGGGAGCGGCGGCTGCAACCCCCGGGTGTGCGGGGCTGTATCGATGTGCGGCTCCGCCGCGTGGGCGCGACCGGCCACGACGGGCCCGCGGCCCGCGAACGGCCGCAGCCCCACGGCGCATCCCCCGCCGGCGAACACTAGGCTGGCCGTCATGCAGGCCACCGCATACACGTACGACCCCGAAACCCGCAGCGGACAGGTGCTCCTCGACGACGGCACCCCGGTGCCGTTCGATGCCGCCGCGTTCACCGCCGGAGGCCTTTTGCTGCTGCGCCCCGGACAGCGGGTGCGGATCGAGACGGAGGGAACCGGTGACGCGCTGCGCATCACCCTCGTAACCCTTCAAACGCTGTAACTGCCCTTACACACGCCGCGGGCCGGACTCCCTGGGGAGTCCGGCCCGGCGCGTGAGTGCCCTGGCGTCCTTACGACGTCGCCTTGCGGGCGGTGGCCTTCTTGGCGGTGGTCTTGCGGGCCGTCGACTTCTTGGCCGGGGCCTTCTTCGCGGTGACCTTCTTCGCCGGGGCCTTCTTGGCCGCCGCCTTCTTCGCGGTGACCTTCTTCGCCGCGGTGGTCTTGGCGGCCGCGGTGGTCTTCTTGGCGGGCGCCTTCTTCGCCGCGGTCTTCTTCGCGGCGGCCGCCTTCTTCGCCGGGGCCGCCTTCTTGGCCGTGACCTTCTTCGCGGCCGCCTTGGTGGTCTTCTTCGCGGCGGCCTTCTTGACCGTCGCCGCGGCCCCGCCGGTCAGGCTGCCCTTGGGTGCCTTCTTGACCGAGACCTCGCCACCGCGCGGCAGCTTCTTCGAGCCGCTCACCAGGTCCTTGAACCCCTGACCGGCGCGGAAGCGCGGCACGGAGGTCTTCTTGACCCGAACCCGCTCGCCGGTCTGAGGGTTGCGGGCATAGCGGGCGGGGCGGTCCACCTTCTCGAAGGACCCGAAGCCGGTGACCGAGACCCGCTCGCCCGCGACGACCGCGCGGACGATGGCGTCCAGGACATGATCGACAGCCTCGGCGGCCTGCTGGCGGCCACCCACCTTGTCGGCAATCGCTTCTACGAGCTGCGCCTTGTTCACGTCTTCCCCTTCGGAGACATCGCCAGAACGAAAGTGTTCAAGCTTTTTCGCACGTTAGGCAGATATATACCGCAAATCAAACACGAAACGGGCTTATCACCCTTGTGCCGCAACAGACTCGATGGTCTCGGGCTGTTCAGTCGTCCTCGCCGGGGATCCGACCCTCGTCGAGGTCCGCGTTGAACCGCTCGAGCCGCCTTGCCGCAGCGGCGAGATCGTGCTTGGCCGCGGCCGTAATGACCAGCAGCTTCCGGGTCAGCGCCATCCGTACGCCCTCCGGGACTTGCAGTGCGCGCACCCTTGAGTGCGCTTCCTTGAGTTGGTTCGCGACCGCCGTATAGAGCTGGAGTTGGCCGTCGTGTTCCATGCACAGATTGTGCCATCTGGGGCGAGTTGTCGCCTGCGCAGGGGGCAACTGCCGCCTCAAATGGCCTTCCAGGCACTTGCGGAGGGCGCGATCCCAGCACTCACGTACCCAGGCAACGGCCTTCGTAACGTGGCAAGTTGAGCGCGAAGTGAGAAGCTCACGGGGGCCGTGCGGGTGCAGACACGGCCGTACCCCCGATCGTGGCGATCGGGGGTACGGACGGGGTGTTGGGTGGCCGAAACGCGACGCGCTCGGCGGGTTGGATCAGATCTGGAGCGTCCGCGGCTTGTAGGACGGCCGCTTGGCCTCGTACGCGGCGATGTCGGGCTCGTTCTGGAGCGTGATGGAGATGTCGTCCAGGCCGTTCAGCAGCCGCCAGCGGGAGTTCTCGTCCAGCTCGAAGGCGGCGGTGATGCCCTCCGCGCGAACCTCACGAGCCTCAAGGTCAACAGTGACCTCAGCAGTGGGATCCTGTTCCGTCAGTTCCCACAGGGCGTCCACGATCTTCTGGTCCAGGACCACCGTGAGCAGGCCGTTCTTCAGCGAGTTGCCCCGGAAGATGTCCGCGAAGCGGGAGGAGATCACGGCCTTGAAGCCGTAGTTCTGCAGCGCCCAGACGGCGTGCTCGCGGGAGGAGCCGGTGCCGAAGTCGGGGCCGGCGACCAGGACGGTCGCGCCCTGCCGCTCGGGGCGGTTGAGGATGAAGTTCTCGTCCTTGCGCCAGGCCTCGAACAGCCCGTCCTCGAAGCCGTCCCGCGTGACCTTCTTGAGCCAGTGAGCAGGGATGATCTGGTCGGTGTCGACGTTGCTGCGGCGCAGCGGGACGGCCCGGCCGGTGTGGGTGGTGAAGGCTTCCATGATTTCTCAGACTCCAGCGGGCACAGGGGCGTCGGACAGGTCGGCGGGCGAGGCCAGGTGGCCCAGGACGGCGGTGGCGGCCGCGACCTGCGGCGACACCAGGTGCGTACGACCGCCCTTGCCCTGCCGGCCCTCGAAGTTGCGGTTGGAGGTCGAGGCGGAGCGCTCGCCCGGGGCCAGCTGGTCGGGGTTCATGCCGAGGCACATCGAGCAGCCCGCGTGCCGCCATTCGGCGCCGGCCTCCTTGAAGACCACGTCCAGGCCCTCGGAGACGGCCTGCAGACCCACGCGCGCGGAGCCGGGGACGACCAGCATGCGTACGCCGTCGGCGACTTTGCGGCCCTTGAGGAGGTCGGCGGCGGCGCGCAGGTCCTCGATGCGGCCGTTGGTGCACGAGCCTACGAAGACGGTGTCCACCTTGATGGAGCGCAGCGGCTGGCCGGCGTCCAACCCCATGTATTCCAGGGCCTTTTCGGCGGCGAGGCGCTCCGAAGCGTCTTCGTACGAAGCCGGGTCGGGGACGTTCGCCGAAAGCGGCGCGCCCTGGCCGGGGTTGGTGCCCCAGGTGACGAACGGCGACAGCTCGTCGGCGTTGATCACGACCTCGGCGTCGAACTCGGCGTCGTCGTCCGTCCTCAGCGTCTTCCAGTACGCGACGGCGGCGTCCCAGTCGGCGCCCTCGGGGGCGTGCGGGCGGCCCTTGAGGTACTCGAAGGTGGTCTCGTCGGGGGCGATCATGCCCGCGCGGGCGCCGGCCTCGATCGACATGTTGCAGATGGTCATCCGGGCCTCCATCGAGAGCTTCTCGATGGAGGAGCCGCGGTACTCCAGGACGTAGCCCTGGCCGCCGCCCGTACCGATCTTCGCGATGATCGCCAGGATCAGGTCCTTGGCGGTGACGCCCTCGGGCAGCTCGCCCTCGACGGTGATGGCCATGGTCTTGGGGCGGGCCAGCGGCAGCGTCTGGGTGGCCAGCACGTGCTCGACCTGGGAGGTGCCGATGCCGAACGCCAGCGCGCCGAACGCGCCGTGCGTGGAGGTGTGGGAGTCACCGCAGACCACGGTCGTACCGGGCTGGGTCAGGCCCAGCTGGGGGCCGACGACGTGCACGACGCCCTGCTCGACGTCGCCCAGCGGGTGCAGGCGCACCCCGAACTCGGCGCAGTTCTTGCGCAGCGTCTCCAGCTGGGCGCGGGAGACCGGGTCGGCGATGGGCTTGTCGATGTCGAGGGTCGGGGTGTTGTGGTCCTCGGTGGCGATGGTGAGGTCGAGGCGACGCACCTGGCGGCCGTTCTGGCGCAGCCCGTCGAAGGCCTGCGGGCTGGTCACCTCGTGCAGCAGGTGCAGATCGATGAAGAGGAGGTCGGGCTCGCCCTCGGCGCGCCGGACGACGTGGTCGTCCCAGACCTTCTCCGCGAGTGTCCTACCCATCGCTTTCCCTCCGGCCGGCAAACGTCCACCGGCCCAACTAGAGATCTTGAGGAAGCGGCGACTGCCCTGTTGAGGGCCCCATGAAGTCGTGATTCCGGGCGTCCGCCGCCGGGCCCCTTGGTCTGCGGGCCGTTGTGTGATTCCAGAGTGGCGCGTTCCACGGAAAATTGAACTTGCGTTTCACAGAGTGAGACGCAAGTATCGTTGCATGGACAACAGTAGCGGCGTCGGCGTTCTGGACAAGGCGGCCCTCGTCCTGAGCGCTCTGGAGTCCGGTCCGGCCACCCTCGCGGGACTGGTCGGCGCGACCGGACTGGCACGACCCACGGCTCACCGCCTGGCCGTGGCTTTGGAACACCACCGCATGGTGGCACGCGACATGCAGGGCCGTTTCATTCTCGGCCCGCGTCTCGCGGAGCTGGCGGCGGCGGCCGGCGAGGACCGCCTGCTCGCGACGGCCGGCCCCGTGCTCACCCACCTCCGTGATGTCACCGGCGAGAGTGCACAGCTCTACCGGCGCCAGGGTGACATGCGGATCTGTGTGGCCGCGGCGGAACGGCTGTCCGGCCTTCGGGACACGGTCCCGGTCGGTTCCACGCTCACGATGAAGGCCGGCTCCTCGGCGCAGATCCTGATGGCGTGGGAGGAGCCCGAGCGCCTGCACCGCGGCCTGCAGGGCGCCCGCTTCACGGCGACGGCCCTGTCGGGCGTACGGCGGCGCGGCTGGGCCCAGTCCATCGGCGAGCGCGAGCCGGGCGTCGCGTCGGTGTCCGCGCCGGTGCGCGGGCCCTCCAACCGCGTGGTGGCCGCGGTGTCCGTCTCCGGGCCGATCGAGCGCCTGACCCGCCACCCGGGCCGTATGCACGCCCAGGCGGTCATCGACGCCGCCGCCCGCCTCTCGGAGGCCCTGCGCCGTTCGGGCTGAGCCCGGGGGCCGGGAAGGTTCGGCAACACCGAGGAGGGCCTGCCTCAACGCCGCGGCAGGCCCTCCTTGCTCCCCCGATCCCGCCGGTCAGCCGGTCTTCTCGGCCTCCGGCGCCTTCTGCGTCCGGTGGGCGAACCGGTCCTTGGCGTACCGGCCCCGCTTCTCCAGCGCGATCTGCCCGTGCGCGGCCGCGAGGCCGAAGGCCGGCATGTCCCCGTAGATCGCCTCGTACGAGCCCTCCGGCACGACGTACGCCTCGTGCCAGATCCCGACCTGCCCGCGCAGCCTGCCGCTGCGCTCCTTGCGGTTGAGTGCGGTCCACGCCCGGTGGTGGAACGCGTCCGGCGCGGTCGCGTAGGCGTACAGCTTGTCCTTGGACTCCCAGTACTGCACGACGTAGTACGTCCGCGGCGACGCCGTCAGCAGCACTTTGGCGCGCAGGCCCCGCGCCGGGTCCTTCTCCAGCTCCCGCAGCATGCGGAACATCCCCAGCATCACCGGCAGCCACAGGTGCACCGCCCAGAAGCGGTTGATGCGCATGCCGATCAGCAGGACGACGACCTCACCCTTCGCGTCGGCGGTCGTACGGGACACCATGACTTCCCCCCTCATTGGCGAGCTGTGCTATCCAAGTGCCGATGTTTGGATAGTGCCGTTACCCAAGAAGGGGCGCAAGACATGCGGCTGGCCGAACTGAGCAGACGCAGCGGTGTGTCCACCGCGACGATCAAGTACTACCTGCGCGAAGGCCTGTTGCCGCCGGGCCGCCAGCTCAACGCGACCACGGCCGAGTACGGCGAGGAGCACCTGCGCCGGCTGCGGCTGGTGCGCGCGATGATCCAGGTCGGCGGGCTGTCGGTGGCCACGGTCCGTGAGGTGCTGCGGAACATCGACGACGAGTCCCTGAGCCGTACGATCCGGCTGGGCGCGGCCCTGTGGGCGCTGCCACAGGTGCCGGAGCCGGACGAGGAGGACGGCTTCGTGCGGGCCGCGCACCGGGAAGCGGACGAGCTGCTGGAGACGCTGGGCTGGTCCAATGCCCGGCTGCTGACGACCATCTCGCCCGCGTACCGCTCCCTGGTGGTGTCGGTGGCCGCGTTCCGCAGGCTCGGCTACGACTGGGGCGCCGAACTGCTGGTGGAGTACGGCAGGTTGATGCACGAGGTCGCGAAACTCGACCTGGACGTCGTGGAGACGTACCCGTCGGAGGCGGAGAAGGTGGAGACGGCGGTGCTCGGTGCCGTACTGACCGAGTCGATGCTGCAGGCGCTGCGCCGGCTGGCCCAGGAGGAGGAGTCGGGCCGACGGTACGGCATCGAGTAGGGCCGGGTACGGCGAAGGCCCCCCACCGAAGTGGAGGGCCTTCCCTGTACGTACCCCCGACCGGATTCGAACCGGCGCTACCGCCTTGAGAGGGCGGCGTGCTAGGCCGCTACACAACGGGGGCGTGGACTCTGCGTTTCCGCAGGCCCGAGCTGGTCTACCTGGACTCGAACCAAGACTAACTGAACCAGAATCAGTCGTGCTGCCAATTACACCATAGACCAATGATGGTTTAGACCAGTCAGTACCCCCGACCGGATTCGAACCGGCGCTACCGCCTTGAGAGGGCGGCGTGCTAGGCCGCTACACAACGGGGGCCCTAGCGATCCCGACAGGATCAGGATCAGTACCCCCGACCGGATTCGAACCGGCGCTACTGCCTTGAGAGGGCAGCGTGCTAGGCCGCTACACAACGGGGGCTTTGCAGATAAGCTCTGCGAGCTGGCCTACCTGGACTCGAACCAAGACTAACTGAACCAGAATCAGTCGTGCTGCCAATTACACCATAGGCCACTGGAACTCAAGCCCCTGCGGGGTCGTCGTTCTAGCTTGCTCCTCGGGACTCCGGCCTTCCGGCCCGATCCCCTCGGCGCAGGAAGAACATTACCCGAAGGTGGACGGGGCTCCAAAACGGGTATCCGCGCGGACGAGCGCGGGGAGTTCGGCGAGGGTCGAGATCCGGCGGCAGACGACCTCCCCGGGCTCCTGCGCCGAGCCCGTCCGGCGATCGATCCACACCGACAGCAGCCCGGCCTCGGCGGCGCCCCGCCCGTCGATCTCCGGGTGGTCGCCGACGTACGCCACCTCGTGCGGAGGCAGCCGCAGCGCCTCGCAGACGGCCAGGAAGGCGCCGGCCTCCGGCTTGGAGACGCCCAGCTCGGCGGCGCACAGCACGACCTCGAAGCGGTCGAGGAGACCGAGGGTGCGCAGCTTGTGCTCCTGGACCGTGAGGCTGGAGTTGGACAGCACCGCGTGCCGGTGGCTGGCGGAAAGGGCCTCCAGGGCGGGCAGGACGTCCGGGAAGAGGCTCCAGGCGGCCTCGTAGTGCCCTATGTACCGCTGGAACCAGGTGTCGCACTCGGCGTCTGTCAGCTCCGTGTCCAGGAAGACCCGCACGCGGTCCCGCCGCTGCCCCTCGAAGCTGACCTCCCCCGCCGAGAACCGCGCCCACTGGCTGTCGGTGATCTCCCGCCACCGGGCGAGGGCCTGCTCCGGGCCGTCGTACCCGGCGAGCAGCCCTTCCGCCGCCAGATGTGCCCGCATGCCCGCGCGGTCGGCGGTCGTGTAGTCGAACAGGGTGTCGTCCACGTCCCAGACCACGGCTCTGATCGTCATGACACCGACGGTACCGCCGAACGGCTGGCAGACTGGGCGGCATGAGCGAGTACCGCGTCCAGTTCACCGTCGAGGCCCGCGCGACGTTCGACGCCCTGCCCGCAGAGCGCAGAGCGCAGTTGGACAGGGCCGTACGCATACTGGCACGCGACCCGTTCCGGAAGACCTCGACCGCCCAGCTGGGCCCTGACGAGCACCTGCGCAAGGCATACGTGGCCCCCGGCCTGGTGCTGGAGTACATCGTGGCCGGCGCGATCATGGTCGTCGTCGTGCTGGAGATCTTCGACGAGAGCGCCTATCTGATCGACGAAGCCGACGCACAGTGACCAACGCAACAGGGGCGGCACCCGGAACCCTCCGGATGCCGCCCCTGACGCATGGGCCGGCTAAGCGCTCAGCTTCACCAGTGCCGCGTCGATGCGGGCCAGCGTCTTCTCCCTGCCCAGGACTTCCAGGGACTCGAAGAGCGGCAGGCCGACGGTGCGGCCGGTGACGGCGACGCGGAGCGGGGCCTGGGCCTTGCCGAGCTTGAGGCCGTACACCTCGCCGGCGGCCAGGACGGCCTCCTTCAGGGACTCGGGGGAGGTCCAGTCGGCCGACTCCAGCTTCTCGCGGGCCGTGCGGAGCAGGGCGTCGCTGCCCTCCTTCATCGCCTTGGTCCAGGAAGCCTCGTCCTCGACCGGCTCCGGCAGGAAGAGGAAGTCGACGTTGTCGGTGATCTCCGACAGCACCTTCAGGCGGGTCTGGGCGTGCGGTGCGATCGCCTGCCACTTGGCCTCGTCGAAGGCCTCGGGCGCCCAGGGCGCGAACGGGGCCTTCAGCCAGGGGCGGCAGCGCTCGGTGAACTCCTTCACATCCAGCATGCGGATGTGGTCGCCGTTGATCGCCTCGCACTTCTTCAGGTCGAAGCGGGCGGGGTTCGGGTTCACGTCGGAGATGTCGAAGGCGGCGACCATCTCCTCGACCGAGAAGACGTCCTTGTCCGCGGAGAGCGACCAGCCCAGCAGGGACAGGTAGTTGAGCAGGCCCTCCGGCAGGAAGCCCTGCTCGCGGTACAGGTTCAGCGACGACTGCGGGTCGCGCTTGGAGAGCTTCTTGTTGCCCTCGCCCATCACGTACGGCAGGTGGCCGAACTCGGGGACGCGCTTCGCGATGCCCAGCTCCGTCAGCGCCTTGTACAGCGCGATCTGGCGCGGGGTGGAGGAGAGCAGGTCCTCGCCGCGCAGGACGTGGGTGATCTCCATCAGGGCGTCGTCGACCGGGTTGACCAGCGTGTACAGCGGGGCGCCGTTCGCGCGGACGATGCCGTAGTCCGGCACGTTCTCCGGGGTGAAGGTCAGCTCGCCGCGGACCAGGTCGGTGAAGGTGATCGTCTCGTCGGGCATCCGGAAGCGGACGATCGGGGTGCGGCCCTGGGCCTGGTACTCCTCGACCTGCGCCTCGGTCAGGTCGCGGCAGTGGCCGTCGTAGCCGGAGGGCTTGCCGGCGGCGCGGGCGGCCTCGCGGCGGGTGTCCAGCTCCTCCTGGGAGCAGTAGCAGTGGTAGGCGTGGCCGGCGTCCAGGAGCTTCCGGGCGACGTCCTGGTAGATGTCCATGCGCTGCGACTGGCGGTACGGCGCGTGCGGGCCGCCGACCTCCGGACCCTCGTCCCAGTCGAAGCCGAGCCAGCGCATCGCGTCGAGCAGCTGGTGGTAGGACTCCTCGGAGTCGCGGGCGGCGTCGGTGTCCTCGATGCGGAATACGAATTGGGCACCGCTGCCCTGGTGGTGCCGCGCGAACGCCCAGTTGAACAGGGCGGTGCGGACCAGGCCCACGTGCGGGTTACCGGTGGGCGAAGGACAGAAACGGACGCGTACGGGTGAGCCGGGTGCGCTAGCCACGCTTGACAACCTTGTTGGTGAGAGTGCCGATGCCTTCGATGGAGACGGCGACCTCGTCGCCGACGTTGAGGGGGCCGACCCCTGCGGGGGTGCCGGTGAGGATGACGTCGCCGGGGAGCAGGGTCATGGCCTCGGAGATGTTGACGACCAGGTCCTCGATGGGGTGGATCATCTCGCTCGTACGGCCCAGCTGGCGCTGTTCGCCGTTGACGGTGAGCTGGATGGTGAGGTCGTTCGCGCGGTCGAGGTCGAGGCCGGTCTCCACCCAGGGGCCGAGCGGGCAGGAGGTGTCGAAGCCCTTGGCGCGCGCCCACTGCTTCTCGCGTTTCTGCACGTCGCGGGCGGTGACGTCGTTGGCGCAGGTGTAGCCGAAGATCACGTCCTTGACGCGCTCGCGCGGGACCTCGCGGCACATGCGGCCGATGACGACGGCAAGCTCGGCCTCGTGGTGCAGCTCCTCGGAGAAGGAGGGGTACTGGATCTCGTCGCCGGGGCCGATCACCGAGGTGGACGGCTTGAAGAAGGCGAAGGGGGTGTCCGGCACCTCGTTGCCCAGCTCGCGGGCGTGCTCGCCGTAGTTGCGGCCGAACGCCACGACCTTGTTGGGCAGGACCGGCGGAAGCAGCCTGACCTTGCTCAGCGGCACCTTCGTACCGGACAGCTCGTAGTCCGCGAACGGGATGCCCTTGATGATGTCGAGGACGAGTTCGTCCTGCTTGTCGCCCTCGACCGCGCCGAAGGCTACGTTCCCGTCGATGGAGAACCTGGCGATGCGCACGGGATCCTTGCGCCCCTTACTGAGAACCGGCGTACTGACGCCCCAGGTTAACCGGTGGTGATCCAGGTTCGCGGTGTCCGGCGTGCGCCGCCGGGGCCGTGCCGTGGGCCGTACGGCACGCCGGTGGCCGCGGGAGCACGGCCGCCGGCGGCTCGGCGCATCGGGTGGACGCCCGTCCGCTACTCTCCGGCCGAGGCCGTCGCGCCGACCGGGACGTCCACCAGCACCGTGCGCCGGGGGTTGGCCGTCTGGGCGGGCAGGTCGACGGAGTGCTCCTGCTCGGGCGTCTGCAGTTCGCCGGCGTCCTTCAGGTGCGCCAGGGTGGTGCGTCGCGGGTTGGCGATCCTGTGGAACATCATCGTCGTCTTCACGGTTGTAGGCGTCCTAGTCCTGTGTCGGCGGGGTTACAGATACGTCCCTGATGTAAAGCGTCAGGCTAAACATCCAATTCCCTGCCCAAGGCGCCAACTGCCCACGAGGTCCATGTGAGTTTGCTCACGACCTCGCGGACAATTCGGTCAAATCCGACTGGCAACACGACCGCCCGAAACGGACATTGACCACCTGAAGCCATCATTCCGCTCCTGATCATGGCGACTCAGACACCAGACACCGACCGCTAACTCGCCGGGATACGTCCGATATGTTCGGGATCGGCCTCCACTGCTGGTGACGCGGCACTCACAGCCCGTCACGGAGGTCACAGCTCGGGACACGGCCCTTGTTGGAGATCCGGCACTGTGCTGGAATTCCACGGACCGCCGCGGGAATCGAGCCGGCGCAAGGGGCGCGAAGCAGCGCCGAGCGGCGGCCGAGACAGGGGGGAACCAGCGCCGGTCACTCAAGACCACCGGGGGGCGTATTCAGGGCGCTCTCCACAACGCCGACACCGTGTCCCTCCGTTCGCGCGGAGGGGTGCCTGGTCCAGAGGTTGCGACGCTAGTGCAGGGACGTTTCAAGAGGGATGGCAGCGCTTCGGCGGAGCCGGAGTCGCACGACGGGACTGGCCCCATGAAGGGCAGCTCCTCGCCCCAGCACGCCCAGAACCCGGGCTCGTCGGCGGACGGCGGTGAGCGCGGCGGACGCCCCGCCGTGTCGGCCTCGTCGGCCTCCACCGGGACCGGCAACTCCGGCGCCACCCCCGCGCCGGCCATCAAGCCCGCCAAGGGCTCCGGCGGCCCCGGCTCCCGCGTGGCCCTGCGCAACTGGCGCATCTCCACGCGCCTGGTGTCGCTGCTCGCGCTGCCCGTGGTCGCGGCGACCTCGCTGGGCGCGCTGCGCATCGACCAGAACATCACCGACATCCAGCAGCTCGACAACATGAAGCTGCTGACGGACATGACCAAGCAGGCCACCGAGCTGGCCGCCGCGCTCCAGGAGGAGCGCGACCAGTCCGCCGGTCCCCTGGCGCACGGCCTGAACGCGAGCGACTACACGGTCAAGGGCTACCGGGACAAGACCGACCGGGCCCTGACGAACTTCGAGAACTCCACCCAGGAGATCGACGCCGCCAGCAAGGGCGGCCAGCTCCAGGGCGTGCGTGACAACCTCGTCGGCATCTTCAACCAGCTCGACCAGCTGGCCAAGATCCGCAAGGGCGCCTACTCCTCGAAGGGCAACTCCACCCAGACGATCGAGTCCTACCACCGGCTCATCACCCAGCTGATCGACCTGTCCCAGGACATGGCCCAGGCGTCCAGCAACCCGGAGATGATCTCGCGCACCCGCGCTCTGGCGGCCTTCTCCACCGCCAAGGAGTACGCCTCCGTGCAGCGCGCCACGATCGCCGCCGCGCTGCCCGCGACCACGTCGACCAAGGGTGACCTGTCGACGAACGACCGCCTCTACGGCCAGTCGGCGTACCAGAGCGAGAACTCCGAGATCGCGATCTTCCGGAAGATCTACGCGAACAACAACGCCGAGGAACTCCTCAAGCCGATCGACGAGGGCAACCCGACGATCGAGTCCGCGGACACCTACGCCAAGCGCGTCTTCGACTCCCCCGACGGCCTGCAGAGCCTGAACGCCCGCTCCTACCGCGACTGGGTGGACGACAGCTCGACCAAGATCGAGCAGATGAAGAAGATCGAGCACACGCTGCTCGAGGAGATGGAGCAGAAGGCCCGCGAGCTGAAGAGCGCCACCCAGCAGGACGCCATCATCTCCGGTGCGCTGATCCTGCTCGTGCTCGGTGTCTCGCTGGTCGGCGCGTTCATCGTGGCCCGCTCCATGATCCGCTCGCTGCGCCGCCTGCAGGAGACCGCGACCAAGGTCGCCCAGGACCGCCTGCCCGAGCTGGTCAAGCAGCTGTCGGAGTCCGACCCGCAGGACGTCGACACCTCCGTGGAGTCGGTCGGTGTGCACTCCCGGGACGAGATCGGCCAGGTGGCCGCGGCCTTCGACGACGTGCACCGCGAGGCGGTCCGCCTCGCCGCCGAGCAGGCCCTGCTGCGGGGCAACGTCAACGCGATGTTCACCAACCTCTCGCGCCGCTCCCAGGGTCTGATCCAGCGCCAGCTGTCGCTGATCTCCGAACTGGAGTCCCGCGAGGCCGACCCGGACCAGCTGTCCTCGCTGTTCAAGCTCGACCACCTCGCCACGCGTATGCGCCGTAACGGCGAGAACCTCCTCGTCCTCGCGGGTGAGGAGCCCGGCCGCCGCTGGACCCGACCGGTCCCGCTGGTCGACGTGCTCCGCGCCGCCGCGTCCGAGGTGGAGCAGTACGAGCGCATCGAGCTGGCCTCCGTGCCGACGACCGAGGTCGCCGGCCGTGTGGTCAACGACCTCGTGCACCTGCTCGCCGAGCTGCTGGAGAACGCCACCTCGTTCTCCTCACCGCAGACCAAGGTCAAGGTCACCGGTCACGCGCTGCCCGACGGCCGCGTGCTGATCGAGATCCACGACACCGGTATCGGCCTGTCCCCCGAGGACCTCGCGGCGATCAACGAGCGGCTCGCCTCGCCGCCCACCGTGGACGTCTCCGTCTCCCGCCGCATGGGCCTCTTCGTGGTCGGCCGGCTGTCCCAGCGGCACGGCATCCGCATCCAGCTGCGCCCGTCCGACTCCGGTGGCACGACCGCGCTGGTCATGCTGCCCGTGGACGTGGCCCAGGGCGGGAAGAAGCCCGCTCCGGGCAAGGCGGGCGCGCCGATCGGCACCGGTGGCCCCGCCGCCGCGCAGGCCGCCGCCGGTGCGGCCGCGGCCCGGCGTCAGGCCGGCAACGCGAGCGGCGGTGCCCTCGGCGGCGCCCCGTCCGGTGGCGGTCTGCTCGGTGCGGGTCCTGCTCCGCGCGGCCAGGTCGGTGCGGGCCAGGGTCCCCGGGCCGCGCTGCCCGGTGCCGGCCAGGGCGGCCGTCCCGGTGCGCCGGGCGGTGCGCGCGGTCCCCAGGGCGGCCTCGGTACTCCCGGCGGTCCCGGTCTCGGTGGCCCGCAGGGCCGGCAGGTGCCCGCGGGTGCCGGTGCGGGCGGCTTCGGCGGTCAGACGCCCGGCGCCCCGCAGGGCCTGCAGGCCGCGAACCCGGGCGGCCCGCAGCAGGACCCCTTCGGCGGTGACGCCTTCGGCGGCCGTGGCCCGCAGCGGTCCGGTGCCGGCTCCGACCAGGGTCGCCAGCCCCAGCTGCCGCCGCGCGGCGGCCCGCGGGCCGAGCTGCCCGGCGGTGACCAGCCGCGCACCCCGGACTGGAGCGACACCCAGGCCCCGCTGTCGCGCGCCTCGCTGGACGCCCCGCGCGGCCACGACGAGCAGGGTCCGGCGCACACCGCGCGCATGCCACGCGTCGACGACCGGCAGGGTCCGGGCTCGACCGCCGAGATACCGGCGATTCCCCGGTTCGACGCACAGGGCCCGGCGGCCACGGGCGAGTTCCCGCGCCCGGACCTGAACGGCCTGGGCGGCCCCCAGAACACCGGCCAGTTCCCGCGGCCGGAGAACCCGCAGCAGACCGGCCAGTTCCCGCGCCCCGAGAACCCGCAGCAGACCGGCCAGTTCCCGCGCCCCGAGAACCCGCTGCAGACCGGCCAGTTCGAGCGTCCCGACGCCGACCAGCTGCCCGGCCGCTTCGACGGTCCCGCCGCCGGGGACGGCTCGGGTCAGTTCGTCCGCTCCGACGTCTTCGGCACGTCGGCGCCGCAGCGGGACGACAGCGCCCGGAACGCGAGCCGGAACACCGGCCAGTTCGCGGCCCCGCAGGGCTTCGACGGCGGCTACGACGGCAGCTCCACCGGCCAGCACGCCCTGCCCGGGCGCCAGAACCCGGCGCACACCGGTCAGTTCGAGCGCCCGCAGCCGGCCGGCCGGGACGACTTCGGCGCCCCGCGTCCGCAGGCCCCGCAGCAGCAGCGTCCGGCGCAGCGTGAGCCGGAGGCGCTGCCGCCGGCCAGTGGTCCGCTCGACGGCCGTACCCCGCTGTACGACACGCTGGAGACCAACTGGTTCCACGGCGGTCCGCAGCAGCAGCCCGCGCCGCAGCAGGCGCCCGCCCCGGCTCCGCAGCGTCCCGCGGGCGCGCAGGCGGCCGGCAACGGCTCCGTCACCGGCTCCTGGCGCACCTCGCCGAACGACGAGATCGTCCGCCAGGCAGAGCGCGTCCGGCAGCCAGCGGCGGGCGGCGTCACCACCTCCGGCCTGCCGCGCCGGGTGCCCCGGGCGAACCTCGTCCCGGGCACGGCTCAGCAGCAACAGCACCAAGCCGGTCCGCAGGTCTCGCGTGCGCCTGACGACGTACGCGGACGGCTGACCAATCTCCGTCGGGGCATCGCTCAGGGCCGTCAGGCCGGCAGCGGCCAGACCGGCAGCTTCCCGAGCCCCACTCACCAGCAGGAGCGTTAGTTGAGTCCGATGAGCCAGGCGGCACAGAACCTGAACTGGTTGATCACCAACTTCGTGGACAACACCCCTGGGGTGTCCCACACCGTGGTGGTCTCCGCCGACGGCCTTCTGCTGGCGATGTCCGAAGGCTTCCCGCGGGACCGCGCCGACCAGCTGGCGGCCGTCGCGTCCGGGCTGACCTCCCTCACGGCCGGGGCCTCCCGGATCTTCGAGGGCGGCACCGTGGCGCAGACGGTCGTCGAGATGGAGCGCGGGTTCCTCTTCCTGATGTCCGTCTCGGACGGGTCGTCCCTCGCGGTACTGGCCCACCCGGAGTGCGACATCGGTCTCGTCGGCTACGAGATGGCACTGCTCGTCGACCGTGCGGGGGCGGTACTTACGCCGGACCTGCGCGCCGAACTCCAAGGCAGTCTGCTCCACTGACCGTCCCGGCACCACCCACCTCACGAAAACACCGTCCGGCCGCCACAATCCCCCCACCGGCCCCGTCCGACGGCTTGACTGACCGACTTGCTGTCCCGCCCGGAGGATTCATGACCCCGCCCACCGCTCATCACGATCCGTACGCGGAACCGTACGGGGACGAGGGCGACCAGCCACTGGTACGGCCGTACGCGATGACCGGTGGCCGGACCCGGCCGCGGTATCAGCTCGCGATCGAGGCGCTGATCAGCACCACTGCCGATCCGGCAGCGCTCATGGGACTGCTCCCGGAGCACCAGCGGATCTGCCACCTGTGCCGTGAGGTCAAGTCGGTCGCGGAGGTCTCCGCGCTGCTGACCATGCCGCTCGGAGTGGCCCGGATCCTGGTGGCCGACCTCGCCGAGGCCGGCCTGGTCGCCATCCACCAGCCGGGTGGCGACGAGAACAACGGCGGCGCACCTGACGTGACGCTGCTCGAAAGGGTGCTCAGTGGACTTCGCAAGCTCTGACGCGGGCCGGGCCACCACCTCCGCGAAGATCGTGGTGGCGGGCGGCTTCGGCGTGGGCAAGACCACGTTCGTCGGCGCCGTCTCGGAGATCAACCCGCTGCGCACAGAGGCCGTCATGACGTCCGCTTCGGCCGGCATCGACGACCTCACCCACACCGGGGACAAGACCACCACCACGGTGGCCATGGACTTCGGCCGCATCACCCTCGACCAGGACCTGATCCTCTACCTCTTCGGTACCCCGGGTCAGGACCGGTTCTGGTTCATGTGGGACGACCTGGTGCGCGGTGCGATCGGCGCGGTGGTGCTCGTGGACACCCGGCGCCTCGCCGACTGCTTCCCCGCGGTCGACTACTTCGAGAACAGCGGACTGCCCTTCGTCGTCGCCCTCAACGGCTTCGACGGCAACCAGCCCTACGCCCCCGAGGAAGTGCGGGAGGCGCTGCAGATCGGCCCCGACACCCCGATCATCACGACCGACGCCCGCCACCGCGCGGACGCCAAGAGTGCGCTGATCACGCTGGTCGAGCACGCCCTGATGGCGCGGCTCAAGTAGCACACACGTACGCACTCAAGTGCGACGTCACTTACGGCAGTTGTCGTGACGGGACGCCGGAGCCGACTGTGGCCTTTGACACGGTCGGCTCCGGTGTTCATAACAGTTCGGCAGAGGAATCCCCCGGTATCACCACGCGACGCGGTCGCGCAGTGCCGCTGTGCTCACAATGGCCCCGCCTTTTGCCGGGGCTCGCTCTTTATGACCGTTTTATCTTGGCCTGACAAGAGCGTCACTCAAGGGTTTCCGCTGTTTGGAAGAGCACTGGTCCACGTGCTGGAATGCCTGAACTGCCCAATAGTCAAAGACGTACTCACTAGTCGATGACGAACCGGGCTCTGAGAGACTGCGGCACGACGTAGGTGCCGACCGCCGAGAGGTTGTTGGTCGAGTGAGGCGAAGCAAGAACGGTCCCGAGCCGTCGGCGCGGGGCAACTTCACCCCGCCGCCGCGCGCTGCGGCGCCCACCCCCCTGACCGGTGCGGAGCCGGCGGCAGCTCCCGAGCCGAGCGGCGGCCGGTTCTCCCCGCGCAACTGGCGCGTGCCGACCAGACTGAACGCGATCCTGCTGATACCCGTGGCGGTCGGTCTCGTCATGGGCGGCTTCCAGGTGAAGACCTCGATCGACACCTGGCAGCAGGCCCGCGACGCCGAGAACACCGCCCGCCTGGTGCGCGCCTCGCTGTCGTACGCCAACGCGCTCGAGAACGAGCGCGACATCACCGCGGCCCCGCTGCTGAAGGGCAAGCTGGCGACCGCCCAGGACAAGGCGACCATCACGGCGGCCCGCAACGCCACCGACCAGGCCGCCGACGGCTTCGACCAGGCCGCGCAGAACATGCCGCACGAGTCCGGCCTGGAGCGCCGGCTGAAGCTGTTCCGCGAGGCCGAGCCCTTCCTGCAGACGCTGCGCGCCGGCGCGTACACCTCCAAGTTCACCGGCGTGCAGACCGAGGAGGGCTACGTCAAGGTCGCCCACCCGCTGATGGAGTTCGCCAACGAGCTCGGCCTGGGCACCGGCAACATCACCTCCTACGGCCGTACCGTCTACGCCATGTCGCTCACCAAGGCGGCGCTGTCGCTGGACCGCTCGATCGGCATGCACATGCTGTTCAAGCCGGGTCCCGACGCCCCCAACCTGGCGAGCCAGCGCGTGGCCCTCTCCTCCTACGCCTACCTCGAGGGCATCGCCGTCGAGGAGTACATCGGCGGCGGCACCGAGGCCGACGCGGCGAAGCTGGACACGGCGAAGAAGGACATCCAGGCCCAGGCCGTGACGATGGCCCAGCAGGCCAAGGCCAAGAACCCGAACTACGTCCCGCCGCCGTCCGACCCGAAGTACATGGTCACGGCCCTCGCCACGCTGGACTCCACCAGCACCCTCGCGCGCCAGCAGCTCGCGCTCAGGGGCGTCACGGCCGAGAACTGGTGGGCGGTCAACACCCTCAAGTTCGACGCGTACCGCAAGATCGAGTCGGACATGGCCGACAAGGCGGTGAACGAGGCCTCCGGCATCGCCGACGACGCCAAGAACTCCGCGTTCATCACCGGCGCCGTCGTCGTGATCGCCCTGCTGCTCGCCTTCATCCTGGCCGGTGCCGTCGCCCGCCAGATGAGCCGCTCGATGCGCCAGCTGCGCAACGCCGCCTTCGGCATCGCCGAGCAGCGCCTGCCGATGCTGGTCGACCAGCTCTCCCGCACCGACCCCGGCCGGGTCGACACCCGGGTCGCCCCGATCCCGATCACCACCAAGGACGAGATCGGCGAGGTCGCCCGCGCCTTCGACCAGGTCCACCGCGAAGCGGTCCGGCTCGCCTCCGAGCAGGCCCTGCTGCGGGGCAACATCAACGCGATCTTCACCAACCTCTCGCGCCGCAACCAGTCGCTGATCGAGGGCCAGCTGACCCTGATCACCGACCTGGAGAACAACGAGGCCGACCCGGACCAGCTGGAGAACCTCTTCAAGCTGGACCACCTGGCCACCCGTATGCGCCGCAACGGCGAGAACCTCCTGGTCCTCGCCGGCGAGGAGCCCGGCCGCCGCTGGGACCAGCCGGTCCCGCTGGTCGACGTGCTCCGCGCCGCCTCCTCCGAGGTGGAACAGTACGAGCGCATCGAACTGTCCGGCGTCCCGGAGGCCGAGATCCACGGCCGCGCGGTCACCGACCTCGTGCACCTGCTGGCCGAGTTGCTGGAGAACGCCACCACGTTCTCCTCCCCGCAGACCAAGGTCCGCGTCACCGCGACCCGTCTCCCCGACGGCCGCATCATGATCGAGATCCACGACAAGGGCATCGGCCTGACCGCCGAGGACTTCGCGGACATCAACCACAAGCTGGCCAACCCGCCGACCGTGGACGCCGCGATCTCGCAGCGCATGGGCCTGTTCGTGGTCGGCCGGCTGTCCGACCGGCACGGCATCCGCGTCCAGCTGCGTCCCTCGGGCGAGCAGGCCGGTACGACCTCGCTGGTCATGCTGCCGGACGCGATCACGCACGGCGGTGGCGGCGAGACCCCGCTGGACCGCGAGGAGTTCACCGTCTCGCAGATCATCCCGGAGCAGCACTTCCAGGGTGAGAGCTTCAACCAGGTGCAGCCGATGCGCACCGCCGCCGAGCTCGGCTTCGACGACAGCCGGTACGTGGACGTCCCCGACGACATCCGCGATCTGGACCCCGTCGGCCGCTCCCTGATGCGCGAGGAGCGCCGGGCGGCCCTGGAGGCCCAGACGCACGGCCCGCAGCCCGGGCAGCCTCAGCAGGAGGCGGCGGAAGCCCCCACCGGCTACTCGGGCCCGCTGTTCGACGAACAGCCGTCGTACCAGGAGCGCCCGCAGCCGTCGTACGAGGAGCGGTCCTACCAGGAGCAGCCGCAGCAGACGTACGAGGAGCAGGCCTACGCGGAGCCGCAGCAGACCTCGTTCGAGGAGCAGTCGTACGACAAGCCGTACGACGAGCAGTACTACCCCTCCAACGGCGGCTACCCCGACCCCGCGTACGCGGAGCCGGCCGCGAGCCCGTCGTACCAGGACGACTGGCCGCAGCAGCCCCAGCAGGACAGCTACCAGAACGGCTATCCGGCTCATTACGCTCCGGAAACGGAATCCTCGCAGGCCGCTGACGCAAGTGAGCGGAACCGCGTAGGCTTCGACCGTCCGGGACCGGCCTCTCCCGCCGCCCACGAGCTGACCGACGCCGGGCTGCCCCGCCGCGGATCCGTCGCGAGCGCTTCCAACGGCTCGGGTACCTCAGGTAACGCGGCGCGCGGGCAGCAGGAAGCGTCGGCTCCCGCACCGGGCAACACTCCGGGGACGAACGGCGACAGCGGCTGGCGCTCGCAGAACGACGAGCGGTGGCAGCAGGCGTCGCAGCTCCGGAAGCCCAAGGCAGGCGGGGTCACCGCCTCGGGCCTGCCGCGGCGGGTGCCCAAGGCCAATCTGGTCTCGGGTGCCGCCGAAACCACCCCCCAGGGGGGCCCACAGGTCTCCCGCGCCCCGGAGGACGTCCGGGGCAGGCTGAGCAACCTGCGTCGGGGCGTCCAGCGCGGACGCAGCGCAGGCAGTGAAACGAACGGCCAGGGCTTCGGTCCTGACAGCACCTACAACCAGGAGCGTTAGTGTGAGCCCGATGAGCCAGGCGGCACAGAACCTGAACTGGTTGATCACCAACTTCGTGGACAACACCCCGGGGGTGTCCCACACGGTGGTGGTCTCCGCCGACGGACTCCTTCTGGCGATGTCCGAAGGCTTCCCCCGCGACCGCGCCGACCAGCTCGCGGCCGTCGCCTCCGGTCTGACGTCTCTGACGGCAGGCGCCTCCCGGATCTTCGAGGGGGGCAGCGTGAATCAGACGGTTGTGGAGATGGAGCGGGGATTCCTCTTCATCATGTCCATCTCCGACGGGTCCTCCCTCGCGGTCCTGGCCCACCCGGAAGCGGACATCGGCCTCATCGGGTACGAGATGGCCCTTCTGGTGGACCGCGCGGGCACGGTCCTCACCCCGGATCTCCGTGCGGAGCTCCAGGGAAGCCTTCTCAACTAATTAAGGGACGATGCGTATTCGTGTCCCGTGGCCGTAAGGTTTCGGGACGCGGCTCCACACGGATGGGTGCCCGGCGCAGTCGGAGGAGGAGAAGAGAGTGGCAACACCCCCAGGCGGTTCGAATTCGGGAAACTGGTCGTACGGCCCTGGCCAGGGCCGGGGCGACGGTTCCCAGAACCCGAACCGTTACAACTTCCCCTCCGCACCGAGCCACAGGCAGCCGTACGCACCGCAGGGCCCCGGCCCCTCACCGTACGACCAGCCCCCGGCCCCGCGCATCCAGCCGGTGCAGCCCCAGCGCCGCCCCGAGCCGGCGCCGGCCACGGCATCCAACAACCCCTTGGTGCGTCCGTACGCCATGACCGGCGGCCGGACCCGCCCGCGCTACCAGCTCGCCATCGAGGCACTGGTGCACACCACCGCCGCTCCGCACCAGATGCAGGGTCAACTGCCCGAGCATCAGCGGATCTGCAACCTCTGCCGTGAGATCAAGTCGGTAGCCGAAATCTCCGCGCTCCTGACAATCCCCCTCGGCGTGGCCAGGATCCTCGTCGCCGACTTGGCGGAGGCGGGCCTGGTCGCCATCCATCAGCCCGGCGGCGACGAGAACGCCGGTGGCCAGCCAGACGTGACACTGCTCGAAAGGGTGCTCAGTGGACTTCGCAAGCTCTAGCGGCGGTCCTTCCCGCTCCACCACCTCCGCGAAGATCGTGGTGGCGGGCGGCTTCGGCGTGGGCAAGACCACGTTCGTCGGCGCCGTCTCGGAGATCAACCCGCTGCGCACAGAGGCCGTCATGACGTCCGCTTCGGCCGGCATCGACGACCTCACCCACACCGGGGACAAGACCACCACCACGGTGGCCATGGACTTCGGCCGCATCACCCTCGACCAGGACCTGATCCTCTACCTCTTCGGTACCCCGGGTCAGGACCGGTTCTGGTTCATGTGGGACGACCTGGTGCGCGGTGCGATCGGCGCGGTGGTGCTCGTGGACACCCGGCGCCTCGCCGACTGCTTCCCCGCGGTCGACTACTTCGAGAACAGCGGACTGCCCTTCGTCATCGCCCTCAACGGCTTCGACGGCAACCAGCCGTACAACCCCGACGAGGTCCGAGAGGCTCTCCAGATCGGCCCCGACACCCCGATCATCACGACCGACGCCCGCCACCGCGCGGACGCCAAGAGTGCGCTGATCACGCTGGTCGAGCACGCCCTGATGGCCCGCCTGCGCTAGCAGTTCGTTCGTGAGGAACCCCGCGCCCCTGGAGCGCGGGGTTCTTTGTCTCTGTGCGTACACACCAAGGTGCGCACACACCAAGAAGGGCCCCTCCATGGCGGAGGGGCCCTTCAGGAATTCAGGAACCGGGCGAAGCGGCGCAGCCTAGTGCCAGCTGTGCGGGGCGCGGAAGCCGCCCTCGCGCTCCAGGCGGCGCCAGGCGGCCCTGGCGCGGCCTCGGTGGGTGTGGGCCGTGGGTGCCGGCTGGGCGGCCGCGCGGGCCAGGAGGACGGCCGTGATGGCGGCGACCTCCTCGGCCTCGGCGTGGCCCTTCTCGACGCGGATGTCAGGAGTGCTCATGGGTGTCAGTCTCCGTGAGAGAGAGGTCCGCGGGGTTGCCGCGGCGGGTCCGCCGGGTTACTGCGGGGGGTTGCCGTGCTTGCGGGAGGGCAGGTCGGCGTGCTTGGACTGCAGCATGGCCAGGGACTTGACCAGGACCTCGCGGGTTTCGGCGGGGTCGATGACGTCGTCCACGAGGCCGCGCTCGGCCGCGTAGTACGGGTGCATCAGCTCGGCCTTGTACTCCTTGACCATCTTCTGGCGCATGGCCTCGGGGTCTTCCGCGCCGGCGATCTGGCGGCGGAAGATGACGTTCGCGGCGCCTTCCGCGCCCATCACGGCGATCTCGTTGGTCGGCCAGGCGTAGGTGAGGTCGGCGCCGATCGACTGGGAGTCCATGACGATGTAGGCACCTCCGTACGCCTTGCGCAGGATCAGCGAAATCCTCGGCACGGTCGCGTTGCAGTAGGCGTACAGCAGCTTCGCGCCGTGGCGGATGATTCCGCCGTGCTCCTGGTCGACACCGGGGAGGAACCCCGGCACGTCCAGGAAGGTGACGATCGGGATATTGAAAGCGTCACACATCTGGACAAAGCGCGCAGCTTTTTCACTCGCCTCGATGTCCAGGACGCCGGCGAGGACCTGCGGCTGGTTGGCGATGATGCCGACCACCTGGCCGTCCAGGCGGGCCAGCGCGCAGATGATGTTCCGCGCCCAGCGCTCGTGGACCTCCAGGTACTCGCCGTCGTCGACGATCTCCTCGATGACCTTGGCCATGTCGTACGGCCGGTTGCCGTCGGCCGGGACCAGGTCGAGGAGGACGTCGCTGCGGCGGTCGGCCGGGTCGGAGGAGTCCGCCCGGGGCGGGTTCTCGCGGTTGTTCTGCGGCAGGAGCGACAGCAGGTACCGCACCTCGGCGATGCAGGTCTCCTCGTCGTCGTACGCGAAGTGGCAGACACCGGAGGTCTCGGCGTGGACGTCGGCGCCGCCGAGCCCGTTCTGGGTGATCTCCTCGCCCGTGACCGCCTTGACCACGTCCGGGCCCGTGATGAACATCTGCGAGGTCTCACGGACCATGAACACGAAGTCCGTCAGGGCGGGGCTGTACGCCGCGCCGCCCGCGCACGGGCCCAGCATCACCGAGATCTGCGGGATGACGCCGGACGCCTTGGTGTTGCGCTGGAAGATGCCGCCGTACCCGGCCAGGGCGCTGACGCCCTCCTGGATACGGGCGCCCGCGCCGTCGTTCAGCGAGACCAGCGGGGCACCGGCCGCGATGGCCATGTCCATGATCTTGTGGATCTTGGTGGCGTGGGCCTCGCCCAGCGCGCCGCCGAAGATCCGGAAGTCGTGGGCGTAGACGAAGACCGTACGGCCCTCCACCGTGCCCCAGCCGGTGATGACACCGTCCGTGTACGGCTTCTTCGCCTCCAGGCCGAAGCCCTGCGCGCGGTGCCGGCGCAGCTGCTCGACCTCCTGGAAGGACCCCGGGTCCAGGAGCAGCTCGATCCGCTCCCGCGCCGTCAGCTTGCCCTTGGCGTGCTGCGCCTCGGTCGCCTTCTCGCTGGGGCCCGCCAAGGCCCGGGCACGAATGTCGTGCAGCTCGGCGACCCGTCCGCGCGCGTCCGTCGGCTCGCCGGTCGGCTCACCCGTCGTCTCTTCCAAAACGGTCATGTAGTGACCTTACGAAGGACACCAAGGAAAGCGAGCCGTTGACTCCGTACAGTCTCCGGCCCGTTTTCCTGGTACCAGTGAACAGAACCATGGCCGCGTGCAGCCGTTCCGACTGCTCACAGGGCGTCGGCGTTGTAAGGGGGCCACAAAGACGTCACCGGAGAGCCACCTCACATTCGCGGCCGGCACATGCCATCCCCGGGGTGACACGGGGCCTCGGACGGCGGCTCACCCATGGATCGGCGGCCGGGTCGTAGCCCGTCCCGAGGGCGATGCCGGGCCGGCGGCGGCGCGGGGTGCCCCAAGGGGTCGCCGCCGGCCCGTTCCGGCTCAGCAGCCGCCGCAGTTGTAGTAAAGGGCGTCCCAGTGGGTGCCCTCGTCGGCGTAGATGTTGCCGGAGGCGGACCGCCACTGCGGGTAGCCGTCGCCGCGCAGGCCGATGTAGGTGAAGTTGTTCTTGATGTACGACGTCACGCACGTGTACTTGCTGTAGTCGAGCTTGTAGCCGTTCCAGTGCGAGTAGGTGCCGGAGGCGTGGCCGGTCTCGGTGCCGCCGGTGATGTTGAGGGCGCAGCCGCTGGCCCGCTTCAGGGTCTGGGCACCCTGGGCGGTGGCGAGGTTGAGCTGCTCGAAGGACGTACAGGTGGGGTTGTTCCGGTCGGTGCAGTTGCCCGATGACGACCAGGTGATGCCGACCTGGCGGAACATCGACTCGGCGGTGGCCTGACTGATCTTGGTGACGGCGAACGCGTCGGTGGCGGTGCCGACGACGGCGACACCGGGGGCGACGACGAGAGCGAGCGCGGTCAGGACGGAGCGGAGACGCATGGCTTTCGCGAGCTTCATGGGGACCTCTCCTGCGGTGGGCCGGGCTTCCTGTGGGACGGCTGTGCAGGCGGTGCACGCAGATGGTGCCCGAGTTCTACGCGCGTCCGCCAGAGGTCCGCATCAGGTCACTCTCGGCGACGGTGAAAACACTTTCCGGATGATGTTGAAAACCGAACCGAATGGGTCTACCGTCGGAGATGCGAGTTCGTTTAACGTTCAACTGATTTCGTTCGGCAGATTCGCAGGTTCCGTTCAGACCTCTCCCTGGAGCACGACATGGGCTTCTTCGGCCGCAAGAACAGCACCCCCGAGACCGCCGCCGCGCCGACCGGCACGGGTCCCGACCTGACCGCGCTGACCGGTGACTACACGCTCGACCCGGCGCACACCACGATCGGTTTCGTGGCGCGCCACGCGATGGTCACCAACGTCAAGGGCGCCTTCCAGGACTTCACCGGCACACTCCACTTGGACGGGGCGGACCCCGCCAGGTCCACCGCCACGATCGACGTCCAGATGGCGAGCATCGAGACCGGCAACACCGACCGGGACGGTCACCTGAAGTCGTCGGACTTCTTCAAGATCGACGAGTTCCCGGTCATGACCTTCCGCTCCACCAAGGCGGAGGCCCTGGGCGGCGACGACTACCGCATCACCGGCGACCTCTCCCTCCTCGGCGTGACCAAGTCGATCACCATCGACCTGGAGTTCAACGGCGCCGCGAAGGACCCGTTCGGCAATGAGCGTGTCGGCTTCGAGGGCAAGGCCGAGATCCTGCGCTCGGAGTGGGGCCTCACCTGGAACGCGGCGCTGGAGACCGGCGGGATGCTCGTCTCCGACAAGATCAAGCTGCACTTCGACCTCTCGGCGATCAAGCAGGCCTGAGCCTTCGGCGGCCCGCCGACGACACCGCGAGCGCACCCGCTCCCGGAAACGGGAGGCGGACGCTCGCGTGTCCTGCCGGCATGGCGTTGACTGCGGGAACACGGCATCGACTGGATGCCGTTCGAGGACCCACGATCGGCCGGCCTCCGTCGTCAAAGGGCCTTCTCCGTCTGGCTGGTGGCATGCTGCCGGGCAGCGGTGCGCGCGCCGGTACGGGCGTTGACCGGCAGGAGCCACCACGCCGCCGCGATGCACAGGGCCGCGCCCAGCGCCGTCGCGGCCAGACGGGTCGGGAGCAGTTCCGTCGCGTTCTGGCCGAAGTAGCCGAGGAGCAGGGACAGGGCCGTGGTCATGCCGGCCGCCCAGTAGGCGTAGTTGAGCGGTCGCAGCCACAGGGCGACGGCGCGGCAGGAGCGCGGGGACGGGAGCCTCAGCCCCAACCAGCTCGCCGTGCTCGGATACCTGCACCGGCACGGGCCGTCGACGCCCGGTGAGATCGCGGCGGAGGAGCGGCAGCGGCCGCAGTCGCTCACCCGGGTCTACGCCGAGCTGGAGGCCGAGGGGCGGATCGTGCGGGAGCGGGCGACGGACGACCGGCGCCAGTCCGTGCTGTCGCTCACCGAGTCCGGACGGCGGGCACTGGCGCGGGACATGGCCGAGCGGGACGCCTGGCTGGCCGGGGCACTGAAGTCGCTCGGCGAGACCGAGCGCGGCGTGCTGGCGCCGGCGGCCGGGCTGATGGAGCGGCTGGGATCGGGGTCGCCGGAGGCGGACAGCCGGGGCTGAGACCTAGAAACCCCCGCCGAAGTCCCCGCCGCCGTCGCCCCCTCCCCCGTCGAACCCCCCGCCGTCGCCGAACCCGCCCCCGAAGTCCCCGGCGTCGAAATCGGTACCGGAGACGTCGCCGCCCTGGTGGTCATCGCCGAAGTCGCCGCCGTAGCCGGGGCCGAAGTCGCCGTATCCGGTGCCGTAGTCGGCCGCGTACGAGGGGGTGGCCATCATGCTGCCCAGAAGGGTGCCGACGAGCAGCCCGGGCAGGATGCCGCCGCCGAAGTAACCGCCCGCCCAGGGGCCGTAGGCGGGGCCCGCGTCCCAGTAGGGGCGGCGGCCGTAGTCCGTGTCGACCTCGCGGATGACCGGGTCGCGGCCGTCGGCCAGCCGGGTGGCGTCGGCCGCGCAGACGGGCACCTGGCGCGGGGCGCCGCCGGGCGGGGTCCAGGTGGCGTCGGTCACGGAGGGGCCGTGCCGGGGGTCGAAGAAGCAGGGCGGGCGCCGCTCGGGCAGGGGGCGGCCCTCGCGGCGGGCGGCCAGCCGGGCCAGGGAGAAACGGCCGTCCTCCAGGGCCTCGGTGACCGTGCGCACGTCCTCCGGGCGGCTCGCCTGCGCCATGCGCTGTTTGGCGGTCTCGTAGGCGTCGAGGGCGTGTTCGTAGTCGGCGCGCATCGCGTCGTCGGCGCCGGGCCCGGCCGGCTGGAAGTCGAGGCGGTCCAGCTCCTCGCCGAAGGCGGTGATGTCCTCGTCCACGACCACCCGGAGCCGGTCCAGGGCGGCCCGCTGCTCCTCGGCGCGCCGCCGGCGACTGCGGCGCACCAGTGCGTAGGCGCCCGCACCGCCCGCCACCAGCACCGCGGCCACCGCGATCAGGGCGGCCGTACCGGAGGATCCCCCGCCGGAGCCGCCCCAGCTCGACGGGGCATGGCCGCGCATGGTGGCCAGCGCGCGGTCTGTGAAGTCGTTGAGCTGGGCCTTGGCCGGCTCGCCCTGGACGCTCGTCACCAGGTTCCGCCGGGCCGTCGCCGACATCACGGAGGAATCGGCGCGGGCGTCGAAGCGCTCGCCGAGGCGGATGCCGTACAGGCCGGTGACGCCGGTGGCCGCGCGCAGGTCGGAGAAGAGGTTCCGGGTCGGGTAGCCGGCCGGGAGCACCGCGACGAACAGCGGTTTGTTCGCGTCCTTGATGCGTTTGGCGAGCGCGTCGGCGTCCGCCTTCGGCAGCTGGGCCGAGGCGGCCGGGTCGACGTAGACCGGGCTCTTGCGGAGGGCCTGGGCGATGGCGGAGATGCTCGTGTCCGCGCTCGCCGCGGGCGCGAACAGGGTCGCGACGACCAGGGCGAGGGCGGCCAGCAGCAGGGCTGGGAGGCTTCGGGTCCGCAGGACGGCCTTCATCCTTCGAAGCTACCCGAAGCCTCCCCCAATCGGTCATACCGTCCGGGTCTACGCGGCCCCGTACGCCTCGATCAGCTTCTCCACCGCCTTTCCGTACCGGCCCGTCAGCAGCAGATGGTCGGCGTCGGCGAAGGGTTTCGCCACCGCCGGTGTCATCCGGTCGCCGATCTTCTGCTGGACCAGGAGCCGCGCCGTGGTGACCAGCTCACGGCCGGCCCGGACGTCGCCCCTGCGCTCGGCCGCCGTCGCCGCAGCGCCCAGCGCCTGCAGAGCGGCCGTGCCGCCGCGCGGGACGCCGGTGAGCGTGGTCAGGCCCCAGCCGTAGGGGAACTGCGGGTCGTACGAGGCGTCGCCGACATTGATCGGAAGCTGGGACTCGGACCTCGGCCAGGTGACGGGGAGCTGTCCGGTGAAGGGGCGCTTGCCGTAGAGGACGTCGGCGACGCCCTCGCCCTCGGTGCCGGGCAGCCAGGAGGCAACCAGCGCGTCGATCCCGCCGAGCCGGTCGCCGATGAGCTGCGGGCGGCCGGAGACGATCAGCACCGCGCACTTCATGGCCGCGCACACCTTGTCCACGGCCGCCCGGTCGGCCGCCGACAGCTGCAGCGAGTGCCCGTTGCCGACGTCGCCGACGCCCTCGGCGTACGGGGTCTCGCCGACGACGACCACGCCGACGTCGTAGCCGTCCGTCGGGGCCGAGGCGTCCTTGGAGTAGGTGACGTCTCCCCCGGCGTCTCGCATCCCCTGGAGGATGGTCGTGCCCCGGGTGTGGGTGCCGGACGCGCCCTGCCAGGTGAGGGTCCAGCCGCCGGTCTGGTTGCCGAGGTCGTCGGCGTTGGACCCGGCGACGTACACCTTCTCGCTCTTCTTCAGCGGCAGCAGCCCGCCGCTGTTCTTCAGCAGCACCTGCGACTCGGCGGCGGCCCGGCGGGCGACCGCCCGGTGGGCCGGGGAGCCGATGGCGGCGGCGCCGGACGTGTCGGCGTACGGGTGCTCGAACAGCCCCAGCCTGAACTTCTGGGTGAGGATGCGGGAGACGGCGTCGTCGATCCGCTTCTCGCTGATCCGGCCCGCCTTCACCTCGTCGGCGAGCGTGCCGCTGAAGTCCTTGTAGCCGTACGGCACCATCATCATGTCGACGCCCGCGTTCACCGCCGTACGGACGTGGGTGGCGTAGTCGCCGGGGAGCTGGTCGATTGCGTTCCAGTCGCTGATGACGAAGCCGCCGAAGCCCATCCGGCCCTTGAGCACACCGTTGATCATGTCGCCTCGGGCGTGCATCTTCACCGCGCCCCGGCCGTCCCCGACGATGTCGAGGGAGGAGTACGACGGCATGACCGTGCCGATGCCCCGGTCCACGGCGGTCTGGTACGGCGCCAGGTGGATGTCCTCAAGCTGCTGCCGCGTGACCGTCGTGACGCCCTGGTCGATGGTGTAGGTACCGGTGGTGGAGGAGCCGTACGCGGTGCCGCCGTCGCCGACGAAGTGCTTGGCGGTGGCGAGCACCTTGTCGTTCCGGCTCAGGTCCCGTCCGTCGGCCCGGCCCTGGAGACCCTGGATGACGGTCTCCATGGACTGCACGAGGGCGGGGTCCTCGCCGAAGGACTCGTAGGAGCGGCCCCAGCGTTCGTCGCGGCTCACGCACAGGCAGGGCGCGAAGTCCCAGGGGATGCCGGTGGCCCGGACCTCGGCGGCCGTCACCGCCCCCGTCCTCTCGGCCAGTCGGGGATCCCGGCTCGCGCCGATGCCGATGTTGTGCGGCATGATCGTGGCGCCGGCCAGGTTGTTGTGGCCGTGGACCGCGTCGACACCGTAGACCATCGGGATCTGGAACCGCGTCGCCCGGGCGCGGAGCTGGAAGCCGTCGACCATCCTCGCCCAGGCCTCGGGGGTGTTGGGCGTGGGCGTGGAGCCGCCGCCGGACAGCAGCGAGCCGAGGGCGTACGTGGCGATGTCGCCCCCGGCCCCGACGGCCCCGCGCTCGGCCTGGGTCATCTGCCCGGCCTTCTCCTGGAGGGACATGCGGGACAGCAGGTCCGCGACGCGCTTCTGCACGGGCAACCTGCTGTTCAGGTACGGCAGTCCGTGGGCGTCGATGACGACCTGCGGGGTCTCGGCGGGCGCCTTGGCCCCGGTGACCGTGAGCTTGAGCGGGATGGTCCTGGCGGGTGCTGCACCCTTGGTCTTCCGGGTGGGCACCTCGATGGTCCGCGTCGTACCCGAGGCGGTACCGGCCGGGAAGGTGAGGGTGCCTTCGGTCGGGGTGTAGTCCCGGCCGGCGGTGGCGGTGCCGCCCTCCGTGGCGTACGTGACCGTCACCGGGTCGTCGACGGGCCGGTCCCCGGTCGTGGCCAGGGTGACCTTGACCTCGGCGGTGCCGCCTGCCTCGACCGGGTAGACGGCCGCGTCGGTGCTGACGGAGGCGCGCAGCGACTGGTCGGCCTTCCCGTACAGCTCGACGTCGTCCATGGCGAAGTCGCCCTTGGTGCCGGCCGGGAGCGTGACCGCGTAGCCCCACATCCGGGTGAGGCCGAGGACGTGGTCGATGCCGCCGACCGGCTGGTAGTCGGTGCGGTAGGCGAAGTCGGTGAAGGGGATCTCGATCTGCTTCCAGCCGGTGAAGTCGTCGGTGAAGGAGGTCGTCCACAGTTCGGAGGCCTCGCCGTTCGCGCCGCCGTCCTTGATCTCGAAGGCGATCTTCCGCCCGTTGTCCCGGCCCTCCCACCAGAAGCGGATGCCCTGGTGGGCGGACCAGTCGTGGGCGGGCCGGTCGGCGGCGAAGTCGTGGGTGAAGCCGCCGTAGCCGCTGATGTCGTAGGTGCCGGTGAGCACCTTGGCGCCCTCGGGGGCGTCGGCGCGGTCGGTGAGGTGCAGGGCGGGCGGGTCGTCGGCGTCGCTTCCCCAGGTGAAGATGCCGTCGGCGGGCTGCGAGGCGAAGGGGACCTCGCCCTCGAAGCGGTCGACGGGGACCGGCACGGGGTCGTCGGCGGCGTGCGCCGCGGCGGACAGGGGCAACAGGGCGGCGAGCAGGGCCCCGGAGACGAGCAGGGCGGTTCTCGGCATAGACCTTCCCTCGGCTCTCATGGTTCACTCATGGCTTAGATCACGCCGTGAGTTAACTAACGGCACCCCAACCCGTCAAGAGTGCACGTCAGTTGAAGGGCGACGCACATGAGGAGAACCCCCCGCACGGTCCGGCTGCTGCTGGCCGGGCTGCTCTCCGCCGCCGGTCTGACCGCCGCCGCAACCCCCGCGCACGCGGCCGGCGAGCAGGTCACGGCCTGGCTCACCACCACCGACGACTCCGCCGGCCGGCATGTCGTGCGCGGCCTGCAGCCGCAGACGCCGTTCGCCTTCCAGTCCGGCACGGGCGGCGGCGGCACGAACATCACCGTGGACGAGAACACCCGCTACCAGGCCTTCACCGGCGGCGGCGCGTCCTTCACGGACACCGCGGCCTGGCTGATGAACAGCAGCGGCGCACTGTCCCAGGCGACCCGGGACGCGACCATGCGCAAGCTGTTCTCGCCGACGGACGGCATCGGGCTGTCGTTCCTGCGCAACCCGATGGGCGCCTCCGACCTCGCACGGTACGGCTACACGTACGACGACGTGCCGTCCGGCCAGACGGATGCCTCCCTGGCGAAGTTCTCGATCGCGCACGACCTCGCGGACGTCGCGCCGCTCACCCGGCAGGCGCTCCAGCTGAATCCGTCGCTGACGGTGATGGCCTCGCCGTGGACCGCCCCGGCCTGGATGAAGGACAGCGGCTCGCTCAACGGCGGCTGGCTGAAGGCCGAGGACTACGGGGCGTACGCCGGCTACTTCGTGAAGTACCTCCAGGCGTACAGGGACCAGGGGATCAACGTCTCGTACGTCACCCCGCAGAACGAGCCGACCTGCTGTTCCGGCTACCCGTCGATGAGCTGGAACGCCTCCGGCATCCAGTACTTCCTCAAGAACGACCTGCTGCCGCAGCTGCAGTCGGCGGGGCTGAGCACCAAGGTGCTGGCCCACGACTGGAACTGGGACACCTACGACTCCTACGCCGCCCAGTCCGTGGACGACCCGGCGATCCGCAACCACCCCAACTTCGGCGGGATCGCCTGGCACGGCTACGGCGGTGACGTCACCAAGCAGACCACCGTGCACGACCAGTACCCCTCGCTGGACGCCTTCGGCACCGAGCACTCCGGCGGCACCTGGATCGCCGACCAGCAGCACGAGGACATGTCCAACATCATCGACTACACCCGCAACTGGGCGAAGTCGGTGACCAAGTGGTCGCTGGCCGTGGACCAGAACGGCGGTCCCCACAACGGCGGTTGCGGCACCTGCACCGGGCTGGTCACCGTGCACGACGGGGACGGTGCGAGCGGGACGGTGGACTACACCGTCGAGTACTACGACATGGGCCACCTGACCAAGTTCGTCCGGCCGGGCGCCCAGCGGATCGCCTCCACGGCGTCCACCACCGTGCCGAACGTGGCCTGGCGCAACCCCGACGGCAGCAAGGCGCTGATCGCGTACAACGGCTCCTCCTCGGCGCAGAGCGTCACGATCAACTGGGGCTCCCAGCACGCCACTTACTCGCTGCCCAGCAGGACCTCGGCCACCTTCACCTGGTCCGGCACCCAGTCCGGCGGCGGCGCACGGACCGGCTCGTTCGTCGGCCTGGCCGGCAAGTGCCTGGACGTGGCGGGCGGTTCGAGCGCCAACGGCACGGCCGTACAGCTCTACGACTGCAACGGCACCGCCGCCCAGCAGTGGACGGTGGCGGCCGACGGGTCGATCCAGGCGCTCGGCAAGTGCCTGGACGTGTCGTCGGGTTCGACCGCCGACGGCGCCAAGGTGCAGGTGTACGACTGCAACGGGACCGGCGCCCAGCAGTGGTCGTACAACTCCTCGACCGGTGACGTGGTGAACCTGGCGGCCGACAAGTGCCTCGACGTGACGGACAACTCCTCCGCGAACGGGGCGCGGGCACAGATCTGGTCGTGCACGGGGGCCGCCAACCAGAAGTGGCACCTGCAGTAGCGCACCCCACCAGGGGACTCCCCGCCCTCTGGACCCCCGGCCTCGTCCATCCCCCACCCGACTCGGTCGGCCGAGAGGCGGGCCACCCGTGCTGGCGGATCCGCTGCGCACGGCACATGGTGGGGGTATGACCACACCGCAGGATCTGTTCCTCGTCAGCCTGGACGTGCCCGGCGATCACCCCGTCGAGCCGGGCGACCTGTCGCTGGCACTCGCGGGGGCCGAGCTGATCGACCTTCTCGGGGCGCGGGCGCTCACCCTGGACGGTGAGCGCATCGTGCCCGGGCCCGTGCTGACCACGGGCGACCGGATGCTGGACGAGGCCGGGGCGGCGCTCGTGCGCGAGGAGCCGTACGAGACGGTCGAGGACTGGCTGTGGCGCCGCGGCGAGGGGCTGGCCACGGCCTACCGTGACGTCCTGGACACCGGGGGGCAGCTCTCCGGGAAGCGGCACCGCTGGCCGCACCGGGCCGACAAGGCGGCGGCCGCCGACACCCCGGCCCGGCGCCATGCCGCCGACCGCTGGTGGTCCCGCGAGCCGGTCCTCACCGGGCTCGCCGCCACCCTGGGCATCCAGGGCGAGCGGCCGCCCGAGGAGGAGCCCGGCGACGAGGCGGTCGTCACGGTGCTGCTGGCGGTCGGCGACGCGGTGACCGAGCTGGGGGCCGTACGGGAGCGGCGGCGCATCGAGAACGCGGCGTTCGACAACATCTGGCGCGCGCCGTAGCCGAGCGGGGGCGCTGCTCACCGAGAGGCGCCCCCGCCGAACCGGCGGAGCTACTCCGCCGGTGTCACTCCCGCCCGCAGCAGGCCGTACGTGTACGCGTCCTCCAGGGCCTGCCAGGACGCCGCGATGACGTTCTCCGCCACGCCGACCGTGGACCACTCGCCGGAGCCGTCCGAGGTGGAGATCAGGACGCGGGTGGTGGAGGAGGTGCCGTGCACGCCCTCCAGGATGCGGACCTTGTAGTCGACCAGGTCCAGCTTGGCGAGCTGCGGGTAGATCTTCTCCAGGGCCACGCGCAGCGCGCGGTCGAGGGCGTTGACCGGGCCGTTGCCCTCCGCCGTGGCGACGATCCGCTCGCTCTTGGCCCACAGCTTCACCGTGGCCTCGTTGGCGTGGGTGCCGTCGGGGCGGTCCTCGACGATGGCCCGCCAGGACTCCACGTCGAAGTACTTCAGCGGGCGGCCCTCGACCTCGGTCCGCAGCAACAGCTCGAAGCTCGCGTCCGCCGCCTCGTAGGTGTAGCCCTTGAGTTCGCGCTCCTTCACCCGCTCGACCACCCGGCCGACCAGTTCCCGGTCGCCGCCGAGGTCGATGCCGAGCTCCTTGCCCTTGAGCTCGACGGAGGCGCGGCCCGCCATGTCGGAGACCAGCATGCGCATGGTGTTGCCGACCAGCTCGGGGTCGATGTGCTGGTACAGGTCCGGGTCGACCTTGATCGCGGAGGCGTGCAGGCCGGCCTTGTGCGCGAAGGCCGACACGCCCACGTACGGCTGATGGGTGGAGGGGGTCAGGTTGACGACCTCGGCGATGGCGTGCGAGATCCGGGTCGTCTCGCGGAGCTTGCCGTCGGGCAGGACCTTCTTGCCGTACTTCAGCTCCAGGGCGGCGACGACCGGGAAGAGGTTGGCGTTGCCGACGCGCTCGCCGTAGCCGTTGGCGGTGCACTGCACGTGGGTGGCGCCCGCGTCGACGGCGGCGAGGGTGTTGGCGACCGCGCAGCCGGTGTCGTCCTGGGCGTGGATGCCGAGCCGGGCGCCGGTGTCGGCGAGGACGGTGGCGACGACGGCGTGGACCTGGGCGGGGAGCATGCCGCCGTTGGTGTCGCACAGGATCACGACGTCGGCGCCGGCCTCGGCGGCCGTACGGACGACGGCCTTGGCGTACTCGGGGTTGGCGCGGTAGCCGTCGAAGAAGTGCTCGCAGTCGACGAAGACCCGGCGGCCCTGAGACGTCAGGTACGACACCGTGTCGCGGACCATCTCCAGGTTCTCGTCGAGCGTGGTGCGCAGCGCCAGTTCCACATGCCGGTCGTGCGACTTGGCGACCAGGGTGATCACCGGGGCGCCGGACTCGAGCAGGGCCCTGACCTGCGGGTCCTCGGCGGCTTTCGCGCCGGCGCGGCGGGTGGCGCCGAAGGCGACCAGCTGGGCCTGCCTGAAGTCGATCTCCGCCTGTGCGCGGGCGAAGAACTCGGTGTCGCGGGGGTTCGCGCCGGGCCAGCCGCCCTCGATGAAGCCGACGCCGAAGTCGTCCAGGTGCCGTGCGATGGCGAGCTTGTCCGCGACGGTGAGGTTGATTCCCTCGCGCTGCGCGCCGTCGCGCAGCGTGGTGTCGAAGACGTGGAACGAGTCGTCGAGCTCGCTGGTTGCCGTCTCGGTCATGGTGTCAAGGCTCCTGTTGTGGATCTTCGGTCTTACCGGAATGACCGGCTCCACCGTCCCCCCAATGGTCCCTCGCGCTTGTCGTTCCCCGGCTGAAGGTGGGCCGGAAAACGAAAAAACCCCTCGCGGGTGCGAGAGGTCTGCGCGCGGGTCGAGGACGACGGTGGCCACCCGCACCTGGTCGTACGAGGTGGTCACTGCGGACCGGCGCGCCTGCTGCCAATAATCATGGCGAACGAGAGCACGGTGGCAGTCTGGCACACCCCCGTCCCCGGCTCCGCGACCGTCTCAGGATGCGGTCGTCGGACTGGAATCCGTACGGTCCCCCGCCCGGGCGAGGTCCAGGTCCTTCGTCTCCCGCATGGCGACGTACACCACCAGGGACACAGCGGCGCAGCCCGGTCGGTAACAGCTCGGCCTGCACACAGGCGTCGATCGAGGTGTAGCCGGTGACGACGACCAGCGCGAGCAGGGCGGGACCGAGGGCCGGCCAGAAGCTGCCGGCGTGCTTGAGCAGGGTCGTGATCGGCACGGTGAGGAGGGTGGAGCCGACCGCGAAGGTGATGAGCAGCGGGCGGCGGCCGGTGCGGTCCGACAGGGCGCCGGCGAGCGGCTGGAGGCAGGCGAAGACGATCAGCGCGGTGAAGGACACCAGCGTCGCCGTCTGCTTGGACAGTCAGGCCGAGTTGGACAGGTATTTGGTCAGACAGGTCGTGTACGTGCAGTACGCGACGGCCGGACGCGGAGTGCCGGGTGCGCCGTGGGTGGTCGCGCCCACGCGGCAAAGCCGCATGCCGATGCGGCCCCGCCCCTAGGGAACCACAGCGAGCCCCTCCTCGATGAACTCCCGTACATGCGCCAGTACTTGCTCCCGGCCGGTACCGCGCAGCCCGATGGCGACGTGGATGGAGAAACCATCGAGCAGCGCACGCAACCGCGCCGCAAAGCGGTCCGCGTCCACCCGTCGGAACTCGCCCCTCGAAATCCCCTCGGCGATCAGTGCGACCAGGTCGCGATGCCACGCGCCCTCGATGGCGACCTGCCGGGCGCGGGCTTCGTCGTCGGCGTTCTGCGAGCGGTTCCAGACCTCCAGCCACAGCGTCCAGTGCGGATCGCGGTGGCCGTCCGGAACGTACAGGTCGACGTATGCGGACAGCCGTTCCCGCGCGGTCCCGGGACGGGCCAGCAGCCGGCCACGCTCGGCGCCGAGCCGCCCCTCGCTCCACTCCAGGGTCTGCAGCAGCAGCTCGTCCTTGGAGCGGAAGTAGTACAGGAGATGGCCGCTGCTCATCCCGACCTCGCGGCCGAGCGCCGCCATGGTGAGCTTCTCCAGACCGCGCTCGGCGATCATGTCCATGGCGGCGGCGAGTACCTCCTCGCGCGGCGGCGCGTTCCTCCTCGCCCGTGCCGCACCGGCCATCCCTGTCTCCTACATCTCAGACCTTCGGCTGCTGCTGGGTGATGCAGTGGATGCCGCCCCCACCCGCGAAGATCGTACGCGCGTCCACCAGGGTCACGGTCCGCTCGGGGAAGAGCCGGCGGAAGATCCCGGCGGCGATCTCGTCGCGCGGGTCGTCGAAGCCGCACAGCACCAGGCCGCCGTTGCAGATGTAGTGGTTGATGTAGGAGTAGTCGGCCCAGTGGCCGTCGGCCTCCAGGGCGGTCGGGGCCGGCACCTCCACGACCTCCAGGCGGCGGCCGCGCGCGTCGGTCGCCGACTTCAGGATGCCGATGACCTCCTTGGTGACCTCGTGGTCGGGGTGGGCCGGGTCCGGCTGGTGGTGGGCGACGACGACACCCGGGCGGGCGAAGGCGGCGACTATGTCCACATGGCCCAGCGTGCCGAAGCCGTGGGGAGGGTAGTCGCCGGTCAGGCCGCGCGGCAGCCAGATCGCCTTCGCTGTGCCGAGGTGGGCGTGGATCTCGGCCTCCACCTGCTCCTTGGACCAGTGCGGATTGCGCTCGGGGCCGAGCTGCACGGTCTCGGTGAGCAGCACGGTGCCCTCGCCGTCGACGTGGATCGCGCCGCCCTCGTTGACCAGCTTCGAGGCGTACGTCCTGGCGCCCGCGAGGTCGGAGACGTATGCGGCGATCTTGGAGTCGTGCTCCCAGCGGGCCCAGTCCTGGGCGCCCCAGCCGTTGAACGTCCAGTCCACGGCAGCCAGTTGTCCACGGCCGTTGGTCAGGAAGGTGGGGCCGATGTCCCGCATCCAGGCGTCGTCCAGCTCGCGCTCGACGGTGTCGACGTCCGGGCCGAGCAGCGCCCGCGCCTGCGCCGACTGACCGGGACCGCAGACGACCGTCACCGGCTCGAAGCGGCGGATCGCGCGGGCCACCGAGGCCCAGGCTGCACGGGAGGCGGCGAGGTCGTCCGGGTCGTCGAAGGTGGGGTTGGGGCCCGGCCACGCCATCCAGGTGCGCTCGTGCGGGGTCCACTCGGCGGGCATGCGGAAGCCGTCGGCGGCGGGGGTCGTCATAGGAATTCCCGGATTCTCAGAGGAAGTAGAGGCGGTTGAGGGAGACGCAGTCGGCGGGCTCGGAGCGCAGCGGGTCGCCGTCGAGGGTGACCAGGCCGGTGCGCTGGTCGACGTCGACCGCGCCGATGCGGGCGTTCAGCCGCAGGTCGGCCGGGCCGATGCCCCGGGTGCCGCGCACGGCGACCCTTCTGCGCCGCGTGGGCATCGCGTCGTTGCCCTGGTCGACGGCGGCCCTGGCGACGAACGCGACCGAGATGTCGGCGGCCGTGGCGCCGTGGGAGCCGAACTGCGGTCCCAGGACGAGGGGTTCGCAGGTGTCGGTGGCCGCGTTGGGGTCGCCGGTCACGCCGTACGCCGGGAAGCCGGCCTTGAGGACGAGCTGCGGCTTGGCGCCGAAGTACTCCGGGCGCCACAGCACGATGTCGGCGAGCTTGCCGGCCTCGATGGAGCCGACCTCGTGGGAGAGGCCGTGCGCGATGGCGGGGTTGATGGTCAGCTTGGCCATGTAGCGCAGGACGCGGGCGTTGTCGTCGCCCTCGCCGTCGCCCTCCAGGGGCCCCAGCTCGGCCTTCATCTTGCCGGCCATGGCGAAGGTACGGCGGACGGTCTCACCGGCCCGGCCCATGCCCTGGGCGTCGGAGGAGGTGATGCCGATCGCGCCCAGGTCGTGCAGCACGTCCTCGGCGCCCATGGTGCCGGCGCGGATGCGGTCGCGGGCCATGGCGGCGTCGCCGGGCAGGTCGGGCTTGAGGTCGTGGACGGAGACGATCATGCCGTAGTGCTCGGCGACCGCGTCCCGGCCGAAGGGCAGGGTGGGGTTGGTGGAGGAACCGATGACGTTCGGGACGCCGGCCATCTTCAACACGTTGGGCACGTGTCCGCCGCCGCAGCCCTCGATGTGGAAGGCGTGGATGGTGCGGCCCTCCAACACCTTCAGGGTGTCCTCGACCGACAGGCACTCGTTCAGGCCGTCGCTGTGCAGGGCCACCTGGACGTCGTGCTCCTCGGCGACCCGCAGGGCGGTGTCCAGGGCCCGGGTGTGGGCGCCCATGTCCTCGTGCACCTTGAAGCCGGACGCGCCGCCCTCGGCCAGCGCCTCGACCAGGGGGGCCCGGTGGGAAGACGAACCCCGGCCCAGGAAGCCGATGTTGACCGGCCAGGCGTCGAAGGCGTTGAAGGCGTGGCGCAGCGCCCAGGGCGAGTTGACGCCGACCCCCCAGACGGGGCCGAACTCCTGCCCGATGATCGTGGTCACGCCGGAGGCGAGGGAGGCCTCCATGATGCGCGGCGACAGCAGGTGGACATGGGTGTCGACGGCCCCCGCGGTGGCGATCAGCCCCTCACCGGAGACGATCGACGTGCCCGTGCCGACGACGACGTCCACGCCGTCGAGGGTGTCCGGGTTGCCGGCCCGCCCGACCGAGCAGATCCGGCCCTCCCGGATGCCGATGGAGACCTTCCGGATGCCCTGGGCGGCGTCGATCACCACGACGTTGCTGATGACGACGTCACAGGTCTCGCGGACGGCGGCGGCCTTCAGGTGCAGTCCGTCGCGGGCGGTCTTGCCGAAGCCGGCCAGGAACTCGTCGCCGTAGCGCTGGGAGTCGGACTCCACGCGGATCGTCAGCCCGGAGTCGCCGAGGCGGATGCGGTCGCCGGCGCGGGGGCCGTGGGTGGCGGCGTACTCGTAGGGGTTCATCGGTCCTCAGCTCCCAGGTATCCGCAGGCTTCGGCCCTGCGCAGGGCCTCCTCCTTCGCGCCGGGCGCGTCCAGCGGCCCGTCGACCAGTCCGGCGAAGCCGATCGCGATCCGGTCGCCGCCGATCGGCACCAGTCCCACCTCGACGCTCTCGCCGGGGCCGAAGCGCACCGAGGAGCCCGCGGGGACGGCGAGGCGCATCCCGTAGGCCGTCTCCCGTGCGAAGTCCAGCCGCGGGTTGGCCTCGAAGAAGTGGAAGTGGGAGGTGACGGAGACCGGCACGGTCGCGGTGTTGGTGACCGTGAGCCGTACCACCGCCTCCGGCTCGACGTGCTCGGGCGCCGGGAGCAGCGCGCCCGGCGCCAGGTCGCCGAGGCCGCCGCCGATGGGGTCGGAGACCACCGCGAGCCGGGAGCCGTCGTCGAAGACCGCCTCGACCATCACCTCGGTGACGACGTCGGCGACACCCGGCAGGACGTCCTCGGGGCCGAGCAAGCAGCGGGCCGCCTCGATGGCCTCGGCGAGCCGCCGGCCGTCCCGGGCCGCCTCGCACACGGTGTCCGCGATCAGCGCGGTCGCCTCCGGCACGTTGAGCCGGAGGCCGCGCGCCCGGCGGGCCCGGGCCAGCTCGGCGGCTCCGAAGAGCAGCAGCCGGTCACGTTCCGTGGGGGTCAGTCTCACGACGCGGCACCTCCTTGCCTTCCACAGTTTAGAACATCACTCTAAACACAGAATTCATGAAACTGAAGCATTGACTGCTGGCTTTGTTTCACGGACATTGAACGTCGCTCAAACCGAACCGGCGGGAGTCGAAGGAGACCAGCCATGCCGATAGAACAGCGCGGAGTCGACACCATCCCGGACGAGGAGCGGACCAGTGGTCCGCGCGACCTCGTCTCGATCCTGCTCGGCTCCAACCTCTGTCTCGGGGTGATCATCTTCGGCTGGCTGCCGCCGTCGTTCGGGCTCGGCTGGTGGGCGTCGGTCAGCTCGATCGTCGCGGGCACGATCGTCGGTACGGCGGTGACGGCGCCGCTGGCCCTGATCTCCCTGCGCACCGCGACCAACCTCTCCACCTCCTCCGGCGCCCAGTTCGGCGTCCGGGGCCGTCTGGTCGGCTCGGTCGTCGGCCTGCTGCTCGCCCTCGGGTACACCGCGCTGACGGTGTGGATCGGCGGCGACGTGATGATCGGCGTGCTCGGCCGGATGTTCGGGCTGCCCGCGGACGGGGCGTCGTACGCCGCCGTCTACGCGCTGCTGGCCGGCGCCACGGTCGCGGGCGCGGTGTACGGCTACCGGGTGCTGCTGAAGATGTCCAAGGTCCTGTCCATCGGCATGACCGTCCTGCTGCTGCTCGGCGTCCTCGCCTACGCCCCGCACTTCACCACCGCGGCCATGCCCGGGACGGGCGGCTATCTGCTCGGCTCCTTCTGGCCGACCTGGTTGCTTTCGGCCGTGGCGGCCGGCCTGTCCGGTCCCATCGCCTTCATCACCCTGCTCGGCGACTACACCCGCTACATCTCCCCCGCCCGGCACTCGGGCCGCCGCGTCCTGAAGGCCACTTGGCTGGGCCTGATCCTGGGCCTGCTGGTGCCGCAGCTGTTCGGCACGTTCACGGCGTACGGCGCCCGCGCAGCGCTCGACTACGCCGGTCCCCTGGTGGCGGCCTCGCCCACCTGGTACCTCATCCCGCTGCTGCTGTCCGCCTCGGCCGGCTCGGTGGGCAACGCCGGTCTGATGCTGTACTCCATGGGCCTGGACCTGGACGCCATCCTGCCCCGGGCCTCCCGCGCCCGCGCCACCTGCACGGTCGCGATCGTCGCCACGGCCTGCGTCTTCGTCGGCCACTACGCCTGGAACGCGCAGTCCGCGATGACGTCCTTCGTCCTGCTCCTCACCGCCATCGGCACCCCGTGGGCCGTGATCACCCTCATCGGCTTCGCCCGCTGCCGGGGTGTCTACGACGCCGACGCCCTGCAGGTCTTCAACCGCCGTTCGCGTGGCGGGATCTACTGGTACCGGGCCGGCTGGAACATCCGGGCGACCGTCTCCTGGGCCCTGGGCGCCGGGGTCGGTCTGCTGGCGGTGTCCCTGCCGTCGTACCAGGGCCCGCTGCTGCACCTGACCGGCGGCGTGGACTGCAGCTTCCTGCTGTCGGGCGCGGCCGGCGGCCTGATCTACCTGATCCTGGCGCCCCGGCAGCAGGCCTCGGCCCGCGTCGAGGCCGCGCAGGAACCGGTCGGCGCGGAGAGCCGGGGCTGAGCGAGTCCCGGCGAAGTCCGGTGCGGTTCGGTCAGGCAGTCACCCCGCCTCCAGCCCCGGCAGGAACCGCTCGGCGCCGAACGCCGGCTTCAGGTCGGTGAACCAGGTCGCGTCCTCGTCGTACGCGGCGAAGAACGGGCGGTCGACCAGCTCGGGGTCGCGGGCCTGGATGAGGTGGAGGACGAAGACCTTCTCGCCCGCCACCTCGGCGATGCCGTCCACGCAGACCTTGCCCGGCATCGCCGACATCACCGGCCCGCGCACCGTGCGGGCGAGCCCGGAGACCCTGGCGTAGGCGTCCCGGAAGATCGCGTGGCCGCGGGCCAGCGGCACCCCGAAGTAGCCCTGCGGGCCGGTGTCCCGCTCCACGAACTGGTAGTACGGCACCGCCCCCAGCGCGGTCGTCTCCTCCCACAGCTCCGCCCATGCCTCGGCGCTGTCGTTGATCCCGGCGACCAGCGGCCCCTGGCAGCGGATCACGGCGCCGGTGTCCCGGACCCGGCGCATCGCCTCCCGCACCACCGGCGGGCGCAGTTCCCGCGGGTGGGTGAAGTGGGCCATGAGCGCCAGGTGGCGGCCGCTCGCGACGACCTTCTCGAAGAGCCGGAGCAGGTCGTCGGCGTCCCGGTCGGTCAGGAAGCGGTACGGCCAGAAGGCGAGCGCCTTGGTGCCGATCCGGACCGAGCGGACGGTGTCGATGGCCAGCAGCGGCTCCACATAGCGGCGCAGCACCTCGGTGCTCATCACCAGCGGGTCGCCGCCGGTGATGAGCGTGCTGGTCACCTCGGGGTGGGCGCGCAGGTAGGCGCTGGTGGCGGCGATGTCGTCGGTGGCGATGCGCAGCTCGGACTCGCCGACGAACTGCGGCCAGCGGAAGCAGTAGGTGCAGTAGGCGTGGCAGGTCTGGCCCTGCCGCGGGAAGATCAGCACCGTCTCGGAGTACTTGTGCTGAAGCCCCGTCAGGCGGCGGCCCTCGTGCACGGGGACGTTCGCGTCGAGCTGGCCGGAGGGGTGCGGGTTGAGCCGCATCCGGATCTCGTGCGCGGCGCGCCGGACCTCGGCGGCGGGCGCGTCCTGCGCGAGCAGGTCCGCCATCCGACGCAGTTCGTGCGCGGGCAGCATGCCGCTCTGCGGGAAGGTCAGCCGGAAGACGGGGTCGTCGGGGACGGCCGACCAGTCGATCAGTTCGTCCACCACGTAGGAGTTCGTGCGGAAGGGCAGGACCGCCGACACGGCCCGCAGGGCGAGCCGCTCGGCGGGCGGCAGGGACACCCGGTCCAGCAGTCCGTCCAGGTCACGGGGGGTGAAGGCGCGATACCGGGGTCTCGCGTGCAAAGCGGGGTGGAGCGCTGAACTCATCTGTGCCAGGGCCTCTATTCTGTGCCGGGTCCGCTATTCCGTGACCAGGACCGGCGGTCGCAGCTCTACGAAGGCGGCCGCCGACGCATCGTACTTCTCCGCGAAGTGCTGGATGAGGAGGGCGTGCAGCGGACTTTCGTCGTCGACCACGATCAGCTCGTGCCCACCCGGTACGGTCAAGACCTCGCTGAAGGCGGAGAGTTGGTCGAGGCGGTGCCGGGCCATGTACGACACCAGGTCGGGTCCGGCGACGTACAGGCGGTCCTCGACGGACACGAACGGGCAGCGGAACTCCCGGCGGCCGTCGGAGGCGTCGACCAGGGTGAGCGGCAGCCGGGTGAAGTGCTCCATCGGCTTGCTCTGCCCCCACAGCTCGTCGAAGCGCTGCTCCACGAAGGTGCCGAGCGGGGAGCGGACGGCGACCTCCAGCTGGACGCCCTCGCCGGAGAGCCGGCCCACCGTGAGGAAGGAGACCAGACAGCGCTCGTCCCAGCGGTAGAGCGTCACACCGGGGGACGTCTGGCACAGGCGGACCTCGAGCAGGGTGCGGGAGGTGCCGTCCAGGCGATGCGCGAAGTGGTCCAGGGTGCGCAGGTTGCGCATGATGTCGCGGCGGATGTCGGCGCTCTGCTCGCCCAGTTCACGGCCGCGCAGGATGACGGCGAGCGAGTCGGGGTCCAGCAGCAGGATCTGCACCCGCGACCCGTGCGCGGTGGCCGCCTTGATCCCCCGGAAGAGACGCTCGGAGAACTGCGGCCCGAACAGGTTGGAGAAGGTGTCCAGCACCTTCACGCAGGCCGTGGCGCCGTGCACCTGGGAAGCGAACCACTCGTAGTCCAGCCGGGTGTGTTCACGCACCCGGCCCTCCTGGGCGCGGGAGATCAGCGGGCCGATCACGAACACGGTGGTGACCACGCCGACGAGGTCGGTGCCGAGGTTGAGGGCGAGGTTCTGCTGGTAGGCGTCCATGCCGTGCGCGGTCCACAGCAGCAGGCCGGCGCAGCCGGTGAGGGCCGCCAGCGCGGTGAGGCTCTGCGGGCGGCGCGGGGTCCGTAACGCGCGCAGTAACCAGCGCATTCGTGGCACCGGAGACCAAGCGTTCACGTGCGCCCCTCCCCCGTGTCGGGTGTCACCCCGGATGCGTGTCCGCGGGGGCACGCTCCCCCGCGGAAGGGGTGGATACCCGGACGGGAGTGGTGGTACGCCTCGAACGCGCGCACCATTCACTCCCGTCGGGCGGCCGGTGAAGCGGACCTCAGCCGATCCTGTGCATCCAGCCGTGCTTGTCCTCCGTCACGCCGCGCTGGATGCCGAGCAGGGCCTCGCGCAGGCGGATGGTGACCTGGCCGGGGGTGCCGTCGCCGTGGGTCCACGCGTCCGTCCTGGTCTTGACGTGGCCGATGGGCGTGACCACGGCGGCGGTGCCGCAGGCGAAGACCTCGGTGAGCGCGCCGGAGGCCGCGTCCGCACGCCACTGCTCCAGGGTGACCACGCCCTCCTCGGCGGTGTAGCCGAGGTCGCGGGCGACCTGGAGCAGGGAGTCGCGGGTGATGCCCTCCAGGATCGAGCCGGTCAGGGCGGGGGTGACGATCCGGTCGCCGTAGACGAAGGCGACGTTCATGCTGCCGCTCTCCTCGACCTTGGTGCGGGTCACCGCGTCGAGGTAGACGACCTGGTCGCAGCCGTGCGCCGCGGCTTCGGCCTGCGGCAGCAGCGAGGCGGCGTAGTTGCCGCCGGTCTTGGCGTCGCCGGTGCCGCCGGGGACGGCGCGGACGTGGTCCTCGGAGACCCAGATGGTGACCGGCTTGACGCCACCGGCGAAGTAGGCGCCGGAGGGCGAGGCGATGAGCATGAACAGGTACTCGTTCGCCGGGTGCACGCCGAGCGCCGCCTCCGTGGCGAACATGAACGGGCGCAGGTACAGGGACTTTTCGCCGCCGTGCGCCGGAACCCAGTCGGCGTCCTGGGCGAGCAGCGCGTCCAGCGCGGCGATGAACAGCTCCTCGGGCAGCTCGGCCATGGCCATGCGGCGCGCGGAGTTGCGGAAGCGGCGGGCGTTCGCCTCGGGGCGGAACAGCGCGATCGAGCCGTCGGACTGGCGGTAGGCCTTCAGCCCCTCGAAGATCTCCTGGCCGTAGTGCAGGACGTGGGTGGAGGGGTCGAGGGAGATCGGGCCGTACGGGACGAGCTGGGCGTCGTGCCAGCCGCGGCCCTCGGTCCACTTGATCGTCACCATGTGGTCGGTGAAGTGGCGGCCGAACCCCGGGTTGGCCAGGATCGCCTCGCGCTCTGCGGCGGCGAGGGGGCTGGCGGAGGGCTTGAGCTCGATCGTGGGCGTCGTCATGAGTGATGTGTCCTTCACCGGTTGTCGTGACGGGCCGCGCTCACGCCCCGTCACTGTGACCTGCCAGTGTTAGGACGTCCGAGCTTTCCCTCATACCGCGGCTCCGCGTCCGATTATCGCGCGGGGCCCGCGGCGGAAGGAATGGGGGTGAAAGCGGCCCAGGGGTCGATGGTGGCACCCGGCGGGGACATGGGAAAGCCGCCGGGTGGTCGTCCGACCCGGCGGCTTCTCGTGGGTGAGCGCCGGGTCAGCCGGCTACTCGGGCGGCGAGCGCGTCGCCGACCTGCGAAGTGCTGCGGGTACCCAGTGCGGCGCGCTCGGTCAGGTCCGCGGCGACCGCCGCGTCGATGCGGTCGGCCTCGCTGTCGTAGCCGAGGTGACGCAGCAGCAGGGCGACGGACAGGACCGTGGCGGTGGGGTCGGCCTTGCCCTGCCCGGCGATGTCGGGCGCGGAACCGTGGACCGGCTCGAACATCGAGGGGAACTCGCGGGAGGGGTTGATGTTCCCGCTCGCGGCCACGCCGATACCGCCGGAGACGGCCGCGGCGAGGTCGGTGACGATGTCGCCGAAGAGGTTGTCGGTGACGATCACGTCGAACCGCTCGGGCTGGGTGACCAGGTAGATGGTGGCCGCGTCGACGTGCATGTACTCGGTGGTGACCTCGGGGAACTCCGCGGCCACCTTGTTGAAGACGTTGGTCCACAGGTGACCCGCGAAGGTCAGCACGTTGTTCTTGTGGATCAGCGCGAGCTTCTTGCGCGGGCGGGCCTGGGCGCGGGCGAAGGCGTCGCGGACCACGCGCTCGACACCGAAGGCGGTGTTGACGGAGACCTCGGTGGCGACCTCGTGCTCGGTGCCCTTGCGGATGGTGCCGCCGTTGCCGGTGTACGGGCCCTCGGTGCCCTCACGGACGACGACGAAGTCGATCTCCGGCTGGCCGGCGAGCGGGGTGGCGACGCCGGGGAGGAGCTTCGACGGGCGCAGGTTGACGTGGTGGTCGAAGGCGAAGCGGAGCTTGAGGAGGAAGCCGCGCTCCAGGACACCGGACGGCACCGACGGGTCGCCGATGGCGCCGAGCAGGATGGCGTCGTGCTGCTTCAGCGCGTCGAGGTCGGCGTCGGTGAGGGTCTCACCGGTGGCGTGGTAGCGCTTGGCGCCGAAGTCGTACTCCTTGGTCTCCAGCTTCACGTCCCCGGGCAGGACGGCGGAGAGGACCTTGAGACCCTCGGACACGACTTCCTGTCCGATGCCGTCTCCGGGGATCACTGCGAGATCGATGCTGCGAGACATGCGGGCACCCTACTCCTCGTCCCAGGTGATGACACGGCCCGTCCACCATTTGGACGGCGGGAGACGGCCCGGACGGCGTCGGACGAGAGCTCAGTGGCCGGTCTCGCCGCCGTTGTCGCGGCGGTCGAGGGCACGCTGGAGGGCGGCGGCGGCATTCTTGCGGTCGGACTCGCTCGCGCGGGTCACGTGGCGGACGCGGCGGACGGTCGTCTCGGCCATGGGAATCGACTCCTTCGGCAAACACGGAGCACGGCAATGAGAGATTGCGAGACTCCCCCACTGCCTAAAGGGCGTGGGGGGACCCCCAGAAGGGGCGGGGAGCCGAAGGGCCGCAGGGGTTGCCTGCACCGGGCCCGGCTCACGACCGCCGTTCGCTTGATCGAGCGAGACGTTCGGCTCCTACAAAGTTAAGGGAGCGGCCCGGTTCTGTCTGCACAACTACTCGGACTTCCTACTATCTGAGACGGTGGACCGCGTCACACCGCTCTGAGCTGGGCTTTCGTGCGTTCGGGTGAGGGTGCGCCCAGGAAGCGAAGGCTGCGGATCATGGCTCGTACGGCGGCGGTGGCGGCGAGCTCCGGGGTGGTGACGTAACCGACGGAGCGGTACGGCCGTTCGGGCCCGAGGTCGGTGATCGCGACGGCGGGAGGCGCCCCGGTGAGGGACAGCGCGGGCATGATCGCCATGCCGAGCCCGCTGCCCACCATCGACAGCACCGCGCCGTCGTCCTCGGCCTTGACCGTCGCCGCCGGGATCCAGTCCTGGGCGGCCCACCAGGCGCGGGTGTAGGAACCGCAGTTCTCGGCCCAGTCGACGAGCGGCAGGGTGCGCGGGTCGGGGTGCCCGGCCGGATGCACCAGGGAGTACGGCTCCTCAAGCAGCGCCCCGCCGACCAGTCCGGCGGGCGGCGGTCCGCTCAGGGTGGCGATCCCGAGGTCGGCCCGCCCGGCGGCGACCTCGCCCGCGGTGCCGGCGCCCAGTTCCCGTACGACGGTGACGGTCACCTCGATGCCGGGGTGCCGGGCGGCGAGCCGTTCCAGGGCGGGCGGCAGCAGATGCAGGGCGGCGCTGCGGAAGGCGGCGATGCGCAGCGGCCCGGAGAGTTCGCCGGTGTCCGCCCCGCGGACGTCGGCGGCCAGTGCCTGGAGCATGCGCAGCACCCGCCGTGCATGGGCCGCCGCCCGCTCCCCCGCGGGCGTCGGCCGGGCACCGAACCGCCCGCGCTCGAAGAGGACGACCCCGAGCTTCCGCTCGATGCCGCGCACAGCGTGCGAGACGGCGGACTGGGTGGCCCCGAGCCGGGCGGCCGCGGCGGAGAACCCACCCTCGTCGGCCACCGCGACCAGGATCCTCAGCTCCTGCGGGGCAAGGTCGACCGCTGTCATTCGGGGCTCCCACCTGCGTTCATGAGACCGCTTCATGGATCGGCGCGTTCCATGAGCCCAACCCCCTGCCCGCGCCCCGCATTCCTCCCTAGCGTCCCCTGTCATGACCGAGATCGCGCTCACCGTGCAGCAGACCGCCCGCCCCACCGGCTTCCCCACGGCCGACCACTTCCGCTTCGCCGAGTCCCCGGTGCCCGAGCCGGCCCCCGGCACGGCCCTGGTGGAGAACCTGCTGTGGTCCGTGGACCCGTACCACCGCGAGATGATGGACGGGGACTTCGCGCTGCACGCCCCGCTGGAGGGCCGCACGCTGGGCCGGGTCACCGCCTCCCGTACCCCGGAGCTGCCGGAGGGCGAGATCGTCTTCCACCGCCTGGGCTGGCGCACGCACTCGGTGGTGCGCCCCGAGGAGGTCCGCCGGCTCCCGCACCACCCGGGCGTTCCGCTGTCGGCGTATCTGAGCGTGCTGGGCGGCACGGGCCTGACGGCGTACGTCGCCCTGACCCGGATCGCCCGGCTGCGCGAGGGCGAGGACGTGTTCGTCTCCGGTGCGGCGGGCGGGGTCGGCACGGCGGCCGGCCGCTTCGCCCGGCTGCTCGGCGCCGGCCGGGTGATCGGCAGCGCGGGCACCGAGGAGAAGGTGAAGTACCTGACGGAACAGGTCGGTTACGACACGGCCTTCGACTACCGCACGGCCCCGGCCGCCGGCCTGCTGGCCCGGGCCGCCCCCACCGGCATCGACGTCTTCGTGGACAACGTCGGCGGGGAGCAGCTCGGCGCGGCGATCGGCGCGCTGCGCGAGTGGGGCCGGGTGGTGCGGGTCGGCACGATCAGCCAGTACAACACCCCCGATGCCCCGCCCGTCCTCTTCGACCACGCGGACGTGGTGGAGAAGAGCCTGCGGATCGAGGGCTTCCTGGTGAAGGACCACCGGGACGCGCAGGAAGAGCTGTACGACTTCGCCGTACCGCATCTGCGCAGCGGGACGCTGGCGGCGGACGAGACGGTGGTCGACGGGTTCGGGCGGATCGTGGAGGCGTTCCTGCTGATGCTGCGCGGCGGGAACACGGGCAAGGTCCTGGTGCGCGGGACGGGCTGACGTAGCATCAGGTGACGTCTCCGTCCCGCCAGTCGAAGACCAGCTCCCGGCCGGGGTCCAGCGGTCCGGCGAGCGCGGGCCGCACGTAGATACCCCCCTCCTCCTCCGGCAGCCGCACGATCCCGTCCGGCGAGAGGGCGTGCACCCGCCCCCTCCACTGCTGCCAGCCCCGGGCGGCGTACAGCGGGGCCCCCTCCTCGCTCGCGGAGAGCGCGCCGAGGTCGTAGGCCCGTTCGATCACCCGCTCCACCTCGGCCATGACCCGCCCGCCGAGCCCGGTGCGCCGCGCGTCCGGCCGTACGGCGACGGCCTCGACGTACCCGGTGCGCAGCCAGCGCCCCCGGTGCCGGATCCGCCGCATCACCACGGACCCGTGCGCGGCGAGCCCGCCCCCGTCACGGACGAGCACATGCATCCCGCCGAGCCCGTGGTTCCAGTCCTCGTCGGAGAAGCCACCGTCGAACGCCTCGTCCAACAGGGCACGGGCGGCGTCGAGTTCGGCGGGTTCGAGGTCGGCGGTGTGGGCGAGACGCACTCGGATGACCATGGCGCCATCGTCTCACCCGACCGCTGGAACGGGTGCCGTGGGGAAGGACCGTCCGTGGATGGGAACGGGCCGGCAAGCCTGCTCAGAGGTCAGGCTTGCCGGCCCGTGTTCAGGGGGCTGGGGGTCAGCCCATGTGCGGGTAGGAGTAGTCGGTCGGCGGGACCAGGGTCTCCTTGATGGCGCGGGTCAGGGTCCAGCGCAGCAGGTTCTGCGGGGCGCCGGCCTTGTCGTTGGTGCCGGAGGCGCGGCCGCCGCCGAAGGGCTGCTGGCCGACGACGGCGCCGGTCGACTTGTCGTTGATGTAGAAGTTGCCCGCCGCGTAGCGGAGCTTCTCCATCGTGTACGCCGCCGCGGCGCGGTCGCCCGCGATGACCGAACCGGTGAGGGCGTAGTCGGACACCGACTCCATCTGGGTCAGCATCTCGTCGTACTTGTCGTCCTCGTAGACGTGCACGGCGAGGAACGGGCCGAAGTACTCGGTGCGGAAGACCTCGTTCTCCGGGTCGGAGCACTCGACGACGGTCGGGCGGACGAAGTAGCCGACCGAGTCGTCGTAGCTGCCGCCCGCGACGATCGTGCAGGCCGGGTCCTGCTTGGCACGGTCGATCGCGGCCTTGTTCTTGGCGAAGGCACGGTCGTCGATCACGGCGCCGATGAAGTTCGACAGGTCGGTGACGTCACCCATGGTGAGGTAGTCGACCTCGGCGGCGAACTCCTCCTTGAAGCCCGCGTTCCAGATGGACGCCGGGACGTAGGCGCGGGAGGTGGCGCTGCACTTCTGGCCCTGGTACTCGAAGGCACCGCGGGTCAGGGCGGTCTTCAGCACCGCGCGGTCGGCGCTCGGGTGGGCGACCAGGAAGTCCTTGCCGCCGGTCTCGCCGACCAGACGCGGGTACGAGCGGTACTTCTCGATGTTGTTGCCGACCGTCTTCCACAGGTACTGGAAGGTCTTGGTCGAACCGGTGAAGTGGATGCCGGCCAGGTCGCGGTGGACCAGGGCGACCTTGGAGACCTCGATGCCGTCGCCCGTGACCAGGTTGATGACGCCCTTGGGAAGGCCCGCCTCCTCCAGGAGCTGCATCAGCAGCACGGCCGCGTGGGTCTGGGTCGGGGACGGCTTCCAGACGACGACGTTGCCCATGAGGGCGGGGGCCGTCGGCAGGTTGCCCGCGATGGCGCTGAAGTTGAAGGGCGTGATCGCGTAGACGAAGCCCTCCAGCGGACGGTGGTCGAGACGGTTCCACACGCCCGGGGAGTTCGCCGGGGGCTGCTCGGCGAGGATCTGGCGGGCGAAGTGGACGTTGAACCGCCAGAAGTCGACGAGCTCACAGGGGCTGTCGATCTCCGCCTGCTGCGCGGTCTTCGACTGGCCGAGCATGGTGGAGGCGGCGATCGTCTCGCGCCAGGGGCCGGCCAGCAGCTCGGCGGCGCGCAGGATGATCGCGGCGCGGTCGTCGAAGGACATGGCACGCCAGGCCGGCGCGGCGGCGAGGGCCGCGTCGATGGCGTCCTGCGCGTCCTGCTGCGTGGCGTGGCGGCCGGTGCCGATGACGGCCTTGTGGTTGTGCGGCTGGACCACCTGGAACAGCTCGCCACCGCCCATCCGCTTCTCGCCGCCGATGGTCATCGACAGGTCGATCGGGTTCTCGGCCAGCTCCTTGAGCTTGGCCTCCAGCCGGACACGCTCGGGCGAGCCGGGGGCGTAGCCGTGCACCGGCTCGTTGACCGGGGCGGGGACCTGGGTCACAGCGTCCATAGGTTCCTTGACTCCTTGTACGTGAGCGGGTGTTCGGACTCAGCCCTTGCTGACCATCGAGCGGAGGAAGAAGCGCAGGTTCGCGGGCTTCTCCGCCAGACGGCGCATGAAGTAGCCGTACCAGTCTGTGCCGTACGCGGTGTAGACGCGCATGCGGTGGCCCTCGGCGGCCAGGCGCAGGTGCTCGTCGCCGCGGATGCCGTACAGCATCTGGAACTCGTACTCGTCCAGCTTGCGGCCGGCCTTGTGGGCCAGCTCCTGGGCGATGGCGATCAGGCGCGGGTCGTGCGACCCGATCATCGGGTACCCCTCGCCCTCCATCAGGATCCGCAGGATACGGACGTACGCCTTGTCGATCTCGTGCTTCTGCTGGTAGGCGACCTCGGCGGGCTCCTTGTAGGCGCCCTTCACCAGGCGGACGCGGCTGCCGGCGGCGGCGAGGCGGCGGGCGTCGGCCTCGGTGCGGAAGAGGTAGGCCTGGATGACACAGCCGGTCTGCGGGAAGTCCTTCCGCAGCTCCTCGTGGATGGCGAACATCGAGTCGAGGGTGGTGTGGTCCTCGGCGTCCAGCGTGACGGTCGTACCGATGGCGGCGGCGGCCTCGACGACGGGGCGGACGTTCGCGAGGGCCAGCTCGTGGCCGCCGGGGAGCGCCTGGCCGAACATGGACAGCTTGACCGACATCTCGACCCGCTCACCGAGCTGCAGGTCCTTGAGGTGACCGATCAGCAGCAGGTAGGCGTCCCGGGCGGCGGTGGCCTGCTCGGGGGTGGTGATGTCCTCGCCGACGACGTCCATCGTCAGCTCCAGGCCCCTGGCCGTCAGGTCCTTGATGATCGGCACGATGTCGGCCACGGTCTCGCCGGGGATGAAGCGGTCGACGACCTGCTTGGTCACCGGGGCCGCCGAGATCAGGCGTCGCATCCGGTCGCTGCGCGACGCGGCGAGAATCACGGGACCCAGCACGGGGCACCTCCACAGGCAAGCATCAAATCGGCCATGACCCAACGATTCGGGTACGGCACGGAGAACCACCGTGAAACCTAAGGATCTCTCCGATCGTGGGCCATCGACAGCTGTCACGCATTCCTGCACGGGATCTCAGACAAGTGTATGAAGGCCGCCGGAAAATGAGGGAGAATGCCCGAGTGGCGGCGGATTTCAAGGCGTTCAAGGGTGACTACCAGGAGCTGGTGGACGAGATCTCGGAGCTGCTCGGGGCCCCGGCGACCCTGGAGAACCGCGACTTCGAGCTGATCGCCTTCGGGGCGTACGACAGCGAGGGCGATCTGGATCCCTCCGCACTCGACCCGGTGCGCACCCGCTCGATCCTGACCCGGCGCTCCACGGCCACGGTCCGGTCGTGGTTCGAGGGCTTCGGCATCACCCGCGCGACCGGCCCGGTACGGATCCCGCCGAGTCCGGAGGCGGGCGTGTATCGCGGCCGTATCTGCCTCCCGGTACGCCATCGGGGCGTCGTCCTCGGCTACGTCTGGCTCCTGGACGGCGATCCCGGGCCGACGGACGCCCAGCTGACCGCCGCGATGGAGGTGGCGGGCCGGATCGGTGCGCTGCTCGCGGACGAGGCGGAGGCCGGGGCCGGGCTGAGCCGGGAGCTGCGGGCGGTGCTCACCGCCGAGCGCGGCTGGCAGCAGGACATGGCGGTGGCGGAGCTGCGCACCGCGCTCGGCCCCCGCGCCGACGGCCCGCTCACCCTGGTCTGCGTGGCCCCCTGGCCCTCGGCCGACCCCGACGACGCCCCCGCCGCCCGCACGATCCCCCACGCCCTCGCGCTGTGCACCCTCCCCTGGGGCACGTCGCAGCAGACCCTCGCGCTACTGGTACGCCTGCGGACCACGGAGGTGACCACCCCTGCGCTGACGGCGGCCACACGGTTGCTGAAGGAGGCCGAGGGGGGTCGCGGTGCTTCGGAGGGAGCGGGGCGGGGGGCCGGGACCGCGGGAGGAACGGCGCGCGGGGCAGGAGCTGCTGGCGGGGCAGGTGTTGCCGGGGGAGCAGGTGTCGCCGGGGGAGCAGCAGCTACCGGTGGGGCAGGAGTTACGGGCGGAGCTGGGCGCGGGTCCGGGACATCAGGAGGAGCGGGGCAGGCGGCCGGGGCTGCGGGAGGAACGGCGCGGGGCGCCGGGACCGGGGCGGGGGGAGAGGCCGGGGTGGCGATGGGACGAGGGGCACGCGGGGCCGGGGCTGGAGCCGGGGCCGGGGTGGCGGCGGTGGGTGGCGTGGCGCGGGGGACCGGGGCGCGGGCGGCCGCGGGACCCTTCGGAGCGGCCGGGGGCGCCGGATGCGCCGCCGGGGTCGGTGATCCACGGAGCGGCCTCGCCGAGCTGGGCACGGTCTGGCAGGAGGCCGTCGCCGCCACGCGTGCCGCGCTGGCCGAGCCGCGGTTCGGGCCGGTCGCGGAGTGGGCGCGGATCGGGCCGTACCGGTTGCTGACCGTGCTGCCACCGCAGGCCGCGCACGATCCCGTGGTCGGCCCGCTCCTCTCCCCCGCCCACCGGGAACTGGCCCGCACCGCCGAGGTCTACCTCGACTGCGCGGGCCAGGCCGGCCGTACGGCCGCCGAACTGGGCATCCACCGGCAGACCCTGTACTACCGCCTCTCCCGGGTCGAGCAGCTGACCGGCCTGGACCTGGACGACGGCGAGGACCGGCTGCTGCTGCACATGGCGCTGAAGGGGGCGCGGCTGTGAGGCCGGCCGCCGCCCGTCACCCGAGCCGGCGTTTCATCACCCCGGGAGCACCCCTCGGCCCGCCCAACGTAACCCGGTCAGCCATCAGCGGCGCCGTCCGCGCGGCAGCCGGTCCGCGGCGCGGTCACGCGCACCCGTGAGCGCGGTGAGGGCCTCCGTGAGGGTGCCCGGAGTGTGCGGGCCGTCGGGCCGGTGGGCGGCGATGTGGCCGTCCCCCGGCTCCGGGGCGACGATCGGTGAGCTGGGCTACGACACCTCCGAACTCCTCGGTCGGCGGTCGCGCGCATACGGGAGGGCCGGATCAGCCCGCCGTGGTCCCCCCGACGATCCGCCGGAGACCCTCGGTGAGCTGCTCCGCGGAGGTGGCCGAGTCCGGGTCGAAGAGCCACTGGACCATGAGGCCGTTGAGGAGGGTCATGTAGAAACGGCCCTCGGTTTCGGTGGCCTCCTCGCCGAGATCGGCCTCCGGGATGCCGCTGAACAGGGACACCAGCCCCGAGCGCCCCTCCTTCTGCGCCTCGGCCAGCAGCTTGCGCACCTCCGTGATCCGGTCGTCGTCCTGGAACATGAGCTCGAAGCTCAGCATCCAGATCGCCCGCGACTCGGGCACCGTACGGATGATGCTCGTCCACACCTCCTGGAAGCGCTCCAGGGATCCGGGAGGCTGTGTCACCTTCCCGCCGAGGCTGGGATCGAAGCGCTCCCCCACGCCCTCGATCAGCGAGATGTACGCCTGCACCAGCAGCGCGTCCTTCGACCCGTAGTGGTAGCCGATGGACGCCAGGTTGGTCCCCGACTCCTTGACGACGTCCCGCGCGGTCGTACGCAGGAACCCCTTCTCCAGCAGGCAGCGCTTGGCGCCTTCGAGCAGATCCTCACGGTGTCCCATGCCCGTCACCCTACCGCCGGTCCATACGGACGTCCTAGACGGATGACTTATACAAGCGTTCTAGACAAGCGTTTAAGACGCCCGTACAGTCACCGTCATGACGAACTCGACGAGCACAACCACCTCCGCAGGCGCCGAAGGCGCCGCCCCCGCCCGCGCCGGGCGCCGCGAGTGGACCGCTCTCGGCGTGCTGATGCTGCCGCTGCTGCTGGTCTCGATGGACGTCTCGGTCCTGTACTTCGCGACCCCCGCGATCAGCGCCGACCTGCACCCGAGCGGCACCCAGCAGCTGTGGATCTTCGACGTCTACGGCTTCGTCCTGGCCGGCCTGCTGATGACCATGGGCTCCCTCGGCGACCGCATCGGCCGCCGCAGGCTCCTCCTGACGGGCGCCGCGGCCTTCGGCGCGGCCTCGCTGCTCGCGGCCTACGCGGACAGCGCCGAGACCCTGATCGCGGCCCGCGCGGTCCTCGGCCTCGGTGGTGCGACCCTGATGCCGTCCACGATGGCGCTGCTGCGCACGATGTTCACCGACCCAGCTCAGCGCGCGAAGGCGATCGGAATGTGGTCCGGCGTCATGACCGGCGGTATCGCACTGGGCTCGGTGATGAGCGGCATCCTGGTCGAGCACTTCTGGTGGGGCTCGGTCTTCCTGGTCAACCTGCCCGCCATGGCCCTGCTCCTGCTCCTCGGCCCGGTGCTGCTGCCGGAGTCCAGGGACCCGAACCCCGGGCGTTTCGACTGGCTGAGCGTGCCGCTGTCGATGGCGGCCGTGCTCCCCGTGATCTACGGCCTGAAGGAGATCCCCTCCGAGGGCTGGCACCCGCTCTACGTCGTCTCGATCGCCGTCGGCCTGCTCTTCGCGGCCCTGTTCGTCCACCGCCAGCGCACCAGCGCCTCCCCGCTGATCCCGCCGGCCCTGCTGAAGGGCCGCGGCTTCACCCCGGCGCTGGTCCTGAACCTCGTCGCCGCCCTCGCCATGATGGGCTCGGCCGTCTTCACCACGCAGTACCTGCAGTCGGTCCTCGGCAAGAGCCCGCTGTCGGCGGCCCTGTGGAGCCTGCTGCCCTCGGTGTTCATCGGCGTCGCCGGTCCGGTCACCGCGCAGCTCGTCCAGCGGGGCGTCAACCGGGGGTACGTCGTCGCCGGCGGCTTCGCGGCCATGGCGGCCGGTTACTCGATGCTCGCCCTCGTCGGCACGGACTCGCTGTGGCTGGTGCTCGCCGGGGCCGGCGTCCTCGCCTGCGGAATGGTCGCGATCGTCTCCCAGCTGACCGACCTGGCCATGAGCGGCGCCCCGGTAGAGCGGGCGGGTACGGCCTCCTCCCTGCTGGAGACCAGCGCCGAGTTCGGCGGCGCGCTCGGCATGGCGGTCCTCGGCTCCATCGGTACGGCCGTCTACCGCCACGAGATGCCGGCCACCGCCCCGGCCGGGGCACGCGAGACCCTGGGTGACGCCCTCGCCACGGCCGCCCACCTGCCCGGCCGGGCCGGCGAGTCCCTCCTCACCACGGCCCGCGAGGCCTTCACCAGCGGGATGCAGGGCGCGGCGATCGCCGGCGCGGTGCTGGTGGCGCTGGCGGCGGTGGGGGCGGCGGTGAGCCTGCGGAAGATCGAGGTCAGCGACGACTAGGGGAAACGAAAACGCCGGACGGGCTGACGAAGGTCAGCCCGTCCGGCGTTCGCGCATGTGTCAGACGAGGTTCACCGAGCGGGCGGACGTCGCACCGATCTCCGAGGCCACCTCGGCCAGCACACCGGAGGAAACCGTGTCGTCGACGGTGAGCACGGCCAGCGCCTCACCGCCGGCGGCCGCGCGAGCGACCTGCATGCCGGCGATGTTGATGCCCGCCTCGCCGAGGATGCGGCCGACGGTGCCGACGACACCGGGGCGGTCCTCGTAGCGCAGGACGAGCATGTGGTCGGCGAGGGCGAGGTCGACGTCGTAGTCGCCGACCGCGACGATCTTCTGGACGTGCTTCGGACCGGCCAGCGTGCCGGAGACCGACACCTCCTCACCGTCCGCGAGCGTGCCGCGCACGGTGACGACGTTGCGGTGCTCGGGCGACTCGGAGCTGGTGGTCAGCCGGACCTCGACGCCACGCTCCTGCGCGAACAGCGGCGCGTTGACGTAACTCACCGTCTCGTCGACGACGTCCTCGAAGACGCCCTTGAGCGCGGACAGCTCCAGCACCTTCACGTCGTGCTGGGTGATCTCACCGTAGACCTCGACGTCGAGGCGGACCGCGACCTCACCGGCGAGCGCGGTGAAGATCCGGCCGAGGCGCTCGGCGAGCGGCAGACCCGGCTTGACGTCCTCGGCGATGACACCGCCCTGGACGTTCACCGCGTCCGGCACCAGCTCGCCGGCGAGGGCGAGACGGACGGACTTGGCGACCGCGATGCCCGCCTTCTCCTGGGCCTCGTCGGTGGAGGCGCCGAGGTGCGGCGTGCAGACGACCTGGTCCAGCTCGAACAGCGGGGAGTCGGTGCAGGGCTCCTTGGCGTACACGTCGAGACCGGCGCCGGCGACGCGGCCCTCCTTCAGCGCCGAGTACAGCGCCGCCTCGTCCACGATGCCGCCGCGCGCGGCGTTGACGATGCGCACGCTCGGCTTGACCTTGCGCAGCGCCTCGTCGCCGATGAGGCCGAGGGTCTCGGGAGTCTTGGGCAGGTGGACGGTGATGAAGTCGGAGACCTCCAGCAGCTCGTCCAGGGAGAGGACCTTCACGCCCATCTGCGCGGCCCGCGCGGGCTGGACGTAGGGGTCGTAGGCGACGACCTTCATACCGAAGGCGGACATGCGCTGGGCGACCAGGGCGCCGATGCGGCCGAGGCCGACGACACCGAGGGTCTTCTCGGCCAGCTCGACGCCCGTGTACTTGCTGCGCTTCCACTCGCCGTTCTTCAGCGCGGCGTTGGCCTGCGGGATGTTGCGGGCGGAGGCGAGGATCAGACCGCAGGCCAGCTCGGCGGCGGTCACGATGTTGGAGGTCGGGGCGTTGACGACCATCACGCCGGCCTTGGTGGCGGCGGAGACGTCGACGTTGTCCAGGCCGACGCCGGCGCGGGCGACGACCTTGAGCTTCTTCGCCGCGGCGACGGCCTCGGCGTCGACCTTGGTGGCGGAACGGATCAGGATCGCGTCGACGTCGGCGATGGCGGGGAGCAGTTCGGCTCGGTCGGCTCCGTTGGTGTGCCGGATCTCGAAGTCCGGGCCGAGTGCGTCCACGGTCGCGGGCGACAGCTCTTCAGCGATGAGTACGACGGGTTTCGAGCTCACGTGAGGTCCTCACAAGTCCAGAGCATGCGGACGGCCGTCCCGACGGCCGCAGGCGGAGGAGGGGGGCTAGCCGCGGAAGACGCACGACGCTGTGGGCCTGACGCGTGTTGTGCAGCAGTCTAGTGGCGTGGCGCAGGGCATCTTGCGCCTCCACGGAAGGATCACCCGTCCGGGGCTGGACGGGGTGGACAACAGAGGGAAGAGGGGGCCGGAGCAGTCTGCCCCGGCCCCCTGACGTGAGACTTACGCCTCCTCGTTCACCCAGCTCATCAGCTTGCGCAGCTGCTTGCCCGTGGTCTCCAGCAGGTGCTCGGAGTCCTGCTTCTTGTACTCGTTGTACTTCTTCAGACCGCCGTGGTACTCGTCCATCCACTGCTGGGCGAAGGAGCCGTCCTGGATCTCGGCGAGGACCTTCTTCATCTCGGCCTTGGTGGCGTCGGTGATGATCCGCGGGCCGGTGACGTAGTCGCCCCACTCTGCGGTCTCGGAGATGGACCAGCGCATCTTCTCCAGGCCGCCCTCGTACATGAGGTCCACGATCAGCTTCAGCTCGTGCAGGCACTCGAAGTAGGCGATCTCCGGCTGGTAGCCGGCCTCGGTCAGGGTCTCGAAGCCCGCCTTGACCAGCGCGGCCGTACCACCGCAGAGGACGGCCTGCTCACCGAACAGGTCGGTCTCGGTCTCCTCGGTGAAGGTCGTCTTGATGACGCCGGCGCGGGTGCCGCCGATGCCCTTGGCGTACGACAGGGCCAGCGAGAAGGCGTTGCCGGAGGCGTCCTGCTCGACGGCGGCGATGCACGGAACGCCGCGGCCCTCCTCGTACTGACGGCGCACCAGGTGGCCCGGGCCCTTCGGGGCGACCATGCAGACGTCCACGCCGGCCGGGGGCTTGATGAAGCCGAAGCGGATGTTGAAGCCGTGGCCGAAGAACAGCGCGTCGCCGTCCTTCAGGTTCGGGGCGATGGACTCCTCGTAGACCTGGGCCTGGATCGGGTCCGGCACCAGGATCATGATGACGTCGGCCTCGGCGGCGGCCTCGGACGGCGTCACCACGCGCAGGCCCTGCTCCTCGGCCTTGGCCTTGGACTTGGAGCCCTCGTGCAGACCGACACGCACGTCGACACCGGAGTCACGCAGCGACAGCGCGTGGGCGTGGCCCTGGCTGCCGTAGCCGATGACCGCGACCTTGCGGCCCTGGATGATGGACAGGTCGGCGTCAGCGTCGTAGAACAGCTCGGCCACTTTGGGTTCTCTCCTTGGTGTGCAGGTTGTGCGTCCCACCGTATGACGGTGAGGGGAAGGGAAGTCTCGGGGTCTCGGCATCCGGGCGGACGGCGTGTCGCCGACCGCCCGGTTTCAGCCGTACTTCAGCTTTACGCGGATCGGTCGAGGGCGCGCAGCGAGCGGTCCGTGATCGAACGGGCGCCGCGGCCGATCGCGATCGTGCCGGACTGCACCAGCTCCTTGATGCCGAACGGCTCCAGCATCTTGAGCATGGCGGACAGCTTCTCGCTGGATCCGGTGGCCTCGATGGTGACGGCCTCCGGGGAGACGTCGACGGTCTTGGCGCGGAACAGCTGGACGATCTCGACGATCTGGGAGCGGGTCTCGTTGTCGGCGCGGACCTTCACCAGGACGAGTTCGCGCTGCACGGCCTGACCGGGCTCCAGCTCGACGATCTTCAGCACGTTGACGAGCTTGTTGAGCTGCTTGGTCACCTGCTCCAGGGGCAGGTCCTCGACACCGACCACGATGGTGATGCGGGAGATGTCGGGGTGCTCGGTGACGCCGACCGCGAGCGAGTCGATGTTGAAGCCGCGACGGGAGAACAGGGCGGCGATCCGGGCGAGGATGCCCGGCGTGTTCTCCACCAGGACGGAGAGCGTGTGCTTGGACATGGTCTTCTTCGTCTCTCTCGCTCAGTCGTCTTCGTTGTCGCCGAAGTCGGGGCGGACGTCCCGGGCGGCCATGATCTCGTCGTTGGAGGTGCCGGCGGCGACCATCGGCCAGACCATCGCGTCCTCGTGGACGATGAAGTCGATGACGACGGGGCGGTCGTTGATGGAGTTCGCCTCTTCGATGACCTTGTCCAGGTCCTCCGGGCGCTCGCAGCGCAGGCCCACGCAGCCCATCGCCTCGGACAGCTTCACGAAGTCCGGCACGCGCGTGCCCTTGGCCTCCGGGTTGATGTCGTCGGGGCCGCTGTGCAGCACGGTGTTGGAGTAGCGCTGGTTGTAGAACAGGGTCTGCCACTGGCGGACCATTCCGAGGGCGCCGTTGTTGATGATGGCGACCTTGATCGGGATGTTGTTCAGGGCGCAGGTGGTCAGTTCCTGATTGGTCATCTGGAAGCAGCCGTCGCCGTCGATCGCCCAGACCGCGCGGTCCGGCTGCCCGGCCTTGGCGCCCATGGCGGCCGGGACCGCGTAGCCCATGGTTCCGGCGCCGCCGGAGTTCAGCCAGGTGGCGGGCTTGTCGTACTGGATGAAGTGCGCGGCCCACATCTGGTGCTGGCCGACGCCCGCGGCGAAGATCGTGCCCTCGGGCGCGAGTTGGCCGATGCGCTCGATGACCTGCTGCGGGGAGAGCGAGCCGTCATCGGGCTGGTCGTAGCCGAGCGGGTAGGTCTCGCGCCAGCGGTTGAGGTCGCTCCACCAGGCGGTGTAGTCGCCCTTGTGGCCCTCGCTGTGCTCCTTCTGCACGGCCTGGACCAGGTCGGCGATGACCTCGCGGGCGTCACCCACGATCGGCACGTCCGCGGCGCGGTTCTTGCCGATCTCGGCCGGGTCGATGTCGGCGTGGACGATCTTGGCGTACGGGGCGAAGCTGTCCAGCTTGCCGGTGACCCGGTCGTCGAAGCGGGCACCGAGGGCGACGATCAGATCGGCCTTCTGCAGCGCGGTGACGGCGGTGACCGCACCGTGCATGCCCGGCATTCCCACGTGCAGCGGGTGGCTGTCGGGGAACGCGCCGAGCGCCATCAGGGTGGTGGTGACGGGCGCTCCGGTGAGTTCGGCGAGGACCTTCAGCTCGGCGGTGGCGTGCGCCTTGATGACGCCGCCGCCGACGTAGAGGACGGGCCGCCGGGCGGAGGTGATCAGCTTGGCCGCCTCGCGGATCTGCTTGGCGTGCGGCTTGGTCACCGGGCGGTAGCCGGGCAGGTCCATGGTGGGCGGCCAGGTGAAGGTCGTCTTCGCCTGGAGGGCGTCCTTGGAGATGTCGACCAGGACCGGGCCCGGGCGGCCGGTGGAGGCGATGTGGAACGCCTGCGCGATGACCCGCGGGATGTCCTCGGCCTTGGTGACGAGGAAGTTGTGCTTGGTGATCGGCATGGTGATGCCGACGATGTCCGCCTCCTGGAAGGCGTCGGTGCCGATCGCCTTGGATGCCACCTGGCCGGTGATCGCGACGAGCGGGACGGAGTCCATGTGGGCGTCGGCGATCGGCGTGACCAGGTTGGTGGCACCGGGGCCGCTCGTGGCCATGCAGACGCCGACCTTGCCGGTGGCCTGTGCGTAGCCGGTGGCCGCGTGGCCGGCGCCCTGCTCGTGGCGGACCAGCACGTGACGGACCCGCGTCGAGTCCATCAGGGGGTCGTACGCCGGCAGGATCGCGCCGCCGGGAATGCCGAATACCGTGTCAGCGCCGACCTCCTCGAGGGAGCGGATGAGGGACTGCGCACCCGTGACGTGCTCGACGGGGGCGGACTGCTGTCCTCCGGATCGGGGCCGCGGCTGCGGATGGGCCCCGGTGGCCTGCTCGGTCATCGGCATTCTCTTCTCAATGCTGAGGGTTTTTGCGAGGTTTGTACGGAGTTCACGCGGTGCACGAAAGGCACTCGTGCAACAAAAAACCCCTCGTGCCGCAAGGCAAGCGAGGGGAGCGCGCCGGTGAGGTCGCTGGGGTTTCCGGATCGTCCTCCGGTGGGTCCCAGCTCAGCCGACGCGCTGTCCAAGTACGAGAATTCGGGTGCGCATGGCACTGACCCTCCCCCCGACGCGCACCACGTGTCAAGTGGGTGGGACGGGAGTCTCAGAATGTGAACGAAGGGCACTGCCGCCTCCGAAGACAGCCGTAACACCCCCTGTGTACACCCCTGAGCGCCCCTTCGGCTCGCTCACACTCCCGGCGAACGCCGGTTCGGCCGGTGCGTGCGGCACCGGGTAGTGGCCGGATCCGAGCGCCCGGCGCAGCCGGTACTCGTCCAGCGGCCCCGCGAAGGCCATGCCCTGCCCGTGCGTGCAGCCCATCGCGCGCAGCGCGACGACCTGCTCCGGCAGGTCCACGCCCTCGGCCACCGACTGCAGCCCGAGATCGCCGGCGATCCGCAGCAGACCGCTGGTGATCTTGTGCAGCCGCGTGGACTCCACGACGCCCTCGACCAGGCTGCGGTCGAGTTTCAGGATGTCCACGGGCAGCCTTCTGAGAGCGGTGATGGCCGCGTAGCCGCTGCCGAAGCCGTCCAGCGCGATCCGCACCCCGAGCCGGCTGAGCGCGCTCAGCCGCCGCTCCAGCTCGTCCAGCGAGACCCGCGGATCGGTGTCGGACAGCTCCAGGACCAGTGCGCCGGGCGGCAGCCCGTGCCGGGTCAGCAGCGCCTCCATGGAACCGACCGGCATCGAGCGGTCCAGCAGCCGCCGGGCGCTCGCCCGTACGGTCACCGGGACGACGATCCCGGCGGCGGCCCGCTCGGCGGCCTGCTCGACGGCCTCCTGCAGGATCCAGCGGTCCAGCTCGGCGGTCTTGTCGCCGTCCTCGGCCACCCGCAGGAACTCGGCCGGGGTGAACAGCACCCCCTGAGAGGAGCGCCAGCGCGCCTGCGCCGAGACCGCCGTGATCCGGCCGCCCGAAAGGCACACCACCGGCTGGTGCAGCAGGGCGAACTCGCCGTCGTGGAGCGCGGCACGCAGCCGGGTGGCCAGCTCCGCCTTGCGTACGACGTCCTGCTGCATCTGCGGCTTGTACAGCTCGACCCGGCCCTTTCCGGCCGCTTTCGCGCGGTACATCGCGAGATCGGCGTTGCGCAGCAACTCACCCGCGCCGAGGCCCTGTTCGGCGAAGGCGACGCCGATGGAGGCGTTGACCCGCACGTCGCTGCCGTCGATGGCGTACGGCTGGGAGAGGGTCACCCTGAGGCGGTCGGCGAGCTCCAGGATGTTCCGTTCCCGGGCGGCACGGTCACGGGCTCCGTCCCCGGCGATCAGGGCCGCGAACTCGTCGCCGCCCAGCCGGGACGCGGTGTCCCCCTGCCGGACCGCGTCCTGGAGTCTGCGGGCGGCCTGGACGAGCAGTTCGTCCCCGGCCTGGTGCCCGATCGTGTCGTTGACGGCCTTGAAGCCGTCCAGGTCGATGAAGAGCACGGCCGTGCCCAGCAGGGCGGCTCCCCGGTCGGTGGCGCGGCGGCCGGACAGGGCCTGCTGGACGCGCCGGGTGAACAGCGCGCGGTTGGGCAGGTCGGTCAGCGGGTCGTGCTCGGCGTTGTGCTGCAGCTGCGCCTGCAGGCGGACGCGCTCGGTCACGTCCCGGCTGTTGAAGATCAGGCCGCCGTGGTGGCGGTTGACGGTCGACTCGACGTTGAGCCATCCTCCCCCGCTCTCGGCTTCGCTCGAGCGGTTGGTGCCCCCACCGCCGGACCGGAAGCGGCACTCGATGCGGGTGGTGGGCTCCTCCAGGGGGTCGGCGGCGAGGAAGCGGCGCACCTCGTGCACCACGCAGCCCAGGTCCTCCGGGTGGATGAGGGCGGCCAGTTCCGTGCCCACCAGGTCTTCGGCCGGGCGGCCGTAGACCCCGGCGGCGGCCGGGGAGACGTACCGCAGGATGCCGTTGGGCGCGGCGATCATGATCACGTCGCTGGAGCCCTGCACCAGGGAGCGGAAGTGGTTCTCCTTCTGCGCCAGTTCCTGGGTCAGGGTGATGTTGTCCAGCAGCATGATGCCCTGCCGGATGACGAGCGCGAGCACGACGGCGCCCGCGGTGATCAGCACGACGTGGTCGGGTCGGCGCCCGTTGAGGACGTTGTACAGGATGCCCAGGGTGCACACGGCGGCGGCGAGGTACGGGGTGAGGGCGGCTAGGGAGCCGGTGAGCGGCCGGCCGGCCGGATACCGGCTGTGATCACCTCCGGGGGCGGGCGCGGACACATGGTGGTGGCTCGTGCCGCGCTGTCCGGGCACGTGTTCGTGGACCACGCGCGTGTGCCCGTCCCTTGCGTGCGCCTCCTGGGCGCCCTTGCGGCGGGGCGTTGCCCAGGGGGCGTAGGCGAGCAGCAGCGAACCGGCGAACCAGCCGGCGTCCAGCAGCTGACCGGAGTGGTAGCTGCTGTGCAGCAGCGGCGAGGTGAACAGCGCGTCGCACATCACGGTCAGCGCGAGCGCGCCGATCGCCGTGTTCACGGCTGTGCGGTTGCCCGGGGTGCGGCGGAAGTGCAGCGCGAGCACCATGCTGACGAGCGCGATGTCGAGCAGCGGGTACGCCAGCGACAGCGCGGTGTGCGCCACGCTCGGTCCGTCGAACCGGGCCGCCTGGGCGAGCGCCAGGCTCCAGGAGAGCGTGAGCAGCGAGCCGCCGATCAGCCAGGCGTCCAGCGCCAGGCAGATCCAGCCGGCCTTGGTCACCGGCCGCTTGGCGAGCACCAGCAGGCCCACGATGGCCGGCGGCGCGAAGCACAGGAAGAACAGGTCCGCGTAGGAGGGGCTGGGCACCGGCCGGCCGAGGACGACCTCGTACCATCCCCAGACCGCGTTGCCGAGGGCCGCCATCGCCGAGGAGAGGGCGAACAGCAGCCAGGCCGAGCGGAAGCGGACGCGCGGGCTGCGGGCGTACAGGAAGCAGGAGACGGCCGCGGTGCCCGCCGCGGCGGCCAGCCCGAAGTCGCCCATGATCAGTGCCAGTTCGTCCGTGCCCCAGTCGAAGGCGGCCCCGACGGCGTAGGCCGCGCAGACCAGGGCGAGGACGAGTTGCTCCCTCGTGCGGGTGCGTTCACCGACGGCCGTCCGGCGGGGCGGCGGCGCCTGCTGCGGATGCGGTGCGCGCACCGCCGCGTCCAGGGCGGTCGTCACCGAGGGCGGCGCGCTCACCGGGGCCTCCCGGTCAGCGCCGCTCCCGGGTCCCGACGGTCCCGGTGCGCTGGGTGCGCATGCCTCCTGCGGCCGTTGGGCCTGCGCTGCTGGTGGCTGGTGTGGTGGCCGCGTCTGCGCGCGGCCGTGCGCCAGGGCCGCCGTCGGCGGCTCCGCTGCGTCGGATCGTTCGTCCATAGGCCGTGCATCGCCCGTCGCCCCCCTCACAAATCTGAAATGTCCATCCCCGGCGCCGAACGGTAGGCGGCGCAGCCCCTGTCGGGACGATACACCAGGATCGTCACTCAGGGACATAGCTTCTCTACGCTCCGTGACGACCAGCGGCGATGCGAGTACGGGGCGCTTCCGGAGGGTTGCGCAGGGTGCCGGAACCGGATTACGCCCCTGTCGTCAGGACCACGTTCCGCAGGGGCTCGTGGTTCACAAAACGCGTCAGCTGGTCGGCGAGCAGGCTCTTGGCGCGCGGCAGGAAGGCGGAGGTGGGTCCGCCCACATGGGGGCTGATGAGCACGCCGGGGGCCTGCCAGAGCGGGTGTCCGGGCGGCAGCGGCTCGGGATCGGTGACGTCCAGGGCCGCGGTGATGCGGCCGCTCTCCAGCTCCGCGAGCAGCGCCTTGGTGTCCACGACGGGGCCACGGGCCACGTTCACGAGCAGCGCCCCGTCCTTCATCCGCGCCAGGAATTCGGCGTCTGCCAGGCCCCGCGTCTCCTGCGTCAAGGGTGTGGAAAGGATCACGACATCGGCGTGCGGAAGCAGAGAAGGCAATTCGGTGAGCGGATGCACCGGACCGCGCGCCGTGGTGCGCTCAGAGCGCGCGACGCGCGCCACCCGCGCGAGCTCAAACGGCGCGAGCCGGTCTTCGATGGCGGCGCCGATGGAGCCGTAGCCGACGATGAGGACGGACTTGTCGGCGAGGGCCGGCCGGAACCCGCCGAGCCACTGGCCGCGGTCCTGGGCCCGTACGAAGTCCGGGATGCCGCGCAGGGATGCGAGGACCAGGGTGAGCGTCAGCTCGGCGGTGCTCGCCTCGTGCACCCCGCGCGCGTTGCACAGCCGCACGCCCGGGCGCAGGTGGCGCAGGCCCGGCTGCACATGGTCGGTTCCGGCCGACAGCGTCTGTACGACCTCGACGGCAGTCATCTCCGGCAGCGGGCGCACACCGATCCCGGCGGGCTTCATGTAGGGCACGACGTAGAAGGAGCAGTCGGCCGGGTCGGCCGGGAACTCCTCTGCGCCGTCCCAGAACAGGTACCGGAGCCCCTCGGGAAGCCCCTCGATCTCCTCCGGCGCTATGGGAAGCCACACCTCAGCAGTCATGCCATGGAGGCTATGTCAGGCACGCGCGCGTGCAGAGGTTAGGTTGGGGTCCGGGCAGAGGGAGGTTCACGAGCAGGTGGAGCGCAGGACGATCGGCGCGGGGGCGCTCGCGGTGGGGGCCGTCGGACTCGGGTGCATGCCGATGAGCTGGGCGTACAGCGGGTCGCGGCAGCGGGGCGGCGAATCGCTCAGGACCGTGCACCGGGCGCTGGACCTGGGCTCGGCCCTCCTGGACACGGCGGACATGTACGGCCCGTTCACCAATGAGCTGCTGCTGGGCCGGGTGCTGAAGGAGCGGCGCGCGGAGGCCTTCGTGTCCACGAAGGTGGGGCTGCTGGTGGGCGAGCAGCACATCGTGGCCAACGGCCGCCCCGGGTATGTGAAGCGGGCCTGCGACGCCTCCCTGCGCCGCCTCCAGACGGACGTGATCGACCTCTACCAGCTGCACCGCGCCGACCCCGAGGTCCCCGTCGAGGAGACGTGGGGCGCGATGGCCGAACTGGTGCGGGCCGGCAAGGTGCGGGCACTGGGCCTGTGCGCGGTGGGTGCGCGCGGCGGCCGCCGCTCGGGGGCGGGACTGCACGACGGTACGGTGCGCCAGTTGCAGCGGGTGCAGCAGGTGTTCCCGGTGGCCGCGGTGGAGGCGGAGCTGTCGGTGTGGTCGCCGGAGGCGCTCCAGGCGCTGCTGCCGTGGTGCGAGGCGCGGGGCGTGGGGTTCCTCGCGGCGATGCCGCTGGGCAACGGCTTCCTGACCGGCACGCTGACCCCCGGCGAGGGTTTCGAACCGGACGACGTCCGGGCCCGCCATCCCCGTTTCACGGCCGAGATGATGGCCGCCAACCAGCCGATCGTCGCGGGCCTGCGCCGCATCGCGCGCCGCCACGGCGAGAACGTCACCCCGGCCCAGGTGGCCCTGGCCTGGGTCCTGGCGCAGGGCCGCCATGTGATCGCCGTTCCGGGCGCCAAGCAGGAGCGGTGGGCCGTGGAGAACGCGGCGGCGGGCGACCTGCGGCTGACCGGCGAGGACCTCGCGGAGGTGTCGCGGCTGCCGGCGGCTCGGGGATCGTGGGACTGAGCGCCGAGGAGCGCGGGACAGAGGGGTTCGCGGGATCGGTCGCGGTGGAGCGGGAACCCGGATGGGGCTCGGCGGTGTATGAGAGGTAGCACCTGCCGCTGGACGACCGCCTCGAAGGGACCCTGATCGTGCAACGACGAGCTGTGTCGGCCGTGTTGGCCGCGGCCGCCCTCCTGCTGACGGCCGGCTGCTCCTCCGACGGCGGAGGACCCCCTGGCGGCCTCGGCAGGACGGCCACGGGTACGGCACCGGGCGCGGCCCCCTCCGGCGACGCCACCGAGCCGGCACCGCCGGCCAAGGGCTCGGTGAAGGTGCTGCGCACCGTGGCCGAGGGCCTGCGGACGCCTTGGGGGCTGGCCCCGCTGCCCGGCGGCGGACTGCTGGTCTCCTCCCGCGACGACGGCACGATCATCCGGATCGACGACAGGACGGGCCGCAAGACCGTGCTGGGGACGGTCTCGGGAGTGTCCCCGGCCGGCGAGGGCGGTCTGCTGGGCATCGCCCTGTCCCCCGGCTTCGCCTCGGACCACATGGTCTACGCCTACTTCACCTCGGTCTCGGACAACCGCATCGTCCGCGTGCTGTACGACGAACGGAAGCCGCCCGGTGAGCAACTGGGCGCTCCGGACACGGTGTTCAAGGGCATTCCCAAGGGCCAGGTCCACAACGGCGGCCGGATCGCGTTCGGCCCGGACGGCATGCTGTACGCGGGCACCGGTGAGAGCGGGGAGCGGGGCCTGTCCCAGGACAGGAAGTCCCTGGGCGGCAAGATCCTGCGCCTGACCCCGGAGGGGGAACCCGCGCCGGGCAACCCGTTCCCCGGCTCCCCGGTGTATTCGTACGGCCACCGCAACGTCCAGGGCCTGGCCTGGGACGGCAGGCAGCGCCTGTTCGCCTCGGAGTTCGGCCAGGACACCTGGGACGAGCTGAACGCGATCAAGCCGGGCGCGAACTACGGCTGGCCGAACGCCGAGGGCAGGTCCTCCGACACCGCCTTCCAGAACCCGATAGCCCAGTGGCACACCGACGACGCCTCCCCCAGCGGCATCGCGTATGTGAAGGGCGTGATCTGGATGGCGGGCCTGAAGGGGCAGCGCCTGTGGCGCATCCCGCTCAAGGGCACGGAGGCCTCGGCGTCGCCGCAGGCCTTCCTCACCGGCACGTACGGCCGGCTGCGCACGGTGGTCGCGGCGGGCGGCGACAAGGTGTGGCTGGTGACGAGCAACACGGACGGCCGGGGCCGGCCGGGGAAGGGCGACGACCGGGTGCTGGAGGCGGAGGTGCGGTGAGGAGCGCCGTCACTCGTCGTCGGCCGGCGGTGGCTCGGGCAGGCGTATGACCGCCTTTCCGGAGGCCAGGTCTATCGGGCCCCGGCCCGGATCGCTGTCGCCGACGTCCTCGCGGGTCAGCTCCAGGCGGTTCTGTTCGTCCCGGGTGTGTTTGCGGCCGGGTGCGAACAGTTCCTCGAAGGCGTTGAACACGGCCCCTCCCCCGCTTTCTCCCCCTTGCGGCTTTTCTTCAGCGTAGGTCCCAGCCCGCCGTTCCGGCAGTGAGCGTCTGTGCCGGGAACAGTCCCAGCCGGTGCGCCAGCGCCGCCGCCTCGCCCCGGCCGGAGACGCCGAGCTTGCTGAGGATGTTGGAGACGTGGACGCTCGCGGTCTTCGGGGAGATGAACAGCTCCTCGGCGATCTGGCGGTTGGTGCGGCCGGCCGAGACCAGCCGCAGGACGTCCCGCTCCCGGCTGGTGAGGCCGAGGGCCGCGGCCGGGTCGGCGCAGGCGAGGGCCTGCCCGGGCGCGCGGGTCAGGGTGAGGCGGGCGCGCTGGGCGAGCCGGGCGACGGCGCCGGCGAGGGAGCGGGCGTCGAGGTGGGCGGCGACGGCGGCAGCCAGCCGGAGCAGTTCCACCGCGCGGTCGCGGTCGTCGTCGCCGCCGTCGGCCAGGAGTGCTCCGGCGAGGCGGTGGCGGACCCGGGCGAGTTCGTAGGGGCGGTCCAGGCACTCGAAGGCGGTGACGACCTGCGACCAGTCGTCGGCGGTGTCCTTGCCCTCCGCGCGGCGCAGCTCGGCGCGGGTCCACTGGTCGTAGGCCTGCCAGAGCGGGGCGCCGGTGGTGAGGCCGCGTGCGGCTTCACGCAGGCGGTCGAGGATCCCGGCGCGGCCCGGCTCGGCGGCGGGCAGGGTGCGGGCCTCGGCCTCCGCGGTGGCGGCCGCCCGCAGCAGCGGCCAGCCGTAGCGGTGGGTGCCGGGTGGGAATCCGTCGTCCAGGGCCCGGAGCAGTTCGGTGCGGGCGTCGGCGATGCGGCCCTCCTCGGCGGCGACACCGAGGGCGACCCGGGCCAGGGGCAGGGCGTGCTGGGGCATGGGGTCGTGGGTGCCGTAGTGGGCGCGGGCGTCGGCGAGCCGGCGGCTCGCCTCGGCGCGGTCGCCGCGGGCCAGGGCGAGGTGTGCCAGGCGCAGGGCGCCCTGGCCGCGGGGCTTGACGCTGTGGCCGACCCGGGTGGCGTGGGTGGCGGTCTCGGCGGCCTCCGCCCAGTCGCCGAGCGAGTAGAGCGCCTCGGACAGGTTGCCCCGTATCCAGGACTCGGAGTCCATCTGTCCGTGGGCGCGGGCGAAGGCGATGCCCTCGCGCAGGAGGGGGACGGCCTCCCGGTCACGGCCGATGCTCTGCAGCTCGGACGGCAGGTTCACATAGGCGCGGCCGGCGACATAGTGCACACCCTCCGCGAGGCTGTCCCGCAGCACCTGCCGCATCTCCGCCAGGCCCGTCTCGGTGTCGCCCGCGTCCACCTTGAGGCCGCCGAGGGTGAGGCGGGCGTGCAGTTCGATGTCGCGGGCGCCGACCATGCGCGCGTACTCCACGGCCCGCTCGGCGGCGGCGAAGGCCTCGCGTCCGGGCCGGTGCAGCATGGACCAGCCGGCGGCGAGGGCCAGCACCTCGGCGTGCACCTCGGAGGGCGGCAGGCCGCGCACCAGGTCCTGGGCGGTGGCCAGTTCCTGCCAGCCGTCGCCGCGGGCCAGGGCCTGGACGAGCCGGGAGCGCTGCACCCAGAACCAGGCGGCGCGCAGGGGGTCCGGCTCGTCCTCCAGCAGGCGCAGCGCCCGCTTGGTGATCTTCAGGGCGCGTTCGCGTTCCCCGCCGAAGCGGCCCGCGACCGCTGCCTCGGCCATCAGGTCGAGACAGCGCAGCGGTGCGGTGGCCGGGTCGCAGCCGCACGGAGGGTAGACCTCGGTGTAGTCGACCGGGCGCAGGGCGGAGCGCACCTCCTCCGGGACGCTGTCCCACAGCTCCATCGCCCGTTCCAGGAGCCCGAGTTGCTCGGTGTAGGCGTGCCGGCGGCGGGCCACGACGGAGGCGTCCAGGACGGCGGGCAGGGCCTTGGCGGCGTCGTGGGCGTGGTACCAGTAACTGGCCAGGCGCATCACGCGGGCGTCGGCGGGGACGAGCGTGGGGTCGGCCTCCAGGGCTTCGGCGTAGCGGCGGTTGAGCCGGGAGCGTTCGCCTGGCAGCAGGTCGTCGGCGACGGCCTCGCGGACCAGGGAGTGCCGGAAGCGGTAGCCGTCGCCGGCCGGGGTGACGGTGAGGATGTTGGCGCCGACGGCGGCCCGCAGCGCCTCGATCAGGTCGTCCTCGCCGAGCTGGGCGACGGCGGCGATCAGCCGGTACTCCACGGTGGAGCCGCCCTCGGCGACGACCCTGGCGACCCGCTGGGCGCTCTCGGGCAGCGCCTCGACCCGGACCAGGAGCAGGTCGCGCAGGGAGTCGGTGAGGCCGGTGCAGCAGCCGTCGCAGGCGGCGACGGCGAGTTCCTCGACGAAGAAGGCGTTGCCGTCGGAGCGTTCGAAGATCTCGTCGACCTGCGCGGGGGCGGGTTCGGCGGCGAGGATGCCGGCGATCTGGCGGCCCACCTCCTCGCGGGTGAAGCGGGCGAGTTCGACGCGGCGGACGGTGCGCAGCCGGTCGAGTTCGGCGAGCAGGGGGCGCAGCGGGTGGCGGCGGTGGATGTCGTCGGAGCGGTAGCTGGCGAGGACGAGGAGCTTGCCTGCGCGCAGGGTGCGGAAGAGGTAGGCGAGGAGGTGGCGGGTGGAGGCGTCGGCCCAGTGCAGGTCCTCCAGGACGAGCACGACCGGGTGTTCGGCGGCGACGCGTTCCAGCAGCCGGGCGGTGAGTTCGAACAGGCGGGCCATGCCCTGCTCGTCGTGGCGGCCGGCGCCGGCCTCGCCCAGGTCGGGCAGGAGGCGGGCCAGTTCCTCCTCCTGTCCCTGGGCGGCTGCGGCGAACTCCGCGGGCAGGGCGTCACGCAGGGCGCGCAGCGCGGTGGAGAAGGGCGCGAACGGCAGCCCGTCGGCGCCGATCTCCACACAGCCGCCCACGGCGACGACCGCGTGCCGGCCGGCGGCCGTGGCGAACTCCTCGACGAGGCGGGTCTTGCCGACCCCGGCCTCGCCGCCGAGCAGCAGCGCCTGGGGCTCGCCGGCGCGGGCGCGGGCGAGCGCGTCGTTCAAGGTGTCCAGCTCGTCGGCGCGGCCGACGAACACGGGACTGACGGACCTGGTCTCCACGGACCCGAGCATCGCATGGTGCCCGGACGGCAGGGCAGCGGTTTTCCACAGGCTCGGTGCGATTGTCGTATCGGTGGCCGGAAGGGTCGTAGAAACGGACGGAAGGGTCGTACGACTGGGGCGGACAGTCGTACGACCCCGGTCCGGGAGGTCCGGAAGGCGGCCGACCCCCGTACGGCCACCCTCCGTTCCGGCCCCGTCCGTCGGTGCGGTGGTCACGCGGTGCGCGGGATCCGGTGCCGGCGGGGCCGGTCGGTATGGGACTCGGCGACCGCGCCGTCCTGGCCGGCGGAGTCGCGGCGGGCGGCGCGGCGGGCCCGGGCGACCTCGCGGGCCAGGCGCGTCTGCTCGGCCTCGTGGATCAGCTGGGCGGAGCGCATCTTGTGGTACTCGATCTCGATCATGACGTGTCCTTCGAGGAGAGCCGGTGTCGTGCGTCGCTTTCTGCGATGCCTCCACCTTCCTCTCCCAGGGGGGTGCGCCACATCGGGAGAGTTCCGCATCTTCGGGCGGCGTACGGGCCGCACGCGCGCGTAAGGGGCCTCAGGGAGTCCCTAAGGTGCTTATGGACTCCCTAAGGCCCCCTGGGACCTGCGGGTTCTCAGCCGGCCGAGGGCAGCGCGAGCAACGCGTCGGAGTACTTCAGCACGGCCAGCAGCAGGCCGATGGCCCCGAGCGAGACGCCCGCCCAGGCGACCGACTTGATCCAGTGTGCCTGCGGACGGCCGGGAGCGCCGAAGGCGGGCCGGGCGAGCACGACCACGCCGGTGAGCAGCGCGGCCAGCGCGAACAGGCCGGCCCACAGGGCGGTGCTGTGCCAGGCGTTGCCGTAGACCGCCTTGATCTGGGTGGCGACGCTCGCGGTGGAGGAGGTCCGCAGCTGACCGACGAGCTGCTCGCGGGCGCCCGCGACGGTGCCGATCCAGCCGCCGCTGAGCGAGACGAGGCCCAGCGCGGCCGAGACGACGGCACCGGCGCCCTGACCGACTCCGGAGGGCACCTTCTCCTCTGCGGGTTCCTGCTCCCCGGCGGCCTCCTCGTCGACGGCGTCCGCCTGCCCGGGGCCATCCTCAAGAGCCTCCGCCTGCGCGGATTCCTCCTCAGTGGTGGCGGCCTCCACCGCCGTCTCCTCGTCGTTGCGCGCCTCGGCGCATTCCTCTGTCTTCGTAGCCATGCCCGGCACCGTACGGACGCTGTCTGAGAGGTCTCTTAATGATCGTCGATCATCAATGATCGTCGTGCGTGCTACGCGCGCGTGCCGCACGCCATTCGCGGGCGAGCACCGACCAGATCTCGGTGCTGGTGCGCACGCCCCGGTGCGGGTAGTTCTCGCGGAGCACGCCCTCGCGGGTCATGCCGAGCCGGCGGGCCACGTTGATGCTGGGCTCGTTGGCGGAGGAGACCTGCCACTCCACCCGGTGCATGCCGCGCTCCTCGAAGGCCCACTCCAGCAGCACCCGCATGCCCCGCGTGACCAGCCCGCGCCCGGCCGCCGCGGGCTCCAGCCAGCAGCCGGCCTCGCAGACCCCGCTCGGGGTGTCCCACACCCGGAACAGCAGGCCGCCCACCAGCTTGCCGTCCAGCCAGATGCCGTGCAGGCCGCCGGCGTCGGCGCCGCGCTTGTCGGCGTAGGCCTTCAGATAGGCGCGGGCGGAGTCCAGGTCGGTGACGACGTCCGGCAGCCCGATGTGCCGACCGATGAACTCCCGCCCCCGGTCGATGTCGGCGAGGAGTTCCTCGGCGTGCCAGACCTCCAGGGGCCGCAGCTCGGCGCCGTCGTCACCCAGGGATATCGCGTACATCGCGCTGCTCTTCCTTCCGCAGTTCCGCCACCGAGACCTTGCCGAGCCTCTCATGCGCGGCGCGGCACTCGGGCGGCTCGATGCTGACGCGGGGCAGGCGGCGCTCCAGCCAGGCGGGCAGCCACCAGTTGGCGGCGCCGAGCAGATGCATCAGCGCGGGCACGAGGAGGGTGCGCAGGACGAAGGCGTCCAGGGCGACGGCGGAGGCGAGGGCGATGCCGAACATGGCGATCACGCGGTCGCCGCTGAGCACGAAGGCGAGGAAGACCGAGATCATGATGACCGCTGCGGAGTTGATGACCCGGCTGGTCTCGGCCAGGCCCACGCGGACGGCGCGCCGGTTGTCGCCGGTCTCCAGCCACTCCTCGTACATCCGGCCGACCAGGAAGACCTGGTAGTCCATGGAGAGGCCGAAGAGGACGGACACCATGATCACCGGGAGGAAGGGCTCGATCGGGCCGGCCCGGCCGAGGCCGAGCAGTTCGCTGCCCCAGCCCCACTGGAAGACCACGACGACGACGCCGAAGGCGGCGGCCACGGCGGCGATGTTCATCACCGCGGCCTTCAGCGGGATCCCGAGCGAGCGGAACGCGACGAGCAGCAGAAGACAGCCGAGCCCGATGACCGCGCCGACGAACAGCGGCAGTTTGCCGATGATCACATCCGCGAAGTCGTCGTAGCCGGCGGTGACCCCGCCGACCTGGATGTCGAGGGAGGTGCCGGTTTCCGCGCGTGGCAGCACCTTCGTGCGCAGCCGGTTCACCAGGTCGCTGGTGTCCTGGGACTGCGGGGCGGAGTCGGGGACGACCGTGAGGTAGGCGGTGCCGCCGCCGGAGGCGTAGGTGGCCGGGGTGACGGAGGCGATGCCCCGGGTGGCGCGCAGGGTCGTGTCGAGGTTGTCCAGGGCGAGCTCGTCCGCGGCACCGTCTACGCGCGTCACCAGTGTGAGCGGCCCGTTGACGCCGGGTCCGAAGCCCTCGGCGAGCAGGTCGTAGGCCTTGCGAGTGGTGGAGGTGCGCGGGTCGTTGCCCTGGTCGGAGGTGCCGAGGTGGAGGGAGAGGGTCGGCAGGGCGAGCAGGGCGACGACGGCCAGGGCGAGCGAGCCGAGCAGCTTGGGGCGGCGTTCGACGAGCGCGGACCAGCGGGCGGCGAGACCGGTGGGCAGCTCGGGGCCCGGCCCGTGCTCGGCGAGCCGGCGGCGCTCGCGGCGGCTGAGGGCCCGGGGGCCGATGTACGACAGCAGGGCGGGCAGCAGCGTGACCGAGGCCGCGACGGTGAGCACGACCGTCAACGAGGCGGCGACGGCAACCCCGTTGAGGAAGCCCAGCCGCAGTATGAGCATCCCCAGCAGGGCTATGCACACCGTCGCACCCGCGAAGACGACGGCGCGTCCGGTGGTGGCCACGGCGTTCACGGCGGACTCGGTGACGCTCAGCCCGCGTTTCAGTCCGCGCCGGTACCGGGTGACGATGAACAGCGCGTAGTCGATGCCGACGCCGAGGCCGATGAGCATGCCGAGCATGGGCGCGAAGTCGGCGACGGTCATGGCGTGTCCGAGCAGCCCGATGCCGGAGTAGGCGGTGCCGACGCCGACCAGGGCGGTGGCGATGGGCAGGGCCGAGGCGGCGAGCGAGCCGAAGGCGAGGAACAGCACGACGGCCGCGACGAGCACGCCGACCATCTCGGCGGTGTGCTCGCGCGGGGACGCGGTGAGTCCGATGGCGCTGCCGCCCAGTTCCACCCGGAGTCCGTGGCCCTCGGCGGCCTTGGCGGTGCCGACCACGGCCTGCGCCTCGGCCTTGCCGATGTGCTCGGCCTCCTGCGCGAAGGTGACGGTGGCGTACGCCGTACGGCCGTCGGCGCTGATCCGGTGCGCGCCCTGGCGGCCGTACGGGCCGCTCACCGAGGCGACACCGGGCAGCGAGGCGATGCGGTCCAGGGTGCGGGTCATGGTCCGCTCGACGCCTGCGGCGCGGACGGTGCCGGTGGTGGTGTGCCAGACGACGGTGTCGCTGTCGCCGCCAAGGCCCGGGAAGCCGTCCTTGAGGAGCTGCGCGGCGCGGCCCGCCTCGGTGCCGGGGACGTCGTAGGAGTTCGAGTACGACGAACCCGCCACGGCGGCGGCCGTGGTGACCCCGCCGAAGGCGAGGAGCCACAGCAGCACGGCGATCAGCCGATGCCGGACGCACCAACGGGCGAGGTCTGCCACGGACGTGCTCCCAGGGACTATTTGTGGATCTTTGACCGGGAACAGTGGTCCATGAACTGAACAACCCGCAAAGAACGCATGAGCAATCGCAGGACACTCTTGCAGGCGAAAGTGATCGTTTGCCGTGATCATGGGCTTATTCACAGGAGTGCGAGGGACATCACAGGACACTCCGGCGAACTCTGTCGCCACATAAGGTCCTTGTAAGCGAGCGAGGGGCAGTACACCAGGTTCGGTGTACTGCCCCTCGGGTTGGTTCGCGGTGTCTCTCAGCCCTCGCTGACGCCCAGCTTCTGGAGGATCAGCTCCTTGACGCGGGCCGCGTCGGCCTGACCCCGGGTCGCCTTCATGACCGCGCCGACCAGGGCGCCGGCCGCGGCCACCTTGCCGCCGCGGATCTTGTCCGCGACGCCCGGGTTGCCGGCGATGGCCTCGTCGACGGCGGCGGTCAGCGCACCCTCGTCGGAGACGACCTTCAGACCGCGCTTGTCGACGACCTCGTCCGGGGTGCCCTCGCCCGCGAGGACGCCCTCGATGACCTGACGGGCCAGCTTGTCGTTCAGGTCACCCTTCGCCACGAGTTCGGTGACCCGGGCGACCTGCGCGGGCGTGATCGCCAGCTCGTCCAGCGCCTTGCCGGACTCGTTGGCGCTGCGCGCCAGTTCGCCCATCCACCACTTGCGGGCGGATGCGGCGTCGGCACCGGCGTCGATCGTGGCGACGATCGGGTCCAGCGCGCCGGCGTTGAGGATCGCCTGCATGTCGATGGCGGAGATGCCCCACTCGGCGAGCAGCCGGGTGCGGCGGACCAGCGGCAGCTCGGGCAGCGCCGCGCGGATCTCCTCGACCCACTCTCGGGACGGGGCGACCGGGACGAGATCGGGCTCCGGGAAGTACCGGTAGTCCTCGGCCTCCTCCTTCGTCCGGCCGGAAGTGGTGGAGCCGGTGTCCTCGTGGAAGTGGCGGGTCTCCTGGACGACCTTGCCGCCGTCGTTCAGCACCGCGGCGTGGCGCATGACCTCGAAGCGGACCGCGCGCTCCACCGAACGCAGCGAGTTGACGTTCTTGGTCTCGCTGCGGGTGCCGAACTTGTCCGCGCCCTTGGGCATCAGCGACAGGTTGACGTCGCAGCGCATCTGGCCCATCTCCATGCGGGCCTCGGACACAGCGAGGGCACGGATGAGCTCGCGCAGCTCACGGACGTACGCCTTCGCGACCTCGGGGGCACGCTCGCCGGCGCCGACGATCGGCTTGGTGACGATCTCGATCAGCGGGATGCCGGCGCGGTTGTAGTCCAGCAGCGAATGCTGCGCGCCGTGGATCCGGCCGGTCGCGCCGCCCACGTGGGTGGACTTGCCGGTGTCCTCCTCCATGTGGGCGCGCTCGATCTCCACGCGGAAGGTCTCGCCGTCCTCCAGCTGCACGTCGAGGTAGCCGTTGAAGGCGATCGGCTCGTCGTACTGGGAGGTCTGGAAGTTCTTCGGCATGTCCGGATAGAAGTAGTTCTTCCGGGCGAAGCGGCACCACTCGGCGATCTCGCAGTTCAGCGCGAGACCGATCCTGATCGCCGACTCGACGCCGGTCGCGTTGACGACCGGGAGCGCGCCGGGCAGGCCGAGGCAGACGGGGCAGGTCTGGGTGTTCGGGTCGGCGCCGAGCGCCGTCGAACAGCCGCAGAACATCTTGGTCTTGGTGCCGAGTTCGACATGGACCTCGAGGCCCATGACGGGGTCGTACGACGCCAGCGCGTCCTCGTACGACACCAGGTCGGTCGTGGTGGTCACGGTGAAAACTTCCCTCTCAGCCCAGCAGGACGTCGTCGTCGCCCAGCCGCTTCAGCTCGCGGTAGAGGATCGCGAGGCCGGTCACGATGGCCACGGCGGAGACCGTGGCGTCGACCAGCCGCAGCGTGTCGTGCTCGGCGCGGGCCTTCTTGATCTGCTTGGCGACACCGAACGCGCCGAACGCGGTGGTGGCCATCGACAGGTACGTACCGGACTTGGACTTCTTGAAGTCCTTGGCCTTGGACAGCTTGCTCACAGCGACGGAGCCTCCTCCAGCAGCGGGTGACCCCACTTTTCCACGAAGGCGGCCTCGACGGCGGCGCCCACCTTGTACAGGCGGTCGTCCTTCATCGCGGGGGCGATGATCTGCAGGCCCACCGGGAGGTTGTCCTCCGGGGCGAGGCCGCAGGGCAGGGACATGGCCGCATTGCCCGCCAGGTTGGTCGGGATGGTGCACAGGTCCGCGAGGTACATCGCCATCGGGTCGTCGGCGCGCTCGCCGATCGCGAATGCGGTGGTCGGGGTCGTCGGCGAGACGATGACGTCGACCTGCTCGAAGGCCTTCTCGAAGTCCCGCGTGATGAGCGTGCGGACCTTCTGCGCGGAGCCGTAGTAGGCGTCGTAGTAGCCGCTCGACAGGGCGTACGTGCCGAGCATGATGCGGCGCTTGACCTCCGGGCCGAAGCCGGCCTCGCGGGTGAGGGAGGTGACCTCCTCGGCCGAGTGGCTGCCGTCGTCGCCGGTCCGCAGGCCGTAGCGCAGGCCGTCGAAGCGGGCGAGGTTGGAGGAGCACTCGGACGGCGCGATCAGGTAGTACGCCGACAGCGCGAGGTCGAAGGACGGGCAGTCCAGCTCGACGATCTCGGCGCCCAGCTCCTTCAGCAGCTCGACCGACTCGTCGAAGCGCTGGATGACGCCGGCCTGGTAGCCCTCGCCGCGGAACTGCTTGACCACGCCGACGCGCATGCCCTGCACGGAGCCGTTCTTCGCGGCCTCGACGACCGGCGGGACCGGGGCGTCGATGGAGGTGGAGTCCATCGGGTCGTGCCCGGCGATGACCTCGTGCAGCAGGGCGGCGTCCAGGACCGTACGGGCGCAGGGGCCGCCCTGGTCGAGGGACGAGGAGAAGGCGACCATGCCGAAGCGGGACACCGCGCCGTACGTCGGCTTCACGCCGACCGTGCCCGTGACGGCGGCCGGCTGGCGGATGGAGCCGCCGGTGTCGGTGCCGATGGCGAGCGGCGCCTGGAAGGAGGCGAGGGCGGCGGAGGAACCGCCGCCGGAGCCGCCGGGGATCTTGGTGAGGTCCCACGGGTTGCCGGTCGGGCCGTAGGCGCTGTTCTCGGTCGAGGACCCCATGGCGAACTCGTCCATGTTGGTCTTGCCGAGGATGATCACGTCGGCGGCCTTCAGCCGCTTGGTGAGCGTCGCGTCGTACGGCGGGATCCAGCCCTCGAGGATCTTCGAGCCGACGGTCGTGGGCACGCCCTCGGTGGTGAAGATGTCCTTGAGCGCGAGCGGGACGCCGGCCAGCGGTCCGAGCTTCTCGCCGCGGGCCCGCTTCTCGTCCACGGCACGGGCCTGGGCGAGGGCGCCCTCGCGGTCGATGTGCAGGAAGGCGTGCACCTTCTCGTCGACGGCCTCGATCCGGGCGAGGTGGGCCTCGGTGACCTCGACGGCCGTGAGCTCGCCGGAAGCGATCTTCCCGGCGATCTGCGCGGCGGTGAGCTTGATGATGTTGTTGTCCGTCATGGTGGTCACTCCTCCCCCAGGATCTGCGGCACCTTGAAACGCTGCTGCTCCTGGGCGGGGGCGCCGGAGAGCGCCTGCTCGGGGGTGAGCGAGGGACGGACCTCGTCCGGCCGCATGACGTTCGTCAGCGGGAGCGGGTGCGAGGTCGGCGGTACGTCTTGGTCGGCGACCTCGCTGACGCGGGCGACCGCGCCGATGATGTCGTCCAGCTGTCCCGCGAAGTGGTCGAGTTCTTCGGGCTTCAGCTCCAGACGCGCCAGCCGGGCGAGGTGGGCGACCTCCTCGCGCGTGATGCCAGGCATGCAGCGATCCTCTGGGGTGAGTGTGTGTGGTTTGGGGCCAATCCTATGGGGCGGGGCCGGGTGGCCGTGAAACGGTTTCCCGGCCCCCCGCTCGTCACCCCCGGCGGCCCTCCCAGACCTCGCTCCTCAGGAAGTGGTTGTCGTACCGGTCCTGCACCTCGAGGATGCTCTCCGGGGTGGCCTCGCCGACACGGATGCGCTGCAGGTGGCGGAAGTACTCGAAGCGCTCGATGCCCGGGGTGAAGACGATGAGGATGTCCGCCGTGGTCTCCGGTACGGCGGCGAAGGCGTGCGGCTTCTCCGGCGGGACGATGACGAGGTCGCCGCGCTCCGCGGTCACGATGTCGTCACCGGAGAGGATCTCGGCACACCCGTCGAGCAGGTAGAACATCTCCGCCCCGCTGTGGTGGAGGTGGGGTCGCGCACCATCGGCGCCCTCGGCCAGGGTGACGCGCACGGTGGACAGCGCCCCTCCGGTCGCACTCTTGTCGGCCAGCAGCCGGACGCCGACGGGTGCACCCCCGACCACCTCGGCCTCGGCGCCGCGCACGATCACGGAATCGTCGAACTCGGGCACGAACAGCGACATGATGCGTTCCCTCGTGTTGTGGTCAGACCGCGAAGAGCAGTCCGGCGCTGATCAGTACAACGATCGCGGTGGCGAAGTGGATCCCGAACGCGACCGCCTTCGTCCCGCCGTGTCGCAGGACTATCAGGGTGTCGACGAGCGGGACGAGTGCCACGCAGACCATGAACCACGCCTCGGCACGGGCCCCGGCCGCGGCCAGCAGGACCAGGCCCAGCAGCCCGAAGGCGCCGTCCCTGAGGCCCTTGATCGACAGGTAGGCGCCGGCGTCGCCACGGGGGTCGGCTGCGACGCCGTAGCCGGCGGCGGCCGGGCCGGGCTGGAACCAGAACCGGTAGCCGAGGAACACGCAGAACAGGTCGAGCAGGACAGCCAGGGTGTACGCGGTGACGGTCATGACCCCTCCGGTTTTTCTAGCAGCGCTAGTGACAAGAGCCAAGCTAGCAGAGCGTCGACAGTTTGGCTAGCGCTGCTAGAATTGCGATCATGACGATCCAGAAACGCCGGAAGCGCGAACGAGCGGAGCGGGAGCAGCTGATCGTGACGGCCGCGCGGGAGCTGGCCGAGACGGAGGGCTGGGACGCGGTGACCACACGCCGGCTGGCCGCCGAGATCGAGTACAGCCAGCCGGTCCTCTACAGCCACTTCAAGGGCAAGGACGCGATCATGGCGGCGGTCGCGGTGCAGGGCTGCGCGGACCTGGCGACGGAGCTACGGCGGGCGCGGACGGCGGCGCCGGGCACGCGGGAGGCGCTGATGGCGGTGGCGGAGACGTACACATCCTTCGCGCGGCGCCGGCCCGCCCTCTACGACGCGATGTTCACCCACCTGGTGGACCTGCCGTTCGCGACGGAGGACGCTCCGGCGCCCCTGCGGGAGGCGTTCGGTGAGCTGCTGGTCGTCGTGCAGCCGATCACGGCCGAGGGAGAGGACCCCGGCCTGCTGACGGAGACGTTCTGGGCGGGGCTGCACGGGTTGGCGACACTGACGAGGAGCGGGCGGCTGCCGGAGGAGGCGCACGAGCGCCGGCTGGCACTGCTGATCGCCCACTTCACGGGAGCCTGAGCGTCCGAAGGGACGCGGGGCCGTGTCGAGGATGCGGCTCGGCCGCGTGGGCGCGACCAGCCATGACGCGCCCGCCGATGAGCGGGTGGGATGACTACTCGGCGGCCGGCAGAGCCGCCCGCGGCCTCTGCCACCCACGGGACCCGCGCGCACGCAACCACGCCGTGGTCTCCTCGGGCGGCATCGCCGCGGCAACGAGCCACCCCTGAACGGCGTCGCAGCCAAGGTCCCGCAGCCGCTCCCACGTCTCGTCGTCCTCGACCCCCTCGGCGACGACGAGCAGCCCCAGGGAATGCGCGAGATCGACCGTGCACCGCACGATCTCCGCGTCCTCGGTGTCAACGGCCAGCCGCGCCACGAACGACCGGTCGATCTTCAGTTCGCTCACCGGCAGCCGCCGCAGATGCACCAGGGACGAATACCCGGTGCCGAAGTCGTCCAGCGACATCTTCACGCCGTGCCCGGTCAGACCCGCGAGGGTGTCCGCGGCCCGCTGCGGGTCCTCCAGCAGCACGTGCTCGGTGATCTCCAGCTGCAAGGCCCCCGCAGGGACCCCGTGCCGGGCCAGCCGCGCGGCGACCGAGCCCGCGAAACCGGGCGTGTGGACGTCGCGCGGGGAGACGTTGACCGCGACCGGGACCCGCAGCCCCTGCGCGCGCCACTTGGCGACCTGCCCGAGCGCGGTCTCCAGGACGTACTCGGTCAGATGGGGCATCAGCCCGGAGGACTCGGCGATCGCTATGAACTCGTCCGGCGGGACCTTCCCGCGCTCGGGGTGCACCCAGCGCACCAGCGCCTCAAGGCCGGCGACCTGACCGTCGAAGCGGACCTTGGGCTGGTAGTGCAGCTGGACCTCGTGCGCGTCGAGCGCCCGGCGCAGATCGCCCAGCAGGCCGAGCCGGTCGGGGGTGTTGGAGTCGCGCTTGGACTCGTAGACCTCGACGCCCGTACGGTCCCTTTTCGCCTGGTACATCGCCACATCGGCGCGCCGCAGCAGCCCTTCGGCGTCCAGGGCGTGGTCGGGGAAGACGGCGACGCCGGCGCTGGCCTCCAGGACGAGGGTGAGCCCGTCGAGGTCCAGCGGGGAGCTGAGCGCGGCGACGAGGCCGCGGGCGACGCGGGTGGCCGAGGTCGTGGAGTCGGCGACGGGCAGTAACACCGCGAACTCGTCGCCGCCGAGCCGCGCGGCCTCCGCCCCGCGCGGCAGGGCGAGCCGCAGCCGGTCGGCGATCTGGAGCAGCAGCCGGTCACCGGCGAGATGACCAAGGGTGTCGTTCACCGACCGGAAACGGTCGAGGTCGATCAGCATGAGGGCGGAACGGGCGCCGATGCGTTCGGCGTCGTCGAGGGCCGTCCAGATCCGCTCCAGCAGCCACTGCCGGTTGGGCAGTCCGGTCAGCGGGTCGCGCAGCTGCTCCTCGGCACGCGCGCGTGCCATCCACAGGGTGGAGTCGAGGGCGATGAGCGGGATGGCGAACAGCGGGAGCAGGATCGGCTCCGCGTCGGCGACGACGCACAGCAGCGGCGCGATGCCGAGCAGCGCGACGGCGAGCAGACCCTGTCTCACCAGGGCGGTACGGGCCACGGTGGGCACCTTGCCGCTGCGCGGGGCCTGCAGGTACCACTGCAGGCCGCGGCTGACCGCGAGGTAGGCGACGGCGGCGAGGACCACTTCGGGTGCGGCGGCGAAGCTCCAGCTGTCGGGTCGCCAGGGCGTCTCGACACTCGGGACGCGGCCGAACGCGCCGAGCACCAGCGCGCCGGCGCCGATGCCGAGGAGGTCCATCGCGCCGTGCAGCACGCCCTGCCGCCCGCGGTGGCGCCGGGCGATGCCGACCAGGACCACGACGGTGAGGCTGACCATTCCGGCCGGCACCCAGCCGTAGAGCAGCAGGACCGCGAGGGTCAGCGCGGCGCCGGAGCCGGTGCCGCCCCACCAGCGGGCGCGGCCCAGCATGACGAGGTGGCCGACGATGGCACCGGTGAGCAGGGCCAGCGACCAGCCGACGGTGCCGCTCGGGAAGAGGGCGTGATGGCCGGCGAAGGCGCGGTAGAAACCGGCGCCGAGGACGAGCGCGGCGGCGGCCACGACGGCCGTGGGCAGGGTGGGCCGGGTGAGGTGCCGTTCGGGGTCGGTGCCGGCGCCGGTCAGGCCGGGGACGGACTCGATGACCACGGGTATGGGCGGGCGCGCGTCGGCGGCGGCGCCCGGTCCGGCCGCGCGTGCCCGGCCGCGCGTGCGGCCGTGGCCCCGCCCCGTCCATCGGGTCACCCGCCAGGTGCACGTGCGCCGGCGCAGTCGCAGCCGTGAGTCCGGGGCGACGCTCTCGGTCGGTTCCATTCCCGTCCCTCTCACAGCCGGCGGTGCCCACGCCACGCGGCCCGATGTCCGACAGCCATCAGCAGCTCCGCGTTGAAGAAACCTTCCTCGCACGCCGGGAGCGCACGGGGATGCCCCAACCGCAGCTGGGCACGGCAGGTGCACATCTCAACAGTAGGCCGCAGAAGGCTTCCACGGGCACCGGTCGTCGACGGTTGCCCGAAAGCGCCCGGGCCACCCGTATGCAACTGATATGCACCGATCGGGTGGCCTTCAACCGCTACTACTCGGTCGTAAGCGCGACTTCGGCCGCCGCTTCGGGACCCTGCTCCAAGAGGACACCGAAACCGTCCTCGTTCAGGACCGGAACCTTCAATTGCATGGCCTTGTCGTGCTTCGATCCCGGGTTGTCACCCACAACGACGAACGAGGTCTTCTTCGAAACAGATCCGGTCACCTTCGCGCCCCGGCTCTGCAGTGCCTCCTTCGCGCCGTCGCGGGTGAAGTTCTCCAGCGTGCCGGTGACGACGACCGTGAGCCCCTCCAGCGGGCGCGGGCCCTCGTCCTCGCCGGTCGAGGCGTCCTCCAGCGGGACTCCGGCCGTCTTCCACTTGCGGACGATCTCGCGGTGCCAGTCCTCGGCGAACCACTCCTTGAGCGCGGCGGCGATGATCGGGCCGACGCCGTCGGTGGTGGCGAGCTCTTCCTCGGTGGCCTGTTCGATGCGGTCGACGGAGCGGAACTCGCGGGCGAGGGCCTGCGCGGCGACCGGTCCGACATGCCGGATGGACAGCCCGTTCAGGAAGCGCGCGAGCGGGCGGGACTTGGCCGCCTCGATGTTCTCCAGCAGCGCGAGGGTGTTCTTCTTCGGCTCGCCCTTCTGGTTGGCGAAGACCGTGACGACCTTCTCCTCGCCCGTCTTGGGGTCCCGCTTGGGCAGACCGCTGTCGGGGTCGAGGACATAGGCCTTGATGGGCAGCAGCTTCTCCACCGTCAGGTCGAACAGGTCGCCCTCGTCCACCAGTGGCGGGTCGGCCGGTTCCAGCGGGCGGGTGAGCGCGGCGGCGGCCACCCCGCCGAAGTGCTCGATGTCCAGGCACTCGCGGCCGGCGAGATAGGAGACACGCTCGCGCAACTGGGCCGGGCAGGTACGGGCGTTGGGGCAGCGGAGGTCGATGTCGCCCTCCTTCATGGGCCTGAGCGGGGTGCCGCACTCGGGGCACTCGCCCGGCATCACGAACTCCCGCTCGGTGCCGTCCCTGAGGTCGACCACCGGGCCGAGGATCTCCGGGATGACGTCACCGGCCTTGCGGATGACGACCGTGTCGCCGATGAGGACGCCCTTGGCCTTGACGACCTCCTGGTTGTGCAGGGTGGCGAACTCGACCTCGCTGCCCGCGACCGTGACCGGCTCGACCTGGGCGTACGGCGTGACCCGGCCGGTGCGGCCGACGCCCACCTTGATGTCGACGAGCTTGGTGTTGACCTCTTCCGGCGCGTACTTGTACGCGATCGCCCAGCGCGGGGCACGCGCGGTGGAGCCGAGGCGGCCCTGGAGGCGGATCTCGTCCAGCTTGACGACGACACCGTCGATCTCGTGCTCCACGGAGTGGCGGTTCTCGCCGTAGTGGGCGATGAACTCGCGTACGCCGTCGAGGTCGTCGACCACGCGGTTGTGCCGGGAAGTGGGCAGGCCCCAGGTCTTCAGCAGGTCGTAGGCCTGGGAGAGACGGGTCATGCCCGTGAAGCCCTCCAGGGCGCCGATGCCGTGGACGACCATGTGCAGCGGGCGGGTCGCGGTGACCCGCGGGTCCTTCTGGCGCAGTGAACCGGCGGCGGCGTTGCGGGGGTTGGCGAACGGCTTGTCACCGGCGGCGACCAGGCGTTCGTTCAGTTCGAGGAACTTCTCCATCGGGAAGTAGACCTCGCCGCGGATCTCCACCAGGTCGGGCACCTCGTCGCCCTTGAGGCGGTCCGGGATCTCCGCGATCGTACGGACGTTGGGGGTGATGTCCTCGCCGGTGCGGCCGTCGCCGCGGGTGGCCGCGCGGGTGAGCCGGCCGTTCTCGTAGGTGAGGTTGACCGCGAGGCCGTCCACCTTCAGCTCGCACAGGAAGTGGTAGTCCTGGTCGCCGAGTTCGCGCGCGATGCGCTCGGCCCAGGCGGCCAGCTCCTCGTCGTTGAAGGTGTTGTCGAGGGACAGCATCCGCTGGCTGTGCTCGACCGCGGTGAACTCCGTCGCGTACGACCCCGCGACCTTCTGGGTCGGCGAGTCCGGGGTGCGCAGCTCCGGATACTGCTCCTCCAGGGCCTCCAGAGTCTTCAGGAGCTTGTCGAACTCGGCGTCGCTGATGACCGGAGCGTCCTTCACGTAGTACCGGAAGCGGTGCTCCTCGATCTGCTCAGCGAGCTGCGCGTGCTTGTCACGTGCCTCGGCGGGCACTGCCGTCTCCGCCTGCTGCTTGTCGCCGGCCACCGTGTTGTCCTCCCGTTACTCTGGGTTGTCCGCGAGGGATCTCGCCGCCCGGACGCAGTGGTCGAGCGCCTGGCGTGCGTAGGCGGGGGAAGCGCCCGCCAGACCGCACGCCGGGGTGACCGTGACCGCCTCCGCGAGCAGCCCCGGAAGCAGCCCCAGCCTGCGCCACAACGTCCTGACACCCATGACGCTACCGGCAGGGTCTGACAATGGGCCGTCCGTGCCCGGCACGACACCGGCGAACAGCCGCGTACCGGCCTCGACGGCCTCGCCGATCGCGTCGTCATCACGTTCGGTGAGCAGCGAGAAGTCGAGGGAGACACCGGCCGCGCCGGTCCTCCGCAGCAGGGCGAAGGGCACGTCGGGGGCGCAGGAGTGGACGATCACGGGCCCGTCGGCGTGGGCCCCGATCACGTCTCGCAGGGTGGCCTCCACGATCTGCCGGTCCACGGCCCGGTGGGTGCGGTAGCCGCTGGCGCTGCGGACCTGTCCGCGCAGGACGGCGGTGAGGGAGGGCTCGTCGAGCTGGAGCACGATCCGCGCGCCCGGGATCCGGCGGCGGACCTCGGCCAGGTGCAGCCGCAGCCCCTCGGCGAGGGAGGCGGCGAGGTCGCGACAGGCGCCGGGGTCGGAGAGGGCGGCCTCGCCGTTCTTCAGCTCCAGCGCGGCGGCGAGCGTCCACGGCCCGACGGCCTGCACCTTCAGATCGCCCGCGTAGCCCTGGGTGAACTCCTCCAGGGCGTCCAGGTCCTCCCCCAGCCAGGACCGCGCCCGCCTGGTGTCCCGGCCCGGCCGGTCCCCGATGCGCCAGCCGCTGGGCTCCACGCGCGCGTACAGCTCGACCAGCATCCCGGCGGTACGGCCGATCATGTCGGCGCCGGGGCCGCGCGCGGGCAGCTCGGGCAGGAAGGGGAAGTCCTCGAAGCTGCCGGTGACGGTCTTGGCGGCTTCCCTGGCGTCGCCGCCGGGCATGGACCCGATTCCGGTGGCTCCCGGGAACCTGAACTCGCTGTTGTCACTCACCTCGGCAGGGTATGCCGAACACCCAGGGGCTCCGCCCCCCTGTCCCCCGGCTTGTGCTCACCCGCCATCCGACCCGGTCGGCCGCGAAGGCCTCGGTCCGGGACCACACCTTCGCCGGCCGGTCCCGGATCTCCGTAGCGCTTGTCGCGCTCAGCGACCCGGGCGCACCGTCAGGTCGTTGACCTCCGCGTCCCCGGGCAGGTCCAGGGCCATGAGGATCGTCGTGGCGACCGACTCGGGGTGGATCCACTTCGACGCGTCGTACTCCTTGCCCTCCTGCTGGTGGACCTTGGCCTGCATGGGGCCGGCCGTACGGCCGGGGTAGACCGAGGTGACCCGGACGCCGTTCGCGTGCTCCTCGTGGCGCAGGGAGTCGGCGAGGGCCTTCAGGCCGTGCTTGGAGGCGGCGTACGCGGACCAGCCGGCGTGGGCGCTCAGGCCGGCACCGGAGTTGACGAAGATCACATGGCCGCGGGCCGCACGTAGCTGGGGCAGGAAGTGCCGGGTCAGCTCGGCGGGGGCGATCAGGTTGACGTTGAGCTGGTGGCGCCAGGACTTGGGGGTCAGGTCGCCGACCTCGCCCAGGTCGACGACGCCCGCGATGTGCATCAGGGAGTCCACCCGGTCCGGGAGGGTCTGGTGGGAGAAGGCCCAGGAGAGCCGCTCCGGGTCGGCCAGGTCGCCGACCAGGGTCCGGGCGCCGGGGAACTCTGCCGCCAGTCCCTTCGCGCGGCCCGCGTCGCGCGCGTGCAGCCACAGTTCCTCCCCGCGCGCGTGCAGGCGGCGGGCGACGGCCGCGCCGATGCCGGAGCCGGCCCCGGTGATCACATGAGTAGCCATGCCCGCCATGCTCGCATCAGCGGTGGCCCAGCGACTCCTCCAGGTAGGCCAGGGCGCCGACCGGCTCCTCGGCGAAGAACACCAGCTCGGACAGCGGACGGGGCAGGAAGCCCTCGTCCTCCATGCGGCGGAACTGCTGCTTGAGGCCGTCGTAGAAGCCCGCGGTGTTCAGCAGGACGACCGGCTTGTCGGTGCGGCCGTGCTTCTTCAGCTCCAGGATCTCGGTGGCCTCGTCCAGCGTGCCGGTGCCGCCCACCATGATCACCACGGCGTCGGCCCTGTCCAGCAGCAGCTTCTTGCGTTCGGCGAGGTCGGCGGCGATGACCATCTCGTCGGCGCCGGGCCACGCCTTGTTGGCGAGGAACTCCACGGACACGCCCAGCAGCCTGCCGCCCGCCTCGTGCACCCCGTCCGCGACGACCTTCATCAGACCGACGTTGGAACCGCCCCACACCAGGGTGTGACCGCCCTTGCCGATGAGTTCCGCGAACTCGCGCGCGGGGCGCGTGTAACGCTCGTCGAGGTCGGCGGCGGACAGGAAGACGCAGATGTTCATGACCCCTACCGTACGGGCCCGCCGCACGGGCGCTACCAGGCGGGAAGAAGCGCGGGGCCGCCGGTGCTGTCCCTGTATGACCGAAGGACACACCATCACCATCGAGAAGAGCGAGCGGCACGTGCGCGTGGTGCACGGCGACCAGGTGCTCGCGGAGACCGACCGACCGCTGGCGCTGCGCGAGACGGGCTGTCCGGTGCGGTACTACATCCCCGCCGAGGACGTACGCCTCGATCTGCTGACCCCCTCCGACACGCACACCGTGTGCCCCTTCAAGGGCACGGCGTCCTACTGGTCGCTGCCGGACGCGCCGGACCTGGTATGGGCGTACCCGGACCCGAAACCGGGGGTGGCGGAGATCAAGGATCACTTCTGCTTCTACGACGCCGACGTGTCGTGAGCGATGAGTCCGTGCCGGTACGGCAGTCTGCACCGACATGGACAAGAAGACGACTTCGCGGGACGGAACCCCCCTCGCGTACCAGGTGACCGGTCAGGGGCCGACGGTGGTCCTGGTGAGCGGCGCGATGTCCACCGGTGGCACCCTGGCGCCCCTGGCGCAGCGGCTCGCGGGCCACTGCACGGCCGTCGTCTACGACCGGCGGGGCCGCGGCGAGAGCGGTGACACGCAGCCGTACGCGGTCGAGCGCGAGGTCGAGGACCTGGCGGCGCTGATCGACGCCGTGGGGGGCGAGGCGGCGCTGTTCGGGGTCTCCTCGGGCGGCGCGCTGGTGCTCGAGGCGGTGGCGAGCGGGCTGCCGGTCGGCCGGGCCGCCGTGTACGAGGTGCCGTACGCCGACTTCCTGCAGGGGGGTGCCGAGCGGGAGGCCACGTACAAGGAACAGCTGGACAAGGCACTCTCCGAGGGCCGGCGCGGGGACGCGGTGGAGCTGTTCCTGCGGCTGACGGGTCTGGCCGAGGTGATGATCCAGCGTGCCCGCCAGTCGCCGATGTGGGCCGGCATGGAGGCCGTCGCGCCGAGTCTCGCCTACGACGACACGGTCATGGGCGACGGTCTGCTCCCCCGCGACCGGCTCGCCGCGATCTCCGTGCCCGTGCTGGCGGTCGCGGGCGGCGCGAGCCCGGAGTGGATGCACAGGGCGGGCCAAGCCGTTGCGGAAGCGGTGCCCGAGGGCACGTACCGGCTGCTTCCGGGGCAGACCCACATGGTGGAGCCGGAGGTGCTGGGGCCGGTGCTCGCGGAGTTCGTGGCCGGCCAGGCAGGGTGAAACAGCCGGTCGGCCATCATCCGGACGTGCCCGCCACCATGCCTTCTGCAGCACCCCTCGGGGGTGCCTACACCGCAGCGGCCGTCGCGCGCGTGGTCGACGCGATCGTGGCCGAGCCGACCACGCGCGTGCCGTCGTACAGGACGATCGCCTGGCCGGGGGCGACGCCGCGGACCGGTTCGGTGAAGCGCACGCGCAGCTCGCCGTCGACCGGCTCCGCGGTGACCTCGGTCTCGCCGCCGTGGGCGCGCAACTGGGCGGTGTAGGTGCCGGGGCCGGTGGGGGCGCTGCCGCACCAGCGGGGCTTGATCGCGGTGAGGGCGGTGACGTCCAGGGCGGCGGCGGGGCCGACGGTGACCGTGTTGGTGACCGGCGAGATGTCGAGGACGTAGCGGGGCTTGCCGTCGGGGGCCGGCGTGCCGATCCTGAGGCCCTTGCGCTGGCCGATGGTGAAGCCGTACGCGCCCTCGTGCGTGCCCAGCCTGGTGCCGGACTCGTCGACGATGTCGCCCTCCGCCCTGCCCAGCCGCTGGGCCAGGAAGCCCTGGGTGTCGCCGTCGGCGATGAAACAGATGTCGTGCGAGTCGGGCTTCTTGGCGACGGCGAGACCGCGGCGCTCTGCCTCGGCACGGATCTCCTCCTTGGTGGTGACCGTGTCGCCGAGCGGGAACATGGCGTGGGCGAGCTGCTTCTCGTCCAGCACACCGAGGACGTACGACTGGTCCTTCGCCATGTCGGAGGCGCGGTGCAGTTCGCGGGAATCGTCCTCGTTCAGCACGACCTTCGCGTAGTGACCGGTGCAGACCGCGTCGAAGCCCAGCGCCAGCGCCTTGTCGAGCAGCGCGGCGAACTTGATCTTCTCGTTGCAGCGCAGGCAGGGGTTGGGGGTGCGGCCCGCCTCGTACTCGGCGACGAAGTCCTCGACCACGTCCTCGCGGAAGCGGTCGGCGAGGTCCCAGACGTAGAAGGGGATGCCGATGACGTCGGCCGCGCGGCGGGCGTCACGCGAGTCCTCGATGGTGCAACAGCCCCGCGCGCCGGTCCGGAACGACTGCGGGTTCGCGGAGAGCGCGAGGTGGACGCCGGTGACGTCATGGCCGGCTTCCGCGGCGCGCGCGGCGGCGACGGCGGAGTCGACTCCACCGGACATGGCGGCGAGGACGCGGAGGGGGCGCTGCGGGGTCTCAGTCATAACCCTTCCAGGGTACGGGGCCGCGGGAACCGGGACCGCCGGATATCCGTTGACGATCACAAGGGGCAGAACACAGCGGACGGGGCGGGCAGGGGGGCAGGGCGCGGACGGTGGAGCCGAGCATGGACGGGGCCGGGCGCGGGCGGGGCGGGGGCAGACGGGGGCGGACATGAACGAGAGCGGCGCGAACAGGGCCGGACGGGGCGGGCGTGGAGGATGCCGGGCACGGACGAGGGCGGACACGGACGAGGGCGGACACCGGCAAGGCCCCAGCCACGGGCAGGGCCGGGACGGATGAGGCCGGACGAGGGCGGGACGGGGCCGGGCGCGGACAAGGCCGGACGGGGCGGACGCGGACGGGGCCGGGCGTGGACGGGGGTCGGCACGGACAGGGGCGGGGGCGGGCGCGGACGAGGGGCGGGTGTGGGCGGGGCAGGCATGAGCGGGACGGATCGGGGGCTCAAGGGTGACGGGGATCGGCGGCTGGGGCGGCGGGCGCTGCTCGTCGGTGGTGCGGCGGCCGCCGTGGGTACGGCCGCGCTGGCCCGTGCGGAGCTGACGCATCTGTGGTGGCGGCTGCCCGGAGTGGAGAAGCCCCGGGTGGCGGGGGCCGTGGACTTCCGGGGCGCGCGCTGGGTGCCGGCCTCCCCGGCCAACTACCGGCGGGCGGACCGGCCGGACGACTACACGATCGACCGGGTCGTCATCCATGTCACGCAGGGCGGCTACGCGAGCGCGGTGAAGGCCTTCCAGGACCCGGCACACGGCGCGGCGGCGCACTACATCGTGCGCAGGGACGGCCGGATCACCCAGCTGATACGGGAGCTGGACGTGGCGTTCCACGCGGGCAACCGGGAGTACAACGAGCGCAGTGTCGGCATCGAGCACGAGGGCTTCGTGGCGGACGCCTCCTCCTTCACGGAGGTCATGTACGCGTCCTCGGCCCGGCTGACGGCGGCGATATGCGGGCGGTACGGCATCCCCGTGGACCGTGGGCACATCATCGGGCACGTGGAGGTGCCGGGGACGGACCACACCGATCCGGGGCCGCACTGGGACTGGGAGCAATACCTGAAAAAAATCAAGGCCTAGACCCTTTTTCGTCCGGTAGGTGTGGTTCTATCCTGTTTACAAGACCTACGAGACGAGTGAGGGAGCCCAAGCGGAGTAGCCGACTTCAGCGCGAGATATCTGTTCTCTTCAAGGAGAGGTACACCATCTCCGCTGGTGCCGACATCGACGCTCGGGCTGAGAGGCCGGAAGGTCGCAAGGATTGGACCGGAAGGCGACCCCCATAACCTGATCCGGACAATGCCGGCGAAGGGAACCCGCCTCGTAGGTCGCTTTCGTGTGCTCAGCTGAGCCCTGCCGCCCGGGCGCGCTCCACCACCGGGCCGATCGCCTTGGCGACCGCCTCGACATCCGCCTCCGTGGAGGTGTGGCCGAGGGAGAAGCGCAGGGTGCCGCGGGCCAGGTCCGGATCGGTGCCGGTGGCGAGCAGCACGTGGCTGGGCTGGGCGACGCCGGCGGTGCAGGCGGAGCCGGTGGAGCACTCGATGCCCTGGGCGTCCAGCAGAAGCAGCAGGGAGTCGCCCTCGCAGCCGGGGAAGGTGAAGTGCGCGTTGGCCGGCAGGCGGCCCTCGGATGCCGGGTCGCCGCCGAGGATCGCGTCCGGGACGGCGCTGCGGACCGCCGCGATCAGCTGGTCGCGCAGGGCGCCGATCTCCCGGGCGAACCACTCCCGCCGCTCGGCGGCGAGCCGGCCGGCTACGGCGAAGGACGCGATGGCGGGGACGTCGAGGGTGCCGGAGCGGACGTGCCGCTCCTGGCCGCCGCCGTGCAGGACGGGCACGGGGGTCTGGTCGCGGCCCAGCAGTAGCGCGCCGATGCCGTACGGGCCGCCGATCTTGTGGCCCGAGACGGTCATCGCGGCGAGGCCGGAGGCGGCGAAGTCGACCGGGAGCTGGCCGAAGGCCTGGACCGCGTCCGCGTGCATCGGGATGCCGAACTCGGCGGCCACCTCGGCGAGTTCACGGACCGGCAGGATCGTGCCGATCTCGTTGTTGGCCCACATCACGGTGACCAGGGCGACGTCGTCGGGGTCGCGGGCGATGGCCTCGCGCAGGGCGTCGGGGTGGACGCGGCCGTAGGAGTCGACGGGGAGGTACTCGACCGTGGCGCCCTCGCGCTCGCCGAGCCAGTGGACGGCGTCGAGGACGGCGTGGTGCTCGACGGGGCTGGCCAGGACGCGGGTGCGGGCCGGGTCGGCGGCGCGGCGGGACCAGTACAGGCCCTTCACCGCGAGGTTGTCGGCCTCGGTACCGCCGGCGGTGAAGACCACCTCGCTGGGGCGGGCGCCGAGGGCTTCGGCGAGGGTCTCGCGGGATTCCTCGACCGTGCGGCGTGCCTGCCGGCCGGATGCGTGGAGGGAGGAGGCGTTGCCCGTGATGCTCAACCGGGCGGTCAGGGCCTCTGCCGCCTCCGGGAGCATCGGGGTTGTCGCGGCGTGGTCGAGGTAAGCCATGGTGCGGCCGATTCTACGGCGCCGGGGCCCCGCGGTCGGCTCCGGCCATGGGGATGGCTGAGCCTGGGGTACGGCTTACCCGTGCGGGTCGGCCTGGCTTGCCGTACGCCTTGCCGGGTTGCGCCCGGACCTGGTGGCGTGGCGCCCGGCACTGCCGGCCGCGCCCACCCGTTCCGCCCCGGCGGAACGACTGCCCACGGCGGTGAGGTCCAAGCCGGTGCCCCGTCGTCCTCGGGGCCGGCACGGGCCGACGGCGCTGTCCCGGCTCACAGGCTCCACGACAGCGTGTGGGAGACCTCCATCGCGATCGCCAGGACGGCCAGGTCGGCGACGCCCAGGGCCAGGCCCAGCAGGGCTCGGCCGCGGCGGGCGGTGCCGCGCCAGAGGGAGACGGCGGCCAGGACGATGGCGATCGGGCCGAGGAAGATGTTGAGGACGAGCAGGCCGAGAAGGCCGAGGATGAAGGACGCGACGGCCATGCCGTCGGCGTCGCGTGCGGCCGGGCGGGTCTCGCCGGCGCTCGTGACCGGTGCGGTGAGTTGCATGGTGCTCAGCTCCTGGAAGTCGTGGCGGACGGTCAGTTGGCCGGCGTACGGCGCCGGCGGCCGAGGCGCTCGCGGATCGCGAAGATGCCGAGCCAGACGGCGATGACTGCGGCGACGGCGGCGGTGACGGTGAGCGGCACGTGAGCGACGGTGCCCAGCACGACACCGAGCAGCATGAGTGCGGCGACGAGGAACAACATGGGATCAGATCCCCCCTCCGGGATACCTCGTATCGGGCCGGTGTGAAGTTTCGGTGAACAGTTGTAGTAACAGTTGTTCACTGACTTCTATGCTAGCGCGCTTCCCGGCTTCCCAATTCCAGAGAACAGTTGTTAACTGGATGACATGAGTCACACCCTCGGCATCCGGCAGGCGCAGAAACAGAAGACCCGGCAGGCGTTCCTCGACGCCGCGCTCGCTCTGCTGGAGGAGCAGAGCCTGAGCAGCCTGGGTCTGCGCGAGGTCACCCGGGCCGTCGGCGTCGCACCGACCGCGTTCTACCGGCACTTCCGGTCGACCGCCGACCTCGGCGTGGCACTGGTCGACGAGGCGCTGGGCAGCCTTCATCCGATGGTGCGGACGACGGTGTCCACGGCGGGCGACAGCGAGGAGCGCATCACGCGCGCCATCGAGTTGATCGCCCGCCACGTGGACGCGTACCCCGCACATGTCCGGTTCATCGCCCGGGAACGGCACGGCGGGGTGCAGCCGGTACGGGAGGCCATCCGCGCCCAACTGGTCCGCTTCGCAGAGGAGGTGAAGGCCGAGCTGGCCAAGGACCCCGAGGCCGCGGACTGGAGCGACGACGACCTGCTGATGCTCGCGCACCTCTACGTCGACCAGATGCTCATCACCGCCTCGCTGTTCCTGGAGGCCCTGGAGGCGCCGCCGGAGGAACGGGAGCGCGTCACCCAGCTCGCCACCCGGCAGCTGCGGCTCATCTCCATCGGCCGCGGCCACTGGCTGGACTGAGCCGCCCCGAGGACAGCGGCGCAGACCCGTCCCTCACTCAGCCCTGCCGAGCCTGCCCGCCGCCCGGACCGCCGCAGCCGCCGGGACCGCCCTGGCCGCCGGCAGCGCCGGTCGGCATGCCCGAGGGCGCACCGCCGGGTGCGCCGGTGGGCTTCACGGACGACCCGCCCGACGGCGCGCCCGAAGGCGTGCCGGACGGCATCCGGCTCGGCATCCCGCTCGGCATCCCGCTCGGCCGGCGGCCGGCGCCGCCCGTGGGCACGCCGGACGGCGCCTGGCAGGCCTGCCGCCCACCGGAATTGCCACTGGACGGGGAGGAGTCGCCCGAGCCGCACGCGGTCAGCAGCAGCGGGGACAGCGCCAGCAGGGCGACGGCGGGGACGAGACGGGCACGCGTCATGAGAGTCAGCTCCGATGAGGATGAGGAAGTCCTGAGGAACCGCACTCAACCAACGCCGCCTTGGCGGGACTTGAGCCCGTCCTGTCCGTCGGCTGTCAATCGGGGTCGGGGCCCCTCCTGGTACAAGGCCGCGACAGAACGGGCCGCCGCCAGCAGTTCCGCGCGGGCCTCGGGCGGGTCCAGCAGCTCCACCTGGTCCGAGAACGCGAGGAGTTGGCGGACCGCACGCAGCGCCGGGTAGGTGAGCCGGGCGGTGACCCAGTCGCTCTCGCCGTCGACTTCGGGCGGTGCCGTCAGCTGGGCGGCAACCATCCGCTGGAACATGTCGAGCCGCTCGCGCCGTACCCGCACGGTGACCCCGATCCCGCCCGGCCGGTCCTCCACCTGGCGGCGCAACACCTCCCAGGCGTCGGCGAGTTCGACGCCTCGGCGGCGGCGCACCGGCTCGTCCAGCGGCCGGGCCGAGCGGATCCGGTCGGCCCGGAACAGTCGTGGCGCTCCCCGCCGGTCGGCGACCAGGTACCAGACCCCGGCCTTGGCGACCAGGCCGTACGGGTCCACGGTGTACGTCCGCGGCTCCCGGTCCCCGCTGTGCCGGTAGCGCAGCCGCAGGCGCCGGTCGGCGAAGACCGTCTCCTGCAGCACCTCCAGGTCGACGGCCTGCTGGGGGCCGCTCTTCCAGCGGGTGGCGTCCACCAGGATGCGGCGGCTGGTCACCTCGGCGGCGGGCCGGTGCGGCGCGGGCAGCGCGGCCATCACCTTGCGCAGGGCCGAGCCGAGGGCGGTGTCCAGGCCGAGCGCGGCGTGGGCGCCCTGGGCGGCCAGGATGAACAGGGCGCGGGACTCGTCGGCGGTCAGTCCGGTGACGTCGGTGCGGAAGCCGGCGAGGAGTTCGATGCCGCCGTGCCGGCCGCGCTCGGCGTACACCGGGACGCCGGAGGCCGACAGCGCCTCGATGTCCCGGTAGATGGTGCGGACCGACACCTCCAGCCGGTCGGCGAGTTCGTGCGCGGGGACGCGGCCCCGGGTCTGCAGGAGCAGCAGGATCGACAGCAGCCGGTCGGACTTCACGCGCCCAGAATCCCGCCCTCGGCGAGCTTCCCGCAAATGTTGACGGAGGATGTCAGGTTATCCCGCGATCCTCGTCGTACCGGCTCACGGAGACGGCCCACCGGCTCACGGAGACGGCCCTACCGATCCATGGGGAAACAGAGAGGCACATCATGACCACCACCACCGGTTTCACCGACCCGCGCCCCGTCTACACCCGCGCCACCGAGCAGGCGGCGGCCCTCGTCAAGACCGTGCGCCCCGAGCACCTCGGCGCCCCGACCCCCTGTTCCGAGTTCGACGTACGGGCCCTGCTGGGCCACATCGTCGGGGGCACCCGGCGGATCGCGGTGGTCGGCGAGGGCGGGGACGGAATGGCGGTGGAGCCGACCACCCACGGGGTAGCGGACGACGGCTGGGCGGCGGCCTACGACGAGGTGCGCGTCCGCGTCCTGAAGGCCTGGGCGAGCGACGAGCGGATGACGTCGTCGGTGCGGGTGCCGTGGGGCGAGGTACCCGGTCACGCGGCGCTCTCCGGCTATGTCATGGAGATCGTGACCCACACCTGGGACCTCGCCGAGGCGGTCGGTCACCCGCTCGAACTCGACCCGGAGCTCGCCGAGTTCGCCCTCGACACCGCGCGCAGGGTCCTGCCGGACTCCCGGCCGCGGGATGCCGAGACACCGTTCGACGGCCGTCGCGAGGCCCCCGAGGGCTCCGACGTCTACGGGGAGCTGGCGGCCTGGCTGGGCCGCACCCCGCTCGGCCGGGCCTGACGCACGCCGCCCGGCCGAGCCGGCACGCGACCAAAACGGCCACCCCCGCCGAAGGCCTCGCCCGGCCGGGTCCGGTCCGGCCGAACCTCGAAGACCTGGGTCAGCCCAGCCTGACCCGGGCCAGCTGGCGCGACTGCGCGACCAGGTGGTTGCCGGTGTCCCAGACCTCCGCGTCCTCCTCCAGGAAGCCGCCGGCCAGGTTGCGGGTGGTGATGGACACCCGCAGCGGGCCGGGGGCCGGGCGGCGGCGGACGTGGACGGTGAGTTCCACGGTGGGGACCCAGCCCTTCAGGCCGAGCTCGAAGGCCGTCGGCGGCAGGGCGTCCACCGCGAGCAACAGAGACAGCGGGTCGGCGTCGCGGCCGTCGGCCAGGCCGAACCAGGCCCGCATCTCACCTTTGCCGGAGGGCGCGCCGAGGGCCCAGCCGAGGGTCGCCGGGTCCAGCTTGAGCATCAGGCGGTCGGCGATCGCCGAGCCGCCCTCGACCGGGGCGGGGCCGTCTTCCGCGCCGAAGCACTCCTCCAGCGGCGGGATCGCGGGCGGCGTCGCGGTCGTACGGACGTCGTCGGGGAGGGCGGTGAGGTCGCCGTAGGAGGCGAGGACGCGGATGCGTTCCACCTCGTTGCCCTCGTCGTCGTACTGGAAGAGGGAGGCCTGGCCCGTGGAGAGGGTGCGGCCGGTGCGGACCATGTCCGTGCGGACGACCGCCGGGCCGGGGCGGGACGCGGTGAGGTAGTGCGCGGAGATGGTGAACGGGTCCCGGTGCGCAAGCGCGTCCGCGAGGGCCCGGCCCAGCACGGCCAGCAGATAGCCGCCGTTGACGGCGTTGAAGATGGTCCAGCCGGCCGAGAGGTCGATGTCGTAGACGCCGGGCTCGCGCCGGGTGACCGCGGTGTCGCGGTCGAACTCGCTGTCGCCGATCACGGCCCGCGACGGGGAGGGTGCGGAAGCTGCTTCTGGCATGGATGAACGGTACAACAGGAAACTACTAAGCGGTAGCTTTCCGGCATCGGGGGCCTGTTCCGTGCGGCGTCCGCCGAGCGGGATCCGCCTCCCGGGTGAGGTTCCGGCAATTTCTAAGTAAGTGTCCAGACACGTCCACAACCTCAGGCCCCTGTTTCCCCTCTATGGGGACATGAGCCTCACCGGGACTCCGTTCCTCTACACGACCATCGTGCTGGCCGTGGTCGCACTGATACTGCCACTCGTCCTGTGGTCACGGGTGCGCGGGCCCAAGCCCCTGCGTACCTCGGCCAGGCTGCTGATGCTGCTGTTCGCCCAGGGCACCGCCGTCACGCTGATCTTCGTCCTGGTCAACAACCAGAACAACCTGTACGACAACTGGGCCGACCTGCTCGGCACCGGCAACCACGTCCAGCAGGCCCAGGACCTGGGCCGCGACGGTACCGGCGGCATAGCGGTGAAACGGTTGCCCAAGGTCAAGCAGACCTTCACGGCGGCCGAGGGGCCCGGTATGCACGCGGCCGGCGGGGTGCGGGTCACCCAGCTCAAGGGCCGGGTCTCCGGGGTGAACGCCGAGGTCTACGTCTGGCTGCCGCCGCAGTACAACGACCCGGCCTACCGCAACAAGAAGTTCCCGGTGGTCGAGGTGCTGCCGGGCTATCCCGGGTCGGCGAAGGCGTGGTTCGGCTCCATGAAGGCGCACGAGCAGTTGCTGCCGCTGATGAAGAGCGGCCAGGTGGCGCCCTTCATCCTGGTCGCCCCGCGCACCAACCTGCTGGCCGGCGTCGACACCGGCTGCGCGAACATCCCCGGTCAGGTCAACGCGGACACGTGGCTCAGTATCGACGTGCCGAAGATGGTCATGGACAACTTCCGGGCCGAGCCGGCGCCGCAGGGCTGGGCCGTGGCCGGGTACTCGGCTGGCGCGCACTGCGCGGTCAAGCTGGCCGTGGCCCACCCGGACCGTTACCGGGCCGCCGTGAGCCTGTCCGGCTACAACGACCCGATCGGCGAGCGCAACTCCCTCGCCTCGCAGAACCCCACCGTGCGCAACGAGAACAACCCCTACCTGCTGCTGAAGAAGGCCGCGGTGCCGCCCCCGATCGCGCTGTACATCTCCGGCGAGTCCGGCGACGGCTATCAGGCGGGCGTGGCGCTCGAGGCCATCGCCAAGGCACCCACGACCGTGCATGTGGTGTTCCTCCCGCGCAGTGCGGGCGGTCACAACATGGCGCTGTGGCGGCCCCAGGTCGCCACGGTGTTCCGCTGGCTCACCCTCGAGATGGGCCAGAACCACGCCCGGGGCCATGACCGGTCTCTTACCGGAACCACTGGTTCTCTTACCGGGGCCGCCGGCGCCACCGGGACCGCCGCCGGCAGCACGGGAACCACCGGAGCCGGAACCACCGGGACTAGTCCTCAGTCACCGTTGACCGGCGGTTCCACGCACGCGGAGCTCGCCAGTGGAACCGCATCGCGAGCAGGCGCAGCACAAAGGCGGTGACGACCGCGAGCCCACTGGTGAGGGGGCTCAGGACGTCGTAGTGGATGCACAGCACCACCATCGTGGCGCCGACGATCGCTGGGACCGCGTACAGATCGCGGTCCCAGCGCAGCAGTGAGGGCACCTCGTTGGCCAGCACGTCCCGCAGTACGCCGCCGCCGACCGCGGTGGCGAGGCCCAGGGTCGCCGACGCGGTCAGGTTGAGGCCGTAGCTGTACGCCTTCGTCGTACCGCTGACGCAGAACAGACCGAGGCCGGCCGCGTCGAAGACCAGCACCGCCGCCTGGATGCGTTCCACGTGCGGGTGCAGGAAGAAGACCACGAGCGCGGCGAGCAGCGGGGTCAGGAAGTACCCGAGGTCGGTGAAGGCGGCCGGGGGTACGGCCCCGATGACCACGTCGCGGAACAGTCCCCCGCCCAGCGCGGTGACCTCGGCGAGCACGGCGATGCCGAAGATGTCGAAGTTCTTCCGGACGGCCAGCAGCGCGCCGGAGATCGCGAACACGAAGATGCCGATGACATCGAGCGTGTGCTGGACGGAGGGACTGAAGATTTGCTGGAGCTGCACCCCTACATTCTCACCTGCCGAAGGGGGTGAACCTTACAAAGCCAGGTCAGAGGGCGGGTTTCCCTGTGGTGAACAGCCAGGTCCGGAAGAGATCGTCCAACTGCTGCCCGCTGACGCGCTCGGCGAGGCGGACGAAGTCGGCGGTGTCCGCGTTGCCGTACCGGTGGAGCCTGGTCCAGGCGGGCAGCAGCCGGAAGAAGGCCCGGTCGCCGATCCGCTCCCGGAGCATCTGGAGCGTCATCGCGCCGCGCTGGTAGACGGCTGAGGCGAACATCGTGTCGCGCTGCGGGTCGGCGACCTCGGTCTGCCAGAACGACGAGTCGGCGGGGCGGGCGTCGTAGGCGGCACGGAAGGAGTCGTGCGCCGACCTGGTCCCCTGGTGCTCCGCCCACAGCCACTGGGCGTAGGTGGCGAAGCCCTCGTTGAGCCAGATGTCCTTCCACTGGGCCACGCTCACCGAGTCGCCGAACCACTGGTGGGCCAGTTCGTGCACGATGGTCGTCTCGTTGCGCACGGCCGAGTAGGCGGGCTTGCTCTGCACCTCCAGCGAGAACCCGGCCTCGGGCATGTCGTCCACGATCGCGCCGGTCTCCTCGAACGGGTACGGCCCGAAGACCTTCGACCAGTAGTCGGTGGCGGCGGCGGTGACGGCGTACACGTCGACGTTGTTGCTGTTCTTCAGCACCGGGTCGATCGCGACGTAGACCGGGATGCCGCCGGGGGTGCGCCCGGTGCGGACGTCGAACTTCCCGATGGTGGCGGTCGCGAGGTAGGTCGCCATCGGCCTCGACTCGCGCCAGTGGGTGTAGGTCGAGCCGCCCTTGTCGTACGTCGACACCAGCCGGCCGTTGGAGACGCCGGTCAGGCCCTTCGGCGCCTTGATCCGGATGTCGTAGGTGGCCTTGTCGGCGGGGTGGTCGCTGGACGGGAACCAGGTGGAGGCGGCGTTGGGTTCGCAGGCCACGAAGACCCCGTCGGCCGTCTTCATCCAGCCGTACTTGGAGCCGAACACGATGGGGCCGCCGAGGGGCTGGGGTGTGCCGCCGTAGGTGACGGACACCCGGAAGGTGCGGCCCCGGGCGAGGCTGTGGCGCGGGGTGATGACGAGTTCGTCCCCGGTGCGCGTGAACTCGGCGCGTCTGCCGTCGACTTCGACGCGGCTGACGTCCAGCTGCTGCAGATCCAGGTCGAAGGAGGAGAGGTTCTGGGTGGCGCGCGCGGTGAGGGTCGTCCGGCCGTCCAGGCGGCCGGCGTCGGGGGCGTAGGCGACGTCGAGGTCGTAGTGGAGGGCGTCGAAGCCGCCGTTGCCGAGGTTCGGGAAGTAGGGGTCCTCGATGCCGGGGGCGCCGGCGGTGGGGGCGGGCGCGGCGGCGATGACGAGGAAGGAGACCGCCGCGGTCGCGAGAGTCCCCAGGCGTGCCGAACGGGAGAGTGCCATCAGTCGTCCCTTTCGAGCGTGTGCCGATCAGTGGTCGGACACGAACGACTGTGCGCTCTCCCGTTCAGGCATGTACATGACTTTGCCCAGTTGTCATGTGCTACTTGTCGGTTGACTCCTGGGACTCGGTCTCGGAGGCCTCGGTGGAGGCTTCAGAGGTCTCCTCGGTGGTCTCCGCGGAGGGCTCCTCGGCAGACTCCGCCGCGGTCCCGGCCTCCTCGGCAGACGCTTCGGCGGCCTCCTCGGCAGTCGGCTCGGCCGCCTCCTCGGCCAGCTCCGCCGCCACCGCCGCCGACGTCTCCGCCGACTCGGCGAGGACCTCGTCGGCGACCAGTTCGGCCGCCTCCTTCGCGGCGGTCAGCAGAACCGTGTCCTGCGGGGCCTGGTCCTCGAAGTTCTCCGGGTGGTGGCAGGCGACCCGCTGACCGGGCTTCAGCTCCAGCAGCTGCGGCTCGGTGGACCGGCAGATCTCCGTGGCCTTCCAGCACCGGGTGTGGAAGCGGCAGCCCGAGGGCGGCGAGATCGGCGAGGGCACGTCGCCCTTGAGCAGGATGCGCTCGCTCTTGGCGTTCTTCCGCTTCGGGTCCGGGATCGGCACCGCCGACATCAGCGCCTTGGTGTACGGGTGCATCGGCGCCCTGTACAGCGAGTCCCGGTCCGCCAGCTCCACGATCTTGCCGAGGTACATCACGGCGATGCGGTCCGAGACGTGCCGGACGACCGAGAGGTCGTGCGCGATGATCACGTACGTCAGGCCGAGCTCCTCCTGGAGGTCGTCCATGAGGTTCACGACCTGCGCCTGGATCGACACGTCCAGCGCGGAGACCGGCTCGTCCGCGACGACCAGCTTCGGCTTCAGGGCGAGCGCGCGGGCGATGCCGATGCGCTGGCGCTGACCGCCGGAGAACTCGTGCGGATAGCGGTTGTAGTGCTCGGGGTTGAGACCGACCACCGACAGCAGCCGCTGCACTTCCTTCTTGATGCCGCCCTCCGGCTCGACGCCCTGGAGCCGGAAGGGGGCCCCGACGATCGTGCCGATGGTGTGGCGCGGGTTCAGCGACGAGTACGGGTCCTGGAAGATCATCTGCACGTCGCGGCGCATGGGACGCATACCGCCCACGCCGAGGTGCGTGATGTCCTTGCCCTCGAACTCGATGGTGCCGGCGGTCGGTTCGAGCAGCCGGGTGATCAGTCGGCCCATCGTCGACTTGCCGCAGCCGGACTCGCCCACGACACCGAGGGTTTCACCGGAGCGGACCTCGAAGTCGAGCCCGTCGACCGCGCGGACCGCGCCGACCTGCCGCTGGAAGAGGCCCTTCTTGATGGGGAAGTGCTTCTGCAGCCCCGTCACCTTCAGCAGGACCTCGCCGGGAGCGGCGTCCGTGTTGAGCGTGGCCGTACCGGCGGACTTCTCTTCCGTACCGTCGCTCTGTGCAGGGATCCTCACTGCCTTGTCCTCTGCGTTCTCACTCACAGCTTCGGCGCAATCTCTTCGGTCCAGATCCGTTCCCGCTGCTCCTGGGACATGTGGCAGGCGGCCCAGTGCTTGCTTCCGACCTCGGTCAGCTCCGGGCGGACCGTGCGGGTCAGGTTGTCCTTCGGGATGTCCGCGTACGGGCAGCGCGGGTTGAAGGCGCAGCCGGACGGGATGTTGATCAGCGAGGGCGGCGATCCCTTGACCGGGATCAGGCGCTCCTGCTGGTCGCGGTCCAGGCGCGGCATCGAGCCGAGCAGACCCCAGGTGTAGGGGTGGCGGGGCTCGTAGAACACCTTCTCGGCCGGGCCGCGCTCGACGCAGCGGCCGCCGTACATCACCAGGATGTCGTCGGCCAGTTCGGCGACGACGCCCAGGTCGTGGGTGATGATGATGACCGCGGAGCCGAACTCCTTCTGCAGGTCCCGGATGAGGTCGAGGATCTGCGCCTGGACCGTCACGTCGAGCGCGGTGGTCGGCTCGTCCGCGATCAGCAGCTCGGGGTTGTTCACCAGCGACATGGCGATCATGGCGCGCTGGCGCATACCGCCGGAGAACTCGTGCGGGTAGCTGTCGACCCGCTTGTCCGGCTGCGGGATGCCCACACGGTCGAGCATCTCGACCGCACGGCGCTTGGCGGTCTTCTTGTCGACGTCGTGATGGGTCCGGTAGGCCTCCACGATCTGCGCACCGATCGTGTAGTACGGGTGCAGCGCCGACAGCGGGTCCTGGAAGATCATCGCCATCTCGCGACCACGCATCTTGCGCACGTGGTCGGGGTCGGCGGACAGCAGCTCGGTGCCGTTCAGCCAGATCTCGCCGGAGATCTGCGCCTTGCGCTTGCCGTACTGACCGGCGGTGTGCAGGCCCATGATGCCGAGCGAGGTCACGGACTTGCCGGAGCCCGACTCGCCCACGATGCCGAGGGTCTTGCCCTTCTCCAGCTGGAAGCTGAGCCCGTCGACGGACTTCACCAGGCCGTCGTCGGTCGGGAAGTGCACCTTCAGGTCGCGCACTTCCAGGAAGGACGTCGGCGTGGGCGAGGAGTCCGTGGGCTCGCCCACGGCCGCCCCGGTCTTGCTGAGTTCGGTCATGCGAGCCTCACTCGGGGGTCGATCACGGCGTACAGGACGTCCACCGCGAGGTTGGCGATGAGCACCGCGAGGGAGGTGATCAGGGTGACGCCCAGGATGATGGGCAGGTCCTGGTTCTTGATGGCGGTCAGCACGGCCTGGCCGAGGCCCGGAATGCTGAACGTGGTCTCGGTGAGGATCGCGCCGCCGATGAGGGCGCCGAGGTCCATGCCGAGCATGGTCAGGATCGGGGTCATCGTCGAGCGCATGGCGTGCTTGCCGATGACGACCTGCTCCTTCAGGCCCTTGGCGCGGGCGGTGCGGATGTAGTCCTCGCCGAGGATCTCCAGCATCGTGGCTCTGGTGATCCGGGCGTACATCGCGGCATAGAGGAAGGCGAGGGTGATCCAGGGCAGGATCATGCTTCCGAAGTAGCCGGTGAAGCTGTCGCTGAGCGAGACGTAGTTGCCGTTGAACCACTTCAGTCCGAAGACGAAGATCGCCGAGGCGAGCAGACCCGTGAAGTAGATCGGCAGAGAGACACCGCTGAGGGCGACGACCATCGCGCCGCGGTCCCAGAGGCTGCCCCGCTTGAGGGCGGAGAGCACACCCGCCGCGACACCGAAGACCAGCCACAGCACAGCGGCACCGAGCGCGAGACCCAGGGTCACCGGGAAGCGGTCGGTCAGCACCGGCCAGACGGCCTGCTCGCTGCGGAAGGAGTAGCCGAAGCACGGCGCGGCGCAGTGGGTGACGTCACCGCCGGCCGCGTAGGTGCGGCCCACGAAGATGCCCTTGAAGAAGTGCCAGACCTGAGCGTAGATCGGGTCGCTCAGACCCAGCTTCTCGCGCACCGCCTCGACGGCGTGCGGGTCTGCCTGCTTGCCCACGAAGCTCGTGGCGATGTCCACGCCCGCCCACTTGGGGACGAGGAAGAAGATGCTGAAGACCACCAGGATGATGACGACCAGCATCACTGCGGCGGCGAACAGCCGCCTGATGAGGTAAGCGAGCACAGCTAACGGCCCGCCGCGGACCGCGGGCCCTTCGGAGGTCGTCCGAGGGGCCCGCGGCTCGCCGCGCCGGCCTTCACCTGCCTTTCGTGCCGTACGGCGGGTGTGCCGGGTTTACTTCGTGGACTTCAGGCCGAGGTTGACGAAGTCGTAGTAACCGCTGTACGCGTTCGTCGTGTACACGTTGGCCAGACGCGAGGAGCGGATGTTGAGCAGCTTCTCGAAGGTGAAGGGCAGGTAGTACGCGCCCTCCATGACCTTGTGGTTGATCTCCGTGGAGAGCTGAGTCTTCTTCGACTCGTCCAGCGTGGTGGTGTACTGGTCGAAGAGACCGTCGATCGTCTTGTCCTTGATCAGAGCGTAGTTGTTGTTACCGCTCTGCAGGATGTAGTGGCTGCTCCACAGCGGGATGCCGTAGCCCTGGACGGTCGGGAAGTCCGGACCCCAGCCCATGATGATGATGCCGAGCTTCTTCTTCGCCACGTTCGAGGGCGAGCCGATGATGCCCGGGCTCTGCGAGCCGTCGTACTGGTAGATGTCGGCGTTGATGCCGACCTTCTTCAGCGCGGCCTGCAGGGACTCGGCGGTGGCCACTTCCTGCGACTTGTTGTTGCGCACCGCGATGGTGGTGGAGAAGCCGTTCGGCTTGCCGCAGGCCTTCAGCTCCTGCTTGGCCAGGTTGTCGTTGCCGTTCTTGTTGGCACCGGAGATCTGGTACGGGTCGTACTTCTGGCCCTCTCCACCGGCGAGGGTCGGCGGGAGCATGTTGGTGCCGATGTCACCACCGGCGATGGGGCCACCGCGAGCGGTCTGCAGGGACACGTGGTCGGCGGCGTAGATCACGGCCTTGCGGCAGTGCTCGTTGTCGAACGGCTTGACGCTCTGCGGGAAGACCGCGTAGCGGATGAAGCCGGAGACCGGGTTGTCCAGGTTGTCCTTGTGCTGCTTCAGGGCGATCTGACGGCCCTGCGGGCCCAGGCCGGTCTGGGAGGCGTCCACGTCGTAGTCGCCGTTGATCAGCTGCTGGTCCGAGTTCACCTGGTTGGTGGAGATGTCCAGGGTGATCTTGTCCGGGTAGGCCTTGCGGACCGGGTCCGAGGAGGCCTTCCAGTTGGAGTTGCGGACCAGGACCAGGCCCTTGCCCGGGCTGTACGACTGGAACTTGTACGGGCCCGAGGAGAACGGGTGCAGACCGTACTTGGACTTGGTGTCCATGTCCTGGCGGACCGGGGAGGCCGTGACCATCGCCAGCACCTGCAGGAAGTCCGAGTTGGGCTGCGGCAGGTGGAAGACGACCGTCTTGGCGTCCGGCGTCGAGATCGCCTTCAGGCCCAGGTGGTCCTTCGAGGTGTCCTTGTAGGGACCCTTGTAGGTGTTCTTCGGGTCGAGCATCTGCTGGAGGTAGATCGGACCGCCGGACAGGACGTCCTGCGCCCAGACGCGCTCGATGCCGTACTTGATGTCCTGGGAGGTGATCGGCTTGCCGTCCTCCCAGGTAGCGCCGTCACGCAGCGTGAACGTGTAGGTCTTGCCGCCGTCCGAGACCTTGCCCATGTCGGTGGCGAGGTCCGGGGTGAGCGTGGCGCCCTCGGCACCCGGTGCCGTCTTGTAGGTGACCAGCTGGCGGCTGTAGTAGCGGGAGAAGTCCCACATGAAGCCGTAGTAACCGCGCGTGGTGTCCCACGAGTCGGCGTCCTGCGTGCTCACGAACTTCAGCGTGCCGCCCTTTTTGACCTGGTCGGCCTGGGCGACCTTGTTGACGGCCGCGTTGAAGCCGGCCGCGCCGTTCTTCGAGCCTCCGCCATTGCCACCGCCGCACGCCGCCGTGGTCAGCAGACCGGCGACCACTGCGGCAGCGGCGAGGGCCTGCTTGCGCCGCCCTGAGGTGCGTTGGGTGTTCACGATCTCGGATCCTCCGGTTTTGATGAGAGACCCCGTGGCAGAGCTCACGGGACGCTTGGGGTACGGCACGTCAGCGGGAAGCCTTCGGGTCGAGCGCGTCTCGCACGCCGTCGCCGAACAGGTTGAACGCCAGCACCGTGATGAAGATCGCCACGCCCGGGATCACCATGTACATGGGGTCCGAGTCGTAGTAGTCGATCGCGCTCGAGAGCATCTGTCCCCAGGAGGAGGTGGGCGGCTTGACGCCCACGCCCAGGAAGCTGAGGGCCGCCTCGGTGAGGATGTTGGTGGGGATCATCATCGTCGTGTACACGATGATGGGCGCCACGAGGTTGGGCAGCAGCTCCTTGAAGAGGATGTAGAACTGCCCGGCGCCGAGAGAGCGGGCCGCCTCGACGTACTCGCGTTCGCGCAGCGAGAGCGTCTGGCCGCGCACGACACGTCCGATGTACGGCCAGCCGAAGAAGCCGATGACCAGGATCATCACGAACACACGCACGCCCGTGCCGGTGAGGCCCAGCATCTGGTTGGGCATGACGGAGACCAGCGCGATGATGAACAGCAGCTGCGGGAAGGCGAGCAGGCCGTCCATGATCCGGCTGATGAGCGAGTCGACCCAGCCGCCGAAGAAGCCCGCCAGGATACCGAGGACGGTGCCCAGGACGACGGCCACCACGGCCGACAGGAAGCCGACGAGCAGCGAGATCCGGGCGCCGTAGAGGATGCGGGCGAAGATGTCGCGGCCGTTGACCGGCTCCACACCGAGCAGGTGGTCGCCGCTCATGCCGCCCAGGGATCCCTTGGGCGTGCTGAAGAGCGGGTCGATCAGGCTCTGGTGGTACAGGTCCGGGTCCTGGCCCACGAGGTTCGTGATCACCGGCGCGAGCAGCGCGATCACGATGAGGAGAAGCACGACTATGCCGCCCGACAGGGCGAGTCTGTCCCGCTTGAGGCGTTCCCAGGCGATCCGTCCCAGGGACCGGCCCTGGACGGCCTTCGCGTCGGTGGCCGCGACCGCCGCTTCCTCGGCCGCACCCGGGGCCGCTTCCGCGGTCGGCTCGTGCAATGGTGCCGTCATTAGGCTGGGACCCCTCTCAACCGGCGGTAGCCGGCCCGCACTAGCCGCTGGTAGCGGCATCAAACAGTCCGTCGTACACAGGGGCGAACCCCTTGAAGGGGGAGTCTTCAACGCTGGCGCGATCAGCCGCCAGCCTTGACGGGGAATGGATGCGCAACCGTGATGCAAGCTGGCGTTTCCTGTTATGCGGACAGGAAATCGCGGCGACCGGACGGCGCCGGGTGGGACATAGGGGTGCGGCGAAGGTCTTTACGGGCGATATGCCCAGGTCAGTAGCCGCCGTGCACCGGTGGATAGCCGTAGCCGGCGGCCGGGGCCTGGGGGGAGGCCTGGAGTTGCGGCTGGGGCGGGGCCGCGTGGGCTTCGCGGTCGTAGAACGGCCGGGCGTTGGCCCGCATCCACATCACGACCGGGTCGTAGTCGTCGGTCATGGCGACCGTCGACACCGGCAGGCCCTCCGGGACCGCGCCGACGGACTGCTGCATCATCGCGCGCACCGAGTCGACCGCGGCCGGGGAGGTGTCGTACACGTCCAGGCCGATGGCGAGGTACGGCGCGCCGAGCGCCGGCTGCACCCAGACGCGCCGCAGGGAGCGCAGGGCCGGGGTGCGGTGCGCGTTCTGCGCGAGGAGGGCGTAGAACTGCGCGATCTCGATGCCGGGCTCGGTCAGCCGGAGGGGGCCCGCGGGCTGGCGGTCCAGACCCGTGGCGATGCGGCGCAGGTCCAGCCAGGGGATGCCGACGCCGCCGCCGGGGGCGTGCGGGTTGAGCCAGAGGCCGTAGTGGTCGGGGTAGAGGGTGCGGGCCACGTCCAGTCCCTCGACGACCTCGTACGACCGGTTCCAGCCGCTGGCCGAGAGTTCCTGGGCGGAGGTGACGCACGGGGCGTACTGGAAGCCGTCGACCTCCATGTTCCCGTACTGGGCGTCCGGGGAGCCGGCCTGGCCGTGCCACAGGAGCATCCAGATCTGGCCGGACGACGGGGTGGCAAGGGCGCGGAGCAGGGCCTCGTAGGCGTCGTAGCGGCCGGGGGTGACCTGGCGCAGCGTGTGTTCCACGCCGACGCTGCCGCTGTGGCTCGCGCTCACCTGTCGTGCCCTTCTTTTTGTGCCCCGGTGTTTGGAGACAGCTTATGCGCCTACTGGCCCGGGGCCCTGGGTGCGTGCACGGGTGCGGGTTGTGTGCGGCTGCTCGCGCCCACGCGGCGGAGCCGCATATCGGACACAGCCCCGCGCCCCTCAGGTTGCCCCTTGCGTCGGCTTCTAGTGGCCGTGCTGGTAAAAGGGACGGACGTTCGACCTCAGCCATTCGGACACCGGGTCGTCCGTCACGTCCATGAGGACCAGGTTGACCGGCCACTTGACCGGGACTTCGCCGAGGGCTCTGCCCAGGGCCTGCAGGGGCAGGGCGCGCAGGTCGCCCTCCCACTGGGAGAGCTCGACGCCCACGAACATCACCGGGTCGTCCGTCTCTACGGCGGCCAGGCAGCGGCGGGCGGTGAGGACCACGCCGGTCTCGGCGAACTCGGCGGACGCGGCGGAGAGGAAGTCGACCGGGTCGTCCTGCCAGTCGGGCTCGAAGAGGCGGACCCGGGCGCCGGTGTTCGGGCCGTCCAGCGGGGTACGGCCGGCCCGGCACAGCTCGGCCACCGCCGCGGGCGGGAGCGGGATGCCGACCAGCGCGTCGGGGTTGACCGCGAGGCCGACCTGCGGGGGCAGGCCGCGGGCGAACTCCACGGCGGGGGCGATGGTGTAAGCCATGTGGGAGCCGGCCGCCTGGCGCAGCTGCTCCTCGGAGCTGAACACCGGGACGTAGGCCTGGCCCTCGATGTCCAGCGCGGGCAGGTCGAGGGCGACGCTGTCCGGGCCACCGCCGTTGGGCAGCGGGATCCAGAGCAGGCTCCGGCCCAGCACCTCGATGATCCGGCCGGCCGCGGCGGGTATGCCGAGGGAGGCCGAGAGCACCTCCTCCAGTTCGTTGCCGGGCCAGCCGCCGTGCGGCTGGGGGTGCGCCTGTGCCGGGAAGTCCGCGGGAATGTCCGCTGGGAAGTCCATCTGCCTACCGCCTGCTGGGAACCACTGCTGTGACCATGAAGGCTATCGGGTGACCGTGACCGTGCCTCACCTCCTGAATGTGATCCGCCGCAGGCCGTCCGCCGCCGGGCGGTCCAGCAGCACGGCCGCGCCGCAGCCCGCGGGCAGCTCGCCACGCTCGACCGCGGCGAGCAGCCGGGCGGTCGTACGACGGTGGCGGCGGAAGGCGTAGGCGGAGACGCCCCGGCCGCGCTCGCGCTGGCCCTCTCGCGCGGTCTCGGGGGTGACGTCGAGCAGGAGCAGATGGAGGGTGCCGCCACGGCGGCGGGCCTCGCGGGCGAGCCAGGCACGCACCCAGGGCTGGGTGCCGCAGTCGTGCACGACGACGCCCTCGCCGGTGCGCAGGGCGCGGCGCAGGCCGGCGTAGTGGGCGAGGCGGACCAGGGGGCGGTAGAGGGCGTACGGGAGGGCGCGGGGCAGGCGGGCCGCGAAGCGGTCGCGGGTGTCCTGGGAGTCGATGCGGCGGCCGGCGACCGCGCGGCGCATCAGGGTGGACTTGCCGCTGCCGGGCAGGCCGGCCATCACGACCAGGTCGCGGGGGCCGAAGGCCAGGGCGCCGGGGCCGCGGCCGGTGCGGTCGCGCAGGTCGCGGACGCTCTGGTCCGCAGCGGTGCGTTGCCTCGGTACCGCAATGCCGGTGGCGACGGTGGCGTACAACGGGGTCCTGTTCACCGTGATCGTCCTCCCCCATGGGCTTGGCAATATTCATGCCCAGCAAATGTAAAGGGAAGGTAATGCACGGGGCCCGCTGGTTTCGTGCGCGTCCTGCCACAGCTCGGTTACAGATGCGGCCCTGACGGGCGGGGGTGCGGCGTGCAATGATGTGGCCGCCAACTGCATACCGGCCGTTTGAATCCGCGCGGGAGAGTTCCCAGCAGCCTTCGCTGGGACGCCGAAGGAGCAAGTCCCTCCCTTGAATCTCTCAGGCCCCGTTACCGCGCGGGCGAGGCACATCTGAAAAGCGGGCCGCTGCGACAGTGGCTCCACCCAAGGTGCAAGCCGTGATCGTCCCTGTGGCGGTCCTGGCGAACCTCTCAGGTTCCGATGACAGATGGGGAGGAACGTTCCTCGCCCGTCCTGCCTTTCCCTGGGAGACGACCGACCGATGAGCAGTACCGAACCCTCCGAGCTGCGCCACACCGCGCTCGATGCCCTGCATCGCTCGCTCGGTGCGACGATGACCGACTTCGCCGGCTGGGACATGCCGCTGCGCTACGGCTCCGAGCGCGACGAGCACATCGCCGTGCGGACGAAGGCGGGTCTGTTCGACCTCTCCCACATGGGCGAGATCACCGTCACCGGCGCCGGGGCGGCCGCGTTCCTGAACCACGCCCTGGTCGGCAACATCGCCTCCGTCGGCGTGGGCCGCGCCCGCTACACCATGATCTGCCGGGCCGACGGCGGCATCCTGGACGACCTGATCGTCTACCGGCTCGCCGAGACCGAGTACATGGTCGTGGCCAACGCCTCCAACGCCCAGGTGGTGCTGGACGCCCTCGCCGAGCGTTCCGCCGGCTTCGACGCCGAGGTGCGCGACGACCGGGACGCGTACGCGCTGATCGCCGTCCAGGGCCCGGAGTCCCCCGGCATCCTGAAGTCCCTCACCGACGCCGACCTCGACGGCCTGAAGTACTACGCCGGCCTGCCCGGCACGGTCGCCGGCGTCCCGGCCCTGATCGCCCGCACCGGATACACCGGCGAGGACGGCTTCGAGCTGTTCGTGCGGCCCGAGCACGCGGTCGAGCTGTGGCAGGCGCTGACCAAGGCCGGCGAGGGCGTCGGCCTGGTCCCCTGCGGCCTGTCCTGCCGGGACACCCTGCGCCTGGAGGCGGGCATGCCGCTGTACGGGCATGAGCTGACCACCTCGCTCACCCCCTTCGACGCCGGGCTCGGCCGGGTGGTGAAGTTCGAGAAGGAGGGCGACTTCGTGGGGCGCCAGGCGCTCACCGAGGCCGCCGCCCGAGCCGAGCAGAACCCGCCGCGGGTCCTGGTCGGCCTGGTCGCCGAGGGCCGCCGGGTGCCGCGCGCCGGGTACGCCGTCGTCGCCGGCGGCGAGGTGATCGGCGAGGTCACCTCCGGCGCCCCCTCCCCCACCCTGGGCAAGCCGATCGCCATGGCCTACGTCGACGCGGCGCACGCGGCGCCGGGCACCGAGGGCGTCGGCGTGGACATCCGGGGCAGTCACGAGCCGTACGAGGTCGTGGCTCTGCCGTTCTACAAGCGCCAGAAGTAGACACTGGACGCGGTCACCGTGTGACGCCGCGCACGTTCCGCTGTTCACCAGCGATCTCAGCAGTCCCCCCTTCAACAGCACTCCCGCGCGTACAGGAGAATTCAGGCCATGAGCAACCCCCAGCAGCTGCGCTACAGCAAGGAGCACGAGTGGCTGTCGGCCGCCGAGGACGGCGTGTCGACGGTCGGCATCACCGAGTTCGCGGCCAACGCGCTCGGCGACGTCGTCTACGCCCAGCTCCCCGAGGTCGGCTCCACGGTGACCGCGGGCGAGACCTGCGGCGAGCTGGAGTCCACCAAGTCGGTCTCCGACCTGTACTCGCCGGTCACCGGTGAGGTCACCGAGATCAACGAGGACGTCGTCAACGACCCGTCGCTGGTCAACTCGGCCCCCTTCGAGGGCGGCTGGCTGTTCAAGGTGCGCGTCGCGGAGGAGCCGGCCGACCTGCTCTCCGCCGACGAGTACACCGCCCAGAACGCCGGCTGAGGAGTCGTAGCCGTATGACCGTCCTGAACACGTCCCTGCACGAACTGGACCCGGAGATCGCCGCCGCGGTCGACGCCGAGCTCGGCCGCCAGCAGTCCACGCTGGAGATGATCGCCTCCGAGAACTTCGCGCCGCTCGCGGTGATGGAGGCGCAGGGTTCCGTCCTCACCAACAAGTACGCCGAGGGCTACCCGGGCCGCCGCTACTACGGCGGCTGCGAGCACGTCGACGTCGCCGAGCAGATCGCCATCGACCGGATCAAGGAGCTGTTCGGCGCCGAGTACGCCAACGTCCAGCCCCACTCCGGCGCCTCCGCCAACCAGGCGGCCCTGTTCGCCCTCGCCCAGCCCGGGGACACCATCCTCGGTCTGGACCTCGCGCACGGCGGCCACCTGACCCACGGCATGCGCCTGAACTTCTCCGGCAAGCAGTTCAACGTGGTCGCCTACCACGTGGACGCCGGGACCGGCCTGGTCGACATGGCCGAGGTCGAGCGCCTCGCCAAGGAGCACCGCCCGAAGGTGATCATCGCGGGCTGGTCGGCGTACCCGCGCGAGCTGGACTTCGCCGCCTTCCGCCGGATCGCCGACGAGGTCGAGGCCTACCTGTGGGTCGACATGGCGCACTTCGCGGGCCTGGTCGCGGCCGGTCTGCACGCCAACCCGGTGCCCTACGCCGACGTGGTCACCTCCACCACGCACAAGACGCTGGGCGGTCCGCGCGGCGGCATCATCCTCGCGCGCAGCAAGGACTTCGCGAAGAAGCTGAACTCGTCCGTCTTCCCGGGCTTCCAGGGCGGTCCCCTGGAGCACGTGATCGCGGCGAAGGCGGTCTCCTTCAAGGTCGCGGCCTCGGAGGAGTTCAAGGAGCGCCAGCGTCGTACCGTGGAGGGTGCCCGCATCCTCGCCGAGCGCCTGACGGCGGCGGACGCGCGCGAGGCCGGCGTGAACGTCCTGTCCGGCGGTACGGACGTGCATCTGATCCTCGTCGACCTGCGCGAGTCCGAGCTGGACGGCCAGCAGGCCGAGGACCGCCTCCACGAGGTCGGCATCACGGTCAACCGCAACGCGGTCCCGAACGACCCGCGTCCCCCGATGGTGACGTCGGGCCTGCGGATCGGTACGCCCGCCCTCGCGACCCGCGGCTTCACCGCCGAGGACTTCGCCGAGGTCGCGGACGTGATCGCCGAGGCGCTGAAGCCGTCCTACGACGCGGAGGCGCTCAAGGCGCGCGTGACGGCGCTCGCCGACAAGCACCCGCTGTACCCGGGCCTGAACAAGTAGGCCCGGACAAGTAGATCCCCGGTGGGGCACTCGTGAGGACAGTGCCGGAAGGTCCTGGCGGGCGCCCCACCACCCCCCTGTTTTTGCTGTCTTGAGGAGTGACCGTGGCCATCTCGGTCTTCGACCTGTTCTCGATCGGCATCGGCCCGTCCAGCTCCCACACGGTCGGCCCGATGCGCGCGGCGCGGATGTTCGCCCGCCGCCTGCGCAACGAAGGGCTGCTGGAAAAGGCAGCGACCGTCCGGACGGAGCTGTACGGCTCCCTGGGCGCGACCGGGCACGGCCACGGCACCCCGAAGGCCGTCCTGCTCGGCCTGACCGGCGACTCGCCGCGCACGGTGGACGTGGAGACGGCGGACGCGCGCGTGGAGGCGATCAAGGCCGAGGGCCGGATAGGTCTCCTGGGCGAACACGAGATCGCCTTCGACTTCGACAAGGATCTCGTGCTGCACCGCCGCAAGGCCCTGCCGTACCACGCCAACGGCATGACGCTGTGGGCGTACGACGCCTCCGGCGCGGAGCTGCTGTCGAAGACGTACTACTCGGTCGGCGGCGGTTTCGTCGTGGACGAGGACGCGGTCGGCGCGGACCGGATCAAGCTGGACGACACGGTCCTGAAGTACTCCTTCCGCACCGGCGACGAGCTCCTGCGGCTGACGAAGGAGACCGGCCTGTCGATCTCCTCGCTGATGCTGGAGAACGAGCGGGCCTGGCGCACCGAGGAGGAGATCCGCGCGGGCCTGCTGGAGATCTGGCGGGTGATGTGCGAGTGCGTCCAGCGCGGCATGTCCCGCGAGGGCATCCTGCCCGGCGGCCTGAAGGTGCGCCGCCGCGCGTCCGTCTCCGCCCGCCAGCTGCGCGCCGAGGGCGATGCACCGGCCCACGCCATGGAGTGGATCACGCTCTACGCCATGGCCGTGAACGAGGAGAACGCGGCGGGCGGCCGGGTCGTCACCGCGCCCACGAACGGCGCGGCCGGCATCATCCCGGCGGTTCTGCACTACTACATGAACTTCGTGCCGGGCGCCGACGAGGACGGCGTGGTGCGCTTCCTGCTGGCCGCGGGCGCGATCGGCATGCTCTTCAAGGAGAACGCCTCCATCTCCGGCGCCGAGGTCGGCTGCCAGGGCGAGGTCGGCTCCGCCTGCTCGATGGCCGCGGGCGCCCTTGCCGAGGTCCTCGGCGGCTCCCCGGAGCAGGTCGAGAACGCCGCCGAGATCGGGATGGAGCACAACCTGGGCCTGACCTGCGACCCGGTCGGCGGCCTGGTCCAGATCCCGTGCATCGAGCGCAACGGCATGGCCGCGGTCAAGGCGGTCACCGCGGCGAAGATGGCCATGCGCGGCGACGGCTCCCACAAGGTGTCCCTGGACAAGGTCATCAAGACCATGAAGGACACCGGCGCGGACATGAGCGTGAAGTACAAGGAGACGGCCCGGGGCGGGCTCGCGGTGAACATCATCGAGTGCTGAGGGGGAGGGCCCTGACCAGCGCGTTCGTGTCTTTCGGCGCTGTCGGGGCCTTCCCTGCTTACGCTGCGGAAAGTCCCTGGAAACTCCCTGGGACAGGTGTGAAAGTCCCTGAAAAGTCCCTGGCCCGTCCCAGACGAACGACGCCGTTTCGGTCGGCACGGGGCGGCGTTGCCGACACCCGCGCTCTTGAGACAGCCAGAAGTCCAGAGACACTGGGACCCGCTGTTGTCACCCCGTGTTGGACCGCCCAGGAGGCCCTAATCCCTTGTTAAAGCGTTCCAAGAGAGCGGTAGCTCCAGGAGCGTTCGAGTGCCGGACCGCGACACCTCGTGGCTGCCAGGCGGGCAACGCCTCGCTTTGGACAGCGTGCGCGGTCCTGGTGCTACCCCGGCTTCCGGCTGAAGGCCGCCCGTGTGCTGGACCTGTACGCCCGCACCTGGCAGGACCGGACGCTGGGCGAGGACGAGTACGTCATCAGCGCGGACGAATGGACTTCCATCCAGGCCCGCTGCCGCTGCCACCCCACCCTCGCCCCCGGCCAGGCCCGTGCCATGCGCGTGTGAGCAACACCTACAGCCGCGGCGGCGCAGTGGCCTGCCTACCTGGCCGCCTACGACGTCCACGCCGCACGGGTGTCCGGCCGCACCGAGCCCAGACCGGCGTCGACCCGTTCATGAACCTGGTCGCCCAGGTCATGACCCAAGAGCCCTACGCCAGCGCGAAACGCGTGTGCTGGATCGTCGACAACCGCTCCTCCCACCGCGGGCAGAAGGCCGCCGACCGGCTGTCGGCCGCGTTCCCGAACGCGGCGATGGTCCACACCCCGATGCACGCCTCCTGGTTGAACCAAGTGGAGATCTACTTCTCCGTCGTGCAACGCAAGGTCGTCTCGCCCACTTCACCGACCTCGCCCAGGTCGGGGACCGGCTCCGAGCCTTCGAAGACCGCTACAACGCCACGGCACAGCCGTTCCAGTGGAAGTTCACCACCTCCGACCTAGACGACCTGCTGGCCAGGCTCGACCAGCACACCGCCGGCCGACACGAAGAATCCTCGCCGCGCCGACAGCATGATCAACCCTCGAAGGATTTACGGCGTCGACCACTAAGAGATCACGTGACGGGCGAGGTGGGACCGCTTCCCGGAGGTGAGGTCGGTACGGCCTCGGCCGAACGCGCAGGCAGGGGCGCTCAGGCGTAAAATAGTGTATCTCCAGTGAGGACTCCTTCCACCCAACCATTTGGGCGTGTGAATACACCACGCCGAGCCGACGAATTGGGCCTTACGCGGGGAGGCAGCCATGCGTCTACTGCACTTGAGCGATCTACATATACGCTCAACTTGGGAGGCGGACCAAAACAGGGTAATTTCTGCATTCCTGCGAGACCTCGGGAAACAATGCGAGGATCGACCTGTCGATGTCGTAGTTTTTAGTGGAGACTTGGCTTTCAGCGCGCACGCGGATCAGTATCAGTTCGCCGAGCAACACCTTTTGGCCCCCATAGAAGAGGTCACGGGCGTTCCGAGGGATCGGATTATCCTAGCTCCAGGGAATCACGACGTTGACATATCAAAGATCGACCGATTCTCGGAGCAGGGACTGCAAAGTCTTCTCACAAGTCGTGATGCAGTCAATGCACTCCTTGACGATAGAGACTCCCTGACAAAACATATTGAGCGCCTGGGGCCATGGCTAGAGTTCCAGGAACGGTACTACGATGGATGTAGTATCTCCCGAATTTCGCCGCTTGTTACAGTTCACAATTTCTTGGTCGGGGACGTGACAGTCGGAGCCGCGTCCCTCACGTCTGCCTGGAGGGCAACAGGAGCTCCCAATGATGGGGATCTGACTCACCTACTGGTAGGCGATCGGCAAGTATCCGAAGCCGCCCAAGCCGTGAGCGGAGCCGATTTCCGCATCGCAGTCATGCATCACCCGATTAACTGGTTGGCAGTGTTCGATCAAATGGACGTGAAACGTGAGCTGACCAAGAACTTCCACCTACTCTGTACTGGTCACATACACGTTGACGATCCCCAAGCGGTCCATGCGGCCTTGGGAACGATGATCCACAGCGCCTCAGGCTCCATGTACCACTCGCGGGATTACCTCAACTCTTTCTCGATCCTTGACATAGATGCACAGAGAATGGACGGGACGATATCTGTGCGCAGCTACTGGGATTCCCGCGATGACTTCGATGCCGCCTCGAACGTGGCACCAAACGGAATCGTCCGGATCAGCTTCGAACCGGTAGTCGACAAGTCGGAACTCCCTGAAAGCCGGTTCGCCCCTGCAGACCTAGCCGCAGAGGCACTTGTTGAGTCCGTACGAGAGAAAAGCATGCTCACCAGCCCTGACATCGACAACCGCACAATGAGCGAGCTGCTAGTTCCCCCTGTTTTCCTCCCCCTACCCGTAGACCAGTATATTTCCGCCAAAGACCTCAAAAACGGGATCGAGCTTGAGCGTGCAGACATTCGGTCGGACTTCGCGGGCACGAATTTCTTCCTTATCGTAGGGGAAGAGTCCAGCGGCCTCACGAGCGCGCTTCAGTGGCTGACCTATGAAGCTTACGCCATGGACAACCAGCTTGCACCGATTTTGATAGACCATAGAGCGGTTGGATCTGGGCAATCAGGTATTGTTGCGGAAATCCGGAAAAAACTCGCACTAGCTGGGATTCCAGCGTCTCCAAAGGATCTGGTTCCACGACTTGCGCTCGCCGTCGACAACATAGACCTAAGCCGACCTAAGTCCCTGGCACGGCTCCTGGAACTCATCAGGCAAGGCCAGCAGAGCAAGCTCTTTTTGGGATGCCGGCGTTCAGACGAGCCTGAAATTACGCGTGCTCTCTCTCAACTCTCAGATACCGCTCTGACGAGATACCTCGGAAATTTTGGCAGGCGAGAGCTTCGAGGTCTGATCGAACTTGTTGCACCCGAGAACCCCGAGGACGTCATGAAGTCGGTTCTTGCGTTGCTTGATCGAGAGAAGCTACCGAGAACGCCTGGAATGATGGCCGCCTTGGTGTCCATCATCGCAAACGATCAAACATGGAGTGCCGGAACGAACGATACAGCCGTGCTCGAAGCTTACGTAGGAATGCTATTGGGGCGAGGAGACATCGCCGAGGATCTTCGTTTCCAAATGGATTACCGAGACCGGCAGCATATTCTGTCAGCGTTGGCTGAAAAGCTAATCAGAGAGAACACGCAGGCGATCAACCGGGTCGATGCTGAAGGATTCTTGTTCACCTACTTCCAGAGCCTAGGGTGGTCCGAGCCTCCCGGATCGGTACTTGACTCCTTCGTCTCCAGGCGCGTGCTCAGCGAAAACAGGGGCAGCATAAGATTCAGACATCCTTCGCTCCTATCCCTTCTTGCTGCCCAAGGAGCAATGGATTCTGTGGGATTTCGCGATTGGATCCTTCGTGATCCAATCGGAAATTCCCAGATAATTCGGCATGCTGCGGCCCTGCGTCGAAGTGACCGGTCCTTGTTGCAGAAGGTTAGCGAGACCTTCAAAGACGTCCGATCGCAAATGGAATCAGCTGGCCAGGACCCTTTTACGGTGATGGCATGCGCGGAAGGGTGGGCGGGGCAGGAGCAGTATGAAAGCCTCGTCAAAAAGGTTTGGCCCTTCAGTGACGATAACGAGCAAAATATCCCCTTGCCCGATCGAGAAGATGAAGCATTCACGGACGCTCTCGACGCTATCGACGCTATAACGATGGCCGTCTCGAAGCAACCCGACGAAATTTGGGTAAGGTCCCAGCTGCAGACTTACTCTGCGGCTCTTTCCCTCGCGTCTTCGACACTTAGCAACAGCGAACTTGTTCAAGATACTTCCCTAAAGGCTGAAGTTCTCCGAGAAATCTTGAACGGGTACGCAGTCTATGCGGCTCTCCTATCGGGCGATGAATCGCTGAAGGAGTTCATCTTGGAGGCTCCAGGTAGTTTTTCTGAAGATAGTGGTCTAACTTCCTCTCAACTGGACGAGATACGTGAAAGGATCACTCTCTTTGCCCCCGTCTTCTCGGCGTGGTATGCGATGTCCAAACGGCTTGCGAGTAACAAGCTGACCGGGTTGGTTGAGGATGCATTGCAAGATCCAGCCTTCTCCGAAGACCCTGGGCAGGCTCTCATGGGAACGCTGCTCGCGCACCTGGTCGGAGTCAAGAACTGGGCACAGTATGCAGAATCGCTGTTGGTACGCCATGGTGACCGTCGCGTGGTAATTGAGACTCTCCGGGCCTTTGCAACGATCTCCTACCTAGCTCCCGACTGCGGCCAGCAGGAGTCGGTGCAGCTGGAATCACTGCTCGCCGAGATCGCTGTGCGAAATATTCAAATTCCGCGTAATTACCCTTACAGAGAAGATAAGGCGCGATTCAACCCAGGATCTGCCAAAGCCAGACTAGTTAGAGACCTCAGGGGTCGCCGCTCCCGACTAATGGCAGCTAGCCGTGTAGCGGTTGATCCGTTTGGTAACTTGATCTGACCTCACTGACAAGGGGATCGCTCATGGTTAGTGCTGCAAGAGGAAAAACTCCCCTCCAATGACAATCGGTGTTGTCGGAGCCGATTGCGTGGCAGTGTCTGGTCGGTATCAGTAGCCCGGCGGAGTGCGGAGCATGGGGCGATCACCAAGATGAGGCCCGGCAGTCTCTGACGCCGCATGCTCCGCGTCCCAGACCGCTCCGCCGTGCAGCAGCGCCATCCAGTCGGCGCAACGCCCCACACCCGCTAATACGGGCGGGCCGGTCACACTCCAGAAGGCCCTGGCATCCGGTCACAGAGTTCCGTCCTCAAGCAGGACCCCAATCGCGTCCTCTTGGCGGCGCAGGACCACCCGTCCGTCACCGTCGCTGTAGGCCACGAGCTGGGCCCCGGGGTCCAACCCGGCCTCTGCCAGAACCCCCAGGGGGATCTCAACCGTCCCGTCCTCGCCTAGTCGGACTTCCGCAGGCTCTCTGATCACAACCCCAGGATGCCACGCCGCCGGCCAGCGCCGCCGCCCGGCAAGGAACATGACAACGCCGCCATGCGGCGCTCCACTCGTCCAACTGGTGTCGAATTCAGACATCGCGCGGTAAGGATCACGTCAGATCCGATCAACTTGGCATAGTTGCTTGTGACTTCATATGCCTGCGTCCGATGCTGCTGAGGTTCGGAGAAGCAGAAGACGTCCGGCCATGGCGTCGTGCCATGGCGGCTTCTGACTCGCGAACCTTGGAGATCCCGTGGACACGCATGTCCCGCGGGCCGGTTTTGCATGTCCGCCCGGACCGGCACGCCCTTCTGAGCCGTCTCGGCTCTCGCCTCACTCCGCATGTGCGAGCAGGCATCCCCTCCCCCTTCGTCTCCTGTCGGCGGAGTACATCGGACCCGACGGGGAGGCGCGGTGACCAAGCCTCCGTTCGAGCCGAGCGTCGCCCAGCAGACTGCCCTCGTCGACCACCTCGTCAACGCGGTGGTCACCGACGCGACCGGCGAGGCCCAGGGCGACATCTGCCTCGGCGAGCCTCCGAGTGCTCGCTACTTCATGGAGAGCCTCGGCCCGCACGCCGTCGAACCTGGTGGAGCCGCCCCGCGCTACGGCCGCACGACGCCGGACAGCCTCGGGTTCGAGTTCGAGGCCGAGAACGCCAGCTCCATCACCGTCAAGGCGCGGGCATCGTTCTACTACGCGGCTGTCCCGACTCGCGCCCAGCAGCTGGAGTGGGCAGGTGAGCGCGAGGAGCCGTACCGGCTGGCGCCGCTGTTCAAACGACTCGGTGTGACGGTCGGGCCGGTGGAGATCGTTCTGGGACACGAGGCCGGCCTGCGTCAGACCCTGGAACGTGAGTTCCAGCATGCCTTCGACAAGGCTGTGAAGCAGGCCCTCCAGGATCCTCGGATCGACCGCCGTGTCGGGAACGACCGCCGAGAGCGGCTGGTCCCACCTGCCGCAATGGCAGACGACGGGGCCTTCGAGCAGTGGCTGGCTCGGGAGGTGGGCGGGCACCCGGTGGTACCGTCCCCCGCCGCGCACGTCGTCGTCACATCGAGGCCAGTGGCGTCCGGACGGCTCCGTGTGACCGCGACGCTGCAGAACCTCGCCACCGATCCCGTCGTGACCGTGCAGGGCCGGGGCAGCAACGCCGGCCGTAACCGTCGCGACGAGGCCAGGGACAACTCACTGTTCCGTGCCGGGCTGGAGGTCGAGGGCGACCGTCTCCTGCCCATCGTGATGGACCTCGGTGCCGACGCCTACCGCTACTCGGGAGAGCTGGGTGCGTACGCGAACAACTGCGGCGTCGAGCCACGGTGGCACGAGGGTCGGCTCGTGGCAGTGCGCAGCGTGCCGGTTCCACAGCATGACACCCACCGCGCCGTGGCCCGGACCGATGAACGCTGGGGTTACGCGACGCTCGCCGCCGACCCTCTTCCGATGCTCGACGACCTCGCCGACGAGATGGAGGCGTACCTGGAGACGCCCGCCTGGAGCACGGTGGATCTCCAGGACAGGCCTGATCTCGCCCACCGCAAGGAAGCCGACCGAAAGGCCGCATCACTGGAGGTCGCCCGCTTTCGTGACGGCATTGCGTGGCTGCGGCGGGACAGGCGCCTCCTGACAGCCTTCCAGCTCGCCAACGAGTCCATGGTGGAGCTCAACAAGAAGCGGAAACGGCCGAGCCGGGGGTGGCGGCTCTTCCAGCTGGTGGCCATTGTCAGCCAGCTCGGTGCACTTGCCTGGCGGGAGCACCCGGAGGACCTCTTCACCCCAGGGCTCTGGGGTGAAGAGAACAACGTGGATCCGACCGAGGCGGCAACCGTCGTCTGGTACCCCACCGGAGGCGGCAAGACCGAGGCGTATCTCGGCCTGGTGCTGGTGTGCATGTTCTACGACCGTGCCCGAGGGAAGAGGGTCGGGGTCTCGGCCTGGTGCCGCTTCCCTCTCCGGCTGCTGACTCTGCAGCAGACACAACGGCAGCTCGACGTCGTCGCCGCCGCGGAGACGGTCCGCGACAAGAACGCCGCTCTGCTCAGGGAGGTCGGCGGCGACCCCGGGTGGCCCTTCTTCATCGGCTTCTACGCCGGTGGGGGCAACACCCCCAACTCACTGACCGCAGACCGGATGTTCGACCGCCTTCGCTCAAGCGAGGAGGAACGGCACGCGTACCGACTTGTTCACGACTGTCCTTACTGCGGTGAACGATCGGTCCGCATCCCGGCGCCGGATCCCCAGCGGCTCAGACTGGAACACGTCTGCGGCAACGAACAGTGCGGGAGCGTCCTGCCGATCGTCGTCGTGGACACCGAGATCTACCGCTACCTGCCGACCGTCGTGGTCGGAACCCTGGACAAGCTCGCCAACATAGGGCTGTCGGACAAGTTCGGTGCACTCTTCGGCGATGTGGACTGCTGGTGCCCTCCGCACGGCTTCGGCCGAGGCGGAAAGTGCCACGAACGTCACGCGCCAGGCCATCCGAAGACCCCTCTCAAGCCTCTCGGCGAACCCCTCTACGACCCCTCCCCCTCTCTGGAGATCATCGACGAGCTCCACATGGTCAACGAGGAACTCGGTGCGTTCTCCGGGCACTATGAGGGTCTCTTGGCGGAGGTGCAGCGCACCCTGTCGTCCAGGCAGCGGCCCGACGGCCGGGGTGTCCGGATGAAGGTGGTCGCCACCACCGCGACCATCCGTGGCGAGGACCGTCAGAGCGAACACCTCTTCGGCCTGCGGTCGGTGGTGGTGCCACTCCCCGGGCCCAACCTCGACGAGAGCTTCTACTGGCGGCTCGACCGGAGCCTTCCGCTTCGCCGATTCGTGGGAGTCATGCCAACTCGCGGAACGGCGGAGATGACGTTGGTCAGAATCCTGACGTCCGCCCACCGGGCACTCTGGAAACTCGATCGCCGACAGGACCTTCCCCCCGCTCTCGCAGGCTGGCCGGAGGATGAGCTCCGCGATGTCGTCGACCTCTACCGTACGAGCCTCACCTACGCGACCACGCTCGTCGACTTCGGCCGTATCCGCCGTTCACTGGACACCCAGGTCAACGAGGCCCTGCGCAGGGAGGGCTTTCCCGACCTCAAAGTGGCGGAACTCAAGGGCGAAACACGTCTGGATGAGGTCCGCGGTGTCCTGGACGACCTGGGTAGCACCAACGGCAGCACGGGCATGGTCGTCGCAACGAGCATGGTCAGCCACGGGGTCGACGTGGACCGGTTGAACCTCATGCTGTTCAACGGCATGCCCAGGTCCATGGCGGAGTACATCCAGGCGTCGTCAAGGGTCGGCCGGGCCTACCACGGCCTCGTGTTCATGCTCTTCAACCCGGTGAGGGAGAGGGACCGCTCGCACTACCGCTACCACGGGAAGTTCCACGAGTACCTGGACCGCATGGTCGAGCCGGTGGCCATCAACCGCTGGAGCAGGTTCGCAGTGCGCAAGACCCTCCCCGGGATACTGATGGGACACCTTCTCCAGATCGCGAACCGCGACTGGTGGCGGGCAGGCAACGCTCCGAGCCACCTCCATGACCTCTCGAAGATGCAGGCCGCCCTGCGTGATCCATCCAGCGGAGGTCTCGACGGTGTCCAGCTCACCGAACTGCTGGAGGCCCTTCACACCGTCTTCCAGTCGAAGCGCCCGGAGGGGCAGGAACTCCACAGCGACCTGGAGGACATGGTTGAACACGCCCTGGCCAGCCTCCGCTCCGCCGGCGCCTCTGCCGGTCTCGCGGGTGGGAACAACCGGGGGTACCGCGCGACGGGCGACTACCTGGGTCTCGAGCACCGGCCCATGACAAGCCTCCGCGACGTCTCCGAGGGCATCCCGTTCCACATCGTGTCCGACGGCAGGAGGTCGTGATGGCGTTCAACCCCAGGAACGACGACATGGCCCGTGACCGGGGCCAGGTCCTCTACCGATACCGTCCTGGTCAGACCTTTGATCACCGCGGCGGCTACACGGCCCAAGTGGTGCAGTTCGGGCGTGACGAGGAGTTCGACGGCCCCTCGCTCGACAGGGAGCATCTGGTACAGGAGGCGATGCGGTTCGTGCGTAGATGGCGGGCCGCAGGGCGTGCCTTCTCCGCAGGGACCGACCGGGCACCGGAGTTCCCCGGGGACGAGGACCGGCTCGCCGACCGTCACTACGAAGTCGTGGTGCCGGGCAAGGTCTTCTGCCGCATCTGGCCCCGGGTGGTGCGCTGCTCCAGCAGTGGGTGTGGACACGTCTGGACAGCCAGTGACCCGCGCCCCGGAACGGACGACTGGCCGCCGGCCTGCCCCGCCTGCGGCAACCCTGTTGGGAACCGGCAGCTCCAGTTCGTCTTCGCGCACAAGTGCGGCGAGATGTCGCCCATGTACCCGCCGAGCAAGTGCCCCAGGGGGCACACACGCTTCAGGCTCGACGACCGTGCCAGTCGGTTCCGTGACTTCCGATGGGAGTGCATGACCTGCGGCTTCCCTCTGGGCGTGCAGTGGAGCTGCAGCAACTCCTCGTGCAGCTATCCGGACAAGTTCATGAACCCGCTCCTCCACACTGCAGGGACCGCGCATGTCGGCCAGGGCCTGACACTCGTGAACGTGACCACGACCGAAGAGGCCACCCGGCAGAGCAACCCCCTGTACACGGCTGCCGTGCTCGGCTGGTGGCTCGGTGAGATCACCGAGGACGAGTTCCGCCGACTCACGGACGGCCACACAGTTGACGTCCCCGACGAGGTTGTCGAGAGCATCCGTGTGATGGAGGAGGCCGGCCTGCACGACCAGGCGCGAGCACTCCGAGCACGTTTCATGCCGGTCGAGGTGGACCATCTGCGGGACCGGGTGGGCAAGGCGCTCGGACTCGACACCGAGAGCGACGACGCACGCGGGCTCGCGGCCGAGCTGCACACCTACCGCCGGGTCCTGAACCTGGAACGTGTGGGCGTACCCCGTCTCCAGCGAGAGGCACGCAACGCCGAACGCCTAGCCCTGTACAAACGATATCCCGGCGTCCTCGCCTCCGCCGGTCTCGGGCAGGAGACCTGTCTGGTCAGTGATCTCCCGATCACCTATCTCGCGATCGGCTACAGCCGGACAGGGTTCAGCCCCGAGGAGGCGGACCTGGTCCCGTACCGGGGGCGGGCCACACGAGGAGCCCCCGAGAAGACCCTCGTCTACGCCCACCCCACCGAGGCGGAGGCGCTGCTCTTCCCGGTGGACCGGGAGCGGGTATGCCGGTGGCTGGTCCGCAACGAACTCGTCAGTCGCAACACCCTGGACGAGGCCGGCGGCGTCGCCAAGTGGCTGGTGCACCAGCTTGGGCCCAGCGACGGCAAGGCCCTCTCACACGAGACCCGTCCAGAGCCCGGACACCCGGACCTGCCGGTTCACGACCTGTTCGGGCTGCTTCACTCCCTGTCCCACCAGCTCCTGCGAGCCTTGGCAGTTGACAGTGGTTACAGCGAGACGAGCCTGTCAGAGTACCTCTTTCCCTACGACCTGGCCTTCGCCATCTATCCCAACGGGGGTAGCGACTTCAGTCTCGGCGCCATGCGGACGGTCCTCGAACAGAACCTGGACGCAGTCGTCAGTCGCGCCGTCGACAACGACGCCTGTCTGTACGACCCGAACTGCATGATCACGAACGAGGGCGCGGATCACGGCTGCCTCCAGCTTCCGGAGACGGCCTGCCAGTTCTGGAACCGGAACCTCTCCCGCTGGCACCTGTTCGGCTCCCCGGACGGCTCCAGGATCGGGTACTGGGATCCGACCCTGTGAGCTCAAGGGGGGCCGGAACGGCGGTCTGCCCGCCACCGGCCCCCCACCACGGCTGAGGACCCAGCCACCCACCGGTCTGGGACAAGTAGGAGTCCTTTTGTGAAACCCGAACTGGAGCTTCTGGACACCGTCACCAGTGCCCGTGCCCAGGTGGAAGCCCACCCAGCCTGGAACTCCGGGCCGGAGCGCATCTACGACCTTCTGCGTACAGCGACCAAGCTGCGCGCCATGGAGATCACGGCAGGACTTGTGTCCGACCTCCCCTGGGAAAGCGTTCTGGCCCAACTTGTCGCCTGGCACCATGAGTTCCCTGTCGGTTCGGGGCCGTGCGACGAGAGGTCTGCCACCGAGGTCACGGCTCTTGCCGCCATGGCCCAGCGGCTGGATCACCTCGAGACCGGCGTGCGATCGGGCGCCTACCAGGTGCGTCTGTCAGGTGGGAAGTTCCGCGTGCGCCATCGCTGGAACCCGTCGGTCGAGGTAGCCGACATGATCCTCGCCGAAGCCGCGACGCCCACGCTCCTTCCAAAGCTCTCCGAGGCAGAACGCCGATGGATCTCGACAAGGTCCGTCGACTCCCGTAGTGGTCCACCGCCGGCGGTGCTGCGGGCGGCCGTTGACCGCGCCACCGAGACGATCGAGGCGTACCGGCAGGCGGTGCCCGAGGGGCAGGTCCCCGACACGTTTCCCCTTGGCGAGGGGATGACGGCCGGGGACATGGTCCGTGTTCTGGCTGTGATCATGGCCGTTGCCTCACTGTGTGAGGAGACGGCACACAGGCTTGCGAGACTCGAGTCAACCCTCGCCCACCTACGAGTCCCCCAGCTGATGAGTCTTCTAGCGGAGTTCTGCCCCACCGTATCGACGGCTCACCAAGCCCTGGCGGTGCAGAGGCTCACCTACCGTGCCGGTCGCTCGTACAGAACCTCTCCACTGGTTCAGTACGGTGACACCTTGATCATCTGTCCGCCTCTGGTAACCCCCAGAGCGGTGGACGCGATCATGCTTCGTTCTGCTGCCCACAACCCCCGGAGCTTTGGCTCTGTCGGGCGAGAGCAGGGGGAACGTGCGACCGCATGGGCTGACTGGCTGCGCGCGACTCCGGGCGTCCTGGTAGCCGAACGGCTCCCTGCCACGAGAGCAGACGGCCGCTCTGCTGGTGACCTTGACGTGGTTGTTGTGGACCCGGCCAAAGGTGTCGGCGTGTGCATCGAGATCAAATGGCCCATCGAGGCGGTCTCCTTGCCCGAGGCCATGAAGGTCGAGAACTGGGTCACCTCCGCTGCCCGCCAGCTTGACCGTCTGAGAGGAGAACTTCGGTCGGGCACGGCCAGAGTTCAGTTGCCGGACGGATGGCCGGCTTTCGACTCGATCGACTGGACGTGGTGCGTCGGTACTCCGCAGCAGCTCTGCCTGCGCCCCCTGCCGGTGCCGGAGATGCACGCCACCTCCCTGCGGTACGTACAGGCACTGGGAACGCCACCCGGCCTCGACGCCCTCGTGGACATCTTGGTGAAGCCGGACCTACCACGTGAGGGAGAGCATTTCGCGGTGTCCAAGCGGTCATTCCCGGTTGGGCGCCGCCAGGTGCACCTGGACACGATCGGTGTGTCCACAGACCGTTGGCGTCCCCACTTCCGCACGGAGCCGTTGAGGCAGCCGGAGCGCGAGAACGGATGAGCAGTCACGAGCGGCCGGGCTACATCCCCGCGACAGCAGGACCCCACCAGCCGTCGAGGATCCTGGGAGTGCCGACTCGAATCCCTCTACGCAGCGAAAACATCGCTGCTCCACGCCTCTGGATTCACAAGCCTTCAACTACCATGGATCCTGGGTGGGGCATCCGCGCTCTCGGGGATGGGGAATGCAGAGGGAGACGGCCTCTTACAAGGCTGTCGTCCTTCACGGTCTTTGTGACATCGGACGGCCACACACACAACCTCTGGCCGACGGGGGCATGGCACGAAGAATGAGTGTGAAGTACGAGGACTACGTGGTCGCCGCACCCGACCCGGCAGGCATGGTCGCCTCGCTGAGCTCTCTTGGCTACTCGCTGGAAGCAGCTGTCGCCGACCTGGTGGACAACAGCATCTCCGCCAAAGCGCGGCGTATTGACGTGGAGTTCACCTGGGCGGGAGGGAACTCCTGGATTGCCGTGGTCGACGACGGCGAGGGGATGACCGGCGAACAGCTCGTGACCGCCATGACGGTGGCCGCTCGCGGCCCTCATACCGTTCGCACGAGTACCGACCTCGGCAGGTTCGGGGTCGGCCTCAAGTCCGCCTCGTTCTCGCAGGCACGGCAACTCACCGTTGCCAGCTCTGCCGGCGGCGAATGGAGCATAAGAACCTGGGACCTGGACGTCGTCGAGGCATCGGGCAGGTGGCTGCTGCGTTGCGGGGCGGACACGGAGACCACGGCCCTGATCGACCGTCTCCGTGACGGTGCCGCCAAGGGCACCATCGTGGTCTGGCGACGCCTCAGAGGATTCCACTCCCAGGAAGTGGGAGAGGCCGACGAGAAGGTACAACAGCAGTTCTACGCCGAGGCCGAGCGGACCGAGTCCCACCTGGGAATGGTTTTCGCCCGGTTTCTCACGGGTTTGGGCAGGCGGACCATACGCGTTTCCGGAACCCCCGTCGAACCGTGGGACCCGTTCCTGGTCACACACCCTTCCGTGCAGCGCCTGCCAGTCGAACACCTGCCGCTCGGAGAGGACAGCGTCAGGGTGGAGGCGTTCGTGCTTCCCAGCGCCCAACGCCTCTCGGAGCACGCCTACGACCGTGCCGCCGGACCCGCCGGGTGGCTCGGGCAGCAGGGGTTCTACGTCTACCGTCGCGACCGTCTGATCCTTGCCGGCGACTGGCTGGGACTCCCCGGCATGCGCCGGGAGGAGCGGTTCAACCTGGCACGCATTGCTGTCGACATTCCGGTTGAGACGGACACCGACTGGGGAGTCGACGTCCGCAAGGCCAGTGTTGTGCCCCCTGTTGGTCTCCGTCGGCACCTGCGTCGAATCGCGACGCAGGCACGCACACGAGCAGCTGAGGTGCTCCGGCACCGTGGGCGCGTGTCCGCCCGAACGCATGGTGATCCACTCCTCTACGCCTGGACTGTCAAGCGGGAGAACGGTCAGGTCAGCTGCAGGATCAACCGAAGCCACCCGCTCGTACGGGAGTTGCTGCAGGCCGGTCGCGACTCGGCACCGGAGGTGAAGGCTCTGGTCCGCCTGTTGGAGGAGACCGTGCCTGTCACGGCGCTGCGCGCCCTGCACGAGACGGACTCCGAGGACGACCCCGTACCCTTCGGCGGCGCCGACATGGCCCCGCCAGAGGCTGTGCAGGTCGCCGAGCAGGTCTACAGGTCGCTCGTCACCCAGGGACGCTCGCCCAGCGCGGCCCGGGACAGGATCCGCGTCATGCCGCCCTTCGACCAGATGAAGGGCTTTTGGAACGACTGACGCCTGGTTGTCAGTGAGCACCCCTACTCTTGCTCCACACCAAGTTCGTACGCCTCGGAGGCAGTTCGTGAGTAGCACCCCCGACGACACCTTCGCCGTGGCTCGCCGCGTCGCCCTCGCCATGCTGCCTGTGGACCGCCAGGCGTCGCCGGAGGAAGTGACTCTCGCCGTGAACGCGGTCATGGGAATGATGGCTGCCCAGGGCAAGGTCCTGGACCGTGACCAGTTCACGAAGGACCTCCAGGAAATGGTCGCCGTCTACCAGGAGATCTCGTCCGGTCTGCACGACGACGTCGGGCACAGGGCCTGGTTGCCGGACGCGAAGAACGACCGGAGCTGGGACTTCTGGGATCGGTACCGGCTCTATCTCGAGGATGTCCGCAACATGCCCCGCCGGGTGGTGTGGCGCCTCGACGAGAGCACCGACGAGGTCCTCGGTGAGCTGGAGGACCCGCAGCGTGAGGGCTCATGGCGCCGGTCCGGCCTCGTGATCGGACAGGTCCAGTCGGGAAAGACCGGTCACTATATCGGTCTCGCGGCCAAGGCGGTGGACGCCGGCTACCGGCTGATCGTCATCCTGGCCGGCATCCACAACGACCTCCGCAGCCAGACCCAGCTGCGGGTGGACGAGGGCCTTCTCGGGTTCGACTCCCAGCACCTGATGCGCTCCGACGAGGCGGGCGCCAGTCGCCGACGGATCGGTGCAGGCGCTATGTCGCACGCCAAACAACTGCCCAGCGCCTCACTGACCAACAGCTCCGAGAAGGGCGACTTCGACCGCAGGACCGCAGCCAAGGCAAACCTGCCCATCGGCAGCTTCCCCGTCGTGCTCGTGATCAAGAAGCATCGCAAGATCATCGACAACCTTCGCGAGTGGGTCACGAGCACCCACGGGGAGCACGATCCCGAGACCGGTAGGGACATCGTCCGCAACGCACCGCTGTTCGTGATCGACGACGAGGCGGACAACGCCTCGATCAACACGTCCAAGGATGCCGACACCGATCCCTCGAAGATCAACGCCGCTGTGCGCAAGCTTGTGAACAGCTTCGACAAGGCCTCGTACGTCGGCTACACCGCGACTCCGTACGCGAACATCTACATAGACCCGGACGTGAACCACAAGGAGTACGGGCCGGACCTCTTTCCCGAAGGCTTCATCCGCACCCTGCGCGCTCCCTCGAACTACCTGGGGCCCGAGCGCGTCTTCGGTCTCCGGACGGACGACGTGGAGGAGGACGACGTCGAGCCGCTGCCCCTGGTCCACGAGGTGAACGACGCCGACGGCTGGCTCCCAGGCAAGCACAAGTCCGGTCACGAGCCGGCCGACACGCTGCCTGCCTCGTTGAGGAAGGCGATCCACTCGTTCGTCCTCTCCTGCGCTGCGCGCCGTGCGCGCGGTCAGCTGACCGACCACAACTCGATGCTGGTCCACGTCACGCGGTTCACAGCCATCCAGAGCATCGTCCGCACACAGATCGACGACTTCCTCCGGCTCATCAAGGACAGTCTCCGCGACCGCCACGGAAGCGCGGCAAGCACACGGATGGAGGAGTTCCGGGATCTCTGGGAGAAGGACTACGTTCCCACCACCCGCTACTTCACCGCGGACGAGGCGTCCCGTCTCACCTGGGACGAGGTCGCCCCGCACATCCTGCCCGCGCTGCGGAAGATCGAGGTCAAGGCCGTGAACGGAGCGGCCAGGGACGCTCTCGACTACTACGAGCACCGCAGGACCGGGCTGTCGGTCATCGCCGTCGGGGGTGAGAAACTCTCCCGAGGGCTGACCCTCGAAGGGCTCACGGTCAGCTACTACCTCCGCGCCTCGAAGACCTACGACACCCTGCTCCAGATGGGTCGGTGGTTCGGATACCGCCCCGGTTACGAGGACCTCTGCCGCCTGTACACCACCGCATCCCTCAAGAGGGCGTACGTGGAGATCACGGCGGCGACTGACGAACTGCGCCGCGAGGTCGAGGAGATGGCGGCCCTGCGCCTCACCCCCCGTCGGTTCGGGCTCAAGGTCAAGGCATCGTCGCTGGGGCTCGGAGTCACGGCTGCCAACAAGATGAGGAACGGCACGAAGGTCCTGCTCAGCTACTCGGCCGAAGGTCCCGAGACCGTGCTCTTCAATCTGTCGAAGAAGGCTGTGGACCAGAACTTCGAGACGTTGAAAACGTTCGTGAGCAGGTTGGACGTCGTCTCAAGCCCCAAGGTGGAGTCGCCTGGCGACAGTGTGGTCTGGCGGGACGTTCCGCCGGAGGAGATCGTCTCCGGGTTCTTCGCTGCCTACCAGCCCGATCGTGCGGCGCAGAGGGTGCGACCGGCGTTCATCGCCGAATACATCCGCAAGTGCGCCGCGGTGGGGGAACTGGGGAGCTGGACGGTAAGGCTCGTGGGCAAGAAGCCTGCGGATGCCCCCGTGTGCGTTTCCGGGCACGAGGTCGGGATGGTCACACGTAAGCCGCTGAACGATCCGGAGAGCGAGGGCCGGTACACGATCCGCCGGGTGCTGAGCCCGACCGACGAGAGCCTGGACCTGGACAAGGAGCAGTACGACATCGCACTCGCCAGGACCTGGAAGGCTGCCGAGGGAACGACCACCAGCAAGGGCGAGCCCAGGGACCCCAAAGTGCCCGCCGGCCCCCAGGTCCGGTACCAGAGGCGCCCCGACCAGCCTCTGCTGCTGATCTATCCCGTCCAGCCGCCGGCCTACGGGGATCTGGATCCCAAAACGCCGCTGGTCGGCTTCGCGGTGAGCTTTCCCCGCTCGCGCCACCAGGAGAAGACCGAGTACGTGGTCAACGACATCTGGATCAAGGAGGACATCGAGACCTACGACGAGGAGGAGGACGAGTGACGATCACAGAGGGCGACTGGATCGAGCTGGAGGACGCGCCCCAGGCCACACCGGGTCGGTCCATGCGTCGCATCCACTCGAGATCGCCTCATGACATCTTCCTGTCCGTCTCCCACCCTGGTCGTCGACGGATGCTGGTGTTCCAGGCGGAGGCCACCGCTGCCGAGGGCGTTGTCCGTTCCCTGGGACGACTTCCGCAGACGGCCGGCCTCGAGTTGTCGCTGACGTCCCTGTCGCGCCACCAGTACGAGCTGCAGGTGGTCCTCACTGCGGACGATCTGCGGGAGGTCTTCACCCCGCTCGTTGCGGACATCGCCGCGACAGCGAAGGACGAACCGACCACTCTCGAGGCTCTCACCGCGGTTGTCAGCCGGTTCGGTCACTGGCAGAACCTTCTGCGTTCCGTGGGCCGCGACGGCCTTGGGACGGAGGCACGGCGCGGTCTCTTCGGCGAGGTCCTGGTGCTCAGGGAGCACATGGTGACTTCGCTTCCGCAGTCCGAGGCGGTTGCTGCCTGGACCGGTCCCACCGGCGCCAACCAGGACTTCCAGTGCCCGTACGTGGCGCTTGAGGTCAAGACGACCACCGCGAGGAACGCCGGAACGGTGCGCATCGCCAGCGAGAGGCAGCTCGACGGCGCAGGAACGCCCTCGTTGCTGCTGGCGCTCGTCACGCTCGACGAAAGGCGTGGAGGGCTCGGGCAGAGCCTCAACGCGCTCGTCGACCAGGTGCGGAACCAACTCGCCAACCCCGGCGCACGAGCCCGCTTCGACGGACTGCTGATCCAGGCCGGCTACCTGCCAGGCCAGCGCGAGCTCTACGACGAGCCGCGCTACACGCCTCGTGACCTGCGGTTCTGGGAGGTGCGCGACGGATTTCCAAGAATCGTCGAATCCGAACTGGCCCCCGGCATAAGCGACTGTGCCTACAGTCTGGCGCTCTCAGGGCTCGACCAGTACCGCCTCAGCGACACCGAGGTGGGCGATCTGATCAGGGGAAAGAATGAGTGAGCTCGACCAGGGCGCGTACGCCCGCCAGCTCGTCGGCGACGTCCTGGCGACCGCTGAGGCCGAACGCACAACCACTCCCGAGGCGTTCACGGCGCGGGTACTCGAAGAACTCGAGGAGGCGGGTGTCGTCAGCAACACGTACACCGCCTACCACCGGTCCCACGGTCTGGAGGTACACGGTTACGGCGCAGGGGAGGACTCCGGCCGGCTGGACCTCTTCATCACCGACTTCCGGCTGTCACCGCTGGAGGACAAGCTCACGCGCGCGCAGGCCGAGTCCCGCTTCAAACGACTTCTGACGTTCCTGCGCCGCTGTCAGAACGGCCTGCGTCAGCACATCGACGAGTCGTCGGACGTCTACGACATGTGTGACGCGGTGGAGAAGGCACTCACCGACGTCACGCAGATCCGCCTCTTCCTGCTCAGCAACTGTGTCAGCACTTCGACAGCTTCAGGCCCGGCCGAGTTCGAGGGCATCCAGGTTGTCCACGAGATATGGGACCTGCCCAGGCTGCACCGGCATGCGACTTCCGGCACCCTGAGCGAGCCCATCGTCGTCACGTTCGATCCTCCGCTCCCCTGCCTCTCCGCACCGAGTACGGAGGCGGATCACTCCGTCGCTCTCACCGTGCTTCCCGGCGACAGGCTCGCCGACCTCTACGCGGATTACGGCACGCGGCTGCTCGAACTCAACGTGCGTTCGTTCCTGCAGGCAAGGGGTACGGTCAACAAGGGAATCCGGGAGTCGCTGCTGCATTCACCGGGTCGCTTCCTCGCCTACAACAACGGCATCACCGCGACGGCCTCCCAGGTGGAGTTCGCCGAGGGGGCCGACGGCCAGCACCTCGGCATCTCGAGGATCCACGGTCTGCAGATCGTGAACGGCGGCCAGACCACGGCCTCGCTCCACCACGCCAAGAAGCGGGACAAGGCGGACCTGACCAACGTGCGCGTGCAGATGAAGCTCACGGTGGTCTCGCCTGAAAGACTGATGGAGATCGTCCCGAGAATCTCCGAGTACTCCAACACCCAGAACAAGGTGACGCTGGTCGACTTCAGCTCCAACCACGAGTTCCACGTCGACGTGCAACGGATCACTCGCTCCCTCTGGGCTCCTGCCGTAGACGGCAGCGGGCAGGAGACCCACTGGTTCTACGAGCGTGCGCGCGGGCAGTACGCCGACGAACTGGCCCAGCTGACAACTGCGGGGCAGAAGCGCTTCAGGACGCTCTGGCCCACGCGGCAGAAGTTCACGAAGGCCGACCTGGCGAAGTACGCCCATTCATGGGACCAGCTGCCGTTCCTGGTGAGTCGGGGAGCCCAGAAGAACTTCAACGAGTTCATGATCAACCTTCGCAGGCAGCCGGTCGACGTGGACACGTCGTACTGCCAGCGGATCATCGCGAAGGCCCTCCTCTTCAAGGCGGCGGACGGCATCGCTCGTAGCCACGAAGCCGGCAGCTACAAGAGTGCGATCACGACCTACACCGTGGCCCGCCTCTCCCTGGCAGTGGGGAAGCGGATCGATCTCGACGAGATCTGGCGTCGGCAGTGGGTGTCCGAGGCACTCACGGACGCACTCGACGATCTATGCCCAAAGGTCATGACTGCTGTGACCCGCCCTCTCAGGGGCACGCACATTGGAGAGTGGGCCAAGCAACCGGCCTGTTGGGACGCCGTCTCCCGGGTGCGGTGGACGGTGCCTGAGGCCCTGGAGGCCGAGCTCCCGGCTCATCCTGTGGAGGAACAGCAGGAAGGCACTACCGACGGTGCCGACACCAACACGGCTCAGGAGGCAGTTGCGCAGATCCCCCTGACGCAGTGGGCAGGAATCACGCAGTGGGCGAGGGCAACACGTAGTCTGGAACCATGGCAGCGTCAGTTGCTGCAGGTGGCGGAACGGCGACTGCAGGTGAACGAATCGGTTTCGGAGGCCCAGGCGATGCAGCTGCTGCATGTACGCAGTGAGGCTCTCCGTCTGGGCTTCACCCTCGACGAAGCGTAGGGCACTCGGTGACCTCACCATCCGCGTCACCCGACCGCTCGGCGCCCTTGGACAGCCAGCCCGAGCACGGCGCCCCCGGCCAGCCGTCTCCTCTCGGCGGTGGAACCGGCCATTGGGTGAGTACGGCGAAGGGGGAGCACCTGAAGGGGCGGCGTGTACGCGACACGGCTCCCGAGGTGGCGCTCCGTCGTGTTCTTCACAGACTCGGCTTCCGGTTCCGCCTGCACCGACGCGTGGCACCCCGATGCACCGCGGACTTCGTACTGCCGAAGCACCACATCGCCGTCTTCGTCGACGGGTGCTTCTGGCACGGCTGTCCGGAACACGGAGCTCGTGAGTTCCGCGGCCCGAACGCCCCGCGGTGGGCGGAGAAGATCAGTACGAACCAGGCCCGTGACAGGCGGAACAACGAGGCCGCCCGGGAGTCCGGCTGGGAGGTCGTCCGGGTCTGGGAGTGTGAGATCCGAAAGGACCCCGAGGCTGCGGCCCAGAGGGTGGCAGAGCTGACCCGGGCCGGCGCCACAGCCCCGCGTACGATCTCCTCAGATCACGCGTGACGCTGCGAGGTCAGAAAATCGTCGGCGTCTCCTCCTTGCGAGGGCAGAAGGCAGCAAGCGGGCACTCCGAACACGTCGTCTGCTGCTCTCGACAGAGCTCTGCGCCGATCAGCCGGATCGCGGCCATGCGGACGGGGGCATGCTCTCCCGCGCCCAGAAGCTTGACCAGGTTGACCCTGCCCTCACTGAGGCGGTTCTCGTGATCCGTCCTGACCCCGTTCATCCGGGCGGCAACGCGGATCGTGCCCTGCCCCACCAGCATTAGGTCCTCGCCGATCAGCAACCTGTACAGCGACTCCTCGGCTGGCTTCATTGCCAGCTTGGCGGGGACTTCGGACTGGTTGTTCGGCTTCCAGGCCGCCGGCTGGTCCACCAGCGGTTCCAGGCGGTCGATGCGAGCTCGTACGGTGGCGTTCGGAGCCGCGCCAACCAGCTTCTGAAAACCCGTAACCGTAAGCTGCTTGGACCGTCGCACGACCGCCATCAGCGCGGCCCGCTCCTCCGGCTTCATCCTCGTTCCGGAGATCAAAGCGGCCACAGCGGCATGGAACGGCACGGGCTCCTCGGCAGGGAACTCATACCAGTCGTTGGCCTGGCGCCGCTCAAGCGCCCATGCCGTGAGTGCCTTACGGACCTGCTGCCAGTGAGGGTTCAGCCCAGCACCCGCAGGAGGCTTGGCTCCCTTGACCGGCTTGAGAACCTCTGCCGCCGCCTTGCCCAGCATGGGCGGCACCGCGTTCCCGATCTGACGGAACGCATCACTCCGAGTGCCTGCGAAACGGAAGCCGTCAGGAAAGGTCTGGACGCGGGCTGCCTCACGCACCGTGAGCGTCCGCAGTTGCTCGGGATGGATGTACCAGTAGCCGTCCTTGGCGATGTGAGCGGTGATCGTCCGGCTGAGGTCGTCCCAGGGTAGCTTCTTGTACTTGTCGGTGTACTGCTCGGCGTTGTACCGCTGGAACTCCCACTCCTCGGGGTTGAGTTTCTCGCGCAGGTCCGAGTACAGCGTTGTGTGGTCCATCACGGAGAAGATCCTGTAGTCGTCCTTTCGGACCCTCCGGGTCATGTGGTCCCAGATGAGGCCCTCCGGGGCGCCTTCGCGCATCTTCTTGGCGAAGGGCGAGATGTCGGCGGGCTCGCTGTAGGCCATCTCGCGCTCGCCGACCCGCTCCAAGGGCTCGACTTCGAGTTCGGGAAGATCGCCGATGGCGCTTCGAAGCGTCGTCCGGACAGGTTCGGAGTCACCCCACTCGAACCGGTCCACATCGTTCCTCGCCAGCAGTATGAGCCGCTTGCGATGCTGGGGGACCCCGTAGCTCCACGCGTCCACGAGCCTGACCTGGGTCGCGTAGTGGAGCTCCTCCAGTTCCTCCTCGATCGTGCGGATCACGGAGAAGTCGTCGCTGAGCCCCATGTCAGGGACGTTCTCCATGAGGACGACCCTGGGCCTGATCTCCTTGACAACGTCCAGGTACGACCGCCACAACTTCTTACGGTGGTCCTCCGGATCCCGGTTGTGGTTGGCCACGAGATCACGGATCTTGTTGCGACCGGCCCTGCTGAACGGCTGACACGGCGGCCCTCCGGCAACCAGGTCGATCTTCGCTGGTTCGAGCAGCTTCAGCAGCTTTCTGCGGTTGGCCGGATCCCCGAGGTCCATGTGGAGGCTCAGACCGGGGAAGTTCGCACGATGGGTTTCCAGCGCTCGCTGGTCGAAGTCGACTGCAGCGGCGAGCGTCCATCCAGCCTGCTGAAGGCCGTAACTCAGGCCACCCGCCCCGGAGAAGAGGTCAACGGCAAGCCTCTTGCCCTTGCCGAAGGTTTTCAGCCACTTCCCGAAGTCCTCCGGGGTGCAGCTGTTCTCGTGCGGGTCAAGCTCCAGGTAATCGCTCCGCTCGAGAGGCACACCGTAGTGCCCAGCCACAGTCCGACCTCCGTCACAACGACATAAACGAGCACCAGGACATCACACAAGGGCTGGTCAAAGCAAGATTCAGAGGCCGTTGACCTCGGTGTTCCGCCTGCCCTGCATGCAGCTGTCGGTGCTCGTACGAGCTGTGGAGGTGTACCGATCCCCCTGACTTCGCGTGAACGGCCTGGTGCGCACTCAGAGGGCCAATGATAAGGGACGCGTGTGACGCAAGGAGTGTGGAGTTCGTAACTCGTCCTGGCGGGTATTCCGCCGCCACCGAGCACGCTCACAGGCGCCGACGTGAGCGTTCCAGCGCCGGCAGAAGGACACCCGACCGCTTGAACTGCATCACGTTCGCGACCAGCACCGCCCAAGCACCTCTCGCGCGCATCTCGGCATGCGGCCGGACCGAGCTCCGATGTCCCGACCGGAATACCTGCCTGCCGCGATCGATTGTTCGTTCCGCAGTGATCAAGGTGGCACGGGAGGCTCATGAGCAACCTAAAGGTCTTCAGGGTGAGAGACGGACAGGCCACGGAGGTGCCGGGGTCAGCCGTCGGGGTGGAGGCCGAGTTGCAGCGGCTGATCGAGGCCAACATGGAGGTGATGCTCGGCATCCGGTTCCTGGCGACCGAGTACCGCACCGGCCGTCACGGAGGCCGTATCGACTCCCTCGGCCTGGACGAGAACGGCACGCCCGTCATCGTCGAGTACAAGCGCAACCGCGACCAGAACGTCATCAGCCAGGGGCTCTCGTACCTGTGGTGGCTTCACGACCACCACCACGAGTTCGAGAGCCTGGCCCGGAAGAAGCTCGGAGACGAGGCGGCCGAGGAGATCGACTGGACCGCTCCTCGAATCGTCTGCGTTGCGGGGGCCTTCACGCACCACGACACGGTGGCGATGGAGATGATCGGCCACCGGATCGACCTCGTGACGTACCGGGTCTTCGAGGACGTACTCACGCTGCAGCTCATCGCGTCGGCCGGCGGCGCCCGCACCTCCCCGCGGGGCGGAACGTCGGGCTCGGTCCGTACTGCGTATGCTGCGCCGAAATCGGTCCATCAGTACCTCGACGAGTCGTCTCAGGATCTGAAGGAGCTGTACGCAGATCTCGACGAGCTGCTGCTGACGCACCCGGGCGTGCGCAAGGAGCCCCAGCTCCACTACATCGCCTACCGGCGGATCAACAATGTCGCCACACTGCGCCTGCAGCCACGCAACCGGCTGCTCGTGGTCAATCTGAAGTTGGATCCGGACACGGTGGAGCTGCACGACGGCTTCTCCCGCGACATGCGCGGCGTGGGGGTCCTGGGAGTCCGTGGCGGCGTCGAGGTCCGGATCGGCTCGCGCGAGGACCTCGTGCGGGCTACCGATCTTATTCAGCGGAGCATCGAAGCTGGGTGACTCCCCATTCATGAGGAGGGCGGTTGTTCCACCAGAGCGGTGGAACAACCGCCCTCCTCCGCATTCTGCGCACGTCATCGGCGCGGGCAGGGTGGGGGTGCGGAACGGCATCGCCCAGGTGCTGGCGCATGGAGGTTGGCCGAAGCCGCCGATACAGACGGTGAGGCTACACCGCATCACGGTCTGCGGGGCGGAACCTCAACCTCATCGGGTTCCGCCGCGCTGCCGGATCAGGCCCGTGTCCGGCCTGGGGCGCCGGCCCGGTCAGAAGTCGTCCGTCGCGCTCCCGCGCGTGACCGGATGCTGTGGCGCGGGTCGCCGCACAGGATCTGGCGAATCGCGTCGATCTCCGGGCCTTCCACGGCCGCGTTCGCGGCGGCATCGGCCAGGACCCGCCGCACGCGGAAGTCGGGGTCGCGGACGAGGCGCAGGGCGGTCTTGTGATGGCGGGCGGGGAACCGCACGCACAGGACGGCACTGGCCTGGCGGACGCCGAAGTGGTCGTGGGTGGCGAGCAGTCCGGGGTCGACGGTGCCGGCGATGTCGATCGGGAGCCTGCACAGCGCAGCGGCCGCCTCGTGGACATCGTGCTCGTCGCGGCTGCCTAGCAACTCGGTCGCCTGGTCGCGGACCCACGCGTGCTCATCAGAACTGGAGGCCGCTGCAGCAGCGAACATGAGCGCGGGGCCGCGCAGCGACGCCGACCCGATGTTGACCTGGAACGCGCTCAGAGGGTGCGGGCTGCCCGTGAGTACTTCGCCCAGGTAGCTGTCGGACTCGTCGCCGACCACCAGGCTCGTGACGGCCTGGAAGGCGTAGCGCCGGTCCGGTTGCGGTCGACCCACGACCAGGTTCCCCGCCACAGTCAGAGCCTGTTGCCGCGTAAAGGCGACCTCCCGCCCGTCGCTGGCGATCGCCAGGAGTTGCTGCAGGCAGGCCTTGCGATCGTCATCGTTCAGGCCGCGAGAACGGGCCACCTGGTAGGAATCGGGCACGAGGGTGGAGCCGATCTGGGCGATGCCAGGTGTGGGTGCGGGTCGCTGAAGAATCCGGTCGCGGGCTTGCAGGGCCCGCAGCAGTGTCTTTGGATGAGCGGGCTCGAACAGCGCGCGGGCGACATCGGCGAGGTACAGGCCCTTGTCGTCTAGGTCGCCGATCCGGTTTCGAAGTTCAGCGATGGCCTCGTCAGACAGCCCTGACTCGCTTGCCTGGGGGGCCTCGCCCTCGGGCGTGCGGATCAGACCGATCAGTTCGTCGCCGACCAGCAGCTGGAGTGCCTCTTGGATTCCTGCCTCGGCCAGGTCGAACAGTCGCGTGAGGGCCCGCTTCGCCGCGCTGGGATGGGCTTTGGCGATCGCCACGCACGCCTGGGCGTGGCTCTGGTCAGAGTGATGGAAATGGTGCGGCTCGCGGGGCACGTCCGCGGCCAGGAGGTCCAGGAGTTTCAGGGCCTGCTCGGGGGTACCGCGGCCGGCGAGTGAGCAGGCGGTCTGGGTTGCCTGGTGGGTGAGCGCGCGCGTCGGCGACTCGGTCAACTCACCGGCGCGGCCTCTCTCGGCGAGGGTGGTGACGGCGCCCATGAGTGACTGCGCCGTGTCGTCGTCAATGAGGTCGGCCTGTGCCTCGGCGAGCGCGGCGTCGGCGTGAAGTACCCACCAGGGCGCGTCGCCAATCGGGGTACTGGGCAGCGGGTGGTCTCCCATCGCGGCGGCCAGTGCCCGCAGCTTCTCTGTACGGCCGGCGCGGCGGTATAGGCCGGCCGCCAGGCGGGGTTCTTGGTTCGCGGCGTAGAGGTCGCCAAGGAAGTCGAGGGCCTCTAGTTCGCCTCCCCAGTCGCCCGTGACGGTAGCGTCGACCAGCCAGCGGCGTGCGGACAGCACCGCCTCAATGGGTTTGGCGTTCCCCTTCGCGGACAGGGCGCGGTCGCGCGGCTCGCGGGAACGGACCAACAGGCGGGCTGTCCCGGTGCCCCGTAGTGCCTGTGCGAGCCGGTGCTCGTCGTCCAGGTCCCCCCAGGGGCCGAACAGAGTGTTCACGGCACGGATCGCGTACAACCAGTCGGCGGCTTCCTCGGCGAGCCCAGCGTGGATCGCGTCCTCGACGGCATCGCGCCAGTGGTCCAAGGCCGTGTCGGCGATGCTCTCCCACACGCACCGGCGGGCCTCGCGCGCGTTCACCCACGCGGCCAGCCGTCCGGGCAGCTGATGCCAGCGGGCCAGACGCTGCAGTTCGGTGCGTTCGGCCGGGTCGTACTCGGCCCGGACGAGACGCAGGCGCATGAGCGTCTCCTGCGCCTCAAACACCGATGTCCGCTGCTGTTCGATGGCGCCGCGGATGAGCGTGTCCAGCGCTGGCAGTGTTTCCGGAGCCCAGACGAGAGTGTGCTCAGCAAGCAGCAGCACCAGGACGGGCCGGTACTCCGGCTCGGTATCCGTGGTGTCTTCCAGAGCGGCCCGTAGCGCTTCACACGGTCCCAGCGGGTGAGCAACGACCTCGAGCGCGGCGCGGACCATGTCGGCGTGGCGCTTGATCAACGGCGCGGCCTCGCTGCCAGCCTCAACCGCTTCCGTTGCCACGCGCTCGAGTTGTCCGGCCAGGGTCCTGGACTCGCTCGTTTCGCCAGCGTGGATGGCGTTGACTGCCAACTGCGCCGCCAAGCGGGCCGCCTCGTCAAAGAGGCAGGCGGCCTGCAGCGCGTCGAGCTGCCTTTTCCTCAAGACGATGGCGTGGCCAAGGAAGCCGGCTTCCTCCAGTTGCCGGGCCAGGTCCACGTACAGGCGCGCCGAGACCTTCGGTGCCGTGGCGCGCTGCTCCTCCGCCTGCCGCAGCAAAGGGCTCACGGCACTGGTCTTCAGGGGACCGATGAGGATCTTCTCGGCCTGCTCAACGCGGTCGGGCAGCGGGATCGGGATCCCGGCGAGAGGGGCGTCCGTGCAGAACGCCTCGGCCGTCTCGCGTGTCCAGAACCGGGCGACCACATTGCCGAGGGACCGAAGACGCTCGTTGATCTGCTCCGAGCCCCACAGCTCCAGGTCGAGGTCGGGGTGCTCGTTTTCGAGGGCGTCGAGTTCGTCGGCGAACTGGGTGGCTTCGGTGGATCCCGACGTCGCGATGATCAGGTGCTTCGCGCCGAACGGCCGCCGACCGGTGGCGAACTTCTCAACTGCTGCCCGCAGAACGGCAGGCGTGAACTGCTGGTAGTCCTTGCACTGGACCACCGTGGTGCCGTCCGGACCGCGTCCGGCCAGGTCAATCCCATGCTGTGACTGGCCCTGCACGCCGTAGCGGCGGAACCTGACCCGGTGAAGTCCCAGCCCGCTGTGGCAGACAGCGAGCATCAGCTTCTCGAAACGGTCCCAGCCGATATGCAGGTTCAGATCCTCACCGGGCGGCACGTTGCCCGTGGTGCCCGGCTCGGCGGAGGTTTTGAGAACAGGGTCTTGCAGGTAGTCCTGCCACGCGGCATCAGGCTCATCGGTCCCGGCTGTGGACGAGGAGCACACCGAGGCGGGCAGGATCGGGGCTATATCTGACACGCCACTAGTCTGCGGTGTGCCACTGACAAATACCCCGGCCTGGCGCCTTGGAGACCGGCGCAGCCGCGAACAGCACAGTGGAGTGCCCGGCTGCGGCCAGCTGGCTCTCGTGGCGGGCGTCTGCACCGCCATCTGCCTCTCTTTACGTCAGTCTGGGACGGAGAGGTCGGCCGCCGACTACGCCGACCACGTTCTGGGCCTGTCGTGGTATGGGGCCATCGCCGAGATCGTCGGTGCGCTTGACCACCTCCAAGGTCAGAGCCTATTTATCCCGGCACCAGCCGAGGAGGCCGCCGGTGTAGCCGCCGTCGGCCCAGACGAGGGTGACGTCGCGGTGCAGGCGCCGTAGTCGGGTCAGCAGGCCCGCCGCGGCCTCCCGGTCGCCGATGTTCGTGGCGGTGACGCAGACGACGAGGCGCAGACCGAGGGTGTCGGTCGCCAGTCGCGTCGGCCCGACACTGCCGGATGGGCCGGGCGCGGTGAGACGAGAAGGCCGTGGCGCGATCGTGCCACTCCGGATCCAACGGCCGCACAATCGCGCCCAGTTCCAAGACCGCTGGCCCCGGAGACTCGCTGCCCGTCACCGTCCACCTCCGGCGTTGCAGCCGATGCATCATCGTTGCGACGAACGTGGACGCCGGGGAATCCCCTGATCGTGTGCTCCAGGGCCGCGGTTTATGTACCGCTACTCGGCTTCCGGACCTACGAGAACGAAGTCTTCCTGGCTGCCCATTTGTTCCATCGTCTGCAATAGCCGCTCATTGGCGATGTTGGCGTAGTGCTCGGAGAGCTCGACTCCGATGAACTGTCGCCCCTCGCGCAGTGCCGCGACGCCGGTCGTGCCGGAACCAGCAAAGGGGTCGAGCACCGTACCGCCCGGCGGGCAGATCTTCACCAGTTCCTGCATCACTTCCACGGGTTTCTGCGTTATGTGCACTCGGTCCTTCCTGGGCTGGCTCGCGGTGTAGAGGCCGGGCAGGTAGACGGGGTGGCGGTCTGAGTCGACAGGGCCCTTGGTGCCCCAGACGATGTACTCACAGGACTGCTTGAGTCGACCCTTCTGCGGTCGGGAAACCGGCTTGTGCCACGAAGCGATGCCGCGCCATGTCCAGCCAGCCGCCTGGAATGCGTCGGTCGTGGTGGGCAGTTGCCTCCAGTCGGTGAAGACGAGCGCAGCACCCGACTCGACGGTTGCCCGGTAGGACTCCGTAAGCAGGAGGGTGAGCCAGAAGCCGTACGAACGCTGGTCACGGTTCTCGCCGGGGAAGTTGGCCAAGTCGTGCTCGGCGTCGCCCGAGGTGTACTTCGCGCGGGCACTGCGGCCGGTTCGTTCACTACTGGTCCGGCCGCCGCTGTTGTAGGGCGGGTCCGTGATGACGGCATCGACGCTGTTGTCGGGGATGCCGGCGAGAGCGGTCAGCGCGTCGCCTCGATGCAGGGTGTACGACATAGTGCGGTTCTCTCTTTCCGCAGGGAAGGTGTGCGCCCGATCTCGTTCCTGGGATTCTGCACACGTCGGCGTGAGTCGGCCCCCGAAGCAACTGCTCGGGGAGAGCGACGGGCTGGAGAGTAACCGCCCTTTCCAGCCACACCTAATGATGCTCGGCCTCCACGTTCGGGCCCCGGCTGTTAGCCAAGGCGTCGTTTGGTGCGGCCGGAATTCGTCTCTACAGTCTCGCCGTGTTCGACGGACGGGACTCAGATCCCGCCGCGTTGAGCGGTTCTGATGCGTGTCGCCTCGCCCAGGCGGCGCCACGCGCGGCACTCACGAGGCAGCCTGAAATTTCGGCCAGGGAGATTCTCCGTGTGGCGTGTGAGATTAAGAGCGCGGCTGGCTGCCGCTCTTCAGTAACGGGTTTCCAGAGGTCGGGAGTTAGCCGCTCCCGGCCTCTGCACCCCATCCCTGATCTCAGGTGTGAATTCCCGACCAGCGCGGTTCCGGTGACCTTTTCGACGAGAACGCTGGTGCTGCGCTGCCTACGAGTAAGGAGCTGCTGATGCAGCATGTCCAGGCACGCCCTTCCCCGCAGTCCGTCTCTTTCACCCACCGCTCGACGGATGGCCCGCGACCGTGAAGGCGGGCGCGGCGATAGTCGGGGCTGTGGCTCTCGGCCCGCTGCTGCTGATCGCCCCGCTCGCCATAGCTCTGGCCGGCGCGAACAGCGCCCAGGCCGCCTGTACGGGCGGCGATGCACAGGCTGTGGATTCCACGGCGGTCGCCCAGCAGGTGCGGTCGATCCTCAAGGGAGGCCGTGAGGCCACGGTGTCTATCCCAGGGCTGGACGATCCCGCGGAACAGATCCCGAACGCCAGGACGATCCAGGCCACCGGCGTCGCCATGAAAGTGCCGGCTCGGGGACAGATCGTTGCTCTGGCCACGGCCCTGCAGGAGTCGGGGCTGCGGAATCTGGACTACGGCGACCGGGATTCACTTGGTCTCTTCCAGCAGCGCCCCAGTCAGGGCTGGGGGACGGCCCAGGAGGTCCGCGACCCGGTGCACGCCTCGACGAAGTTCTACGAGGCGCTGCTGAAGGTATCCGGCTGGCAGTCCATGACCGTCGCGCAGGCTGCGCAGGCGGTCCAGAAGAGCGGCTTCCCCAGCGCGTACGCCAAGTGGGATCCGCTGGCCACGGCTCTTCAGAAGGCCATCGCCAAGTCTCTGTCATCGGATTCAAGTGCCGGCGAAGGCGACGGGGGCGAGCAGACGGATTCGTCGCCTGGCGCGTGCAGCACCGGTGAGAACGGTGCCGAGTTCGGTCCGATCCCCGCCGGCTCCATCCCCGAGGGCTACAAGATCCCGGCCGATGCGTCCAAGCCGATCCGCTCCGCCATCCGCTGGGGACTCGGCCAGCTCGGCACTCCGTATCAGTGGGGTGGCGCGTGCACCGATCCGCACGGTCAGGACCCGATGGGCCGCTGCGACTGCTCGTCCCTGATGCAGGCGTCGTACAAGGCCGGTGGCATATCGATCTCCCGGACCACGTACACGCAGGTCAAGGAAGGCAAGGCGGTCAGCGTCAGCGCTCTCAGGCCGGGTGACCTCCTCTTCACGCGCGGCACGGCCGAGGTCCCGGAACACGTCGGGATGTTCATCGGTGACGGCCTGATCCTGCAGGCGCCTCGCACCGGTGACGTGGTCAAGATCTCGACCCTCGCCGAGTGGCGTCCGGACGTCCTCGCCGCCCGCCGGATCGCCTGACCGGCTTCCCCCTCCCCCTGGCTCCCCCTTCGGGCCTTCGAGCGCCCAAAATCGTACTGGAGTTCCAATGAAGCTCATTCAGCACGCCCAGATCCTGGCGTACAACCCCGGCGTCACACCGAGCTCGGGCGGCCTGCCGGGCCTCGACGTTCTGAAGAAGGTCATGGGCAGCATCAACATGTTCGGCATCATCGCCACGGTCGGCGCCCTCGCCATCTCCGCCCTCGTGTGGGCCTGGGGCCACCACAGCGGCGGCCATCAGGCGGAGGCCAACGGCAAGAAGGGCACGGTCGTTGCCGCCGGCTGCGCTCTGCTGTTGGGTGCGGCCAACGGCATCGTCGCGTTCTTCTCAGCGATGGGGACGCAGGTTCACTGATGCCAAAGGAACGTTTCCCTTTCGCCAGGGAGCGGACGTACGGAGCCCCGTCTTCTGTTCTGCGCCGCTCCTCGATCGGCGGCGTTGTCCTCGCTGTTCTGCTGGCCGTCGCCGGTCTGGTCGCGTACTTCACCCGTACGCAGAACCCGTCCCCGGCGAAGGCCACCCCCGCGCCAGCGTCCTCCTCCGCGTCCCCCGCCCCGGCTGCCACCGCGCACGGCGGGGAGGCGGTGGCCGCGCCGCCCAGGACGACCGATCCGATCGAGTTCGCCAAGGCCGCCACCAAGGTCCTGTGGACCTACGACACCCGGGTCTTCTCCCAGGCCGAGCACCTGGCCGGCCTCAAGCGGTGGATGACCGGCGAGAAGAAGGACGCCGACTGGAAGTCGGTCACGGACCAGGTGCCCAGCCCGGTGCTGTGGGCGCGGATGCACGACAACGGGCAGCACGCCAGCGCCCGCGTCGGCGAGGGCCACTTCCCGCAGGCGTTCAAGACCGCCCTGGCCCAGGACCCCGGCGCGATCACCGAGGCATACGTCTACGCCGTCACGGTCACCGGCAAGCAGTCCATCGTCTGGAAGGGCTCGGGCGCCGGAGCAGAGTCCCGCTCGACGACCCTCGCCGTCCAGTGCCGCCCCCACCACAACTGCGCCCTCGTCGGCGTGCTGCCGAACGTGGCGCCGTGATCGCCGCCGATTCCCGAAAGGAGGTGTCCTCATGGGGGCTTGCGACCTGCCCGTGATGGACACGGTCTGTAACACCATCGGCGGCGTCGTCGGGTCCACCGGCGAGGCGGTCACCGACGGCATCGGCGCCTGGATCGCCAAATCGATGGGCGAACTGGCCCAGGCCGCAGCGGACCTGGCTTCGAAAGCCGTCGACAAGACCACGGCCATCGACCTGAATGCCGAATGGTTCCGGAGCAACTACGAGCTGATCCTGCCCATCGGCCTCGTCCTGACCGTGGGGACCTTCTGTCTGCAACTCACCCGCGCCGCCTGGCGCCGGGACGAACGCGCGCTGGTTCAGGCGGTGTACGGCACTGTGGCCGGTGTCCTGTTCGCCTTCGCCGCCATCGCCTGCACCACTGTCGCGCTGACCGTGGTCGACGCGCTCAGTGCCGGCTTGTTCAGGGCGGCGAACAGTTCGGTGGACGACGCGATCCGGCGCATCATCGAGGTCAACGACCTGGGTCCGATGTACGCGTTGGGCTGGACGATCCCCGCCATGGTCGGCCTCGGGTGCGCTGTCGGCGCGTTCCTGTACTGGGCCGTGATGGTCGCCCGCAAGGTCGGCATCCTGATCCTGGTGACGCTGGCCGTGTTCGCCGGGGCCGGCGGCGGCTGGGAGGTTGCCCGGCGCTGGCGGCGTGGGTGGATCGAGGCGACCGCGACCCTGGTCGTCAGCAAGCTGTTGATGACGATCGTGTTCCTGCTGGGTGTCTCGGCCATGGGCAAGACCGACGCTTCCGACGGGCTCAGCGCTCTGTCGGATGCCATGGCGGGCATCGTCGTGATGGTGCTGGTGATGCTGTGCCCGTACGCGACGTACCGGTTCGTGCACTGGGCAGCCGACGGCTCGGGCCATGACGACCTGCACCGTACGGGCGTCGCAGGGATGGCTGTGGCGGCCGGTGCGGCGAAGACCGCGGGACAGCTCGCGGTCCAGGCTGGCACAGGGATGCGGGCTCCCCAGGGACCGGCAACGATTCCGGGCCAGGGCTCCGGCGGAGTCGCCTCCGGGATCGATCCGACCGGCGCATCCGGTGGTGATGCCAAGCCGAAGCAGACCCACTTCCGCTTCGGTGAGGACGCCGGCGCGACCGGAGACAAGGGCCGGGCGCTGATCCGTCGCCCTCCCACGGACGGCGACCGCGGAGTCCCGCTCATCCGACGCCCCGGCGACAGCCCGGAAGCCGACTCGGCACCAGTGGTCTCCGGACCGACACCACAGGGCGCCTCCGTCGCACGCCCGCAGGTCACGCACCTGGATCCGCCGGCACCACGGCGCACCGGTCCTGCCCCACAAGGTGACGCCACCCCGCCACGGTGGATCTATCCCGGCCCCACAGACGGCTCGGGCTCGTAGCTGGCAGCTGACAGGGCGGGCCGAGGCCCCGCTCGGCCCGCCCCGTCTCCCCCTCTTTCTTCCCTTTCACGCTCCAAGGACGGCTTCGCCATGCTCCCTGACGCTCCGCACCCCGATGGACCGGGCACGGTCAAGTTCCCCCACCGCTCGCGCCGCGGCGTGCTGCTCGGTCTCTCGGCCCCACAGCTGATCGTCGTTGCCGCCTGCGGTCTGCTCCTGCTCGCGGTGCTGCTCACCTCCGGTGTGACCGGAGCGCTCAAGCTCCTACCGCTGTGGGCCGTCGTCCTCGCGGCGGTCTTCATCCGTCACCGCGGGCGCGCGCTCGCCGACTGGGCCCCGATCGCGATCCGGTACACACTCCGTCGCTTGCGGGGGCAGCTGGTCTGGCTCACCCGCCCGTCCACCCGGCCGCAGCGAGAGGGCCTGCTCCACCTGCCGGGCACGGCCGCCTCCCTGCGGGTGGTCACCTCGCCGGACGGACGTCTCGGCGCGGTGCACGATCCGCACCAGGCCACTCTCACCGCCGTGGTGAAGGTCTCCTCCCGCGCCTTCGCCCTGCTGGACCCGGGTGCCCAGGCCAGCAACGTCTCCGGCTGGGGCCGCACGCTGGCCGCGCTCGCACGCACCGGGCACATCGCCCGCGTACAGGTCCTGGAGCGCACCGTCCCCGACTCCGGCGACGCGCTCAACCGCTACTGGCACGAGCACGGAAACGCCCAGACCACGCTCGCCGGTCCCGTCTACAGCGACCTGCTGGCCGCCGCCGGCCCCGCCGCCGCACCCCACGAGGCGTACGTCGCTCTCGCCCTCGACCTCAAGGCCGCTCGCCGTCTGATCAACCAGGCCGGCGGCGGACTCACCGGAGCCTTCGCCGTCCTGGCCCAGCTCGCCTCCACCTTCGACCAGGCCGCCCGTACCTCCGGCCTCACGCCCGGGGGCTGGCTGCCCGCCCGCGAGATCGCCGCCGTGATCCGCACCGCGTACGACCCCAAGGCGTCGGCCGCCCTCGACCAGTGGTCCGACTCGGGCCGTCCGCAGGCCGACCCCGCGGCGGCCGGACCGGTCGTCCTGGTCGAGAAGGCCGACCGTATCCAGACCGACTCGGCCCACCACGCCACGTTCTGGATCGAGAACTGGCCGCGCATCGAGACCAACCCCGGCTTCCTCCACCAGCTCCTGTTCACCACCGGCGTGCGCCGCACCCTCTCGCTGACCTACGAGCCCAAGGGACTTGACGCCGCCCTCAAGGACGTACAGCGCAAGAAGGCCACCGTGATCGCGGACGCCGCCGAGCGTGCCCGCAAGGGCCAAGTCGACTCCGAGGAGGACTCGGTCGAGTACGCCGACATCAAGCGGCGTGAGCGCCAGCTCATCGCCGGACACGCCGATGTCGCACTCACCGGCCTGCTCACCGTGAGTGCGGACACCGACGAGGAGCTCAACGCCGCCTGCGCCGCCGTCGAGACGGCCGCAGTCGCCGCCCTCGTCGACCTGCGCCTGCTGACCTGGCAGCAGGCCGAAGCCTTCACCAACGCCGCTCTGCCGCTCACCCGCCCGTAGCGCAGCCCAGCACCACCGACCGCGCTCTACCGAAGGGCACCCCATGCCGACCGAGCCCCTGCCCGAACTGGCTCCGGACTTCGTCCCGTTCGCCACCGCCGCGCTCGACTTCCACCGGGCCATCAACATCCCCGTCACCCCGGTCGCCGCCAGCCGCACCGAACTGGACTCCCTGCACGCCCACCTGGTCGCCCTGTACGGACTGCTGGACGCCCACACCGCGCGGACCTCTCCCGTGGCCGTCGCCGAGGGCGATCACCTGAAGGCCTGCCGTATCCGGCTGTGGCAGGCAGCCGAGCACCTCCACGCCGCGTACCACGCGGCCCCACACCCGGTCACCGGCCGCCTTCCTGCTCGGGAGGCGTGCCGGACCCGCCTTCCCGAAGGCGCCCCCGACCTCACGGTTTGCCAGCGCCACCTCTCCACCGCCGCCCGGGTCCGCCGCGACCACACCCCGGCCGACCTGCGCGACCCCTTCACCGGCCTCACCCGCCACTGACCACCGGAGACCACCGCCATGCCCAGCCGAACCACCCGCGCCAGCGCCAGTCCGCTGTTCGTCCCCCGCAAGACCGACCGCCGTACGGCCCGCGCCTCCCGCGACCAGTTCGCCGCCGCCCGCGACAAGGCCCGCAACGCCGCCCCGCCCGAATCCCGCCGCGCCGAGACCGGCATCGATCACGAACTGCGCGCCACCTATCCAGCCGCTGGTCGCCCAGGGCCCGCCTCCGCCCGCAGCGGCCGTCTCAAGCTCCCTGCCCACCGGATGACCACCGCCACCGCCTCCGGCGCCTACCCCTTCCTCGCCGAGGGCGGCCTGGGCGCCCAGGGCATCTACGTGGGCCGCGACGTGCACGCGGAAGCCGCCTTCACCTACGACCCGTTCGCGCTGTACGGACGGCTCGACGGCTTCACCAACCCGAACATCCTGCTCGCCGGGATCATCGGCATGGGCAAGTCCGCCCTGGCCAAGTCCCTCGCCGTACGCGCCGTGGCCTTCGGCTACCGCATCTACGTGCCCTGCGACCCCAAGGGCGAATGGACCATGGTCGCTCAGGCGCTGGGCGGGCAGACCATCGCCCTCGGCCCCGGCCTTCCCGGCCGGTTGAATCCGCTGGACGCCCCCACCCGGCCGTTCGGCGTCAGCAAGGACGACTGGGCAGGCGAGGTCCGCAAGCGACGCCTGCTTCTCCTCGGCTCCCTCGCGAAGACCGTTCTGAGGCGCGACCTGCACCCGATGGAGCACACCGCGCTGGATGTGGCACTCGACCAGGCAGTCACCCACGCCGAAGCCGCCGGGACCACTCCGCTGCTCGGTGACGTCGCGTATGTACTCGGCTCACCCGCACGCCTCGACGCCGCACTCGGGGACCTGTCCGGACGTCTCGGACGGGCGGCCGAGGACCTGGCGCACGCACTGCGGCGCCTCGTCCACGGCGACCTGGGGGGAATGTTCGACGCGCCAAGCACCGTGGCCTTCGACCCGGCCGCACCGATGCTCTCCATCGACCTGTCCCGGCTCGGCGGCGCCGGCGAGGACACCGCGCTCGTCCTTGCGATGACCTGCGCCTCGGCTTGGATGGAGTCCGCGCTGGCCGACCCCACCGGCGGACGGCGGTGGGTGATCTACGACGAGGCGTGGCGCGTGATGCGGCACGTGGCACTGCTGGAGCGCATGCAGAGCCAGTGGAAGCTCAGCCGAGGGCTCGGCATCGCCAACATGATGGTGATCCACCGCCTCAGCGACCTGCTCACCGCCGGCGACGCCGGCTCCCGGGGCCGCGCACTGGCCGAGGGCCTGCTCACCGACTGCTCCACCCGCATCATCTACCGTCAGGAAGCCGACCAACTCGCTTCCGCGGCCGCCCTGCTGGGCCTCACCGGTGTCGAGACGCAGGCTGTCTCCGCCCTCACCAAGGGACGCGGTCTGTGGAAGGTCGCAGGCCGATCGTTCATCACTCAACATCTGCTGCACCCGCACGAGTGCGAGCTGTTCGATACCGACGCCCGAATGCACGCCTGAGCCGTCCGCTCGCGATCAAGGCCCTCCTGGGGAGCCGACGCATCGCCTCGGCTCCCCCTCTCCGCCCCGTCGCGCCACGCCTCTCCATACCGGAAGGCACACCCATGCACCTGAAGCACACGATCTGCCGCTGCCTCCCCGGCCTCGGCGATGCCTGTCGACACGAACCTGACGGCACCAGCTCGGCTGTCCGTTTCGGATGCAGGCGATCAGTCCCACCAGATCTGCCCACCGAAATGATCGGTCCCAGCAGAAGTGATCAGCCCTGGGTCATCTTGTTCAGGAGGGAGCCCGGTCTGTTCTGCTCACTGGCGAAGAAGCCAGCGATGCTGTCGAACGTCGTTCGTGCCGACCTGCCAGACAGGTACTGGTCGTACGCCGCACGTTGACCCCGACGTTCTTGCTCGGCCGTCGGCATCTCGTCCGCACGCCGCCAAACCACTTCAGCCTCGCGTATTGGTACTGGCTGGGGATACACCGGGTCACCAGAGCGGGAAACGACGAAGGCAAGTTGGTGAGTCGCCTGGTTCCGAGCCCATCGAGCCCCTTGTACAAGACTTCGGCCGTACTGATCAGTGCCCTCTTCGTACGTGGGGTCGTTCTTGCGAAGCTGTTCTTCGAGTGAGCATGCCCAGAAGAGGCACTCGGTGGCCGAGGCCAGCGCTCCGAGGATGTCTTCGCCCTCGGCAACGCGCGCCGAGTCCTGACCGAACCGTGCGATAGCGCGGTGGTAACCAAGCAACGCAGAGCCGAGCATCTCCAGGTCAACCTGGGAATCGTTGTTCGCCACGGTGGTCCTTTCGCTAACGGTCTCATCAGGCCCAGGGCACGCTACCCACGTCACCTACCGAACCACGGATTCGTCTGAGGTCTCTGTAACTGCCGTCGTACCCCACCGAGTTCATGATCAGCAACACGAGGTAGTGCCGGGCGAGGAGCCACGCGTCCCTCGTCAGGCCGTCCAGTCGGTACACCGGCTCCTGCGACTCCTGTGGATGCACCAGTCGGTTCCTAACCCACGTCACGACGTCGGCCCCGTCGACGTCCCTGTTCTCATCGGCCTTTGCGTCAGCGGCATACTGTGCGGCTGCAGGCAGAAGGTCGGGGTCGATATCGACAGGAATTCGGGCACCCCGCAGTACCGTTCGCAGCAGGTCATGTGCCGGGCGGTGCTTGTACTGTTGCTTTGTCAGAGCTCCGCTGAGGACGAGACGCTCCCACATGATGTGTTCCAGACCAGCCGTACCCATGATGATGCGGGGCTCGACGAAGTCACGGCTCCGTGTGGCGGAGATGGCATACATCATCTGAAAACGCAGCGGCACGCGTTTGTCAGGGGCACCAAAGGCATCGATCACGAGACTCAAGAAGTCGCCAAGCGATTCGTGGTCTTGGTCGTACCACCAACCATCACTGATCCTGCGCGCTGGGTCGCAGTGAGAAACTCCCCACTGCTCCCACACCACGCGACCGTCGCTGTCCTCGCCGACCGGCAGCATGGGAGCGGCCCATCGGCCGAGGGCAAACGAGATCCCGACGTGCATCGCGGCCAGCACGGGATCTACCTCGTCAGCTGTGAAGGGCGAGCCGTCGGCTCGACGCACTTCCATGACGTGCGTCATCACGTACACATCACTCGTGTGGAGATCGCACCAAACCCGCTGGTAGTCGGGGCGCACGTCGAGCGTGATCTTCCAACCGCCCGCTTGGTGCACCCAACGGCCTGACCACTCCTGCTCTCCGCTGGCAGTCTTCGCCACCAGTTTCAGCGGGCCGTGCCAGTTGGGCAGGTTGAACCAATGAACGACGACTCGGGTCAATGGAGCATTGGGGTCCCCGAATGAGGCCCCGTTCGACCATCCTCCGTCGATGTTGCGCGGCACTCCAGGCATGGACATGCCGCCCATTGGACGACGGAGCGTCAGGGAAACCTCGTCGCGGTTGGCAAAGCCTGGCGACGCCCCATCCCCAACCTTCCACTCGAAGCTGAAACCGTTAGAGCAGGTCAACTCGACACGCCCGGCAACGTCGGTTGCCCCTAGCCCACCGATCGGCCCATCGTGTAGAAGGACGACCTGACCCGGTTCGTTGTACGGATAGACGGGCGCAAGTGGTTGGCTCGCGGAGGACATGCTCGTCGTGGCCACGTAGCCACGGTAGTGAGGCAGCACCCGTCCGCGCCGACGATTTAGCGACAAGGCGGCACGAGAGCCCTCACGCTGACTGGATTCCCAGGTTCTCTGTATGCCCGCCCTCTCGGGGATGCCCCAGCAGGCCGAGTGCGGTCAGCACGGTGACGCACAGAGTCTTCCAGGCGATGAACGCACCACCGCCGTACAACACGGCACCAGCAATCTGCGTTCCTGTCGAGCGAGACAGAACACCCGCCAGTACGGCAATGAGCAGTGACGACATGAATGACACGATCACAAGGAGCACCTGAACGGGAAACGTCGGCCTCACCAGTCGATCCCTTCGTATGAGGGTAGTTGACCAGTCGGCAGGCAGCCTCAGCTCGACCACCGCTTCCGATGGCCTGCTGAGACTCCGCGACGATTAGAGACTCATCCGTGATCTGCTCTCGATCGAGGCCGGAACACCGCCCCCAGTCGGACACGTCGCCGGTACTCCATGTGGCTCTCGGCAGATCAACGCAGACCCTATCGAAGGCTGTTTACCGTTACCACCACCCTGGGTCCATGCGGGCCGATCGCACGATCCACCGGACAGACCTAACCCAATTCTCCGGCCACACCAAATCCGCCTTCCGGCTGCATCCTCATCCTCCGCACGGCCCCGACTCTGCGAGGTGCATCTTCGTGGCGGACACACGCCCGCACATCACCGTCGGCCACCACGACCGTTACGGCGTCGTGGCGGCGACGTCGCACGACAATCACGTCGCCGAGCACATCCTGCGGCTCGTCGGCTTCGAGCGGCTGCCCGGCAGCGCCCTGTACGGCCTGACCGACCCGCACCGTGCCCCCAGCCGGCGTGGGGCGCAAGCGGTCCAGTCCCTGCGGGCCGCGCAGTACAGCGTCACCTCCGATGCCGCGTACGACCTCCAGCCTCATGCCCGGCTCGGCGTGGGACGAGGTCTCCTCGGCCGACTGGAGAACCCTTCCGCCCCGTCGCTGTCCACCGTTGAGGAAGCCGCGTTCGCCTCGGCACGCACGCTCGACGCCGACGTCCGAGCAGGCCGGATCGTCGTTCACGACCAGGTCCGTGATCCCGAGGGCACCCTGCGCGCGGTGGGCACGGACACGCACACCCGTGAGGGCGTCCTGCTCCACGGCGAGGGTGACTTCCGCTATGTCGAGACCCGGCTGGCAAGCACGGACCTCGCCTTCGACGCCTTCTCCTACATCCGTGGCAACGGGCGCCCCGATCCGGCGACTTCGACGCAACAGCGCCGGGCGCAGGCCGCTACCACAGTCTCTCCAGCCAGGGCGGGTGCACTGCCCGCACGATCTCCCGCAGTCGCCGTCGAGTGCCGCCCTGCCCCCGTCGCCCCGCAGCCGGTCCACACCCGCTGAACCGCACGCCAAGGAGCCCCCGCGATGACCCTGCGACTCGAACCGGACGTCGCCTTCAGGATGCACCCCGACTTCGGGGTGGCCGCCGCCGTCGCGGACGGCCGCCCATTTCTGGACGAGGTCCTGCGCAAACACCACTTCCGCTACAGCGAGCACCTCGACGTCTACCTGCTGGCGGACGACACGCCCCACAACACGGCGGTACGGACCGTGGCCCGCGCGACCCGCCAATTCCAGGAGGCCGGTCTCTCCGTCGCGGCCGATCCGAGGATCATGATTCCGTCACCGGTCCCGACTTCGGACGGAGTCTCGGCACGGGCGCCACAGTCCGGCCAGTCCGTGACCGCGTTGACCGGCGAACTGCACGGGCGGCGTCGCGCGGCGGACGTCTCCGAGACCCTGGGCGAGATCCTCGACGAGCAGCACGGCGTCGTGCTCGACTTAGAGGAGTTGATCGACACGGCCGCCGCCTGGTGCGAGCGCCTCGGGACACCCAACGGTTACGAACTGGGCCTTCATCTGCGCGACATCGCCCATCACGTCGCCTCCTCGGTGACCAGCTCGTCGGCGCCCAGCTCGAACTAGCCGTCATGGCCGACTCGACTCCCGAGAATGCCCCTCCCCTGGCCGAGGCGCCGTTGCCGGACCGGCAGGAGTGGCTCCGGGGCACTCACACCGCGCGAGCGCTCGCCGCCGTGGCGTCGCCCCCTAACCGCTCGGACAACGGCCCGATGCGTCAGGACGAGGTGGCGCCTCGGCCCCAGGCCGGTCCGGCCAACCCAAGCCGTACGGGCTGATCCCCCTTTCCTCGAGATTCAAGGAGTCCGGCCCATGGCCGTGAAGAAGTTCTGGACCATCAACCACGCCTGCGGTCACACCGCTGAGGCCGATCTCTCCGACCGTCCCGCCGACAGGCGTGCCGGATACGCGCGCTGGCTCGCCAGTCGGGACTGCTCCGACTGCTGGCGGGCCTCCCGCGAGGAGGACACCGAGGCCAAGGGCGAGTGGCTCGCGAAGCAGAGGGCGACCGAGCAGGCCTAGGCCGAGGAGTGGTCCGAGCAGTACCGCATGCCCCCGCTGGACGGCACCGACCGCGCGGTCGCCTGGGCCACCCGTTGTCGCCACCAGCTCGTCTCCGCCGCGTACACCTCGCTCGTCGTCGAAGGAACGATGAGCGAGGCAGAGTGGGAGGCCATCGAGGGCGCCGTACGACCCCTGACCCGCGCCGGCTGGTGGATCGACCAGCGCGACGCCGACCCCGCGGACCTGCCTGAACTGCTGGAAGCCGCCTCCACGAGCGACCAGCCGTCCGAGAACCCGCACTTCTGAACGGAAGACCCACCATGCCCATTGCGCCTGATGTCGTCATCACACGCCATCCGACCGGCAACGTCACAGCCGAAGGCGGAGACGAACTCGCCGCCATACTCCTGAAACGAGCTGGCTTCGTCATCGAGACGACGCCTCGGTCCTTCTGGTACCGCCTGCCCTGGGACATGGGCGAAGCCCGCGAGAACCAGATGGCCAGCCAGGCTGCCCGCATGCTCACCGCCGTTGGCTACCGCGTCGGCCTCGGCCCCGATCTGCGTGTCGGTGCCATCACCACGCCCTCCGACCCCCAGGGCAAACGCGTCCCTGGCCAACAGATCCTGCGGTTGACCGACGAACTCAACGGCGCCGAGACGTACGAAAGCGCTGCCGAGCTCACCGAGCACGTCCTCGACCCCAACGACGGTGTGGTCGTCCGGCTCAGCGAGTTCTTCGAGGCCGCCGCTGAGCAGGCCAAGACATCCGAGACCGACGCCGGCTGGGACCTCTCGTACGACCTCGCGGAAGCCGCCGCGACGCTCGCCTCCCTCGGCGAAGAGCTCCACGACGCCGCCGACCAGCTGCGGGCACTCGATCGTCCGGCGAAGCCGAGCTGGCGGACGCGAGTCGCCAACTACTACACAACCGCGCCGACATCCCGGCACACAGAAAAGCCCACCCCCGGGCCTGCGGCGTCATCTGCCTCTCCGCCGCCCATGTCGAGGCCGAACCGGAGGCCCTGACCACCACGCCGCCTGCGCACCCGGGCAACTCGGTCCCAGCCGCCGCCTCGACTCCCTCCTCCACCGACCGCAGCCGCCACGAGCCCACCCGTGATCGCCAGAAGAACTCGCCGACCCCCAGCACACCGCCCAACCCGCACCACGTACCGGGACCGCGCATTGTCTCCTGCACGCACCAGCACGCCCTCGACCACCACCGGCACCGACTTCCTGCTGTACCTGATGCTGTCCGTCGCCGCCCTTGGCATGGGTGCTGGGACGTTGGCCTGGTTGTTCGGCAACGGCGCCAACGCCCTCACTAGGTCCGGCTCCTGGGCCCCGTACGAACCGACCGACGCACTACTGCATCCCCATGAGGTCTGGCCCCACCTCCCGCAGCCCGTCCTCGTTGGCGCCTGCTACGTCCTGCCCGCACTCATCCTCGTAACCGCCGCGCTGCTGGCTGCGAAGGTGTGGCTGCGACTGCGTGGCAACGCCAAGGGGCTAGCGGATCAGCGCGATCTGGCCGACCTGATGCCGAAGAAGATTGCGGCCAAGGCGATCGATCTTCGTCCGAGCCTCAAAGGCTCCAGGCCCAAGGACGTAGTACCCGACGACCGCGGCGTTCTGCTGGGCACGCTCGCGCCCGGCACGCGCGAGGTCCGCTCCTCGTGGGAGGACGTGATTCTGGCGATCATGGCGCCCCGGTCCGGGAAGACTTCTGGTCTGGCGATCCCGGCGATCCTGCGCGCGCCTGGACCGGTGCTGCTGACCTCCAACAAGGCAGCGCGTGACGCCTACACCGCCACCCTCGCGGACCGCGCCGAATTGGGCACGGTGTGGACGCTCGATCCGCAGCAGATCGCCCACGCACCCCAGACGATGTGGTGGGACATCCTTGCCGATGCCCGTGATCTCGCCGGGGCACGTCGGTTGGCCGGGCACTTTGTGACCGCCTCCGTGGACGACTCGAGCGTCGGCGACTTCTGGTCCACCGCCGCCGCGAACACTCTCACCGCGCTGTTCCTCGCCGCCGCCCGTGACCGGCGGCCGATTACCGATGTCCTGGCCTGGCTCGCTTCCCCGGCCGATCGCACCCCCATCGACCTGCTCCAGGATGCCGGACTCGACGCGGTCGCCGCCCAGCTGCAGGGCACCATGGCGGGCGCCGTCGAGACCCGGGACGGCATCTTCGAGACCGCACGGCAGTACGCCAACTGCCTGCTCGACCCGGCCATCGCCGCCTGGGTCACGCCGCCCAGCGGACTCGCCAAGATCCGTGAGTTCAAACCGGAGGCCTTCGCCACCAGCAAGGACACGTTGTTCCTGCTGTCGAAGGACGGCGGCGGGTCCGCCTCGGCGGTCATCGCCGCCGCGGCCGACGCGGTGATGCGCGCGGCCGTGATCCAGGCCGAGCGCGACGGTGGGCGGCTCGACGCTCCGCTGCTCGCGATCCTCGACGAGGCCGCCAACGTGTGCAAGATCGCCGACTTGCCGGACCTGTACTCGCACCTCGGCTCCCGGGGCGTCATTCCAGTCACGATCCTGCAGTCCTACCGGCAGGGCGTCCGGGTCTGGGGCGAGGCCGGAATGGACGCCCTGTGGTCCGCCGCGACGATCAAGCTCGTCGGCTCGGGCATCGACGACGCCGACTTCGCGGACAAGCTCAGCCGCCTGGTGGGCGACCACGACGTCCGCACGGTTTCGGTGTCCACCAGCGAGTCGGGCAAGTCCACGTCGGTCTCCATGCGTCAGGAGCGGGTGTTGCCGACCGACGCGATCCGCGCTCTTCCCAAGGGCTCCGCCCTCCTGCTGGCCACCGGCATCCGCCCCGCACTCCTCGACCTCAAGCCCTGGTACCGGGAGCCGGACGCCGAACGGCTCGGCGCCGCCTCCGCCAAAGAGACCGCGGCGATCACCGAGCGAGCGCTGGCCAAGAACCTGCGTCGCCACGCCTTCGGCCCGGCCGCATGACCCCGCTGCTGTCAGGCCCCCGGCTGGCGAGACGCGATGGAACACGCCCCATCCGCCTCGTATCCCCCGGGCCGTCGCCCTCGTCGTCTTCTTGAGGTACTCCCATGTCCCACCCCGCCCCGTCCTGGGCTTTGGCCCGCCGGTCCGAGCACCTCGCCGGCACACCCGTCGTACGGCGTGGCACCGACTGGTGGCTCGTATCCCCATCCGGGTCTGTGATCGCCTCGGACCCCGTCTTCACGAGTGAGCTGGACCGTTTCGCCGCCGACCTGGCCGCGGCCGACCGCGCGGTCGCCGGGATACCGGCCCAGGGCCATGCCGCGCGCCAGGCGCGGTCGTGACCCCCCTCGTCCACGCCGAGCAGGCCGTACTGGGCGCGATCTTCCTGGAGCCCGGCCAACTTGACCGGCTCTCGCCCTGGCTGCGACCGGAACACTTCTCCCGTCCCGCGCACGCGGCGGTCTACAACGCGATGCTCGAGCTCAAGGCCGACGGTCACCCGGCAGCGGGCACGAAAGCCGGCATCCCTGTCCCTCTGGCCTGGGTTACCGACACGCTGCATGAGGCGAGCACGCGGACGCGTGGGCTCACCGCCTCATACCTGCACTCCCTGGTGTCGGCCTGCCCGCGCCCCGACCACGCCGCTGTGTACGGACGGATGGTTCTGGAGGGCGCCATCCACCGCGGTGTGGCCAAGCACGCCGCCCGCCTCCACCAAGCAGCGCTCGCCGCCAGCCGGGCCGGCACCGTGACGGAGACACTGCACCACGCCCAGGTCCTGTCCGACGTACTCGCGGACCTCGCTCGCGGCTGGGGCACCGAGGCACGTCCCGTGCAACCGCCGGACGCGTACGCTCCCCAGACCGAGCACCCTCAGCCGGTGGGCGAGCGGGTCCTCGCCGACGAGGAGTTCCTCCTCGGCTGTCTCACCTCCCGCCCCGAGCAGTTGCTCGGGCTGGTGCAGTGGCTTCGCCCCGGCGACTTCGCCGACCGGGGTCATCAGCAGATCTACCAGGCGCTCGGGGCCCTACACCATCGCGGTGAGCCGATCGACCAATTGACCGTGCTGTGGGAAGTCCAGCGTCGCGGTGCTCTCGTCGACGGGACGCTCGATGCCGAGCGTGTGCGGCGCCTCTGCGATCCGCTCGTGGGCCTGGCCGCCGAACACGTCGGCGAACAGGTCGTCCAAGCCTCCCTCGTCCGCACGGCCACCTTGGCGGCACAGCAGGTGGGAGAACTGGCCGACCACGACGCGCTCGCGCCGGGGCAGCTCATCGGCTACGCCCTGCACGCGCTCGGCCCCCTGGACGACGTGCGCCGCCGCCTGCGCCTAGCACACGAAGCCGAGCCTGAGCCGCGACGACCGGTCAGCCGGCCCAGTGCTCCGCCACTAGCCGCCCGCATCGACGCTGCCCGCGCCCGTAGCCCCCTCGCGGACACCGCGGGCCCTGCGGCGACGACCGCGGCCTCCTGCGCCGCGCTTCCCGACCGCCACAACCATCGGAGTCAGTAATGACCGACCACACCGGCCGCGCGAGCCTGGGAAAGGCCAAACTGTACGCGGTAGCCAGGGAGTTTGAGCAACTCCGCTCCGAGATCGTCCGGACGTACCGGCAGCGCTCCCTGCCCGACCTTGTCACCGCTTCCCATCATCTCGGCGCGCTCACGGGACTCGTGAAAGACCTGTCCGACGAGGTACTCTTCCGCGCCATCGACACCGATCCGGGCCTCGACTTCGGCCCGGTCATCGCCGCCTACACCAGCGCGTCCGCCCCGGCGGGGTGCGCCATGAACACCTACACGGAAGCCTTCGAGCAGCTCGGGTTCCTGCGCAAGTACGCGGAAGCCCTAACCTCGGCAGACCTTCGTGATGCCCTCCAAGCCGCATTCGACGTCGTGCAGGACCGGCTGGACCTCACCGTCGACTCGCTGCAGGAAACGGTCGTCGTACTGCGGTGCGCTGCCGACCGGATTGACGGCACCCCGCCTCGCGTCCTCGCCCCGCTGAGCCGCTCGGCACGCCCCGCGAACTCGATCTACCGCGTCCCGGCCAAGCTCCCCGTGGCGGAGCCGATCCGTCTCGCCTACATGTCGGCGTCTCACCATGCGCGCTGACCATCCAACGGCACCGCCCTGGCCGTCGATCGGGAGCCTGTGTTCCGGGTACGGCGGCCTGGATCTCGGCGTCCAGGCCGTCCTCGGCGGAACGATCGCCTGGCACGCCGAGATCGATCCTGGCCCGGCCCGGATCCTTGCCCGGCATTGGCCGACCGTGCCGAACCTCGGCGACATCACGGCCGTGAACTGGGCCGACGCACTGGAGGTGTGCGTCCTGACGGCCGGATTCCCCTGTCAAAGACGTCTCGGTCGCCGGCCGTCGCGCCGGACTGGCTCATGGCACCCGGTCCGGCCTGTGGCTTCACATCGTCCGTGCCATCGAAGCCCTCAACCCATGCCTGGTGGTCATCGAGAATGTCCGAGGACTCCTCACCTCCCCCGCCGGTTCCCCTGGCGACGTGGAACCCTGCCCGTGGTGTCTGGGAGACACTGCAGGCCAGCCTGCTGTGCGCGCACTCGGTGCCGTACTCGGCTCCCTGGCCGACCTCGGGTTCGATGCACGCTGGTGTGTGCTTCGCGCCTCTGATGTCGGAGCCCCGCACCGTCGCGAGCGGATCTTCCTCGCTGCCTGGCCCTCCTGGCGGACCGCCACTGCTGAAGACGCCGACCAGCAACCTGGCGACGAACGGTGGGAGTCAGCATCCGGTCAAGCGGAAGGCGGGCGGCCACGGTCCGAATCTGGCGGACGAGGTGGAGTGGCTCCTGCCGACGCCGAAGGCATCCGACGGGGCCAAAGGTTCGCAGAACCAGCGGCACGGCAACGGGGACTTGACCCTGACCTCGGCAGCGGCCCGCTTGAGGCATGCCCCGGACACGGAGTCCACGCGCACAACCAGGCGGCACACGGCCGCTGGCTCTGGGACGCCTCCGGCGCAGACGCTGTTCGAGGGCGGCCCCAGACATGGGGTCCGTACGCGGCGGCCATCGCCCGATGGGAGCGCATCACACGCCCAGCGCCCCAACCCACCGACGGGGCGGGACGCCTCAGCCCGCTGTTCGTGGAGTGGATGCAGGGACTTGCTCCCGGCTGGGTGACAGCCACCCCGGAACTGGGACGCCCGGCCCAACTAGCCGTACTAGGCAACGGAGTTGTTCCGCAGCAGGCCGCTCACGCGCTGGAGATCCTCGCTCCCATCCCTGTCTGCCGCCATCACGACTCGCGGTGAACGGCGCTTTCTACACCGGATTCCCGGCCGGGCCAAACCCGGATTTCTCCGGATCCTCGCCACCCCAACCACCCGATCTTGCGGAGGGGTAGCAATGGCTGAACCCGATCAGGAAAGCGAGCCGATACGTGTGCCGGACCACGACCTGGACGACCTGGTCTCCACGGTCGCGAAGCTGGTCACGGAGAGCCGTAAGCAGGGCGAGACGCTCGCCCGGCTCACCGACGACGCACCGCCCTCGGATGACGATGGCAGCGGGGAGGCCGGTGACAGCGAGGGCCCGGTCGCCGCGTTGGCGGCGGCCGGGCCAGGTGGCCCACAGGAGGGCCCGGCGTCCATCTTCATCCTGGCGCTCGACGGCGCTGCGTACGCCGAGGAGCTTGCGGCACTGACGAGTTGGGTGCACGACCTGCTGCTGCCGGTCTACGGCCGGGAGATCACCACCGGCCGCCCCTGGTGCCAGCGGTGGCAGGAGCATCCCGAGGCCGTGGCCCGCCTGCATGCCCTGTGGCTGGCCTGGCAGCAGCTGACCGACGTCGAGACTGGGCTCACCGGACCCTCGACGTGGCACCGCGACCACCTCGACCCGACGCTGCTCCAACTGCGCACACCAGACGGCCCGTTCGGCGCGTGCACCACAAGCCCGAACCGTCCCAACCACCGGCTCCTGGCCTCGCCCGAGTCCGCGGGAGCCTGATATGGCCAACATGTACGAACCGCAGGTGCCGGACTACCGCATCGACGGCTTCGAGCCGGCCACCGAGGCGGTCGAGCGCGACTTCTCCTCGGTCACGCTCTCGGACGACATGTTCGAGCCGCTCGCAGAGCACCACAGCGACGACGGACGTGACAGCTACCTGCTGTTCTACGACAGGGCGGCCATCTGGGACGTGCCCGGCACGGCGGTGTACGTCGCGTTCCACCTCACCCGTGACGTGGATCAGCGAACGTTCACGTTCGAGTACGAGCGGGCCCCCGTCGTGCCGCTCGCCCAGAACTGGCTTATCCGCCAGGGCTGCCCGCCGACGGCCACCATGCCGACCCTCAACCCCGGTCCGTACCCCGCCGACGAACTCACCTCGCGGCTGGAGGACCTGCTCCGAACCAACCCCGACGGCCGGTATGAGGTCATCGACCACTACACCGACAATCCGGGCTCCTTCGGCTTCGGCACCGAGGTGCGCACGCTCGTGCACGACAGCCACCCGGATGCCACGCGCGCTCCCTACCTTCTCTTCCTCGAAGAGACGGCCGAGGACTTCCGCTCGTACACACTGCGCGAAGAGGCCTTCACCAGTGCCGAGTCGGCGGACGCCTGGGCCATGAACCGCAACTCCCCTCTCCCGCTGGCACCGGGTCCGCGGAGCACCGAGGGGCACAGGGCGCAGGCTGCCCGCGCCCGCTCACCGCTCGCCGGAACGGCCGGCCTCGCGGTCCCGCCGGCACCTGTCACGGCTCCTGCCGTGACTCCTTTTGCTCCGCGCTCTGGCCGGGGTGCGCCGTGAGCCGGGCGCGGTACGCCTTCGCGGCGCACCCTGAGGCCCTGGCCGACCTGCGCTCGGTCCCGGAGAGCATCCGCGACCTGGCGCTGCTGGAACTGCAGCACCTGGTCCACGGCAACGAACGCGGCGCGGCGCTGACCCGCGAGCTCGCGGGCTGCCACAAGATCTACGTCGATCCGGAGACCCGCTGGCGCATGGTCATCCAGTACCGCGACGCCCCAGCGTCCTCGCAGCACCGCCGGGAGATCTACCTCCTGGCAGTCGGCGAGCGCCAAGACCACGCCGCCTACCGCACCGCGGCTCGCCGACTGGAACGTGAACGGGAGGCATCCGCCGGAGCGTCGCCTCTGCACGGCCGTCGTGCAGAGGCGGCACGGTTCCGCTCCCCGCACGGGAGGACCCATTCGGCACACGCCGCTTCGCCGGCCCCCTCCGCTTCCACGGCTCCTCCGCGAGTGCGTCGCCGGTCATGACCCCTAGCCCCTCATTCACCGCCCGGAGGCACTTCCGCATGCCGCCTCTCGACCTCGGCGATCTCGCCCCAAGTACCGAGGTCCTCGTTGCACCAGTCCACACGCTGGCGCCCGGAGCGAAGGGCGCAACCCGGCCCGCGTCACCTGCCGCGCACGGTCGTTCACGCCGCCAGCGCTGACGGCCCACCGCTCACACCCGGAGATCCCGCATGCCCTCACGCACACTCGACGGCGACGTCTACGTGACTCCCCTGTACCTCGCCGGCGCCACCACGATCGGCGACCCGGCGATGCAACCACTCCTCGACCACGGGTTCACGGCGCCGAGCGACGAACTGGCGAACGTCTACGTCTCCTCCCCCGACCAGCATGTCCGGCTCGGATTCCTACCCGAAGGCCCGGACGACACCCTGTGGAAGGTCGCCGCCCGTAGCGACCCGTTCGGACCGCCAGACTGGCTGGCCACCTTCGATTCCAACACTCCAACGGAGTTGGTGACCGCCTTCACCTTTGCCCTTGCCACCGGCTACTCCGAGGATCCGGAATCCGTGTTGGGCAGTCCTCGTCGCCCGGCAGAGGACGCCTTTCGGTCTCTGGAAGGCGCCGGATGGAAGCGAGGAAGCTGGCAGCTCACCACCCTCTTCACGGCACCCGACGGGCTCGCCGGCCTCACCTACAGGAGCGGGATCCTGAATCGACACGTCGAGCTCCGCGGCGACCAGGACCGCTGGTTGCTCTGGGGTGGCCATGACAGTTTCAGTTCGCGCTGGTACGCCACGTTCACCTCCACGGTCCCGATCGATCTGATTGCGGCGACCACCGGGCGCTTGGCCGACCCCAGCCCTGTGCTCCGCTACGCGCTCGAAGTTCCGGAGCGAAACCGCAGTACCGCCCGAATCCACCCTGTGTCTCCCCCGTTGCCGACCCCGCTGGACGTTCGGCGTGCCGCAGCCGCGCGCACACGCTCCCACGCCAATCACCTCGTCGGCCGGCCCGCGGCAGCGCCCGCAATCCCGGTCAGCCCTAGTGCTGTCCTGCCGACCCGCTCTGCCCACCACCGGCGAGCTGCGGCGGCGCGCTCATGAGACGGTGCCGCCGTTACTGACCTTTGCGGCGTGATGTCGTTGAGGGCTGACGATGTGTGATCGTCGCGGTATGCCGGTTGTGTGAGATATCCGCAGGGTGGTGGGCTGACGCCTGAACGGCAGGCGTTTCGCGAGTGGATCCGGCTGGAGGCTGCGGAGCGATTCGCTGCGGGTGCCTCCAACGCCGAGGTCGCCAAGGACTTACGGGTGAGTGTGCGCTCGGTGCAGCGATGGCGCCGAGCCTGGCACGACGCCGGCACCGAGGGGCTGCGGTCTGCCGGGCCCGTGTCACGGCCCAAGCTGAGTGAGGCCCTGTTCACCGTGCTCGAGCAGGAGCTCGCCAAGGGGCCGGTCGCGCACGGCTGGCCGGACCAGACGTGGACACTGGCGCGGATCAAGACGCTGATCGGGCGCCGGTTCCACAAGAGTCTGCCGTTCACCTGCGGTTGACGCCTCGCGGGCGTGAAAATTGGAACGGGGCTGTCCGCCGACGCCGCTTCATGTTTGGGCCGTGAGCCCGCACAAGAGTCTGGTGAGAGAGCCGCCTGAGGGGCCGCACACTGTCGTCTCGAACACGCCGTTCAGCTTCTCCGTCTCCCTCAGGCTCTCCGGGCAGTCCCTACCTGCACGGCGCACGAGGGGAGTATGCCCATGAAGGAGTTGAGTGAGGACCACGACGACGGAAGTGTTGCGCGGGTCGCGGCGATCGACATCGCCAAGGCGTCCGGGATGGTGTGTCTGCGTGTCCCGCACGACACCATCGAGGGTCGGCGTGTTCAGCAGGTCTGGACAGTGGCGTCCACCACGAACGCGATTCTCGAGCTCGGCGACCGGCTGATCTGCCAAGGCATCCAGCGGGTGGTGATGGAAGCGACAGGCAGTTACTGGCGGCCCTTCTTCTATCTTCTGGAATCCCGTGGCCTGGAATGCTGGCTGGTCAACGCGCGCGACGTGAAGAACGTCCCTGGTCGGCCCAAGACCGACAAGCTAGACGCGGTCTGGCTGGCCAAGCTCGCCGAACGAGGCATGGTCCGGGCCTCGTTCGTTCCGCCCAAGCCGGTGCGGCAGCTGCGGGACCTCACCCGCACCCGAACCGTCTTCGTCCAAGAACGCACTCGGCACAAACACCGGGTGGACAAAGTCCTCCAGGACGCGCAGATCAAGTTGTCCGACGTCGTCTCGGACCTCTTCGGGATGTCAGCACGGGCGATGCTGGGTGCCCTGGTCGCCGGGGAGCGTACTCCCAGAACGCTGGCGGATCTCGCCAAAGGGAACCTGGTGAAGAAGAAGGCAGCCCTCGTCGAGGCGCTCACCGGACAGTTCGACGACCACCACGCCCGCCTGCTCCACGTGCTGTTGGGAACCGTCGACCATCTCACCGCGCAGATCCAGGAACTCGACCGGCTGATTGTCGATCTCATGGGCCAGACCACGGCCCCGCACGACGACCGCGGAAGCAACCTGACCGACCACACAGACGTGACCGCTCAGGACCTGGCCGAACGCTTGGATGCCGTCCCCGGCGTCGGGCAGGCTACTGCCCAGATCATCCTCGCCGAGATCGGCCTGGACATGAGCCGCTTTCCCACCCCTGAGCACCTGGTCTCGTGGGCAAAACTATGTCCGCGAACCATCCAGTCCGGAGCCAAGAACACCACCGGTCCGGCCGGCAGGGGCAATCCCTGGCTCAAGGGCGCACTGGGTGAAGCAGCCAGCGCCGCCGCCCGCACCGATACCTTCCTCGGTGCCCGTTACCGACGCATCGTTAAACGCCGGGGCCACAGCAAGGCTCTGGTCGCCGTCGCTCGCTCGCTGCTTGTCATTACCTGGCACCTGCTCAGCGAGCCTGACGCTTCCTACCAAGAACTCGGTGCTGAATGGCACCACCGTCATCTCAATCCCGCCCGCAAGACCCGAGATCTTGTCCGCCAGCTCCAGGCCCTCGGGCACCAAGTCACTCTCGCACCCGCAGCCTGAACCTTCCGGATCCGCCTCCGACGTCCGTTCTGCTTCGCAGAACGGACCCTGCCGCCTGCCTGGCCAAGGTTCGATTTTCCGTTCAGCATGACACTGTCGGCGATCGCGCAGATGCTGCACCGGCACGGCTTCAGCCACCAGGTCCCGGCCCGCCGAGCCATCGAGCGCGACGAGGAGGCCGTGGCGGGCTGGGTGAAGGAAACCTGGCCGCAGGTGGAAGGTCCGTGGCGGCGCTCGACGCCTGGCTGTGCTTCGAAGACGAGGCCGGCTTCTCGATGACGCCGCCCACCGCACGGACCTGGGCGCGGCGCGGACGCACACCCGTCATCCGGGTGCGAGGACGCTCCCAGAGGCGCTTCTCCGTCGCCGCTCTGGCCTGCTACAAGCAAGGTGAACGCTCACGGCTGATCTATCGACCCAAGCGGCATGTCGATCACAAACGAGGCGGCAGACGCAGTTTCACCTGGACCGACTACCGCGACCTGCTCATCGCCGCGCACCAACAGCTCGGTGCACCCATCGTGCTCGTGTGGGACAACCTCAACGTCCACAAGGACCGCCGACTGCGGGAGTTCATCGACGCCCACGACTGGATCACCTGCTACTTCCTCCCGGCCTATGCACCAGACCTCAACCCCGTCGAGGGCATCTGGTCCCTGCTGCGGCGCAGCAGCCAGGTCAACACCGCCTTCACCGACCCCGACCACCTCATCAACACGCTCCGGCATGGTCTCCGCCAGATCCAGTACCGCAGCAACCTCATCGACGGATGTCTCGCCGAAACCGAACTCACATTGACGACATCACGGCAACAACGTCAGTAGCGCCCGTCGGCCCCACGACGCTCCTGCACGGGCGGATCCCCGGCGGTATCGCCCACCGCTTGCGCGAGCTCCTCGACGCTCAGCTCAATCCGACCGCCAGCCGCCATGCGGGATCGTCCCAGGGACGCCGCCACCGCGTCGTCCACAGTCTCGTCGTACGTACACATCTCCCTGTCCAACACGCCGCCCTTCCCCTCGCATCGGTCGCCCCGGGAAAAGCTCCCGGGGCGACCGATCCATTCCTTCCTCGGTTCATCAGCCACCACACCGCCAGTTCGCCCACGGCAGACACCCACCGCTGGGAAGGACTGGAGACCTGCCCGTCGGCCATGTCAACGTACGACCACTTCGAAAAGCCGCAGGTCAACGAAGGGTTTGCTACTCGTGACACTTAGCGCCACCACGCCGTTCCACCTCCCCGCCGAATCTCCGCACGCTGCGCTCGGCAACCGCGAGTGGCTTCTCGACTGCCACTGTGCGGGCCCGGTCATCGATCTCCTCAAGGGCCAGGGTTGGGACGTCATCCCCGACCTCTACGCCAACGTCCACTGCTCCAGCCCCGACCAGCGTGTGTACGTCGGGTTCCTCCCCGAGACCAAGGAGGCCGCGCGCGGCGAGCTGTGGCACATCCACGTCAAGGACGCCGACGGAAAGGTGGCGTGGAGCCAGGCCCTCGGGCCCAGCGTTCCGGCTCAGGCCGTGGCCGGTTTCATCGCTGCACTCATCGCCTTCCCCAACCGCTGCTGTGCCTGCGTCTGACCTACGCCAACCGCTCCCCTCACCAACTCAGGATTCTCTCTTGCCGCATGCGATCACCGTTCGCCAGTTGATACACCAGCTCCAGGTCGTCGATCCGGATCTCCCCGTGTACTTCGCCATCAACCCGGACTGGCCCCAGGCCCACCGCGTCGGTCGCCTCATCGAGACCAGTGGCCCAGACGGCGCCGTATACCTCGCCGAGAACGGCCAAGAGGGTGTGCTACCGGCCGAGGTCCGCACTCAGCTCGACTGGGCCGACGCGTGAACCACCAGTCATGCGCCCAGCCCGCAGCATGCGCGAAGAGCCCGAGGCGAACGCCCTTGATTCTCGGCGATCTGGCTCAACGTCCCATGCCCTCAGGCGTACGTGGTGCCTTCGTCCGCTCCGTGCCCCGGTACGCCACCGAGCCGATTCATGCGACCTGGGTGTCCGTGCAAGACCGCGCTCCCCTTCGTCCGGGCTCCGTTTTGCTGCACTGGGAACGCGCCCCTTCCGGCGGGATGGACGTCGCTGCCCGCCTGGGCCTGGCCTCGGCGGACGTCACCCTCGCCACATGGCCGAACCTTCACGGGGACTGGACCCCGATCGTCCATCCCACACTGCTTGAGACCATCGGTCTGCACGCCGCGCTATCGGTGGCTATCGGCGCGCTGCACCTCGCCAATCACCTTGCCGACGTCTGACTCCTCAACCCGTCCCGAACGCCGAGGGGCTGTCCCCACAGGGACAGCCCCTCGGCGCATGCGGTTCCGCAAACCCCGAGGCACAGCTGCCGTACGTCGGGCTGCTCCAGGCCCAGGGCTTTCCTGACACCTTCTGGAAGACTCGGTCCGGCTCGCATTTCGCCTCCGCCACCCGCTTGAACCGCTCGTCGCACGCTTCGAAGCGGCCGTGTCCTTGGTGGCGCGGCGTCGAGCCCCTCCGTGCCTCGGCCCGAGGTGTCCTTGGACAACGAAGTCAGTCGTCCGCTGCGCGCTGGCCTGCGGCGACTAACTTGATTGGCAAGGGATCTCATGACACAGCCCCTGCCCGCTAGCCTTCTGGCCAGGCCCTAGTCCGGGTCGTAGTGTCCTTCGCCGCCCTGGAGACCTCTCAGTTCTCGCCGGATTTCCAGCAAGTGCCGAGCCATGTCCGTCAGCCGTTCCACGTCTTCCGGGTCCAGCGTCTCCGCTGCGGAGACCAGGGGCTCCAGGCCACGCGGGAGTCGATCGTCGGGCTTCACGTGGTACCACTGCTCGGCCACCATCTCGGAAACCCGCCGCTGGGACACCTGGAGGACTGCAGCGATGCCCGGAAAGTACTTGGGCGCAGGCGGGGTCTCCATGTCGTACCTGGCCATGTTGTTCCACCAAGCCGATGACCGGCTGCCTTCCTTCCCTCCTACGTCCCAAGTAAGTGCTTCCATACGGCCGAAGGTCATGCCTTCGCTGTTCCTCCGACGCACTGCGGCGCTGAACACGTCTGTCACACGGTTGAGTATCTATCTGAGATATCAGGCTGTCTATCTGATTGACTGAACTCAATTACCAGCCTGTCTATCTGAACTCCTGGAGGTCTCGATCGCGTGCGCCACCCTCGACGAGCTGAAGAGACGCCTCGACGGGGACCTCGACCCCAGACGAGCTGCGCCGACGACGCGGGCATACGGGCCCGTGGCCAACCACGATGGTCGCCTCCGTAACCGTCACCTTCTCAGGGAGCAGACTCCGCGTCGCACTCCTCGACCCAACGGGCGAGAACACTCAGGGTTGCCAAATGCTCCAGCGCCTCCTGCTCGGTCCAGGACACCTCGTCCTCGTGGGCGGCAACGTTGCGAATCGCCAGGAAGACGCCAGCCGCGAGGTACTTGGCTCCCTCTTGACGAGCACGCCAGGTCGGTGTGTTCCGGTCTCCCGGGAAGCGCAGGCGAGGCTTCCCAGCCACGGGATCCTTCAGGTCGAAAGTCTGAAGACAAAGGTCGGTCTCGCCTATGTCGTGACGGTTCAGCTTCTGCTGAAGGCGGCGGTTCACGGTCCGGGCGGCCGCGAGAACCGAGTCTTGCCGGGCCTCCGCAGCCCACAATGGTGCCGCTGGCTCCCAGACCCACGGGTGGAAACGGTCAGCGGCCAGTGTGGGTGCGTCGGGTACCAGCCTGGTCGCCCACTCGTCCTTGTCCGCCAGGATGCCAAGTCCGCGCTGGACCTCGTTGCGCGCCATGGCAACTCCGGCCATCTGGTCGATGTCGATCTTCTCGGCAATCGCAGGGTCGAGCAGGCGCAGGACCTGCTTGACCGTGGGCTCCGACCGATGCAGCTGCGCGTAGAGGTTCTCGTCACCGATGAAGTCACCCGGTCTCTTTTCGGCCTCGTACCGCTTGGCCAGGTCTATGAACGCTTCGAGCTGTTGCCGCATCCAGTCACGATCCACGGGCGCATCCTAGGAGGCGGACCGTCGCAGCGGATGTGCCTTCGACCCGATCGGATTCGGCCCTACGGTCCGACCGTCCGCGTCCGGCCAGAGGGCGTCGATTGCCCGGCCCCGGGTCTCTACTCCGGCCTCGGCTCCGACAGATAGGTGCCAGCGAGCGTGCCGTCGTACCCCACGGCCTGTGCAGCGGCCTCCAGGCTCGGATAGTCCTGACCTCCGACGTCGATCATCGCCTCGTAGTCCGCGCGCGTCAGCTCGGGCTCGACCCACTGGTGCGCACACCGGCAGCGGATACTGAGCTCGCTGCGGTCGCAGATGACCATCCAGTCGCGCCGGGCTCCGCACTTCGGGCACATCACCAGGATGCCGCCGATGCGGATTTCCTCGGGGTGGGTGGTGGCGCGGCGACGGATGATGCCGTCGCCGAGCCGCGTCTCCTTCTGGGGCCTCAGCAAGGGGTCGTCGGCTACCGCCTCCGGCAACATGGCTCTCCGGGTCCGGAGGTCTTCGTAGGGCATCGGCTTCATCTCCTCGTCCTCTTGCTGACCAGCCCTAACAGCGCCGGCCGCGGGTGTCCAGCCCTTTGAGGCGCTGGTCAGCGCCGTGGGCCCTGCCTGCGGGCGCTGTTCGTGTCGTTGCGAACCACGGGCTCCGCTGCCTGCGGCTTCGGGGGTCGAGGCTGCGGCGGGGGTGTCCGCAGGTGGGCACGTGTGCGGGGCAGGTCCGCAGTGGCGGGCAGTTTTCCGATGCGCCGCAGGCGCCAGACGAGTACGTCGGTGACGCTGTCGGCGGTCTCCAACTCACGCCATCCGATCGCCTGCTGGAGCAGCGCGTCGGGGTCGTGTCCCGCTCGTTCGGCTTGGGCGAGGGTGGCGGCGAGCGCGTTCCAGCCGGGCTCGCGCAGAACGTGGTCGGCTTGCCCTGGCAGTGCGGCATCCACAGCGTGGGCGTAGCGATCGCGTACGAGGGCGGGGAGTTGGCGGCCTTGCTCGCGCATCGCCTTCATGGGCGTGGCAGACGCGGACCGGTAGGCGGCACGCAGATGCTGTGCGGCTTGTCGGGCGGCGGCGGCCTGCTGGGCGTGGCCACGGGCGGAGTGCCAGCGAACGGCGGCGATCGTGACGAGGACCATCGTGGACAGCAGCATCGAGGTGGCACCGCCATCCTCGCCTTTGCCGAGTGCATTGCCGGCCCGCACGATGCCGCGCGCGGCGGAACGGAGGGCGCGGTGGTCGGCCTGCTCGGCTCGGATGTGGGAACGGGTCGCGCGTTCGAAGGCACGGGCGGCTTCGGCGAGTTCCTTGCGGGTGGAAGTCGGGGCGGTCTGGGCGACGGCGTCGAGGAGTTCGCCGACGCCGATGAGCTGGGCGGCGCCTGCGGCCTCATCGTCCCCGGCAAGTACCGTGACGGCCTGTTCGGCGACGTGGGTGGCGTCGCGGCGAGCGCTGGCCGGGCGAGACGTATGCGGGGCGCGGCTCGCGACGGACGCGGGCTCGTCCCCGAGCGATCCAGCCGCGAGGCGTTGCCGGATCTTGGGGAGAGAGAGGTCGGGGGCGAGCCGGGAGCCGGGGAACCAGATAGGCTCGCCGTCACGGTTGCGGTCACCCGGCAGGGCGACCTTGTAACCGAGGATGTCACCGGAAGGGGCGAGGCGCTTTTCGAGGCGAAGGCCGGCTTCGGTGAGGCGGCAGAAGAACTCGTCCTCGTTGGCGGCGCCGGCCAGCGCTTGGCGTACGTGCTCACGCAGCGTTTCACGCGGCGGCTCGGCACGGCCGGTGCGCTTCGCCTTGGCGCGTTCGGCACTGGTGGGACGTTGAGCGGCGGTGCGGTCACCGCCGTTGAGGATCTGCAGACCCCACTCCTTTTCGATCTTGCGGCATTCGGACTGGGCCCGAATGCCGTCCTCGTGGCGGCGGGGGCTTCGCCCGTCTTCGCGCTTGAGTGTGGCGACGATGTGGATGTGGTCGTCGGCGTGGCGTACGGCGACCCAGCGACACGCCTTGGCATCGCCTTCCTCGGCGATACCGGTGGCATGGACGATGCGACGGGCGACCTCGGCCCATTCGGCGTCGGTGAGGTGCCGGTCGCCGGGGGCCGTGCGGACGGGACAGTGCCAGACATGCCTGGCCGGGCGGCGGTCCTTCGGAAGAGCGAGGACGGGAAGGTCGAGCCGGTCGGTGAGCTGCTTGAGGGTGGCGGTCGGGTCGCGGCCGGGGTCGGGTGCGAGTTCCGGCATCCAGGCGGCGACGATGTGCGGGTCGGTGTGTTCGTCCCGGCGGCCGGGCCCGTAGAGGTAGGCGAGGAGTCCGTACGTGCGGCTGCCGGTGGAGATGTCCGGGACCACGGTGTCAGCGCCTCGCCATCTCTATGGCGGCGGCCTCGACCTTGGCGGCAGCGCGCAGGACGCGGGTGACCGCGTCGTCGGCGTACTCGGCCCGGCCGCCGGAGTTGAGGATGCGTGCCACCTGGTTGAGGTTGTTGCCGGCGCGGGCGAGCTGGGCACTGGCGGACATCAGCTCCTCGACGCGTCCGCGCTGGTCCAACAGCCACACCTTGGGGCCGGCTTGAGCCTGGGCGACCGCGACCGCGGCGTCGGCGATGAAGCCGGCGGCCTTCAGACCGACGGCTTCGGCGGCACGCTTGACGATGTCGAGTTCGTCGCGGGTCAGGCGGACGCTGCGGACTTGGTCGCGGTGCACGCTCTGGCGCAGGCGGGCGCGCGTACGCGGCACGGAATGCGCGGCTTCTTCACCCTCCGGCTGCGATCCGCCCTCGGTCGCGACCCCAAGCCCCGGCTCCCCCTGGTGCCGGGCATCCCCTGCCCCTTCGGGGGCTGCGGCAAGCCCTTCCGAAACTCCTCCGCAGCCCGTGGCTGCGGAGGAGTTTCGGAAGGTACAGCTTGCTCGGCCTGGTACCGGGCAGTGGCCTTCTCCCGGGTCAGTGGGGGCGGCGGGCGGATCGGTGGGCGTCATCGGGGCAGTCCGGAGGCATCGCGGCGTACGTCGCGCAGGACTTCGGCAACGAAGTCGAGGGCGAGGACGGGATGGTGGAGGGTGCGCGGTGTGCTCGTGGGTGTGCGCTGGACGGTCCAGACTCCGTCGGGTCCGGGTTCGGCGTGATGGAGGTGTCCGTACCGGCTGAGCACGGTGATCCAGGCGTCGGCTTCTGCTCGGGTGGCCGAGGTGGTGCTCATGGTGGCGGCTCCAGTGCGTGTGCGAGCTGGGAGGGAGTCGTGTGCTCGGCGGGTGCGTCGGTCCCGGTGGACGGGCCGGAGCGCCCGCCGAGCGGCTGTCCGGTCAGCCGGTCCGGGTGTCCGGAGCTTGCTCTGCTTCCTTGCGGAGGCGCTGCATCAGGACGGTCAGCCGGTCGTTGCCGAGACCGTGTCCGTGACCGCGTATGGCGTCCGCGACGACCTTCCGGGTCAGGTCGCCGGCCTCGGTGACCGCTTGGCGGGCGATCGCGAGAAGCTGCTCGTCGCTGACCGGGGCCGCCGACTTGCGGTCACCGGTGTCCGGACGTGCGGTGGGACCGTTCCCCCGGGCCGCACCCGGGGTGGTGTCCGGATGCTTGGCCGGGTTGGAGCGGGTGACCGAGCCGGGTCTGGAGGCGGGGTGTCCGCCCTGGTCAGCGTCACGGCCGCCGTGCTCGGGCTCCGGCTCGACCGGCCTCCCTGGCTCTCCGGACAGGCTGTCCGGAGAGTGGATCTCCGAGGGGTCCGGGCCCTTGGTGACCGCGGGGCGACCGGTGTCCGGACCGGGCAACTCGGCGGGCTGTCCGGAGGTGACCGGGGCTGGTCCTCGCACGCCCCTGGCCCGGTGGGTGTCCGGACGGTCGGTGACCTGCTCCGTCCGGACGCCGGAAGTCTCCGGGGGTCCGGACAGGTCGGCCTCGGCGACCCGGCGGGCGATGAGGATGTACAGGTGGACGGCTCCGGCCAAGGCGAGCGGGGCCAGGGTGGACAGGACGCCGACGGTGACGTCACCGAGCCGGAGGCCCGAGCCGTCGTGCTGCTGCTCGTTGAGGCGTACGGCGTGCAGGGCGTTGGCCCAGATGCTGGCGGCGGTCGCCGTGCCGAACAGCGTCCAGACGTAGCAACGGGCGGCGAGTGGGGCGGTGCGCAGGACCAGGAGGGCTCGCACTCCGTAGGCGATGAACCCGTCGATGACCAGCGGGAAGACGAAAGTCAGGAGTCCCCGGACGTGGATCGCGGTGGCCATCTGCTGCAGGGCGTCGTACGACAGGGCGCATCCCGCGCCGCCGAGAGCGACGATCGCGGCCCGGTCCCAGCCGTTGATCCGCGCCGGTGCCGACGCGATGTGGCTCACGCGGCCGTTCCGAGGTCGTCACGGACGGGGCGCATGACCTTGGGCTTCTTCAACGCGTGAGACTGGTTCTTGGGCGTCGTCCCGGGCCTCTTCTGTTGTTCGACGGCCCGGTTGCGGATCTCGCGCCGGGTTCGCCTGTAGAGCTTCTCGGCGTGCTCCTCCGTGATCTTCAGCAGCCAGGCGAGCCGTGTGGAGGGAAGCTCGGCCTGGTAGGCGGCGCGGACAACGGCGCGGCGCTCGGCCTTGGTCAGGTGGATGTCGCGTCCGGCCAGGACTTCGTTGACGCGCGCGTAGTCGAGGCGGTGCTCCAGCTTCTTGTGCAGGGGCTCACGTTCCTCTTCCGTCATCCCGCCCCGGATGCCGACGCTGTCGCCGTTTTCAAGGGCGGCGTCAAGGCAGACCCTGCGGACGGGGCACTGGGCACACAGGGCCTTGGCCTCGCGGATGCGGTCGACCTCGTCAGGCTCGGGGAAGAAGAGTTCCGGGTCAACCCGGTGGTGGGGCGTCGAGCTGCAGGCGGCCCGGTCACGCCAGGTGTGGTCACCGAGGGTGCGGGGCTGCGAGGTCTTCGTGCGGTGCATGAGGATTCTCCGTATCCCCCAGGGCGCGTTCGGGCAGGAGCGACCAGGGGGTTGGTGCGGCAAGGAGGCGGGCCGGTGTCGACCGCCGTGGGGCAGGGTCAGGCGCGGGCAGCGGCGAGAGCGCGTCGTTCGGCCGCGAGGGCTCGTCTGCGGTCGGGGCCGCCGAGGATGACCCGGTCGGTCATCTCGGTGAGCCGGGAGGCAACGCGGTCGCCGATGTGGGCCCGCAGGTCGGCCATGCCGAGGTTGGTGGTGATCAGGGTCGGAAGCATCGCGTTGTAGCGGCGGTTGATCAGCCGCATCGTGATCTCCTCGGTCCACTCGCTGCTTTTCGCCGCGCCGAGATCGTCGATGATCAGCAGCGGGCAGCGGGCCAGGTCCATCAGCTCGCGCTCGCCGTCCTGACCGGGGCGGGGTCGCAGATCCGCGTAGAGATCGGCAGCCGTAATCGCCTTCCAGCGCAGCCGGACCCCGGCGATCAGGAGGGAGCGGACCGCCCCGTACGCCTGGTACGTCTTGCCCGTACCGGTGGTGCCGACGATCAGCAGCGAGTGGCCCTCGGCGAGCCCCGGGGCGCCCTCGGGTCCGGGACGTCCGCCCTCGGCGACCTCGCGAACCCAGGCGGCGACGGCCGGGTGGTCGGCGACGGCTGCCCGGTAGCGGGCCGGGATACGGGCCTGTGCCGCATGGAGGGCGGGGATGGGCTCGACCGGGTCGGTGAGCTTGGTGTTCGGGTCGATGCCCCGAGTGGTGAGGATGTGGGCGAGGCGGCGGGCGATGCCGCCGACGGGCTGGGCCTCGTAGTCGCGCATCACAGCTCCTCGGCGTAGGCGGCAGGGTCGGCGGGGTTGGCCCAGGCCTGGTGCCCGGGCACGTTAGGCCGGGATTCCGGCCGGACCAAACCTGCGCGGGTGGCGTTCATCGCCTCGTGGACCAGGCTCGGCAGGGTGCTGGGGTGCAGGCCCTTGGCGCGGTGGAGAGCCAGACCGGCCCGGAGGTGGCTGGGCTCGATGCCCTCCGCAAGGAGCTTGGCCGTCTCGCGGCCGAGGTGACCGAGGACGCCGCTGGGCGGGCGGTGTGCGCAGGCGGCGGTGTACTCGGCGATGAGCTGCTGGGCCGAGGTGGTCTCCGGTGCGCGGGCGCTTGCGCCCCCCGAAAGGAAAGAAGTTCCTTGATCCAGGTTCCTAGGTCCAAGATCCAGGGCGTGAGGGCTCACTGCCGCTTCAGCGCACCCTCCGTGATTGTTCACTGAGGACTCACTGAATAGCTCGCGACCTGCGGTTTCGCGCCCTCCGGATGATTCAACGAGGATGTCTGCGTCCTCAGTCAGTCCTCCGTGAGCCTTCACTGAGGACTCCGGAACGTCGCCGTAAGACTGCGACGCTTCCGCCTTCAGCCTCTCGGCGTTGTGCTTCGGGCACTCGGGAAGTCGGCTGCGGCTCGCGCGGTTGATCTTCTGGTGCCGGTGCCAGGTGACGATGTGCAGGTACCGCTTGCCTTCACCGTCCTCGTAGCGGCAGATCAGGTTGGCGGCGGCGAGTTGGATCAGATCCTCCTCGACGTCGACCGGCGTGCGCCCGCCGCGAACGGCCCAGAGCTCTCCGCAGAGAGCGGCGGGCTGGTCGCGGACGCGCCCGTGGTCGTCGGCCCGGCTGATCAGGCCGAAGAAGGTTCGCTCGGCGTAGACGCTCACCTGCGCCAGGGACTCGGAGGTGAAGGTTTCGGGCTTGAAGGTGCGAATCCGCGCCACGGTCAGCGCCTCCCGTCAGCGACCGCGTAGGCCTCGACGGCGCGGCGCAGGACACCGGTGGCGAGATCGAGGTCGTATGTCCCGCTGGTCTCGATCCAGTTCACCTCGGGATGGGCGCGCATCACCCAGCGTGCGGCCGTCAGGCCCTTGGCCCGGTTGAGGGCGACAAGGCTCCCCTGCGCGTCATAGGCACGGGCATAGGGGCTCGGCCAGGTCCGGTCTGGTTCACGCTGCGAGACGCGGATGGTACGGGCACCGGGCACCATGTCCGCGAGGAGGGCGGCCAGGCGACGCTGGCGGGACCCGATGGCAGGGTCGAGGACTCGGACGGCCTGGGCGGTATGCGCCCTTCCGTTCCGGGACTCGGGCATGCGAGAATTCCTCACTCGTAGGTGGAGTGGGACGGCCGTTCTCGTCGAAAAGGTCAGCCGACCAGCTCCAGTTATGGATCCGCCCCCTTCGGGTGGCGGGCTCGGCGTCCGGAAGCGGCTAACTTCTGGGCGCCGGTTTCATTTCCCCTGGAGGAAGCGCGTCTCTGGCGCTCGGGGTAAGTCCTGATTCCCTCCTGAGTGTTGAGCGTGGTGCCGGCGTTTCCCGCCGGGGGACCAGCAACATATGCAGGCGGCGGTCAACACTCCAGTCCACAGCGGGGACTGGGCGGATCCGACGCCAACTCGACATATTTCACTGGATCAGTTGGCGATCGGACTCAAAGCCAGGTCGGACACTGGCCCCGACCTGGCTTCCGTGCTCTCGAAGCGGGTGAGAATCAGCGTGGGCGTGGCTTGAGGCACGGCTGAGCTTCTGTAGTCACCGCTCTTTCGGGCCGGGCGGACTTACCGCCACCCATTCGACGAAGCAGAGACATGCGACACTCCTCACGCAGCAGCCACTCGACTGCCGTTCACGGCTTGGAGTGACCGAAGTGCGATCTCCAAGCCCCTTCGGCCCCGAAGACGCACACCTCCCAACGCCCGAGAGACGAGCCCTCGGTGTCGATTTCTTTTGAAAGCCCCCCGCGCACAGGATGGCGCGGCGGACTCCGGCAGCCCCCTCCCCCAGACCAGAGCCTTGGGAGGGTTCGAAGACGAGGATCGAGCACGCGTGCACCACAGCCCGGTCTTCGCTAAGCTGAAACTATTCCCGCCTGAAGAAAAAGTCAACACACTGGATCGACTCCAGCTTCCATAAAAAACGAGGTCCCATGCCTGCTCGTCACTTCGACCGAAGCCGTCTACGTGCGGTGCGGCGAGCCGCCGAGATCTACCAGGCTGCCGTTGGCGAGGCGCTGGGCGTGTCCGACTCGGCGGTTGCCAGCTGGGAGAGCGGCTCGCAGACTCCCGATCCGGAGAAACTTCCTGCGCTGGCGCGTGCGCTCGGACGTGACGTGGACGACCTGTTCCCGCGGTCTGGTCCGCCCGACCTGACTGATCTGCGCTGTGATGCCGGCTACTACCAGTACGAGACGGCTGGGCTGATCGGAACCAAGAGCGCTGGCCCCGTAGCGGCAGCCGAGCGCGGCGAGCGGCCGCTCAAGGACAAGTACGTCCCGGCTTTGGCGACGGCGTACGGGGTCAGCCAGGACGAACTGCGAAGAGCCGAGGCTCGGTCGATCGCCAAGGCACAGGGTGGGCAGGCTGATGAACCGGCACCGCCGGGAACCAGGAGCGTCCCAGCTCTTGGGGTCCCTCCCGAGTCGCTCGCCCAGAAGATCACTCTGCTCCTGGACAGTTCGTATCCCGGTCCCCAAGGGCCTCCCTCGGATGCGGAGATGGCGAGTGCGGTGAACGCCCGCGCCGGGGCGCAGGTCATCACGGAGGAGGGCTTCCGGGATCTCCGCACAGGCGTCGCCGGAACGGCGTCTCCCACGGTCTTGGATGCACTGGCAGCGGCCGTCGGCGTCTCGCGGATGTACTTCGAGCCGGACGAGGCCGTGGCCGCCCAGGTCTACGAGGGACTCCAGCTGCTGGCCGCCGCAAAGAAGGGCGCCGTGGGCCGGGTGAGAGCTCGCGGCCTGGGTTCCCAGGGCCTGTCGCCCAAGGCGATGGCGCTGGTCAACGAGCTGGTGGCGGAGTTGGAGGAGAAGGAGACGGACACGGGCAACTAGCTACTGCTTCCCTAAACACACATGAAGGAAGAAAGTCTCCAGGACACTTTGTCTGCCCCGGGGCAGACAAAACGGCCCCGCTCCATGATGGAATGGGGCCCCAGAGCGAGGGTGCGTCTTGGCGGTCAGTCCTCCAGGCCCTCCAGCTCGCGGAGCAACGATTCCGCGCGGGCCTTGGTCTCCTCCGCCTGTTCCTTGAACTTCCGGCGTTCCGCCGGGGACATCACACGGAGGGACGCAGTGGAGAACACCGCCATGCCCTGGTCAATGCGAGACATGAGTGTCACCAGCTGGTGGCCTGTGGCCTTGCCCTTCCGGGCCTGGCTCGCCGCAGCCTTGGCCGTCTCATCCACACTCGTCAGGGCCTTGGCAGACCTCTTGTCCAGGCCCGCCCGCTCCCCGCGTGTAAGCGGGTCCACACCGAACTTGGACCACTGGGCCGGAGGGATCACGGCCCGCTTGCGGTCCTCCACGTGGTGCAGGATGGCCCGTTGGGCCGACGCGTCCGCGCCGATGTCCTGGTACAGCAGCTTGGCTACGGCCTGGTACTCCCGGGACTGGCCGTTGTAGTCGGGGTCCCCCTTGTACGTGAACATCCCGCGTAGGTCCATCAACTTGGAGGCTACGGCCTTCTTGGCCTCCGTGACCCGACCCTCCGCCGCTAGCCACTCCCGACCCAGGACCTTGGCCTCCTGGTACACCTCCGCCACGTCCTCACGCTTCAGGGCCCGCTCCGCGTCCGGGTCCACGTGCTCCGTGAACACGCGGCCCTCCAGGACCTGGGGAGCCTCCCGGACGACCACCGCCCCGCCGGCCGCCTGGGCCTTCTCCGCCGCATTGGCTGCCATGCGGGCCGTCAGTTCCTCCGCCGGCCCCTGGACGACAGGGGCCCCCACGGATTCCGGCTCCGTGAGCTCCGGCTCCGCCGGGAACAGACTCTCCGCCGCCTTCCAGGAGTCGCCGTCCCTCACCACCAGACCGTCCCCGGCCAGGGCGTCCAGGGCCTTGGTCACGGTGGGCTTAGTGGTGCTGTACTTCCCGACCAGCTCCCCCACGTCCAGGACCACTCCCCCGGCGTACGTTCCCGCCTGGATCTCCTGGCGAATGGACTCCGCCGCCTGTTCCCACCTGGCCGCCTTGGTCATCGTCTCCCCTTCCGATTTCGCGAGCCCAGGGTACTGTCCGCACTCCGGCGGTCAGTCAATTCTCTGTGAACTCCGCGCCGCAAACCTCGCACCAGATACCGCCCAGGGACGCAATGCGCGGGCCAATCTGGAACGTGCGCGGCGAGTTCGAACACTCGCATGACAAGGTGATGCGGGCCCCGGAGCGGAGCCTAGGCAGGGAGTCCCCGACGCCACCCCCAAGACCACGCCGTCCTGCGACTGCCCCAAGGGCCCTCCGGCCACTTCCTGGGCACCCGTCGACTCCTAGCCGCCACTCTATCCGCAGCGCTCTTGCGTGCATGGTGCCACGCACGCAGGGCCTCAAGGTTGGTCATCGAGTGGTCGCCGCCGGGGGCGATGTGGTCCATGTCCATGGCCACCCGCAGCGCAGCGGAGACCCGTGGCCCGCAGGATGGTCACGCGCATGTGAGCGTCCCGCTTCAGGACCATGGCCCGCAGGGCCCGCCAGTCACCGGGAATCCTGGACCGCCGCTCAGTGTCACACCAACTCATTCATGAATCCAGCAGAAGACGAACATACTGGGGCAACCTCGGCATTCTCCGGCAAAAGCTGTATGCATTTCTAGAGAGCGGGGATTCAGCTCCACGCGAGCCACAACGCAATCGGCCAGCGGGAGTCATGCCTAGCGCCAGGACGCAACGACGGCCGCACAAGCCCTCCTTCGAGTTGCGCGTGGGCACGTTCCGAGTGACCGCAGACAAGATTCCCTCCCACCTCCTGGCAGAACTATCAAGCGTGGCAACGGAAGTTGGTACATGGTGGCGGGTCCGGCGATGGCACGGCACCCGACGGTCGGAACATGTTCCGACGGAGGCGGGTCGTCGCGCATCAGCGACTCACCGAGATACGCCAGTGACGCATCCAGACGCGCCGTTTGGCGGCCCCGACCGCAAAAGGCGCACGGGTTGCCGGAGAACTATTCGCCAGGGGTTCGCCAGGTGGCGCTTCTGGCCTGTCTTGCCTAGGCCAGACAGGCCAACGGTGACATATTCTCGCTGCGAGATTCCGCCCGACGAGAAAATGTCACTCCCATCAGGTGCGACCGCACTTGCGATCGCAGGGTGCGCGCGCACCTGCGCGCGCACTAGGTGCGTACGCAACTGCGTACGCAACCCGGCCTGTCAGGTTGGAGCATGAGGCGCTTACGCAGCCGACTTAAGGCAGTTGTGTCAGCGTCAGTCGTTTGACGCTCCACCGCCGGCCGACCGCTCCGGCCCGCACGGCCTAGGCCGTACCGCTACATCGCGTCACCTCTTCCCTCTCCGTAGCCGCCGGGTAAATTCAGGGGCCCAGCGTTCCTGTCATTTGAAGCAGCTATTTGGAGAACAGCACCCGCACCCGCTCGATGCCCCTGGTCAGCAGCGGCTGCCCCGAACAGCGTCAAGGGCGTATTCGCTTCCCGCGAGCGCCCCCAGTGGCTGACGGGGACCGAGTTCCGGGAAACCCCAGACGCTCCGCCACCCGGAAGACCATCCCTGTGGCCCACCTGCGAACCAAATCAGACGATCGGTCTGGTTCGATGAACTCCCGAGCCAAACCAGGCACGGCGCATGGTTTGCCTGACCTCCGAAAGGAAGCTGACCTGGGCTTTCGATAGGAAGCGAATCAGGCGCTCGGTCTGGTTCGGCGGTCCCGCCAGCGAACTCGGACCAAAACCAACTGGGTACCTGGTCGGTTTCGCGCGGGCCAAGGACCCACCAGCCGGGGGCAAACTACAAATTGCAGTCCTGCGCCCTGCCTTCAAGAGCGAGAGTGCCGGAATCGGTGGCGGACACACTCCGCGCTGTGCCAGCATCACTATGCGCGCGCTCCGCATCGACGTGAACGCCTAGGAAGGCATGCCGTGACACAGTCAACTCCCGTCCCTACGGCCTACTTTGAGCTGCGAGTAGGCACCTTGCATGTCCAGGCGGGACGCCCCCGAACTAACTCGCGCAGGTTCGATGGTTTCGTGCCGAAGCTCGTCACCTCCACGTTCGCCGCGAGCGTGGGCGCCGGCCTCACGGCGTGGGTCACGCACAAGCCATAGGGCTCAACGCCCCCGCATCAACCCGGAGGAGAGAACGGGGCGCGGAGGCGGAACACGTGGGGCCCGTACGCTCACACCTCCACGTTCAGGCGTTGGAGCGTGGAGCGGCGGGGCCCGCCTTCATATCCATTAACTGGGGCGCGCGACGCCCGCCGTGAGGCCGCTCTCCGCCAAGGCCTGGGGCCCGCACAGTGGGGGCCGGATAACTGCCCTAGTAGGACTCCGTTAGGTCTGTGTGTCGACCTTGTTCAGGGGCACGGTGAGTGTGTGGACGCACATGAAGGGAAACCTGTTCGGGTGACGTTGGTGCTATTCGTGGCGGATGCGTTCGCCTCGGTGGCGCGCAAGGACCAGCGGTCCAAGAACGACTGCTGTCTGCGGGGGCTGATGATGGACGGTCGCCGCAAGTCCATCCAGGCCATGGCCTCGCGGCTGCCGGACGGCAACGAGGAGAACCTGCAGCAGTTCGTGAACCAGTCCACGTGGGATCCGCTGCCGGTGCGGCGGCGGATCGCCGAGCGGCTGGTGCCGCAGGTCGGCCCGGACGCCTGGGCGGTCGATGACGTGTGGTTCCCCAAGGACGGCAGGGTGTCGGTCGGGGTGGTTCCTCAGTACTGCGGTGCGCTGGGCAAGCAGGCGAACTGCCAGGTCACGGGCAGCGTGCACGCCGTCTCCGACACGGCCTCGTGCCGGTTGAACTGGCGGCTGCTCCTGCCCCAGGAGTGGGCTGATGACGCCGCCCGGCGCCGGCGGACCGGCGTGCCGGAAGACATCGCGCATCGGGAGAAGTGGCGCCTCGCTGGGCGCCCTGGATGAACTGGCCGGATGGAGACACGTGTACGTGGTCGGCATCCGCGGCAAGCTGACCGTCCGGCCGCATGACGCGGTCCCGGTTACCCCGGCCTGGTCCGGGAACGGCCGCCCGCCGGTGCCCCGTTACCGGCAGCCACCAGTGCCGGTGACGGAACTGGCCGCGGCCGCCGGCGGGGAACTTCAGGGAGGTGACCTGGTGGGAAGGCTCACACGGCCCGATGGCCTCCCGCTTCCGCGCCGTGCGTCTCCGGCCGGCGGGGGGTACGCCCGCGTCGGCCGGCCCAGGCATCCGTGGTGGCCGGGCACGGCCAGTGGGACGGCGTCCTGCCGCAGGCGCGGCTGCTAGCCGAATGACCCGACGGCGAGGCCGAACCGACCCGGTTCTGGCTGTCCGACCTGCCCGACGACACACCGATCGCCGACCTGGTCCGTCTGGCAAAGATCCGCTGGCGCATCAAGCACGATTACCGCGAACTCAAGCACGGCCTGGGTCTGGACCATTTCGAAGGCCGCTCCTGGATCGGCTGGCATCACCACGCCACCCCGGTCACCGCCGCCCACGCCTTCCTCACTGAGCAGCGGCTGACCCCAAAAGCCGACACATCGGACTCATCCTCTATCAGATCCTCAACGCCTTCCAGGACCTGCTGGGACCGGCACCTGCACCACCTGCCACCAACCCCTGCCCAGCAGGATCACACCAAGATCAAGACAGACCCAACGGAGTCCTACTAGTCCGGCCTGCAACTTCTGGGCTGCGGGCCGGTGGCGTCGCTATTGCACTGCCGGGGAGTCTGGTTCATGCACTCGTCCCGCCGCGATCACGGTACGGATCTGACCGAGGGCGCCGAGGTCGTCCAGCGGGTCTCCGTCAACGACCAGGAGGTCCGCGCGGAGCCCCGGCACGATCCGGCCCACCTTCCCGCCCAGCCCCAGGGCTTCCGCCGCGTCCATGGTGGCCATGTCCAGGATCCGGCTACTGGGCAGGCCCAGGTCGTCGTAGAACGACAGCGCAGGCACGAGCCCGTCGAACCCGGCCCGCTGAACACCGGCGTCTGTTCCGGCAATGAGCTTGGCGCCGGCCTCGGCCATCTCCCGGACCAGGGCGAACATGACTGCCGCCCGCTCCTCTCCGAAGAAGCGGGGCAGCATTCGCCAGTGCGGGCTGACCGCCGGGCAGACCACGATGCCCTGGTCGATGATCTTCTTCAGGACGTCCTGACGGAGATCGAAGCCGTCGCTTGTCATCCAGGTGCAGTGCTCGATGGTGTCCACGCCGGCCTCCACGGCCGCGGCGATGCCGTCCGCTCCGTGAGCGTGCGCGGCCACCGGCACGCCGGCCTGATGTGCCTCGTCCACCAGGGCCAGGAGTTCCTCGGCGGAGAACTGGCTCTGCCAGCTCTTGGGGCCGTCCTTGGTCAGTCCCCCGCCGGTCACCATCGCCTTGATCACGCCGGCGCCCGCGGCAAGGTTGCGCCGCACGAGATCACGGACCTCGCCCACACCTGACACCTCACCGCCCAGGAAATAGCAGTGGCCTCCGGGCGCAGTCGCCGGTGTGCCTGCGGCCACGATGCGGGGACCGGGAGTCGTGCCCCGGCTGATCTCCTTGTTAAGGCGGAAGGCCAGGCCGTCTCGGTCACCCAGGTCACGGACCGTCGTGACGCCGCTGGACAGGAGCCGCTCCGCGCGCTGGCGCATGTCCTGAAGCAGTCGCTCGTCACTGGAGTCTTGAAGAGTGGCGACAGGGTCGCCGCCGCCGTCGAAGGCGAGATGCACGTGGGCGTCGATCAGGCCGGGTACCACCGTCGCGTCGGGAAACGACAGGTGTGTCGCGCCTGCGCCGGCGCGGCCTGCGAGCTGTGCGCGCGGCCCGACTGCCGCGAGCGAGTCGCCCTCGACGAGGATGGCGCCGTCTTCCAGGTATGTCCCCGTGCCAGTCAGGATCCGGCGGGCGGTGATCAGCATCTCGTCTCGTCTCCTTCGTTCTTCCAGGTCACACCGTCAGCCGCAGCGCGTCCGACACCGCGATGAGCTGACGGACATCCGCGTTCCGGTCATCTTCCTGCGGCACTGCCAGGGCGACTCCCTGACTCGGTGCCGGCACGCCGTTCTTGATCATGGGTACTGCGAGTCGCAGGCGCCGGGCCAGCTGAGTCGGCTCAAGGTCCAGCAGGCCGGTGCCGTCCTCCGCACGCACCAGGTAGGGACTGATGTCGAGCAGACCATCCCGGCATTCCACTATCCGTCGGTGGTAGCGGCGGTGCACTCCACGGGCCCGCCACCGGTCCCAGAGCCCACGGGAAGCAGGGCGCAGCTCGTTCCCGGGATAGACGTCGATCAGCAGCTGCCACAGCGGAGTCAGCCGACGGTGGTCCCGCCGTCGGCGCAGCCACAACCGCGTCGCCGTGACCCTGGCGCGGGCCCCCGAATAGGTGATGCCCGTGACGAAGACCAGGCTCGACACCACCAACTCGACGGCTACTCCTGTCGTGAGCTGGTGCGGCACGGACCCGCCGCGCCACCGCACGGCGACGAAGACCGCGCGGACGACGCAGGCCACCGCCATCGCGCCGAGGCCGATCGCGGTCATCCACAACCCCGTGGCGTGAGGGCGTCGGGACATGCGGGCGTAGCGGGCGGACCACCGTCCGGCAGCACCGAGCGCGTACATCAGATAAAGACCGGCGGCAGCATAGAAGAACGCGACCTGGGAGATCGTCATGTCCGCCGTACTGAACGAGCCGGCGAGCGCCCGGTGCGGCACACTCACGGCCGCCAGCGAAATCGCCACCGCGACCACGGTCACGACGACGGCTTCCCACCGGGCGCGACGCCGCGCGGCTTCCCCGTCAGCCGAGTACAGGTAGAAGCACATCAGGAAGTAGACCGTCCCCAACAGCAGGACGTTCTGGAACAGCTTCGCCGCGCCGTCCCCTGCCACGGTGTCGATACCGGAGGCGCCCCCTGGCATGGCCGCCGGATACGACAGACCCGCACTCAGGAGGGACAGGGCGACCGACCGGGTGGGAGCGTCGTGCGGAGCGCGCGACCACAGGAAGAGCCGCCATATGACAGCAGCGGCGATGATCAGCAGGAGCATCTCAGCCACGGACTACAGCCACCCTCGCCGGTCACCCAGCGCGGACTGAACCCGACGTACTTCCGGGTCCTCCGACAGCGGGGGGAGCGCATCTAGCACCGAAGACCACTCGAGGATGATCGTGGCTGCAAGCTCGACCGAGCACTCCTTCTCGTCCTCGTACGAGCAGCGGCAGGCAACGCGCCGGATCAGCTTGGGGTCGAGCACGGGAATGAGCGTCGCCCAGCCCTCGACGAAGTCGTCCGGGGATTCTTCTGGTGAATCCTTGACCTGCTCCTCGTCCCACTCGGCGACGACGATGTGGAGAAGTTCGTGGAGGATGATCTGCCGCTGGTGCAGCCGCGTCGTCTCCTGCTGGTAGACGACCACGTCCATCTGCGGCGTATCGATCCACAGCCCCGAGGGCCCCGGCTTCTCCAGCGGGAAAGGGCGCAGAACAATCGGGCGTCCGCGCCTCTCGCTGAGCGCCCGTGCCAACTCCTCCACGTCAAGGGGCGGATGGATACCGAGGTTGCGCAGCTCCTGCCGCAGCCGACGGTGAAGGTCGCGCTCCACGGTCCGCCTCTCAGCTGTACGCCACCGCCCCAACCGCCGGCGGCTCACTGCGACCCGCGCAGCCACCTTGTGTTCAGTCGCGCCGCGGTCAGTTCTTCCCGGCCACATCAGTAATCCCCTTTACACCAGCCGTGGATTGCTCCGACACGAAGCGGGGCGACGGCCTCGCCCGTTCCGACCATGTCCAGTCCCGCTGCACGGCGCAGCCGAAAGTGATCGCAGGCATCGACGGCAGTACGTCGACCTGGGCCGCGAAGAACCTGATCCGTGGATCACACAGGTGCGCACCCAGGACTCCTCTGACACCGAAGTCACTGACGCGAACGAGCAATGAAGTGATGCAAAGCGCCCCGGGCAGGCTGTGGGGACACATCGGACACTACGCGAAGCCCTTGGCTGGAGATCACCCGTCAGGCGCCATCGACATCGACACATCAAATCATCCCAAATCAGCCAACCTGGACGTAGATCATGGCTTGAACTGGCCATTCGCCAGCCCGACACAGCCATGACAAGAACCATGGGGGTGTCCGCTTCGTTATCAATCCGAGAAATTCAATACTCAAACATGTCTACTAAATCGGACCATATAGCTTCAAACTACCGTGAATCGAATGCCGGGACAGTGGCGCGTGACCGCGACCACTTGTGGAGAGTCCAGACATATTCGCGATTAGGCTTCCAGTCATGCACGCCGAGATACACCGCAATGGACCTGACTACCTGAAGTTCTGGGATGAGTACCATTTGTGCACTCTGACGACGCTCCGGCCGGACGGCCGCCCGCACGTCGTGCCCGTCGGGGTCACCGTGGACGCCGACGCCGGCGTCGCTCGGGTTATCACCCGCAAATCGAGCAAGAAAGTCGCCAACGTTCAGGCAGCGCTCCCCGGTAAGGCGCGCGTCGCTGTCTGCCAAGTGGACGGAGGACGCTGGGCGACGCTGGAGGGCACGGCCGAAGTGCACACCGATGCAGCCACAGTGGCCGACGCTGTGACGCGCTACGGAAAGCGATACGGGCGAACGCCAGCTCCGGACCCGGAGCGTGTCGTCATCGAGATCACGATCGACCGAGCCATGGGGCATGTCGGTGTGCCCAAGCCCAAGACCGCTAGCGCCACAGCCTAGGGCTCAAGCTGCTTTCTGAGCAGTTGACGGTCGGCGGGGTCTGATCCTGAACCAGCTGGTGGCTTCAGGTCGTGTGGCCTGGTGGACGCGGGTCATACTCTTTCTGCCTGCGGCACAGGGAGGTCAGACGGCGTGACGACGAACGAACGAACCACGTTCGACTCCGCGACGGCAGAAAGCATCTTGCGCAGAGCCTGCGAGCTAGCAGGGTTGGTCCCCGATGGGATCGAAATGCTGCGACTCGGTGACCATGCAGTGTTCCGCGTTGACGGCGGGCGAGTCGTGTCGCGAGTCGGCCGCCACGCTGACCGCCTGCCGTCCGTGCGCCGAGAAGTCGCTGTAGCGCAATGGCTCGAAGCCGAGGACTACCCGGCGGCGCGGCTCGCCACGGGGACTGACCAGCCTGTCGTCGTCGAGGGACATCCAGTGACCTTCTGGGAAGGGCTGGCTGACGGCGAGAAATACGCCAGTACAAGCGAGATGGGCGAACTCTTGAGGCAGCTCCATGGACTGGAACCGCCTCGTTTTCCCCTACCCGAACTCCGTCCCTTCGACAGGGTCAGGCAGCGCCTGGGACGTGCTGAGATCCGGGACGAGACTCGCACATATCTAACAGGTCTGGCCGAGGGGCTGGCCGCCGAGTACCAGAAGCTGGATTTCGCCCTTCCGCCGGGACATCTGCACGGCGACTTCAACGTCGGCAACGTCCTGAGGGATGACGAAGGCCACCCTCAAGTCATCGACTTGGACGGCTTCGTAACCGGTCCCCGTGAGTGGGACCTGATACAGACGGCCATGTACTACGACAGCTTCGGCTGGCACACGGAAGCCGAGTACGCCGACTTCGCGGACGGCTACGGCTTCGACGTCCGGCAGTGGTCCGGATACACCGTTCTCCGAAGCGTCCGGGAACTGCTGATGGTCACATGGCTCTCGCAAAACGCTGGCGCGGATCCGCGCGCCGCCGAGGAAGTCGAGAAGCGTGTCGAGACGCTACGGTCAGGTGGTTCGCGGCGGGCTTGGGCGCCTTTCTAGGCGACTCCGGCTTCCAGCCAGAGGCGGTAACCGCGGGCTCGTTCCGCGAAGTCGCGGAACTCCGCGGCCCGCCGCATGGCGCCTGTAACACGGCCCTGAAACTCCCGCACGTACTGCAGACAGCGCGCCGACTTCAGCCCCTCACCGAGGCTCAGCGCGCTCAGTGCGACCTCGAAGCCGCGGCCGATCTCACCTTGGTTGGTGTACGCCTCCGCCTGCACCATCGTCGCGAAGAAGTCGCTGCGGGTGTTCATGCCGTTGCCGAATATGGAGCCTGCGCCCCGCTGCGTGGCTTCGATTGAGCGTCCTAGGTCCCGGAAGCAGTGGCCGACCTCGGCGGCCAGCTCTACCTCGTCGAAGTATGCGATGTACGGCGGGTCGCTGTCGGCTGTCCTCTGGCCGAGCTGGCGCTCCGCCTCCACCAGGGCCAGGTCACAGCCTCGGTCGTCACCTAGACGAGCCAGAGCCCGCGCCTCCATGGCGCGGAACTGCGCGGCCATCGTCGGCCCCAGGCTTGCACCCGGACCCGTATACGCGGCTCGGGCGAGAGTTGCTGCGTCCTGATAACGGCCCATGAACGTGGCCTGATGGCTCATCGCGGACAGAATGCTCCCGCCCAGGCGCCTATCACCAGCCGCCTGGGTCATGCGAAGAGCCTGGATGAAGTAGCGCTGAGCAATGCCGTGCAGGCAGCTGTCGTACGACATCCATCCGGCGAGCAAGAGCGCTTCGGCCACAGCCGAGTACAGCTGCTTACCCACGGCGTCTGAGTGCTTCCCATCGAGCATCGGCCGGACATCCGTGTGCAGGTACTGGATCAACGCACGCCGGGCGTGACCACCGCCGAACTTCCCGTCAAGCATGCTGAAGGCCTCCGCAGTTGAGCGCACCATCTCCACGTCCACTGCGCCAATGGCCCGGTCACCAGCCCCCGTCAGCACTCCGTCCGGCGGCGCTACGAGCCAGCGCAGGGCAACGGTGCTCGATGCAGCAGAGTCCGGCTGTGCCCGGATCAACGCCTCGGCCTCGGCGAGGTCGGCACGCCACAGGTCGGTCACGGTCTTTGCCGTGGCGTCGGGGCGGTCTGCGAAGTCGAGTCCCAGGTCGGGCTGTACAGCGGACACCGCCGCGTCGCCCATCCCGATGTCGTCGATGGTGAGGCGGCGTCCCAGCTTGCGCCCGATGGCGTCGGCGATGAACTGCGGCATGTTCCCGCGCGGTATCGAGCCCTTGAGCCAGCGGGTGACGTACGTGTGATCGCAGGTGATGTCTTCGCCTGCTAGAGCAGCTGCGGCGAGCACGGCGCGGGCAAGCGACTTGTGCGAGAAGTCGGCTTCTTGCATGAGCGCGACGAGCCGGGCGTTCCGTTGTGCCATCGGCCCCCCAGAGAACAGCCGTAGTGCCAGCTTGACGCACGGTCACTCTACGCAGGTCAGAACCAGGGTGTAGGAGTTTTGCACGCAGGAGTGCATGAACGCACGCTCTACCTCGACTCCGTGGACAGGTTGAGCACGGCCACGGATGCCCAAGACGTCCTCGCCAGTGCTGCCATATCCTCCCCGCATGGCAGCGACTGAGGTTGACTGGGCGTATGAACTGGCTGGCGAGCTGCTGAGTAGCAGCCTTCCGCGCAGGTGGGCTCACACGCAGGGCGTTGCCGCTTGCGCCCGGATGCTGGCGCCGCTGGTCGGTAACAACGCCGAGGTGCTGGAGGCCGCCGCGGTACTCCATGACATCGGCTACGCACCCACGCTGGTGTCTACCGGATTCCATCCGCTGGACGGAGCGCGGTACCTCCGGGACGTGTACGCGGCGGAGGAGCCCATCGTCCGCCTGGTCGCGAACCACTCGTACGCGATACTGGAAGCCGAACAGCGTGGCCTCGGGGGCGAGCTGGCCGACGAGTTCCCCCTCCTGAGTGATCCGCTCCTGTTTGACGCGCTGGTCTACTGCGACATGACCACGACACCGGACGGCCAGCGGACGACGCCCCACGAGCGACTGCATGAGATCTTGGGCCGCTACGGCGAGGACAGCGTGGTCGGGCGCTTCATCCGGCGGGCCGCGCCGCACATCCACGCGAGCGTGGAGCGGGTGCGGGCGGCCGCGGTCGAGGCCGGCGTCGACCTGTGAATGCGAGCGGTCAGCCGAGGTAGGGGTACGCACCGGTGAGGTAGTGGCCGATCTGCTCGTGCATGCTCGGATGGATATCCAGCGTGCGCAGGTTGTCCGGGTGGACCCAGCGCACGCCATCGGCTTCGTCATTGACGGTGGGCTTGCCGCCGACGGGCCGGCCAATGTACACGGCCTCGTACTGCTGCCGGATCTCGCCGTCGGTGTACTCGATGATGTGGTCCGGATTGGAGTAGACGCCCAGGAAGCCGGTGACCTGCGCGACGATGCCGGTCTCCTCCTCGCACTCCCGGACGGCGCACTGTGCCGGGCTCTCGCCGATGTCCTGGGCCCCGCCGGGCAGGGCCCACTGGCCGGTGTCGCGGCGTCGCTGGAGGAGGATGGCGCCTTCGTCGTTGACCACGAGCAGGTTGCTGGCGGGGATGAGGGTGTTGGCCTTGGGGGCCTTGGGGTCGTGGTAGTACTCGGTCCTGCCCACGGTGCTGCTACTCCTGCCTGTCGGGCGCCCAGGGGCGCGCAGATGCCCACACGGCCTCGAAGCTGTCGCCGTAGCGCTGGAACCATTCCCCATCGTCTGTGTTGCGGAGCTGGAGTATCGGGTTCGCGCTCGCTGGCTGGCCCCAGACGTGCGGGTTGACCACGAGGTGGTCGTCGTATCGGAAGATCGAGTTGTAGAGCGTCGTGTCGTGAAGGCGCACCTCACACCCTGGGTAGTCGACGAGGTCGCGGTAGTACGTGAGGGACGCCCTGATCTTGGCCGCGAGCGTGTCTCCGATTCCCTCCTCCCTGCCCCGGACCCGGACTGCCTCCCCGTCCGGATCACCGAAGCACAGCCGCACTCGGACGCCCGCCTGCGCCCTTTCCTGGAGCATCCTCGCGATGTGTGGGTTCGTCTGCGCGAAGAAGGTTCCTGAGAAGACGAGTACGTCAACCTGCTTCATGGCTCCCAGCAGCAACGAGAGCCACACATCGCGGGGGACGCTCGCCCGGTTGGGGTAGGTGCCGACGAGTTCCGAGCGTGCCGTGCCAGGCCGTTGAGCTCCCTGGCCGTTCTCCGGCCACAGGTATGCCTCGTCGACGCCCAGCAGGTTGGCGACCGTCCAACGGTGCCGACGGTGAGGGACCCGGCCACCGACCCAGCGACTGGCGGTCTTGGGGTCCACGGAGCAGGCTTCAGCCAACTCCTCCACGGTCAGGCCGCGTTGGACAAGCACGGAACGCAGTCGCTCATTCACTCAGGCAAGCCAACCGGACCGTGACAGCGTGCCGCAAGTACGATGAGCCTGCCGCGGGCGGTTGTGGCCGGAACTGTTCGTATGCCTACGCTGGCCCAGTGCCACTGATCGTGCTCTGGGACATCGACCACACCCTCATCGAGAACTCCGGCGTCAGCAAAGAGATCTACGCCGCCGCTTTCGAGGGCGCCGCCGGCCGTGCCGCCGACCATCCGGCCCGCACCGAGGGCCGGACCGACCGACTCATCCTGGCGGGGATGTTCCGGGACCACGGTATGGAGCCACCGGACTGGGCGTTGATCCAGCCCGCCCTGGAGGCCGCTGGCGCAGCACGGGAGGCTGACCTCGCCCGTCGCGGCCGTGCTCTTCCCGGTGCCCGCGAGGCGCTCGCCGCAGTGGCCGCCGAGCCCGGCATGATCTCGTCTGTCCTGACCGGGAACATCCGAGCGAACGCCCGTGTCAAGCTCAGGGCCTTCGGACTGGACGGGCTGGTCGACATGGAGCGCGGGGCGTACGGAGCGGACGCGACGGGCCGGGCCGATCTGGTCGACGTTGCACGTGCCCGTGTCCGCACCGCCTATGGCATCCCGGCCGAGTCGCCCGTGGTCCTCATCGGCGACACCCCGCGTGATGTCCAGGCCGCCCTCGACTCCGGCGCTTACGTGGTTGCCGTGGCCTCTGGCGTCCACAGCGCAGACGAGCTGAAACAGGCCGGAGCCAGCACCGTGCTCGCCGACCTCACGGACGTCGCCGCCCTGATGCGTCACCTACGGTTGCTGGCTCACGCCGTCTGCTGAAAAACGTCCCAGGACGTCCGCCAGAAATCCCCGCCCGTGGTTCGCCGTCCTGCCGTGCGACGGCACGCTCTTGTGAGCCGTCGGCGGAGCGTCCCCCGCGTTCCGCCGACGTGCAATCCCTCCGGCCTCATGGATGGAGCACACGCGTGACAGCTTTACCCGGCGGGCAGACGAGCGCGACATCCACTCTCGCGGACGTGGAGCGACTCGCGCAGCGGTACTGGGCAGGAGGGTTCACCTAGGAGTGCACGAGTGCACCCCCAAGTGCACGCTCCCGAAGTCGTCTCGGTCCGGCGACAGTTGAGTCAGCGCCGCAAGATCAGCGCGGTCACCTCGACTCGGTGGCAGGCCGGGCCGCTCTCCTTCGCCTATCGGAGGCCTCCATGAGGCGTCTTTGGGTCGAGGAAGCCCAGCCAGCCGGAGAGTTCGGTGCTGCCCAGAACACCGATTTACTGATGGAGCCTCACCATGCCCTATCCGCCGACGTGCGCGCCCTTGTCGATGGGGCCGTCCACGAACGCTACACATTCCGTGCCTGACGTACTGATTGCAGCCAGGCTGGCCGCTCGCAGCGATGCGACCCCGGACATCGTCGAGTCCGGGAGCCGCAGCAGCGTCGCGCCCTACTTCACCGTCGTTTGCAGTCGCCAGGCGGCGGAAGTGAAACCCCACCGCCGGCGTGTCCAGGCGGTCCTCCGAGAGGTTGCCGCCCCGTGGCAGCCGCTCTACTGCGGCGGCGACCAGCTGGCCGGCGCAGAGCGGGCCGGGAGGAGGCCATGAGGAGCCAACCGCAGTTGCAACGCGAATCGCCGGAGCGGACGCTGTTGCTCGACGCCTGCGGAGTCGTGCTGGGTGAACCCATGGAGCCGTTGTTCCGCGCCGTCGCCGCCTCCAGCGGTCTGCGCCCCGCAGTGGTCGCGCAGCTGTTCAGACAGCGGTTCCGCGACGATCTGTGGGCCGGCCGCATGGACGAGGCCTCTTTCTGGACCTCCCTGGCCGCGGCCTGCGGGATGGAGCGCGCTCCGGCGGTGTGGCGTACGGTCGTCTGCCTGTCCATGCGGGCCCTGCCTGCGGTCCACCGACTCCCGTCCTGGGGTCGTCAGGCTCGGCTGGTCCTGCTCTCGAACCATCGGCACGAGTGGCTCGTACCGCGGCTGGAGGCTCTCGCCCTGACCGGCCATTTCTCGGATGTGTGGATCTCCAGCATCACGGGAGCGGTCAAGCCTGATCCGACGGCGTACGACCGGCCGCTCGGCAGCACTGACCTGGCCCAGGCCCTCTACGTAGACGACAAGCTGGCGAACGTCGCTGCCGCCAGGTCGCTCGGTGTCAGGAGCCTGCTCGCCGATGCCGACGGCCGATGGACCGATGAGGTGGACGCGTGGCTGGGATGCTGACCGATCCGGTGGAAGAGGCGATCAGTCAAGACTTCGTCGACCGGATCCCCGACCTCATCGCCCTCTTGGAACCTGCTGTGGCCGACATTTCACGCAAGGGCCGGCAGTGGGTCTTCTACGGCAGCCTGCCGCTCGGCCAGGGGCGCGAGGGCAGCGACCTCGACGCGTTTCTCCTCCATGACGGCAGCCCCAGTAGGGCTCCGCACCGGCGAAGTGCCCGGTTGGACGCGACGCCCGTGACGATCTACGTACTGTCCCACGAAGATCTGGCGGACGACGGACTGAGACGCCAGTTCGGCGGATACTTCACGCTGAAACTGTTCGGCCCCTTCGTATCAGACCAGCCCGAGCGTGACCTGTCGCTTTCGCAGCACACAGCCCGGTTCCTGGCTCCACTCGGCGAGTTGCTCGCCCTGGGACAGCCTGACACTCCCTGGAGCGCTGACCAGTTGCTCGCGCATGCCCATCTGGCATTCCTGGACCTCTACCCGGACGCTGCGGGCTACCTGGCCAGGCTCCTACGTAACCCCCCGCTGATGGCCCGTGTGTGGGGGCACCAGCGCCACACATACCTGGAAGCGCTCCTGTCCGCGGGGTACATCACCCCCGCGAGCAGCCACGGAGGCTGGGTGTATACCGGGCTCACACCAGTCGATGATGCCGACCGGGAGCGCGCCCGCTGCACGGCCCGGTTCTGGGCCTTCGGCGCCGTGTCCCACGAAGCGGACCCCAGCTTCCCCGATGTGTACTTCCGAAAAACGGACGCTCACGCAACGCCACACGAACAGCACTCGGCCCTGGCTTTCCTCCACGGCATCGCCGAGGGAGGAGAGGCACCATGACCATGACCCTGACGGCATGGCACGCGGCATGCAACCGGCAGACCGCCGCGCTCGAAGAGCACCGCTCACGGCAGTTCGGCCTCCGGCCAGTCGCCGATTCCGACGCTGGCGCGCATGCGACAGGGAAGTCGGTGGTCCCCGACGAGGTCTGGGCGACCCAGGTGTTCGGTGGCTCGCACCCGTCTCCACACTCGTTCGCCTCTCCGGTCCGTGTAGGGTTCGCGGGCCGACGCCTGCACCTGGGCCACCTCGGGCTGGCACGAACTGCAGCACAGATGGCCGGCAGTGGTGCGCAACTTCTGCTGTTCGACGCCTCGGTCGGTTCCGGGTCAATCGTCGGCGGCTTCCGCACCGCGGTCCGTCACTACGCAGGATGCTCGGTGTCCGACCAGATCATCGGGTACGGCTCCGACCTATGGCAGTGGCAGCACCGGGCCCTGGCCGGGCTGAGGTTGGACAGGATGCGCCGCCTCTACGGCTGGGACAGCAGTACACCAGCGAGCGCACTGACCGACCTGGCCGCCATGATCAGTTTCTTCCTCTACACCCCGGAAGGAGTGGAGCAAGGGGGTACGGCCTTGGTCGACGCCATGCAGGCACCGCACTCGGCCCTGCTGCCCCGAGCCGCGCGGACTGTCGACGCCAAGGTTCCGGAGCTGTTCTACCGCCGACTCTTCCCAAATCTTCGGCGGGAAGGTGAGCGTGGCAGCGTCCGCGAGCCGTCCTCTGTGGTCTTCGCGGACGACGACGAGGCGACGGTCCGGCGTAAGTTTCTGCGGTCACGGACCGGTGGGCGGGCGAGCGCCGAGGAGCAGCGTGCCCTAGGAGGGGACGCGACGCGGTGCTCGGCGTTCGCCATGATCGAGCTGCTGAGCCCACCGGAGACCGCCCAGCGGGCACTGGACGGCTGCCTGTCGGGTCGGGCTTGCGGGGACTGCAAGGCGGAGCACGTGACCGGAGTGGTCTCCGGGCTCCGCGTCGCCACCAGGACGCCTCTGCGCGCAGGCACCTCCGCGCAGGTGAAACCCGCCGTCAGCCGGACCGCAGAAGGACTGCACCGGCCGCCACCCCGCGACGCCACCGACCTGGAGGCTGCCCTCGCGGAACGGTCCGGAGTACAGCCCGAACAGGTTGTGGTGGGACACGGATCCACGGAGGTCATGGACTGGCTGTTCCACATCCAGGCCGGCCCCGGCGCAAAGGTGATCGCTACCGAGCCGACTTTCGAGCTGTACCAAGAGCTCGCGGAACGCCACGGCCTGCGGTACGAGACTGCTGCGTGGGATCGGCGCTCCTTCAGCCACGACGCCGCGGCCCTGGTCCGTCTGGCCGACCGGGACACGACACTGTGCGTCATCGACGTCCCGCACTCCGTTTCTGGAGCCGTCGGCGAGGTCACCGACCTGCTCGACCGCCTCTTCGAAGCTCTGCCTGATGACGCTGTCGTGCTGCTCGACCTCGTCTACGCCGACTTCACACGCACGCCCATCGAATCGGCCTCGCGACTCCTCAGCCGATATCCGCGCGCCGTGCTGTTCAGGTCGATGTCCAAGGCTCACTGCCTGCTCGGCGCCCGAGTCGGGTACGCCCTCGCAGCTACCCGCTTGGCCGATCGGCTGCGCTTCCAGCGGCTCCCTTACACGATGGACTCGCTGGCGCTCGCTGCGGCGCACAGCGCGCTGATGGACGACCAGTCCCGGCAGCGGACCGTACAGGCCAGCCACGAAGCCCGGGCACGGCTCACGGCAACCCTCCAGGACCTCGGCATCACGTACGTCCAGACCGAGGCGAACTTCCTCCTCATGGATCTCGGCACCCGGTTCGCACCGGTCACCCGCCGCCTGCGGGCCGGTGGGACGCCGTTCCGAGACGGCCGACGCTGGTCGATGCCCGGCTGGATACAGCTCCATCTGATCGACGTGCCGTTCGTCGAACCACTTATCGAGGCGCTTCGGCAGGTCACGACCGGCGAGAATGGGACTTCATCTCACCGTCTGTCGCCGTACGACAAGGAATTGAAGGGCCATCAGCTCCATGACTGACCAGCGCATGCTCACTGGAGACCGACCCACCGGAAAGCTGCACCTCGGGCACTACGTGGGCAGCATCGCCAACCGGGTGCAGCTCCAGCACAAGTATGAGACCTTCCTGATCATCGCCGACCTACACATGCTCACCACCAAGAACACCCGGGAGGACATCGCCAAGGTCTCCACCAACGCCCGCGACATGGTCCTGGACTCCCTCGCGGCCGGCATTGACCCGACTCGGGCAACCTTCTACCTGCAATCGGCCATCCCCGAGGTCACCGAGCTCAACGCCCTGTTCCAGAACCTCGTGACCGTGCCGCGCCTGGAACGCGTGCCCAGCCTGAAGGACATGGCTCGGGACGCGGGCAAGGAAGAGATGCCATACGGCCTGCTCGGCTACCCCGTGCTTCAGGCGGCCGACATCCTCTGCGTCAAGGCGCATGTCGTACCCGTCGGCAAGGACAACCACGCCCACGTGGAGGTCACCCGGGAGATCGCCCGCCGGTTCAACTACCTCTACGGGGAGACCTTCCCCGTCCCCGAACTCGTCGAGAGCGAGGTGCCCACCCTCGTGGGCACCGACGGCCAGGGGAAGATGAGCAAGTCCATCGGCAACGTCATCTACCTCTCCGACAGCGCCGAGGATGTCCGCAAGAGGGTCGCCGGCATGTACACCGACCCCAACCGGATCCGGGCCGACATTCCCGGCACTGTCGAAGGCAATCCTGTCTTCATCTACCACGACGTCTTCAACGACAACCCCGCGGAGGTCGCCGACCTCAAGGAACGCTACCGAGCGGGCAGGGTCGGCGACGTAGAGGTCAAGGACAAGCTGGCTGCCGCCATCAACCGCTTCCTCGACCCGATGCGGGAGCGTCGCGCGCGCTACGAGGAACAGAGCGGGCTCGTCGACGAAATCATCGTCGAAGGCACCGAGCGCACCCGCCGCGAGGTGCAGCAGGTGGTCTTTGAAGCCCGCAAGGCGATGGGCCTGACCGCCGCCTACAACCAGCTGCGCCGCAGGGCCGAGCGAGCCCGCAAGAGCAGGGAAAACACAGCCTCCTGAAGACCACCGGGAAACCCATGCCTTCTGGTATATCGGTGCGGGAGCGGCCCTTAAGCTCCCGCACCGCCCACACCGTCCGCATCGTCCGCACCGGCTCCTCGGGAGCCCTCGTCCGCATCGTCCGGCGGCCCGACGGCACGCTCGTGGCCGTCAAGACCGCCCGCAACCCGCGAGTGCCCGCCACCCAGCAGGCCCGCGCCCGGGACGCCATCGCCCCCTATTTCGGCGCCAGGCTCCCGGAAGTTCTCTTCGCCGGTCACCACCACGGCAACGACACCCTGATCACCCGCTGCCCCTCAGTGACCACCCTGGCGGACGCCGCCCTGCGCCCCGGGCCCACGACCGCAGCCGCGGCATGGAGCGAGGTGACCGAGGCACTCTGCCGGGTGTGGCTCCAATCCGCACAGCCCGGCTTCGAACCGGCCCTGGCCACCAGAAAACACGCACTGCGACTGGAACGTGCCCGACACGGCTTACACCACGCCGCGCACCGCCTGCGACTGCCGATCGACGGCGGGCACCACATCATCGTCAACGGCACGGACCATGGATCCCTGGACCGGATGCTGGATCGGCTGGCAGCCCTTCGACCGCCCACCATTCGAGTCGCCTGTCACGGAGATCCCCAACCCCGCAACATCCTGCTCGACCACGCGAACCAGTGGCACCTGGTGGACTGGGAGTGGTCCGGCCACCACCAGGACTGGCGCATGATGACAAGCCACCTCGTCGGCTGGTGGTACGTCGAGGCCCTCTTGGCCGGCGCGCACGGCCGCCTCACGCCCACACGCTCCGCACTGACTCTCAGTTACAACACCCCGCGCCCAACCAGTCTCTCCAGGTGGACTGCGCCTGCAGTGGGCGCCTTCCGACGGACGAGTAGGCCCGCCGAATTCGAGCAGGACCTCGGTGCGCTCGCTGTTCACACCGCGATGCTCCTGCTCCGGGAGATACCCAAGGTCATCGTGGACGGAAGGCACCAACTGTTCGCTCCGCTCCTGGGCGAGGCAGCCCGGCTCCTCGACTCCTCGTATTCCGACCGTCCACACCCGCTGCTGGAGCCCTTCAACCATCCACAGCAGACCGACGGGAGCCCGGCGTGATCACGATCGGCTTGGCACTGCCTCATTACGACGGCTTCTTCCCCACCTCAGGGGTCACCGGAGCAGACCGAACGCACAAGGCACTGGCCTACGCACAAAGAGCCGAGCAGGCCGGGCTGCACCACCTCTGGGTATCGGACCATCTCTGGCTCGATGTCGCCCCTCAGGACCGTCGCCGCTCCCCGGACTGCTGGACTCTGCTAGCCGCGATCGCCGCGACCACCTGTCGCGTCCGGCTTGGATCCCTGGTCACCCCCGCACCGCTGCGCGAGCCCGAACTGCTGGTCCATCAGATCGCCACGGTCGCCGATCTCGCCGGAGAGCGCCTCGACATCGGGCTCGGAGCCGGCTGGAACGCCGCCGAATTCTCAGCGGCAGGCCGCCGGTTTCCCGCAACTGCCGACCGGCTCGCCAGCGTGGAACGAACGGCAGCGCTGATCCGCACCGAGTTGGGTCCTACGGCACCGCAGGTCTGGGTGGGGGGCAAACGCAGCGGCATTCTGGGCGTCGCCGCACGTATCGCCGATGGCTGGAACCTGGCCTGGGATCCCACCCCTGCCGACTACCGACGGTGTCTTGCCCGGCTGAACGCACCGCAGCCGTCGGTATGGAGGAGCACCATGCCGATCCTCCGCTCCGTCGGGCTCACCACCGTCATCGGTACCGACGAAGCCGATCTCCACGAGCGATGGACCACGCTGCGCCGCTGGGTGCCAGGCGGCCACCTCGACGGGCTCAGCTTCGAGGCCTGGCGCAGCCGGGGGCTGATCGGTACCCCGGACGAGGTGCACAACCGGCTCACCGCATGGGAGAGCCTCGGGATCGACCACGTCGTGTGCGCCCTCGGCATGCCCTTCGGTCTGTTCGACGACGAGCAGATCGACCTACTCGCGACCGCGGCGTGCCGGGCCAAAGCCACCACCACCGCCAAGCCACTCACTCAGGGGGTAACAACATGATCAACCTGCCCGATCCGACCGCAGCATTCCAGCACGAACAGGACTTCCTCCTGACCTGCGGCCCCAGCCGCATCGGCAAGATGCTCGCGCTCTACGACATCTACCAGCGGATACGCCAGGTTCCCGGTGCGATTGTCGAGTGCGGCGTCTTCCGCGGGGGATCCTTCACCATGTGGGCGATGCTGCGGCACCTGCTGGAGTCCGAGCACACCCGAGCCCTCATCGGCTTCGACACATTTGGGGAATTCCCCCGTACCAGCGCCGAAACCGACCAACGCATCGTCGACCACATCCAGCAGGTCGCCGGCCTCGACTGCATCGGAACAGACCAGCTCCTGGAGACCCTGGGCCGACGCGGTCGTGGGCTCGAAGCGAACACGGAGCTGGTCCCGGGCGACGTCTGCGAGACGATCCCCCAGTTCGTCGCCGACCATCCCGAACTCGCCATCTCGCTGCTCGTGATCGACACTGACCTCTACGAGCCAGCCGTCACCTGTCTCACCCAGCTCGTTCCCCTGGTGTCCCCCGGCGGCATTGTGATCGTGGACAACTACGGGGTCTTTCCTGGCGAGACCCGGGCGTTCCGCGAGTACCTGGCAGCCCACCCGGGCACACGGCTGGAGCAGCCCGCCCACACCGGGCACCTCATGCACTTCTCCCCGTCCGTAGAAGCCACCCTGCCGAACCAGCTGTCCCCCGATGACCAGGCTGCCTGGGATTCGGCAGTGGGGCGCAGCCGCGTCGGTCGGTAGCCCCGGAGAACTCACGCTCATTGATGCCGTCCGCTCGGCCGGACGGGACTTATCGAACGAAACGGCCTCGGTCACCCGGACACCCTGGCCGACCACGTCGCCGAGCAGCTGTCCAGTGTGTATAGCCACGACACCGTTATGGGCTTTGGCGCCTGCGCTGCGCCACAACTTCGACAACTACGCCCTCCTCGGCAGCGGGAGAGAGGTGAAGTACGGCGCCGGGCGGATGACCGCTCCGGCGTCGGGCGGTCGTACTGCCTCCGGTGGAGCTGCTGTGCTGCGGTGACCAAACCGGGATCCGGGAGAAGCCACTCAGCGTCGTCACAGGAGGTTTGCAGTCCGATGATCAGGACGCCGTCTCTCGCCCTCGGTATCGGTGCCTCTGGGCACACGGCCTTCGAGCGTGTGGTCCGGCGGGACGACCGCCTTGGCCAGTCGAGGGTGGACGGGGACACGAAGGGATGAGAACCAGAGAACCGCTCGACACACACCCGGCACGGGGTGACGAAGCACTGCGGCGGGCCTTGGAAGACGCCTCCATGGGGCGCTGGGAGGGCCCTCAGCAGCTGTTGGCCTCTACCGGTGTGGACTGGGACCGCAGGATCTTCCGTCTTCAGGTTCTCGCAGAAGCTGGTGCTCGACTGCGGTTTGCCGACACCTGGGCAAAGGCGGAACCACGCTCGCCGCACGCACTTGCTCTCCTGGGGAATGTGCAGGCACTCCGAGCGATGATCAGCGGTCGTGCTGCCGGCCGGTCGTTGATGGAGGAGGCGTGGGCTACCTGCCGCGTGGCTTTGGGAGTGTGGCCGCAGGATGTGGCCCCCCTGGTGGTGATGCTTGCGTTGCTGCGGACGCATGCACCGGACCGAGCGACTCTGCGGCAGGTGTGGGCGGAGATCAAGAAGCGTGATCCGTGGAACCGCGAGGCCCATCACGAAGTCGTCACCTACTTGTTCCAGCGCTACCACGGCCGGGCAGGGGAGGCGATGTGGTGGGCCGAGGAACAGGCGTCCATCGCCCCGCAAGGGCTGCCGATCGCTGCCCTTCCCCTGGTCGTGGTTGCCGAAGCCCACCGGGCGCGTCAGGAGCGGGACCAGCGGGCCTATGGGCTGACCATCCATCCCTGGATCGACTGTCCGCAGATCGACCACGTGCTGGGGCGTTGGTGGCGCTACCGCGCGCCTCGTCCACACGCCTGCTTCGCCGACGACGCCAACTACCTAGCGCATGCCATGTCGTTTGCCAATCGCCATACCGAGGCCCTGGAGGTGTTCGACGCGATCGGCCCCTACGCCACCCGGGCTCCCTGGGCCTACTGCGGCCAGGCCGAAGGCCTGTTCCTGCGCCACCGGGCCTGGGCCTACAGCCCACCGCGGCGCCGGCACCACTGAGCACCCGACACCACCCTCCGATGTACGAAGGACGGCACACCTATGCCTCTTGACGTCTCCCGCGTGTCCGACGAGGAGCGCCTGAAGCAACTCGGCTACCAGCAGACGCTCTCCCGCTCGATGTCCGGCCGGGCCAACTTCGGCGTCAGCTTCACGATCATCTCGATTCTGTCCGGCTGCATGACCCTGTACGGCTACGGCATGAACACCGGTGGCCCGGTTGTGATCATGTGGGGGTGGCTGTTCGTCGGCCTGATGACACTGTTCGTCGGACTGTCGATGGCCGAGGTCTGCTCCTCCTACCCGACCAGCGCCGGCCTGTACTTCTGGGCTCACCGCATGGCCCCCGCAAGGACGGCCGCGGCCTGGGCATGGTTCACCGGATGGTTCAACGCCCTGGGTCAGATAGCGGTGACCGCAGGAGTCGACTTCGGCGCCGCCACCTTCCTCAACGCCCTGCTCGACCTCCAGTTCGACTTCACCGCCACGCCCGGCCACACCATCACCCTGTTCGGGATCATCCTTATCCTGCACGGCGTCCTGAACACCTTCGGGGTCCGCATCGTCGCCTTCCTCAACGAGGTCTCGATCTGGTGGCACATCCTCGGCGTCATCCTTATCTGCGGCGCTCTGGTGCTCGTACCCGACCACCACCGGTCGGCCGGCTTCGTCTTCGGCGGGTTCGTCAACAACACCGGCTTCTCCTCCAGCACCTACGTGGTACTGATCGGACTGCTGATGGCGCAGTACACCTTCACCGGCTACGACGCCTCCGCCCACATGACCGAGGAGACCATCGACGCCTCGACCGCTGGCCCCAAGGGCATCGTCCGCTCCATCCTCGTCTCCCTCGCCGCCGGCTTCATCCTGCTGTTCGGCTTCACCTACGCCGTCCAGTCCTACGTCGGCGCACTCAACTCGGGGACGGGGGTGCCCCCGGCGCAGATCCTCATGGATGCCCTCGGTGCTGCGGCCGGCAAATGGCTGCTGCTGGTCGTCATCGTCGCGCAGCTCTTCTGCGGCATGGCGTCCGTCACCGCCAACTCCCGCATGATCTATGCCTTCTCCCGCGACGGAGCCCTCCCCTTCTCCAAGGTATGGCACAAGCTGAACCCCGCCACGCGCACGCCCACCAACGCCGTATGGCTCGCCGCTGGGGGCGCCTTCGGCCTTGGCCTGCCCTACCTGTGGAACACAACCGCGTACGAGGCCGTCACGTCGATCGCGACCATCGGCCTGTACATCGCCTATGTCATCCCGACCTACCTCCGGCTTCGCCAGGGCGGCCGGTTCGAGCGCGGTCCCTGGCACCTCGGCTCCTGGTCCCCTGTGGTGGGCGTGATCGCCGTCGCCTGGGTGCTGGTGATCACCGTGCTGTTCATGCTGCCGCAGACCTCTCCCGTCACCGCGCACACCTTCAACTACGCGCCCATCGCGGTCGGCGTCGTCATCGCCTTCTGCGCCATCTGGTGGCTTGTGTCGGCGCGTAGGTGGTTCCTCAACCCTGCGCACCCGCGTCACGCCGTTCCGGATCGCCGGTCCGCCGACGGGAGGGAAGGGATCCGCCGTTAGGAACATGCCGGAGCCGGCGCATGCCACGGAAACGTTGAAGATTGTCGAGCGAACGCTGGAGGCCCTGGTCTCCGAAAACCTGATCAAGTCAGTTGTCCGGCCCAGAAGCGAATATGCGCGATGGGCTTTGAGTGAGCCGCCACCCGTGTCATGCGCATCCTTGATGGAGCGGACCTAGGCGACGACTATACGGTCGCGCAGCGGCGAGAGGTCTCATGGCGCGAGGTGGTCTGCCAGGCGGAGCGCGAGGGCGACAAGAGTCAGGCTCGGGTTCGCGGCAGGAGAGGCCGGGAAGACGGAGTTGTCGCAGGCGTAGAGGTTGTCGTAATCGAGGAACTTGAGGTTCTCGTCGACCACTCCGTCGCCCCGGTCGGACATGCGCAGGGTACCGACCTCGTGGGCGACCCAGCCGAGACCGGCATCCTGGAGGGCAAGTCCGTTCTCACCGAGTACGGGCTCGGCCTGGAGGGTGGTGAAAAGCTTTGCAGCGATGGCCTCGGCCTCGTCGAGATCGTTGCGTGACGGTGGTGCGCGGTTCACGGTCACTGTGACGGGGTCCTCGGGTTGGCCGGTGATGGTCAACCCATTGGTGTCTTGTAGATCGGCGTAGTACATGAACACGATCTCGCAGAGCATCCAGTTGTTTCGTTCCTGCCGTTCGCGGGCGAGGTTGGCAGGGTCTACGTAGCGGCCTTGGTTGAAGTCCGCGCCGAGCTCGATGACGATGTCGAAGGCGTGACTGCCGGGCTGAGCAGCGGGGTGGCGAAGCAGCACCTTGGCCGAGTCGGTGGTCGAGCTGAGTAGGCCGTTCGGTGACAGTGTGAAGTGCCGGTAGCGGATGGTGTGGTCGGTCAGTCCCTGGCCGATCTTCTGGTTCCGGTCGGTGAGTCGGGACTGGAGCGCGATTTTCGCCGATTCGATGGTTCCTGCGGCCAGCACCACTGTGTTGGCCGGGTACTCACGCACCTTCTGCGCCAGCAGGTCGTAACAGCGCACGCCGGTGACTCGCCGATTGTTCGTGTCCGGGAGGGCCTGCCACACGGCGTGGTTGAGGTTGACCGTCGGCGGGTTGCGGCCCACCCATCCGGGATCCTCGACCAGCCGGTCCTCCATCAGCAGGTCTGCCGTGGAGAAGAACCCGGCGGGTATGGAGAGATGAGTCGGGCCGATGTACTCGACCGCCATGGGGGCGTCCGTGGCGGTGTATCCGGCGATCAGGCCGCCGAGAACGGTTCGGGCTTGGTCCTGGTATGCGGTGTCCTGCGGTGGGACGGCGTTGATGTGCTGTGCTGCGACGGCGAACCCCCTCTGGAGCAGGTCGCCTCGCACGGTCGCGGGCCAGGAGGCCAGTTCCCATGCGGCTTGCTCCGGGATGAGTCCTCCCCAGAAGAGGGACCGCCCTCCGAGGTTGAACGCCTGCGCTCCTTGGAAGTCCGTGCCGGGGGCCTTGACGCCGGGGGCCTTGACGTAGTTTGGCACGCGGAAGTCCTCCCACAGCGACCAGACGTGCTTGTCGAACTGCCCCAGCTTCAGCCTGCGCGAAAGATTTCCCACGTGAGTGGGGAACAGGTATGACCCCGCCTCCAGGACCAACACGTCCAGGCCCTTGTCGGCCAACCTGCTCGCCAGGATCCCGCCGCCCATTCCCGAGCCGACGACGATCACGTCGTGGACGTGCCCGGTATCCAGGGAGCGCTTGAAGAAGCTCCGGGGTATCACTCCGTTCTCGGTGATCACCTGCTCGCTGGCAGGGAAGGCGACCTGCGCCTCGGTGTAGTCACGGATGCCTTGCAGTTCGCCGGGCTGCAGGGACAGGTTGTCCCCGTTCATCCACTCGTTGGGTTTCAGGACGAACTTGAACTGCAGTCCTGTCGGGTACGCCTGCTCGTCCAACTGGAAGGTCCACGCCCCGTCGGTGTAGTTGCCACCGCGATCGATGCGCCAGTTGTCGGCCGATGTCCGCAGCACCACTGTCTGATCCGGTGCGTAGGTGTCTGTCACCAAGCGAATCGTGAACACAGGGTCCCTCCTGCGCATGCCAAAACTGGGCGTCACGGGTGACGGAGGGTGCCCGGAGGCGAAGCCTGCATGGGGCGCCTGCCGCGGCGGCGTACGTGCCCTCATGATCTTGTGCGAACGGTTGGGCCGCTTGCCTGTTTCCACGCTACGACCGGTGCGGCCGGGGTGCCAATGCGACAGGTCGAGCAGCTGGCGCCCTTTGGAAGCACGCGGCGCCACCCGCCAAAAGCGGAGAATCGATCATCAAATGCTGATGGAACAATCCGCCTCAGGCGCAAATCGGGCATAGTGACCGCATGGCTGGAGAGGCGGTGCAGGAACAGGGGCGACCGGAACGCCTGGAACTGAGGCTGGCGACCGTATTCACAGGCGGCGTCAGCCTGGCTGTCTGGATGGGCGGTGTCGCCCGGGAGATGAACCTGCTCCTGCTCGCTCATCGTGCCGCCGGCGGCATTGGTGGCGCCGGCGCGGCCGGAGCTCGGGCGAAGTACAAGGAGCTGCTCGACCTCCTGGAGATCGACGTCAGCCTTGACGTGTTGTCCGGTACCAGCGCCGGCGGTATCAACGTGGCATTCCTGGGGCTGGCCAACGCCAGAGGCTGTGACCTGGCAAGCCTGAGGGACCTGTGGCTGGGGGAAGGCTCGCTCGAGGGGCTGCTACGCGCGCCGTCGGAGCAGGCTCCGCCCTCGTTACTGAAAGGCGATCAGGTCCTGCTGGACGGGCTGCGCAGTGCGCTCGGGAATCTGGCGGAGGAGGACGGCACCGGCGAGAATCCCACGCACGTGTTCATCACCACCACCCTGCTGGACGGTGCCCAGAGCTCCCTGCGCGACGACTTCGACACAGCCGTGCGTGACACCGACCACCACGGCCTGTTCACCTTCCGGCCCGAACAGTTGAAGCATGACGCCGACGTGGCGGATGCGCTGGCCCTAGCCGCCAGGGCCAGCGCATCCTTTCCAGCAGCCTTCGAGCCTGCGTATATCCCGATCGGTAAACCCGGACCCGCCGGTCATCCGGACATGCGTCCCTACCTCGACGCCGGATGCCGAACCCAGTTTTGCGCGGACGGCGGACTGCTCGCCAACCGACCTCTGGGTCCGGCTCTCCAAGCCATCTTCGATCGCCCCGCGGAAACAGAGGTTCGCCGGGTGCTCGCCTACGTGGTGCCTACCGTCGAAGCAGTCCCAACCGAACACCCTCATCCCCGGCCCGATCAGATCCCCGGGATCGTCCCCGGACTCGTCAAAGACTTCGATGCCGCCACGTCGCAGACCAACGCAGCAGAGTTGAAGGCGCTCAAAGAACACAACCAGCATGTGATGGCTCGCCGTCGCCGCGAGGAATGGCTGGCGCACTGGGTTTCGCTCGAGGACGCCGACACCCTGTTTGCCCAGTACCGCACCGCGTGGATCGACGACAAGGCCCAGGCAGCAGCGGAGCAGGTCCTCGCCCGTGTCGCGGCGGGCGCCCGCGCCGCTGACAAACGGCCCAGCGGCTTCGGCGCCGACCTGGAGACGGCCACGGCCGTGGCCCGTACTGCCCTGAGCCGGCGCATCCCCGCCCGCCTCCCGGCCGAGCGGCCCGGATGCATCAGCGCGCTCACCAGTCTCCAACGCCATCGAGGCCCCACCAGCGCTGCACAACAAGAGTCCGAGCGCGACAAGGACCTGTTCCACACCCTGGCACTCTTCGGCCAGGCTTCACTCGACTGCGCCAAGGCCACCGTGCTCGACCTGCTCCGTGAGAGCTGCCACATGCACCCCGACAGGCGGAAGGACCTCCAGGCAATCATCAGAAAGGTACACGCCAAGACGAGCCGACAGGCATCGCGCTGGCCCATCACTGACCTCAGCGAGGCACTCGGCGCGCCCATCCCCCTCGGGCACGAGGCTGAGATCCCTGAAAAGGTGGAGACTGCCCTGAGCGCGCCCCCCAAGGGCCCGCTCGAGGCGTGGGCAGCTGCCTGGCAAGCGCTCGACGAGGCCGTGCAGGAGGCGCAGAAAGGCCTCAAAGGCAGGGTGGTGGACGGCCGGTTGACCTTTCTCACCAAAGGCCGGAAGGAGTCACCCGCTTCGCCGGGGAGGGCGGCGCGACGCCTGTTCGTGCTGCAGGCGGCTCACGAGGTCTTGTCCGCTGGGGAGACAGCTGTTCCGCAGAAGGTGGGGCTCGTCGAGGTCAGCGCTGACACGCGGACACTGCTCGACGTCAGGAGTCTGGCGTCCGAGAAGCTCACCGGCTTGCAACTCCATCACTTCGGCGCCTTTTACAAGCGTTCCTGGCGAGCCAATGACTGGATGTGGGGCCGCCTGGACGGCGCTGGGTGGCTGGTGCACATCCTGCTGTCTCCCGAACGGTTGGCCTGGGTGGCCCGAGACCAACGCGCGGATCGGGCCACCCAGTTCGTATGGGACAAGCTGAAGCAGATCGCAGGCAGTGAACCGCCGGAGAGCCTCAAAGATCCGATCCGCACCGAACTGGCCTTTCTCGGCAGAGATCCCTCGGTCCGCCGTCCCAGCAGCCTCCCACTCACCTCCATGTGGGTCGCTGACGCGCTGCAACGGCTCATCGCGGCCGAAGAGCTCCCCCGCGTCGCCGAGCAGGTCGCGCTGGACAGGAAGGACGGAGGGTCAGACAGGGCAAGCGCCTTCGAGCGGGCATGCCAACGTACCGAGGTAACACGGGAGAACGCGCAACAACTGCTCAACCAGTGCCAGATCTCCAAGGAAACCCTCTCCGGGGAGGTCGGTACACCTCTGCTGACACGCACCGTTGTGCAGACCATGGCGGTGACCGCCAACGCAGTGGAAGCAGCCACCATCGGTTGGAAGCCGCTTCGGCCGCTCATGACGATGCTCAGCAAAGCCCTGCGACTGGCCTGCACCACCGTCGACCTCACCGCACGCCGCCCACTGATGGCGGGCCTTGGTCTCCTGGCCATCGGAGCGTTCGCCGCCAGCAGCACGGCATCGTGGATCAGCGCGGCGGGGTTGATCGCCGTCCTGGCGGGCATCATCGTGCTCGCCGTCGTAGCCCCCCGGAAGCTTGCCTACGTCAGCACCGGGGTTCTGGTGGCAGCCCTCGCCGTCCTTGCTGCGGCAGGATTCATCCCCTACGTCAAGGCCACCCTGTTTCCATGGCTCAGCAACTGCGCCATCCCCTATCTGCGCGATCACCCCTGGGCATGGGCCGCCTTCTTCTGCGTGCTCCTGGTGCCTCCATTCTGGATGGTCCGCGACGTCTTTCCCCGGAGACCGCGCCAGAGGCAACCGTCCTGATGCCGCTTCCTCCTCTCCGGTAAGCTCCGTCCAGCGCCTTTTCGCACGCCCGGTGTCCAACGCGCCTTCCCACCTGAGACAGCGAAGCCTGCCATACAGTTGCCGGGAATTTGGTGACCATCTGCATCGAGTCCGTAATTCCTAATGGAACCTGCCGAGCCGCGAGGGCAGCAGGCGGAGTGGGCTCCTAGCACTGCCTGCCGCCTAGGAGAGCCCAGAGGGCATTGACGCGTCGGCGGAGTTTCACGCAGGGCACGCGGTCGGAGAGCAGGTCGATGGCAAGGCGGTGCTGTGAACGACGGAGACGCCGAAGCCGGCCGCGATCTGAGCGAGGGCGTCGTGTCTGCGCAGGTACAGAGTCCCAACCCGGGTACGCCGTTGCGGCGGGAGGCTCCTGCATTGGCGGGTTGAGACTTCGAACACCTCAACGGCCGGAAGCCTCGTTGCGGACACTGTTCCCCTCACCTGATCAGGCCTTTGATGCTGCCGAATCCGAATCGCTCGGCGGACGCCCCACGTCTGAAAGCGTCTCGCGGGCCCGCTGGTCAACAAAGCGCGTTACAAGGTGCTGCGCCGCGCCGAAGGAAATAGCCCAGGCAACTATTTGCGAGCTTGTGTCCAGCTCACTCAAACCTGGAATAAATGCACCGTTTATGAACAGTACGCCAGCAAACGCGGTCAACGCTCCCGTGGGGAATTTCAACAACGCTGCAGAGAGCGGTAGCATGTAAGGGGAACTTGTACCATGAATTTGCCGAAGAGAAGCGATCACCGTCAGGGCGGCACCTGTCAGACCCGCCGCTTCCACAACAAGAACGTCTATCCGCTTCGCATAATAACTTGGAGGCTCCCCGAGACGTCTCGTGAAGTCTCCCGATGGGCAAGCGGCGAATGATGCACCCTGCGGCAGAGAGCACATATTCAAAGAATGAGGGCAAAACCATCCCCAAGCTGCTAGCCCACCAGCTCCGATCAAGACGAAAAACGTCGCTATTCGCAGGATCCCGCTAAGGCTTCGCACGCGGCTATATTCGGCATCCAGCGCCTCGTATGAAGCGTCCAACGCAAGCACAAGAAGGTTGCGGTCACCTGCCCGCACCCCTTCCTGCGCTATGCGCCTAACTGTATTCTCCACCTCCACTCTGAGGGGGTCATCCTTCTTTATATGATATTCAACCTTCCTTAGTACGTCGACACTCCTCCCAACCAGATCTTCGTCCGAGCAAATTGAGACGAGAGCCGTGTCCGCAGCGCGCAAATTTGCCCAAGCCCGTTCGAGAGCAGCCGCTCCAGAGAAGAGTCTACGCCGCTTGTATATTGCAGCAGCTGCCTCTTTAAGGTGAGCTTCAATCCCCTCCAAGGCCTTTTCCCTTTGGCATCTCTCAGCCGGATCTTTCGCCTGTCGGCAACGCTCACGGGCTGCTTGCTGTTTGAGATATATAATCCGAGCATTAACTCGCTCGCGCCACGCCGTTCTATGGTTCCTGAACAGCTCCCGAACTTCCCTGACTCGCATGCGAAACCAATGATGCAGCCCTGCCATATGGATTCCTTGACGCGTTTCTACGTTATGCGGCCGAGTGGGGCCAGGAGTCGCCTCTTCATGGAGAACGCGCTTCAGGACCAGCATTAGAACGAGAAGGATTGCTATCCGTCCGGGCTTCTTCTCGTTTCTAATTGCGCAGGGCTTCCCGTTTTTCACGGCGGAGGACGCCTCTTCCTGATACATTCCCCGAAGAGGAAACATAGAGTGCATATCACGCGTAGCGGATGAGATGACGTACGGGCGCGGCTATGCATCCCAACCGTCCTACTTATTCGGTTGACTGCACCCGCCTGCGTTAGCGATGCGCTTCCGCAGATGCACGGCTTTAGTTGCTGGTGCCGAATAGCACGCTTGAGATGTTGTCGACCTGACTGTTATCCGACCGGTCAGGATTATTGAACGCGTTGAGCTTTTGGATGACGGTGGTGCCGATCTGGATGTAATCCTGCCACTGCCCGCCGCCGGGGACGTTGTCCGCGATGCCTTTGGCCAGTTCCGCGAAGTTCCCAGCTACTTGGAGGGTTTGCTGAGCCCAGTCAGCCTTAGCGTGCTTGTAGAGAATCCAGCAGAAGTCGTCCTGTTCCCCCTTGTAAATATCATTGTCGTGATCGTTTGGACCCAGGCGTTGCTGAGCCACGTCCACCGTGACCGGGTTGCCTTCTGTTCCTTCGCGCTTCAGGGAGACAAGCAGTGCGTTCTCGTCGAGCTTGAACAGCTGGTCATCGAAGAACGTGACCTGCGCTTCAACGGGCCCTATAATCTGAGCCTCGGTAGGGTTGCTGTGGGTGAAGTACGACTCATCGTCAAGCGAGTCAAAGTGTGAATCCACCAAGGGATACTTCCCCGTCATCTCACCGTGGTTGAAGAACGTGACTTTGGTCGGCTTGATCCCTGGCATAGCTATCCTCCATTCCTTCTAGCGCCCATGCGTATTAACGGGCTGGAAAGCCTCGTCTTCTTGGTAATCCGGTTCCATCGGCGAGTTCCGAATTCCCCCGTGGGGAGCCTCGCCTGCCGAGCGTCTCGGCGCGGTCACCTACACGACGAGTGTGCCTCGTGTTTGGCCGCAGCGCACGCTGAGAGCCCCATGGTGCACTGCCGTAGTGGCGGGCTTTGGGGACCCTGACACGGGAGGAGTCGAGCACACAGCGAGGCCAGTCCAGTCGCGAGGCCGTGCTCAACTCGGCGCACAGGACCTCGGGCAGCCGCGGCCACGCTCTCCCCGGCCCTGCCGGGGCGCTGCCACGACCTCACCGTGGCCCGCGCCCACCGGGTCATTATGGTCTGCAAGTGCCAGGGGAGCCGAGCCTGGCCGATCGCGCTTAGTTCGGTGCCGGCGCGTGGGTGACCACACCGGATAGACCCCCTGCCAGAGGAAAGGTGACGCTCACCCAACAGACCATCAGCCGACCGCCTCGAGGGCGCGGGCCCCGCTCGAGCACGAGGTTGACTGTTTGAGCAGCAACGCTGAAAGGCTTCCGTGATCCGTGACCTGCTAGGGGGCCATGATCTCTGTGGCGCTGGAAGAGGACGATCTTACGCGCCTCGCCCCTCAGTTCCACCTCCCGGGGTTGCGCCGCGTATGTAGTCGAGCCGCAACAGGCCACCAATTTGCCCCAGCGACTCAGTACCACGGCTATGAGGGCTCTGCCTTCCCTCCAGTACTCACGGAGGCCAGGGAGCAGACGCGTACTCAGGCCCTGTCGCTGTGGCCTCAAGACGGCTTGCCACCCACGTCGCAGCCTGCGTTACAGGACCGCCAATGCCCCGCACCGACTCACCAGTTGGCCTGCGTCCGTTCCTAGGCCATGAACAACCGCTACCCTGGCCGGCGCTCCACGATAGTCCGCCGAGAATGTCGGTGATCACGTAGCGGCAGTCATCGATCTTCTCGGCCGACGCAATCGGTGGTTCGGCGGCGGTCAGCTTCACGGCTTCAGCAGAGTGTCAACGCCGACTCTGTCGGTCTTCCTACCAGAAAGTCCCAGCCCAACCAAACCTGCCTTTCTCCGGACTCTCATCCTGTCGTCGCAGTCATCACGACAGGAGAACAGTCGTGCCACAAGCCAGCCAAGCACCCGAGACCGCCTTCCTGAATCTCCCGAAGGCCGCCGAGTATCTGGGGATCTCCCCCAACACCCTTTATGTCTGGCGTCATCGTCGCCAAGGCCCTCCGAGCTTCCGGATGGGACGCCGCGTGATGTACCGCATCACCGCGCTCGACACGTGGGTGCAGGCCCAAGAGCAGGCGGACTCCCGGTCCAACTCTGCCCTCAACCCCCTTACCCAAAAGCCGCAGCGCCGTCACAAGTCCCCCAAGTAGCACCCTCTCGAAAAGACCAGGAAAAGAGCGTCCGCAGCCGGGATAAACACTGGCCGCGGAGTGCGTTGCCACCAACCAGCACGTGACGCACGTTAAGCATGGAGGACCAACTGAATGGCCGGTTACATAGAAGACCGTTGGCTCAAGAAGCGGCCGAACAAGCAGACCGGCAAACGCGAGCGCACCTCTCAGTACGGCAAGGGGAAGCGGTACCGGGTCAAGGGGATTCCGGGAGTCCAGGACCGTTCGTTTGACACGAGCGAGGACGCCAAGCAGTGGCTCGCCACCGCCCAGACCGACTCCAGTCGTGGCGACTTCGTCGACCCGCGCAGGGGCGAGATCTCGCTCACCGACTACACCGTGGACCACTGGTGGCCGGCCCGAGCCGACGAGCCCTCGACTGCGGGCCCGCTGGCCAGCCGCATCTGGAACCACATCATCCCGCTGGTGGGCGATCTCCCTCTGCGTGAGATCGATGCAGCGGCCTTGCGCTCCTTCAAGGCCGCCTTGCTCTCCCGGGTCGAGGAGACGACGGCGGAGGTGATCTGGGGGCACCTGTCGTCGATCCTCGCCAGTGCCGTGGACGACCAGCGCCTGCTGCGCAATCCCATGAAGGCCAAGAACAGCGTCAAACCCCCACGCCCCACTGAGAAGAAGGCGAAGGCTTGGGCCCGTGAGATTGTCGACGCCGTTCGGGCGGGTCTCCAGGATCGCTACTGGTTCGCTGTCGATCTGGGTATCGGGCTGGGGCTCCGTCAAGGTGAAGCCTTCGGTCTGGCAGAAGGGGACTTCGACTTCGAGGCGGGTGTCGTCCACGTGCGACGCCAGCTCAAGTGGGACATCAAAGGACGCCCCTACTTCTCCGTCCCCAAGGGGCGCAAGACCCGCGACGTGCCCCTCCCGCCCAACCTCGCTCTCCGCGCACGCGAGCACTTCCGGCGCTTCCCTTCGACACCTTGCACGCTGCCCTGGCGCAACCCCGAGCCACCGACCACCGCCCTGGAGCAACGCCAGCGGATGCCGATTACGGTGAACCTGGTCCTGACCACTTCGCACGGCAACCGGATCTATTACCGCACCTGGAACGACCGCAGCTGGAAGCCCGCCCTCGCCGCCGCCGGCATCATCGAGCCCGTCGGGGAGAAGGTGCGGCGTGACGGAGGCCGCGTTCGTCGCGTCCCCATCTACGCCGCCCCACGCGAGGACATGTTCCACGTCCTCCGGCACACCTATGCGAGCGTGCAGCTGGAGGCCGGCGAGTCGATCGTCAGCCTGTCGAAGTGGCTCGGGCACTCGACACCGAAGGTCACCCTCGACCACTATGCTCACTTCATGCCGGGCGCAGGTCAGCGAGGTCTCGCCGCCATGGACACATGGCTGGAGGACCGCCACCAGCCGAAAGTCCCTGAGAAGTCCCTGCTGGCCGGGTGGATCAAGAAAATCCCCCCGAATCCGCAGGTCAAGGGGATTGCCGCATCCGGCGCGCGCATGTCCGTGAAGTACAAGGAGACGGCGCGTGGCGGGCTTGCGGTGAACATCATCGAGTGCTGAGGCAGTAGGCCCTGACCAGCGCGTCCGCGTCTTTCAGGCGCGAAATGTCCGCCTGCGTCGAAGCCCTCGCCGGAGCCCGCGACCCGAAGACCGGCCAGACCCGATCCCTCGGGACGGAGATCGCGGGCGCGGGCGGCCTCAGTCGCCGATGTTCGTCAGGCCGCCGCCGGCCGGCTCCACCACGTTCAGGACCGACCGCGAGATGACGTCGTTCGGGACTCCGGCCGGGGTGTAGCCGATGGCGATCATCACGAACCCCCTGGGGATGCTGCTCCGAGGGGACGCGTAGAACGGCTCGACCAGGTAGCGGATGCTGCCGGAAGGCTGGAGTGCCAGTTCCCCGGCCACCTCGTTCTCGAACGCCGACATGCCCAGAGGGCCGTTGTTCGTGATCCGCTGTCCGCACGGGCTGAGATTGGCCGCCAGCGTATTGGAGCCGCCGAAGCGTGCCGCGATGATGTGGCAGCGCGCCAGATCGTCCTGGGGGTCACGGCCGAGGCTGCGCACCTCGGCGCGTGCCTGCTGATAGCCGAACGGGTCGGCCTTGGTTTCGTCGCTGCTGTTGTTGGGCGGGTTCTTCAGGCAGGCCTGACCGGTTTCGCTGCGGCCGTTGGCACCGAGGGTGTTGAGCATCCAGCCGGCGCCGTTGTCGACCGCCCGGTCCGGGCGGGAACGGGTGCAGTCCCGGGCCTCGTCCTCCCGGGCAGGGGCCGCCCGTTCGACCAGATCGGCCGGTGCCGGTGCTTCCCGGGTCAGCTGTTCTTCCTGCTGCAGCGCCTGCTGCAGGGCCGCCACGTCCACCCGTGCCAGGACACGGACCTCGATGTCGGCGGCGTAGTGGATGCCGTAGGGAACCGACGTCCCGCCCTGGGCCCGGGATTCGGATTCCGCCTCCTGCCTCCTCTCGGCCTCCTGTTCGGCGAAGACCGGGCCGGCGTCCGCGTCACTGCACGTGATGTCGCCGGAGCTCTCCAGCGGCAGTTCCGCCGTGGCGGTGCAGGTGCCGGCGGGTTGGCCCTCGATCGTCACGGTCGCCGTCAGCTCGACCGTCACCCGTCCGCTGGTGATCCGTTTCCTGGCCTCACCGCTGGGGACGACGCCGGTGATGTGACTGCCCACCACGCATCCGGTGGCAGAGCAGCTCACGTGCGGCTTTTCCTCGGCACGCGCCGTGACGCCGCTGTCCAGCGCGCCGGACAGCTGCGCGGTGTCGTCGTGGATCTCGCCGAGCAGAGAGCTGCTCTCCGGTCCGGACAGTGCGGATACCGTGAAGGCGCCGGTGGCGGGTGCGCTCGCCCATGTGGTGAAGGCGGCGAGACGGTTCGCGACGGCCGGCTCGCGCGCGTCGGCCTGCTGCGTGCCGGTTCCCGTACGGCTCTGCCCGCTCCGCGAGGAGGCACGCGGCACGAATTGAAGGAACCGGTGCGGGGGTGCCTTCGATACGTACAGGTCGCCCTGGGCGGTCCTCGCCCTGAGCGCGGGCACACCGTCCGCGCTCACGGGCGCGGCGTCGGAGTCCGGCAGGGCCGTACTTCCGCTGTTGACCGCTTTGAGCAGCAGGTTCGCGAGCACCGCGGGACTCAGCCCGGCGCGGGGTGTCGCACCGCTCGCCGCATCGGCCTCCGCGACCCCGGTCACCCACTTGCCCGCGAGATCCGTCCGGCCGTCCGAGCCACCGAGCCCGGCGGGCAGCGGGTCGGGCATCTTGACGTAGGTGGTGCCGCCCACGGTCAGCGTCTTGACGCGCGCGCCGGCGTACGGCTCCTCGCCGAGCGCTTCACCGGTGGCCGTGACCTGTGACTGTGTCCAGCCGGAACCGTCCGTCGTCGAGGAGTACCGCACGCCGGGCTGCAGAGCCAGATCCACCAGGGCGGCGGCGAACGGCGCCCGGCGATCGGTTTGCGGTGTCGGTGTCGGTGTCGTGGAGCCGTGCCTGGTCAGCAGTACGGCGGCGAGGGCGGCGATCACACCGAACGCCACGAGCGCCACCCAGCGGCCGGCGCGGTGCGTGGACATGACGGCTACGGCGGCGCCGGTCCGGAGCGTCGGCTGGTGCGGTGGCCCGGGGGCCGGTCCCGGAGCCGGTCCGGGGCCCGGGGACAGCGGCGGTGCGGACCGCGGTGCCGCCGGACCGGCCCACGTCGATGCCCTCGCACCGGCGGGAGGCGATCCAGCCGTGCCTGCGGGAGGCGATCCAGCCGTGCCTGCGGGAGGCGATCCAGCCGCGCCTGCGGGAGGCGATCCAGCCGCGCCTGCGGGAGGCTTCGCACCCGTGGCGGTCCAGGTCGATCCGCCCTGAGCGGCAGCTCCGCCCGCGCCGGACCGGGTGGGTGGCAGGGGCGCGGGCCGTCCCTGGGGCGGTGGCACGGCACGAGGCGTCTGCTGCCAGGTCGGCAACTTCGGCTCGTCGGATTCGTTACTCCAGGAGCGATTCCCCACCGAAGCTCCACCCCGTATCGCTAGCCTCTACACCCATCGCGGGAACATACTTCAACTCCCAGGGCAGTCATAGGAGTTCACCCAGCCCTGCACACTTCCGACACGGCGCGACGGACCAGACAACGGGGGAGACCGACTCAATGGCGGAGACCAGGGGCGTACTGCTGCCGGCCTATGTGCTGGCGGACGAGTCGCAGTCGATGGGACCGTACCGGCAGGACTTGTCGAATGGTCTTGTGTCGTTGTGTGAGGGCCTTCGGGCCGAGCCCATGGTCGCGGCCAAGCTACGGCTGGCCGTGCTCGGCTTCTCCGACGACGTGCAGGTGCGTCTCGCGGTGGCCGACATGCGTACCGAGACCAGCCTGCCCCAGGTCAGCATCCGGGGCCTGACCAACTACGAGGCGGTGTTCGACGATCTGTTGGCCCGGATTCCCTCCGACGTCCAGTGGCTGCGCGGTGAGGGGTACAAGGTTCACCGTCCGGTGGTGTTCTTCCTCAGCGACGGGCAGCCCACCGACGGCGGGGCCTGGCGTCAGCCCCATGCCAAGCTGACCGACAAGGCGACGACACCGACCGCCCCGAACATCGTGGCCTGCGGGATCGGTGATGCCCAGGCTCACACGATGGTCGAGGTCGCCACGCGCAAGGAGTTCGCCTTCGTCGCCAAGCCGGGCACCGACATCGGCCGGGCGGTCGCCGAGTTCTTCCACGCGCTCACCGCGAGCCTGGTCGCCTCGGGGCAGGCGCTGAACTCGGCCAGCCCGCAACTGGTGGTGAACCGGCCGGACCAGTTCACCATGGCGATCGATGAGGTCGGCGAGTGAAGTTCCCGAGGGGCGACGGTCCCGCCGTGGCGCCGACCTCCCCCGTGGCCGCACATGGGCCTGCGCCCTGGCAACGGGTCACGGTGGGCGTTCCGGGCCCCGAGTTCGAGGCGCGGCCGCCGGGCCAGTACGACTTCGACTTCCCCGACACCGAGTGTGACGGCTGGTCGACACCTTCGCTGTCCCTGCGCTTCGCTTCGGTACGCGGTGCCAAACACCGGTACTACCGCCGGCCGCGCCAGGATGCCGCACGTGCCGCGGTACATGAATCCACGGGCAGCGTCGTCTTCGCCGTGGCCGATGGTGTCTCCAGCGCCGCCAATTCCGAGTTGGGCGCTGTCGAAGCGTGCCGGGCCTCCATTGAGATGATGTTGCATCAACTCTCCGAAGCCGAAGGCACGTTGGTCTTTCCGGAGGTGGCCCGGCATGCCGCCGAGCGACTGCGGGAGCTGGCCCGGTGGCGCTTGAACGGTAAAGAGCCCCAGCCGAGCGAGGTGGCGGGCCTCTACGCGACGACGCTCGTCGCCGGCGCCGTACGCGCCCACCCGTCGGGGCCCGTGGCCGAGATCTGCCGTATCGGGGACTCCGGCGCCTGGGTACTGGACTCGCCCAGCGGGCGGTATCAGCCGCTGTTCGGCCCGAAGACCGACTCGGACGCCCTGGTGGTGTCGAACGAGGTGACACCGCTTCCCCACGTCCCCGATCCGCTGGAACACACCAGCGCCCGCCTGGACTCCGGTCAGGCGCTGCTGATCGGCACCGACGGGTTCGAGGATCCGCTCGGCGACGGCGACGGCCAGGTCGGCTCCCTGTTCGCCCGCCACCTCGCGGCCCCGCCGCCCGCGCTGTGGCTGGCGCATCTGCTGGACTTCTCCCGGGAGACCTTCGACGACGACCGCACTCTGCTGGCCGTCTGGCCCCACTCCACGGCAGAGTCACGATGAGCCCCAGGCCATTACCGGTGGTCGAACACAGCACGCTCACCCTGGGCCGCCGGCTGGGCCAAGGCGGCCAGGGCACCGTGTACCAGGTCACCAACAAGAAGATCAACGAGGCCGAGGGCGCCGGCTGGGACGTGGCCTACAAGGAGTACGCCACCGCCGTGCTGCCCGACCTCGACGCGGCCGCACTGGCAGCGCAAGTGGGCCTGCTCGGCGAGTTGAGCGCCGAGGACGGCCGGTGGCTGTGCGACAAGACCGCCTGGCCCGCGGCCGTTGTCGAACGCCACGGCCATGCCTGCGGGTTCCTCATGCGTGCCGTTCCCGACCGGTTCCGCTTCAGCTTCCAGAGCCTGGCCGGCACGCCCACGGGAACAAGGCGCCTGGCGAATCTGGAGTACCTGCTGAACGACGACGCCTACGTCGCGGGGGTCGGTCTGACCATCAGCGAACGCGACCGGCTCGACATTCTGACCGACTTGGCGGCCACCCTCGCCCGGCTGCATCGCATCGGCATCACGGTCGGCGACCTCTCCCCCAAGAACCTGCTCTTCACCACGGCCCCGCGGCCGGAGTGTTTCCTCATCGACTGTGACGCCATGCGCGTGCGGGGCACCACCGTGCTGCCCCAGGCCGAGACACCCGACTGGCAGGTCCCCTCGGGCGAGGAGAAGGCCACACGCGCCAGCGACGTCCACAAGCTCGCGCTGCTCGCCATCCGGCTCTTCGCCCGCGATCAGTCCGCCACCGACCCCACCGCGCTCACCGCGCTCAGCCCGGGACTCGGTGACCTCGCCCGCGCCAGTCTCAACCCCGACACAGCCCGCAGGCCGGCCCCGGCCGCGTGGGCCGAGCAGCTCAGCGCGGCGAGCACCACCGCATCGACCGCCCCCGCCACAGCGCCCACCGCGCAGCGCACGTCCCGCCGGGCCAACGCCTCATCGGCCGGCCACCCCGGCGGAGGGAGCGCGGCGGGGGTCTCGCACGGCCCGGCGGGCAATCAACCCGGTGTCAACTGGTCCGTTCTCAATGCAGTCGCTGCTGTGGTCGCCCTGATCGTGATCGTCGTCGCGTTCGTGGCCACGCACTCGCACAGCGGTTCCAGCTCCGCGTCGGACGATTCACCGCAGCCCACCGTCTCCCAGGACTACACCAGCGGGCCCTCCCAGTACCCGAGCGACGGCACCGCCGACGACAGCAGCGGCAGTGGAAGCAGCAGCGACGGTGGTGGAGCGACGACCACCGACCCCAGCACCACTCCGCCCAGCGCGGAGGACCAGGCATTCAGCGACGTCTCCACCGACGACTGCCTGAGCGACTACTACAAGGACGCGGAATGGAACTCGTCCACGCCGACGACGACCAGTTGCTCCGACACCGACGCCTACTTCCGTGTGGCGTCGGTCGAGCACGGGACCTGCTCCTCCGACGACATGACCTGGTACCACAACAACAGCGACTACACCGAGACCAATCTCTGCCTGGACCGCAACTACGTGACCGGCCAGTGCATGTTCGCCAAAGCCAGCGGCCAGACGCTCTCGATGTACTTCAACGCCGTCACTCCGTGCGACGCCGGCATCCCCGACGACTACCAGTACACCGTCCAGCTCACGAGGGTGTACCCCGGCGGCGCTCCTGACGACGCCTGCGGGAGGGACCGCTTGTGGAAGCCCGGCAACGGCGCGGTCCTGTGCGGGAAGGGCATCTGGAAGCGTCACGGCCTTCCCGACATGTAGCCCTCCGAGACCACCCACGATCGGCCCGTCCGGCAGCGGCCTCGCGATGGCGGCGAACTCGCCGAGTCCGCCGAGGCCCGCCGGCGGGCCATCACGGGAGCTCACCGGGTCCCCCTGATCCGCGCCGGCACCGGGTTCTGCTGCCGGCCCGGCTACAGCCTGTGGATCGCCTCTTCGATCGTCGCAGCCAGGGAGGCCATCGCCGTGACCCCCGGCACCGCGTCCACGAGTGCTCGCGAGAACAGCTTCAGCTTGCCCACACGCGGTGTCTCGGAGCCGAGTTCGTCCCGCGCGTCCTGCGCGGCCTCGATCAGGTCGGCGCGCTCGGGATGCTCGGACCGGCCCAGCTCATCGATCAGTTGGCCGAGCAGGTCGCCGATCTCCTGGGGCGTGCGTTGCCTGACCTCGCCGGACTGGATCAGACCGCTGTCCCGAACGTCGGCCTTCGCGTTCCTGCCGCTGGCAACAGCGTTCCCGACGACCTGCGAACCGCCCGTCGCGATGATCCCGCGATTGCTGTTCATTCCTGTCCTCCAAACCTCGTCCTCGAACCGTGCGGCCTTCTGGACATCAATCCGTGTTCACCAGTGGGATCTTGTTGAGCAAGCGCATGTAGATCCGTGACTGCGTTCCGGAGGCGATCGAGCTGGACGCCACCTGCGAACCGCCCGTCGCGATGATGCCGTTGTTGACGATCAGCTGCTGGCGCTGGATCAGCTCGCTCACGTCGATGCCACGTGCCTCGGCGAATTCGATGAGCGCGTCCAGGGCACGCCTTTCGATCATCTTCAGAGCAAGACCGCTGTCGGCCTTGTGGAAGTGGCGTTGATGACTCGTCGCGGCGGCCTGCTGTCGTACGCCCCACCGCGCGCCGTAGTCGAACCGGCGCAGCGAGGTGATCAGCTTGTTCTGCTGCCGTACGCGCCGCGTGATCCGGTAGTCGGGGGAGAACCCCGTGACCGCGCGTACAGGCGAGGCCAGCAGGACGAACGGGGTGCTGGCCAAGGTCTCCGACATCAGCTCAGCCACCTGGCGCAGGGATGGCCGGGGCATGAGAGTGTCGATGATCCGGTAGCGGTCGGCGAGGGGGAACAACACCGTCTGAGTCGCTTCCACGCACAGGTTGGAGTCGGACCGGACGAAGCGCAGGAAGAGCGAGGTGACCAGTTCACCGCCCCAGCCGGTGGAGTGCACGGCCAGATAGGGGCGGGCGCCTTCCTCGGGTGCTCGCTTCAGCTTGTCCATCTGGTCCTGGCCGATCCGGGGGACGGGCCGGCCGAGTGGGTCGGCAAGGAAGCGGGCGTCCCCCAGGAGGGTCGTTCCTTCGACGAAGAGCCGTTCCTCGATCTCCAGACAGGGCAGAGACAGGGTGCCGAGGCGCGCGGCGACGTGGTCGTAGAGCTCCGTCACGTCGAAGTCCTGTGGAGTACCCCCGAGCGGGCCCGGGGCACTGACGTCGAACGTCAAGGACCACGAGTCGAGTGGAACTCCGTACCCGACGAAGGGGGAGTATCCGCTGTAGACGATGGTGTTTCCGTCAGCGTAGGCGCTGATCTGGCTGAGCCGCGTCGCGATGTCACCGTTGCGCGGAGGAGGCGCGGCCGCGGGGTCGAACCGGTTCGGGCGCAGGCTCTGCAGGTGCCCCCCGTAACGGGTCGAGAGCTCGAAGGCCAACACGGTCAGCCAGGCCAGGAACAGCACCAGAAGGGCAACCCCGGAGTCGTGAGCCCATAACACGAAGAGCAGTAACAGCACGAGCAGTGGGGCGAGCAGGAGGTCCCGCTGGTGGCGGCGCGCATTGGCCAGATAGGCGTGGCGGAGCACCACCGGCACCTCGCATGCCGGGGCCGCCCCCACCCCCAGGTGGGGTTCCGCGGCGATCTGCTTGATGAGTAACTCGGCGTACGCGCGGTCCAGGTACGCGGCCGCGCACAGATATCTGGTGACATCCAGGCCTCCGCCCCATCGGATCGCGGAGGTATGGCGTCGTCCGCCGCCCCACGTGGTGGGCCCCTTGACCGTGAGCGGCGCGGCAGCAGGGGACGTGGGCTGCACAGCGGCCGGCTTCGGGGTGTTCAGGGGTGTACCGCACGAGGCGCACAGCGTGGACCACGTGGCCGCGCCCCGGCCACATCCGGGGCATGCCGTCGTCATTGCTCCCCCGTTCGTAAGCGAACCCGCAAGATTACGGTGCACCACACATACCGCAAGGAGGCGTCACCAACGTCACCTAGACCAATTCCGTTACACGGACGGTGCGTTGGGTTGGCGCTCGACCTGGGCTGAACCGCCGCAGGATGCAGGACAGCATCGGGTCATGCGGGCTGAGCCGGGGCTCAGGTGGTGGCCGGCAGCAGGTCCTCTCCGGTCGAGGGGCGCAGGCCGTCGGTGCGGTGAGTCGCTCCGGCCAGGACCCGCCGGCCGCCTCGAAGTCCACCGGCACCAGGTGCAGCCGGTCCGGGATGCCGAGGCCCAGCTCTGCCGGGCGGTGGCGTTTGAAGGCCTGCGGGCCCGGCTGGTCGACCTCGAAGACCCGCAGCCGGGAGGCGGTCCCCGGGGCGCGCTGGGCGAAGGTGTCCAGGCCGGCGCCGAGGAGGACGTACTGGTCGACGCCCAGGTCCGCCTGCGCGGCGACCAGGTCCTCGACGAAGCGGGCGCGGGCCACCATGGCGGCACGGAATCCGCGGGTGGCCTCCTGGTCCATGTCCGGGGAGTCGCGCCACCGTCACCGGGGTCCGCGATCCGCAGGCCGATCTCGTCCTCGAGCACGTGGGGCGGCGGGTCGACCTGGACGTGCATCGCCCGCCGCAGGGCGCACCGCACTGCCGTGTCGTCCGGCGTCCCGGTCCGCTCGCCGGCCAGAGCGTTGTCGCCCGTAGCGTTGTCGCCCGTAGCGTTGCCGGTCATGGCAGCGCCTCCCGTGCCCGTCGCTTCACCGCGGGGTCTGGAGGCTCCACAGCCGCCCGTCGGGGTCGCGGACCGTCATCATCCGGGTTCCGAAGTGGGTGTCCTCGAACGGCGTGACGACCTCGGCGGCGGGGTCGGCGCGGAACGCGTCCGCGTCCGGCACCTTCAGCACGATCTGCGTCTGCGGCTCCCGGTCCTCGGGGACGTCGGCGATGAACACGTACGGACCTTCGCCGTTGCGGAGCAGGCCGGAGTCGTGGTCGGTGGCGAACTCCAGGTCGTAGCCCAGCGCCTGGAAGAACTTCGACGCCTTTCCCCAGTTGTGGGTCTCCAGGGAAACGGCGCGCAGTGCGTCTGCGACCAGCGCCATCGATGACGGCCCGCGCGACGGCCGGAAAGTGGCCGATGTTCCTCCAGGGGCTACCGTGCAGTAACCGCTCGCTTCTACGCTGCCGCCAACTCGGCGACAGTGAAGGGGAGTTGAGCAATGGGTGCGGTGAGACGACTGGCGGCATTCGCGGGGGCCGCCGCTCTGCTGATGGTGGGGCCGGGCAACGCCCACGCGGCGGCGCCGAAGTTCTCCGAGACGACGGCGATCGGCACGCACAACGCGTACGACAAGTCCAAGTACACGTACTTCGCCCAGGCGTTGGACTCGGGCGCCTCGCTGCTCGAGATCGACATCTACGCGGACAGCCTGAGCAGGCGCTGGCGGGTGAGCCACAGCAACCCGTTCGGCGACGACAACAACTGCGAGGCCGCGAAGACCCCGAGCGAGCTGTACAGCAAGAACCGCGACCAGGACTTCGGCAGCTGCCTGGACAACATCGCGGCCTGGAACCAGCTCCACCCCGACCACCCGCCGATCGTCTTCAAGATCGAGATGAAGGTCGGCTTCAACAACAACATCGGGCTCGGCCCCGACGAGTTCGACACCCTCGTCGACCAGAAGCTCGGCGGCAGCGTCTACAAGCCGGCCGACCTGCTGAACGGCACGTACAGCACGCTGGACGCGGCCGCCAAGGCCAACGCCTGGCCGTCGCGCGACTCCCTCAAGGGCAAGTTCGTCTTCGAGGTGATCCCCGGCACCGTGGAGATGAACAACCCCTTCGACCACTACTGGACGGACCAGGAGTACGGCGACCACCTGCGCGACCTGTACGCGGCCGGGAACATCTCACGGGCCGAGGCCTTCCCGGCGGTGCTGGGCGCGGCGAACGGCGACCCACGGGCGACCCGCTGGACCTCCGACACCTCGATCCGCCCCTGGTTCGTGTTCTTCGACGGTGACGCGGCGACGTACGTCAACAACGGCTACGACACGTCGTTCTACTCCACGAACCACTACATCTCGATCATGACCGACGCCTACAACGTCTCTCCGGCCATCTCCTCGACCAACCCGACGGACGCCGAAGTCGCCGCCCGGCTGGCCCTGCTGGCCAAGGACCACGCGAGCCTCATCACCTCCGACTGGTCGGCCAAGCCGGCCTCGGTACTCAGTTCGGTGGTCACCCGGAGCTGACGTTCCCCCGCCCGCGGCGGATCGGGCGTGCCATCGTGGGGCATCACTCAACCAGCAACTCCTTTCCCCCACCGGCACATCGAGGAGTCCCCACATGCTCCGCGGCATCGACGTCAGCGCGTACCAGTCGTCCTCGTACGACACGAGCGGCCTCTCCTTCGCCTTCATCAAGGCGACGGAGGGCCGCTCCTACGTCAACCCCCACGCCACCGCCCAGGCGAAGACCGCGCGCGACGCCGGCCTGGTCGTGGGCTTCTACCACTTCCTGTGGCCGGGCAACCTCACCGCCCAGGCGGAGCACTTCGTGACCGCCGCCCCGTCGAAGGCGGGCGACATCCTCGCCGTCGACTGGGAGACCACCGGCGACGGCACCCACGCGAGCAACTCCGAGAAGGACACCTTCCTCAAGAAGGTGAAGGCCCTGCGGCCCACCCACCGGGTCATCCTCTACTGCAACCGCGACTTCTGGCTGACCATCGACTCCACGTCCTACGCCGGCGACGGCCTGTGGATCGCCGACTACGTCACCGCCGGCCACCCCCGCATCAAGGCGCACTGGCGCTTCCACCAGTACTCCAGCACGCCGCACGACAAGGACGTGGCCAACTTCTCCAGCAAGGCCGCACTGAAGGAGTGGGCCACGCCGTAGTGCCGGTCAGCCCCGGAAGTCGGCCGGGCGCTCCGGGGAGGCCACCGTGAGGGCCTTCTTCACTCCTTCCACGCCTGCGCGCAGGCCGTAGACCGGGGTGCCGGGCTGCTGGCGCCAGGAGTCGTCGATGCCGCCCGCGTCGACCGTGTCGAAGCCGAGTTCGTCGATCAGGGCACGGACCTTCGTCTTGGCCGCCTCGTCGTCGCCGGCGACGGGTAGGGCGAGGCGCTCGGGGTCGTCCGCGGGGCGGGGGCGGTCCAGGATGTCCTGGGCGTAGGTTCCGTTGAAGGCCTTGATCACCGGGTGGCCGAGGTGTCGCTCGGTCCAGCGGCTCTCGGTCAGGCCCTCGTCCTCGACGGCCGCGATCCGGCCGTCGCGCTGCGGGTAGTAGTTGCCGGTGTCGATCACCGCCACGCCCTCGGCGGCGCCGTCCAGCAGGCCGGAGGGAAGGCCGGGGACCGCCTTCAGCGGGACGGTGACGACCACCACCTCGGCGCCCTTGGCCGCCTCCGCTGCGCGGACCGGGGTCGCTCCGGTCTCCTCGGCCAGCTCGTTGAGCGTCTCGGGGCCGCGGGAGTTGGCCACGGACACCTCGTGGCCGAGAGCCGTGAGCCGCCGGGTGAGGTTGCCGCCGATGTTGCCCGCGCCGATGATGCCGATCTTCATGACAGGCCCTCCGGGATCCTTGTATGCATGTGCATGTGTCCGTCGTGGGCGACAACCCCTTGGAGGCGGGTGCTATTCCGTCCCTGCGGCAATCGGGTGAACGCACTCACAGCGGTACGACGATCTGCCGGTGTGGCGGCTGTACTCCGTCAGGCGGTGTGGCGGCGCGCCGGTGCAGGGTCACCAGGCCTTCGCGCAGCCGCACGGCGGCCCTCCGGCGCGGCCCGCAGTACGGTGACGTCCTCGGGTGTGCGGCGCCGTGCGGCGAGGCGGGCGGCGGCCCGGTGACCGAGGTGCTGCGCACCGCGGGCGTCGATCTCGCCCGGGGCGGGCGGCCCGTCCTGCGGGAGGTGTCGCTGACGGTGCCCCCCACCCGGGGCACGGTGGAGGTACTCGGGGGCGCTCGGGCCGGGTCGGTCTGCGGGAACTGCGGGCACACGCCGGACACGTCGACGCGCGCCATCCGCCGACCTCGCCGCTCTCCGGAGGGGACGTGGTGCTCACCGGGGTGACGAACTCAGTGGCGCCGGTGCCGAGGCGGCGGCCGTCTGCAGAGCAGGCGGAGCGGGCCGAGGCCGTCCGCGCTCGGGCTCCGGCTCGCCGCACTCCGGGACGCCCGCCGGCTCGGCCCTCCCGCAGGGCGAGCGCGGCCGCACCCCGGAGGGCCGGTGGAGCGTGCGGACGCGGCGGGCATGACCAAGGGGCCCTCACCCCGGTGAGGGCCCCTCTCAGCACGTCACTTGTTCAGGTAGGCCCAGAACTCGTCGAACGACAGGACCTTGTCGCCGTTGAGGTCCCGCTGCTTGATGATGGCCTCGGCGACAGTGTCCGTGACGTTCCAGTCGCCCCCCTGAGCCAGGGCGGCCTTGAACTCCGCGGCGGTGATGAATCCGTCGCCGTCCGCGTCGATCCGCTGGAACTGCTTGCGTGCTTCCTCGATGTCCGCCACCGATCCGCCCCTTTTATTCGTGTTTCTCATGCCGTGCTGGCGTACTGACGCTGGTCAGATTAACGGCCCGGCCAGGCCTTCAGTGCCGCGACCACCCAGCCGAACTCCTCCTGGAACCTCGGGGGCTCCTGCTCGCCCTTGATCACGGCGGCCAACTCCCGGTAGCGGACGACCTCGTTGCCCAGGTCGATACGGCGCAGCACGGCCGCGCGGTCGGTGTCCGCGCCGAGCAGTTCGGTCAGGACGGTGTCCGCCTCTGCCGAATGCGGGGTCACCCCGCGTTCCCGGGCGGCGCCGACCAGCTCGACGAGCCGCTTGAAGAACATCGCCGAGGCGCCGGCCGGAGTGCCCGGGGTGCGGTCGGCGGCGTTGTACTCGATCATGCGGCGCATCGCGGCCCGGAAGTCCGGGTTCTGCAGCAGTTCCGCCAGCTCCACCCAGGCGTCGACCTGCTCCGGTGTGGGGTCGTCCGGCAGGGCCACGCCGAGGGTCCGGGTCCGCTCCCGGATCCAGGGGTCGGCCGTGTCCAGCCCGTGGAAGATCTCCTCCACGAAGTCGTCCACGATCCGCTGTCGCTCCGCGGCCGACAGTCGGGCAAGTTTGTTCATCAGGGTCATCTCCTCGGCGGTCGAGCCTCGTCGGGCGACCGTCGACAGCACCGCGCGGGTCACCCTCAGCGACCGGATCTGCGCGTCCAGGGCCGCGACGTGCGTGGCCGCGACCTCGGCGAGCGTCCGCTCCCCGGCCAGCACCCGGCGTACGTCGTCCAGGCCGAGCCCCAGCTCGCGCAGGGTGCGGATCAGCTCCAGGCGGGCCACGGCGGCGCCGTCGTAGAGCCGGTAGCCGCCGGAGGACCGGGTCACCGGGGTGAGGACGCCCTCGTCCGACCAGTAGCGGATGGTGCGCACGCTCAGCCCGGTGGCCCGGGCCAGCTCGCCGATGGTGAGGAGTCCGGTGCCGTCTTCGGTCATGTCGGCGAGTCTGGGCCTTCCAGCGGGTGGAGACTCAACCGGCGGGTTCAGCGGAAGATGCCGGTGTGTCCGAGCGAGTAGCGGCCCGGCTGCGGGTAGACGGCGAGGCCGTGCGGGCCGCTGCCCACCTTGATGCGGGCCAGTTCGTTTCCGGTCCGTGTGTCGATGGCGTACACCACGGCGTTGTAGCGGCCGGACAGCCACAGCACCGTGCCGTCGGCGGAGACGCCGCCCATGTCGGGGCTGCCGCCGCCGGGCAGGTGCCACTTCGCGGTGAGCCGGTTCTTGCCGAAGTCGAACAGGGAGATGGTGCCCTCGCCCCGGTTGGAGATGTACATCACGCGGGAGTCACGGCTGATGTAGAGGCCGTGGGCGCCCTTGCCGGTGTAGAGGAAGCGGGGCCTGGTGAACTTGTCGCCGTCGAGGATCCACAGGCCGTTCGCGGCCATGTCGGCGACGTAGAACAGCTTGCCGTCCGGGGAGATCTTGACGTCCTGCGGCATCGCGCCCTCGTACGGCAGCCGCTCCTGGCGGAGGACCTTCATCTTCGCGGTGTCGACCTTGAGGATCTCGCCGCTGAACTCGCAGGAGACGATGAAGTAGCGCCCGTCCGGGGAGAAGTCGGCGTGGTTGACGCCGTAGCAGCTGACCGGCACGGCCTTGACGACCTTCATGCTGTGCGCGTCACGGAAGACCAGCTGGCGGTCCCTGGAGGCCATGACGACGGCGTACTTGCCGTCGGGCGTGAAGTACAGGTTGTACGGGTCGTGCACGGCGACCGGCTTGCCGGCCTTGCCGGTCTTCGGGTCGATGGGGGTGAGGCTGTCGCCGAGGTCGTTGTTGACCCAGAGGGTCTTCAGGTCCCAGGACGGCACGACGTGCTGGGGCTGGCGGCCGACCGGGATCGTGTCGATGACCTTGTAGGTTGCCGGGTCGATGACGGTGACCGTGTCCGAGTTGGTGTTGGGGACGTACACCCGGGACGGGAAGTCCCTGACGACCGGCGAGAGCCGGTTCGGGCGGTCGGCGGAGTAGAGGTCCTTCGGGTTCTGGACGGGCGGCATCCCGGGCAGCACGTTCACCTGCCGCTTGCCGTTCCCCGGCTGGGCCGGGGCCCTGCTGGCCAAGGTCTCGTTCGCGTGGTGCTGAGAGCCCGAAGTGCACGCGGGCAGCAGCGTCAGGGCGGTGAGGGCGGCACCGACGGCCAGCAGGCGGGCGGCTTTGTTGGTTCGCATCAGCTCAGCAACTCCGTGGTGGTGACCGCGCGCAGTCCGCGGCGGTCGAGTTCGTGGAGGAGGTCGGGCAGGGCGGCGACCGTGTCCGGGTACCCGAAGTGCAGGCTCACCACCGACCCGCCGCGCACGTCGGCGAGAACCTTGCGGGTGACGGCGGCGGCGCCGGGGCGGGTGTAGTCGAGCGAGTCGACGTCGTACGACAGCACGTGCGGGTAGCCGGCGGTACGGGCGAGCCGGGCCACCAGCGGGGAGGCGGTCGGCGAGCGGGAGGGACGGAACCAGGTGCCGATGGAACCGGTGAGCCGCTTCAGCCGGTCCGCGCAGTCGGTGATCTCCTTGCGGGCGTCCGCCTCGGCGAGTGCGTTGACGGCGATGTGGTGCTGGGTGTGGTTGCCGAGGTCGTGGCCGCCGTCGACGATCCGGCGGGCGATGTCCGGGTGTTCGTCCAGCCAGGTGCCGACGGCGAGCACGGTGAGCCGGGCGCCGTGCTGCTCGGCCGTACCGAGCAGGGAGTGGGCGATGGCGGGGTCGCCCTGGCCGTGGAAGGTGAGAGCGACCTGGGCGCGGCTGCGCGGGCCGTGGGTGATCTGGGCGGGCTGTCCGGGGTAGGCCCGGGGAGCGGGGGCGGCCTTGGCGCCGGCCGTGTGGTGGCCCGAGGAGGTGCCGGCCGGGGAGGCGGAAGGGGGCGCGGAGTCCTGGGTGTTGGGCGGGGCGTCCCGGCCTGCGTCGCAACCGGCGGCGAGCGCGCCGCCGGCGACGATTCCGGCGCCCGCGCGCAGCACCCCGCGTCGGTTGGTGGTGGTCACCCGCACCATTTAAGGGGCGATAGGTAAGAAAACCTCCGATTGGCCCGAATGTGGGACGATTTCGGGTCGCCGTAAGGAGGATGTCATCCCCTCGCTACCGGTCGGCCACCCGCATTTCGAACCAGGTCGTCTTGCCGCGCGGCAGGAGGTCCACGCCCCAGCGGTCGGAGAGCTTGTCCACGAGGAACAGCCCGCGGCCGCTGACGTCCATCTCCTGAACCGGCATCAGACAGGGCAGGCCGCGCGAGGGATCGCGGACCTCCACCCGGATCCAGCCGGGGCGGCGGCGCATCCGCAGGCCGAAGACCCGGGCGCCGGTGTGCCGTACGGCGTTGCCGACGAGTTCGGAGACGAGTAAGACGGCGTCCTCGGTGAGCTTGGGGGTGAGGTGCCAGGTGCGCAGGACGACGACCTGGGCGAGCCGCCGTGCGGCGGCCGCGGACTCCGGGCGGGACGGCAGCGGCACCTCTGTCACCGCCGGGTCACCGTACAGTTCGAGCGCCTTGAGCGCCTGTTCGTCCTCTACCGCGGGCGACCAGCGCGCCGCGGCCGCACGGCTGTGTCCCCGCGGCTGTTCGATGCCCTCCAGCCCCGCCATGCCCCCATGATGGCGGCCCGGAGTCGTCTTGGGGGCCGTTCCGAAGGAATACGCCCCCTGCACGCCCCCGCTCTCCGCCCAGCGACCGGCATATGCCGAAGGCATGTCACTGGCCGGTAGGGCCCGGTTGAGCTGCGAAGACGGCTCGCTTTCGGGCAATCGTCAGGCTCCCTCGACCGAGCGGGCTTAAGGCTGCCTTAAGGCTCCCATAAACCGCCCCATCGAGGGACCCTGAGGAGACGAGACGTCAATTGCAAGACGTGCCACGGGAGTTACGGGGAAGTTCACACCGCTGACGCTCAGCGGAACTTGGCCTTGCCCGGGCCCTCCTCCACGAAGCTGCGCATGCCGGTCTCGCGGTCCTCGGTGGCGAACAGGCCCGCGAACCAGTTCCGTTCGACTGCGAGACCGGTGTCGATGTCGGTCTCCAGGCCGGTGTCGACGGACTCCTTCGCCGCGCGCAGGGCGATCGCCGGGCCCTGGGCGAGCCTCGCGGCCCAGGCGTGCGCCTGCTCGTACACCTCGGCGGCCGGCACGACCCGGTCCACCAGGCCGATCGCGAGGGCCTCCTCGGCCCTGACCTGACGGCCCGTGAAGATGAGGTCCTTGGCCTTGGAGGGGCCGACCAGCCGGGACAGCCGCTGGGTGCCGCCGGCGCCCGGGATCAGGCCGAGCAGGATCTCGGGCTGGCCGAGCTTGGCGTTCTCGGCGGCGATGCGGTAGTCGGCGCACAGGGCCAGTTCGCAGCCGCCGCCGAGGGCGTAGCCGGTGATGGCGGCGACGACGGGCTTGGGGATGCGGGCGACGGCCGTGAAGGAGTCCTGCAGGGCGCGGGAGCGCAGGACCATCGCGGTGTGGTCCATGTTCTGCATCTCCTTGATGTCCGCGCCCGCCGCGAACACCCGCTCACCGCCGTAGATGACCACGGCGCGCACGTCGTCGCGGCGCGTGGCCTCCTCGGCGAGCTCCTTCAGCCGGTCCTGGGTGGCGACGTCCAGCGCGTTCATCGGCGGGCGGTCCAGGCGCAGGGTTCCGACACCTTCGGCGACTTCGAGATTCACGGTCATGGAGGCAGGTTAACGGCCACTAACGGCATCCGGTCCGGTGCGGTCGATCACATTCGGCCGGGCACCAACGGCTACGGACCCGGTGCCGTACCTCACGGCACCGGGTCCGTACGTCGGTGAAGGTCTACTTCGTCCAGTCCGCCCACGACATGTTCCAGCCGTTGAACCCGTTCGCCGGGTCCACCGTCCGGTCGTGGGAGTTCTTCACGATCACCACGTCGCCGATGATCGAGTGGTTGAACATCCAGGCCGCCGGGGTGGAGCTGTCGTAGCCGCCGCGCACGTCGCGCAGGCCGACGCAGCCGTGGCTGGCGTTGTAGTTGCCGAAGGCGTCGCCGCCCCAGTAGTTGCCGTGCAGGAAGGTGCCGGAGGTGGTCAGGCGCATGGCGTGCGGGACGTCCTTGATGTCGTACTCGCCGCCGTAGCCGACCGTCTCGCCGTTCATCCGGGTGACGGCGAGCTTCTCGCTGATGACCATCTGGCCGTTCCAGGTCTCGTAACCGGGCTTGCCGGTGGTGACCGGGAGGGTCCTGATGACCTTGCCGTCCTGCGTGATCTTCATCGTGTGCTTCTTGGCGTCCACGACGGAGACCTGGTTGCGGCCGATGGTGAACTTGATGGTCTTGTGCTGCTTGCCGTAGACGCCGTCGCGGCCCGCGACCCCGTCGAGGTCGAGGTCGACGGTGACCTTGGTGCCTTCCTTCCAGTACTGCTCGGGACGGAAGTCCAGGCGGTCGTTGCCGAACCAGTGGCCCTCGACGTCGACGGCCGGCTCGGTCCTGATCTTGATGGCCTTCTCGACGGCCTGCGGGTGCGTGATTCCCCGGGTGAAGTTGACGGAGAACGGCATCCCGACACCGACGGTGGAGCCGTCCTCGGGGGTGAAGTAGCCGAGGAAGGTGTTCTTCGGGGTCAGGGTGGTGAACGTGGAGTCCTCGGCGGCCTCGCGGCCCTCGGAGTCCTTGGCGACCGCGTGCACCGTGTACTTGGTGGAGGCGGCCAGGTGGGTCGACGGCGCCCAGGAGGCGCCGCCGCCGGTTATGGTGCCGGCGACCGCGGCGCCCCTGGCGTCCTTGACGGTCACCTCGGTCAGTTTGCCCTTGGCGACGCTCACCTTCAGCGCGCCGCTGGTGTCGACGCCGGTGGCACCGGACTTCGGCGCTATGGTGACGGCGGCGGTGGACTGCTGCTTGCCCTGCTGGGTCTCCTTGCCCTTGCCGTCGCCGGCACCCTTGCCCCCGCCCCCGCCGCACGCCGCGAGGGTGAGCACCAGGGCGCCGGATATGAGCGCCAGCCCCTTACGGCCTCGCCGCCCCACCACCGACGCCCCCGCTATAGGCCGCACGTTCAAGTTGTTCTCCCCTCGCCGGGCCTGGTCAGGCCCGCTCCCCACCACATTGGTGCGCGCATATTAACCGCCTGGTTTTGAGTGGGGTGTCAGGCGAATGTCACCGTTCCGTCGCAACTTCCGCCCGGTCCCCCGCCCGAACCCTGGCCCCTCCCCGGTTACTTCACCGCGCTGCCCGCTTTCCACTCCTGCCAGGTCATGTTCCACCCGCCGAGGCCGTTGTCCGGGGCGACGGTCTTCTCCCGGCTGCCCACGACCTCGATGACGTCACCGACGAGACTGCGGTCGAAGAACCAGCCGGCCGGGGTGGCCGAGCTGCCGCCCTTGACGTCCCTGAGGCCCACACAGCCATGGCTGACGTTGACCCGTCCCGGGGCGTTCGGCGACCAGTAGTTGCCGTGCACGAAGGTGCCGGAGTCGGTGAGCTTCATGGCGTGCGGGACGTCGGGGATGTCGTACTCGCCGCCGAAGCCGACCGTGCGGCTGTTCATCCGGGTGACGTCCAGCATGTCCATCACCACCATCTTGCCGTTGTACGTGGGGTTCCGCGGGGCGCCCGCGGTGATCGGCACGGTGGCGAGCAGCCGGCCGTCCCGGCGTACCTGCATGGTGTGCCGGACGGCGTCGACCAGCGAGACCTGACTGCGGCCGACGGTGAAGGAGAAGGTCTTGTCCTGCAACCCGTAGACGCCGGGCGCTCCTTGGACGTCCCTCAGGTTCAGGTCGACGGTGACCTCGGTGCCGGGCTTCCAGTACTGCTCGGGACGGAAGTCGAGACGGCTGCGGCCGAACCAGTGCGGGCGGATCTCGACGGGGGGCCGGGCGCTGACCCGCACGGCGCGTTCTACGGCGGCCCGGTCGGTGATCCCCCGGCCGAAGCTCAGGGAGACGATCATGCCGGTGCCGACGACGGCGCGGTTCTCGGGGGTGACGTAGCCGATGAACCGCTCGTCGGGGACGAACGTGGTGAAGGTGGTGTGCCGGGCCGAGCGGCGGCCGTCCGCGTCGAGCGCCACGGCGTCGACGGTGTACGTGGCGGCGAGCGCCAGCCGGTCCTCGTCCGGCCGCCAGGTCCGGCCGTCGGCGCTGATGTGCCCGGGCACCGGGGAGTCCTGCGCGTCCTGCGACTCGACGACGGTGACCCGCTGCAGGCGCCCGTCGGGCACCCGGACCCGCAGCCGCCGGTCGGGGCGTACGGCCTTGCTGTCGGCGTCGGGGGTGACGTGGATGACGTCCTCGGGTGCCGGGGGTCTGCCGGGCACCCCGTCCAGCCCGAGCGGTCCGAAGCCCCCGGAGGAGCACCCTCCCAGCAGTGCCACCCAGGTCATTACGGCGGCCAGTGCGACCCCCGAGCGCCGCGCGCGTCCTTGTACGTGCCTCACGCGCGGCTCAACGACCGGGCCCGCTCCGGGGAAACGTGAGTGCGACGCACGCACTGGGCAGAACAGAGGGAAGGACGACACGCTGGGGAGCCGCCGCGCCCGTACCGAGCAGGGCGCCTTCTTGGATCGGACCGACGGAAAGGGACGGAACGCGCGATCCGGAGGGCGCCCCGACCGTGGGGGCGCAGCCGTACCGGGCGGCCGAGGGTGCTGCGGGGCAGCCTCGGCCCTTCGGCACGGCCGGTTGCGCCGCCCCGGGGCGAGCCACTGAAAGAGGGGCCGACAGGTGACGAGCGCAGCCGAGCAGCGGGCACCGGCCGGGGAGCCGGCCGCCGGGACCGGGCAGCAGCCGGCCGTGGTGAACGGCGCCCGGCACGCCACGGTGCCGGCCCCCGTGGTGTGGCCGGGCGCCCCGACACCGCTGGGGGCCCGGTTCCGGGTCGGCCCCGACGGGGTCGCGGGCACCAACTTCGCGCTGTGGGCGGGCGGGGCGGAGGCGGTCCGGGTGTGCCTGTTCGACGAGGGGGGCCGGGAGACCCAGGTCCGGCTGACCGAGCTGACGCACGAGATCTGGCACGGTTTCGTGCCGGGCGTGATGCCGGGGCAGCGCTACGGCTACCGGGTGGACGGCCGCTGGGACCCGTGGACCGGCGCCCGCTGGAACCCGGCCAAGCTGCTGCTGGACCCGTACGCGCGGGCGGTGGACGGGGAGTTCGGCTTGCCGCCGGAGGTGTACGGGCATGTCCGGGACTGGCCCGAGCAGCGTGTCGCCGACACCGTGCGCGACGACCGGGACTCGGCGCCGTACGTCCCGAAGGGCGTCGTCGTCGACGATGACGACGACTGGGAGGACGACCGCCGGCCGAAGACCCCGTGGGCCGACTCCGTCATCTACGAGTTGCACGTACGCGGCTTCACCAAGCTGCACCCCGGCGTCCCCCAGGAGCTGCGCGGCACCTACGCGGGCCTCGCGCACCCGGCGGCGATCGAGCACCTGGTGACGCTGGGCGTCACGGCCGTCGAGCTGCTCCCCGTCCACCAGTTCGCGCACGAGGACCACCTGCTGCGCCGGGGCCTTGGCAACTACTGGGGCTACAACTCCATCGGCTACTTCGCCCCGCACGCCGCCTACGCCGCGTCCGGTACGACGGGACAGCAGGTCGGCGAGTTCAAGCGGATGGTGCGCGCGCTGCACGCGGCGGGTATCGAGGTCATCCTCGACGTGGTCTACAACCACACCGCGGAGGCGGGCGAGCTGGGCCCCACCCTGTCCCTGAAGGGCATCGACAACCGCGGCTACTACCGCCTCCAGGACGACGCCCGCCGGTACGCCGACTACACCGGCTGCGGCAACACCCTGCACGTCGTCCAGCCCCAGGTGCTGCGCCTGATCACCGACTCGCTGCGCTACTGGGTGACGGAGATGGGCGTGGACGGCTTCCGCTTCGACCTCGCGGCGGCGCTGGCCCGCTCGATGCACGACGTCGACATGCTGTCCCCGTTCCTGGCGGTCATCGCCCAGGACCCCGTACTGCACCGGGTGAAGCTCATCGCCGAACCGTGGGACATCGGCTCCGGCGGCTACCAGGTGGGCGCCTTCCCCCCGCTGTGGACCGAGTGGAACGACCGCTACCGGGGCGCCGTCCGCGACTTCTGGCGGCACGCCCTGCCGGACGTACGCGAGATGGGCTACCGCCTGTCCGGATCCAGCGACCTGTACGCCTGGGGCGGCCGGCGCCCGTACGCCTCGGTCAACTTCGTCACCGCGCACGACGGGTTCACCCTGCGCGACCTGGTGTCGTACGAGCACAAGCACAACGAGGCCAACGGCGAGGACAACCGCGACGGCAGCGACGACAACCGCTCCTGGAACTGCGGGGTGGAGGGCGGGACGCGGGACGAGCGGGTACGCGCCCTGCGCCGCCGTCAGATGCGCAACCTGCTCACGACTCTCCTGCTGTCCACCGGCGTGCCCATGCTGGTGGCCGGCGACGAACTCGGCCGCACCCAGCGCGGCAACAACAACGCCTACTGCCAGGACAACGAGATCAGCTGGCTGGACTGGTCCCTGCTGGACGACCCCTCCTGGCGGCCCCTGTTCGAGCTGACCTCCCGGCTGATCGCACTGCGCCACCGGCATCCGGTGCTGCGCCGCCGCGCCTTCTTCTCCGGCCGCGCCCACTCGGCGGACGGGCTGCGGGACCTGGCCTGGTTCACCGCGCGGGGCACGGAGATGACCGAGGGCGACTGGTACGCCCCCGCGGCCACGCTCGGCATGTACCTCTCCGGCCGGGACATCCCGGGCCGCGACGAGCGGGGCGCACCGGTCGCGGACGACAGCTTCCTCGCGGTCCTGCACGCGGGCGAAGGCCCGGCGGTCTTCGTGCTGCCGGGTCAGCCGTGGGCGGACCGGTACGAGGTGGTCGTGGACACCTCCCGGGAGGACCAGGCCGAGCCGCCGGGCACGGTCCACCCGGCGGGCGCGGAGATCACGGTGCCGGGACGCTCCGTACTCCTCCTGCGGGTCACCCCTGAGTGACGGCCGTGCGTGACGCGGATCACGCCCGGCCGGTGCAGCGTTCCCGGGCCTCCAGGGCCTTACTCCTCGTGAAGACAGCCGGCGAGAACGGGGACCGTGAGGATGGAGCAGGCTCGGGCCGGTGAGTACGACGCGTTCGTGGCGGCCCGCTGGTCGGTGTTGTTCCATCTGGCCCGTCTGCTCACCGGAGGGGACCGTCACCGGGCCGAGGACCTGTTGCAGGAGTCCTTGGTCAAGCTGTGGTTCGTCTGGCCGAAGGTCGCCGACGAGGCACCGGAGGCGTATGTGCGCAGGGTGCTGGCGCGGGCCGCGGCCCGTTCGGCCCGCCGGCGCTGGTGGGGCGAGCGGCCCGTGGAGGTGCTGCCCGAGGTGGCGGCGGCCGGCGACTTGTCGGCGACCGTGGCCGAGCGCTCCCGGCTGGAGGCGGCGCTCGCCCAGCTGAGCCCGCAGCAGCGGGCCGCGGTCGTGCTGCGTTACTACCAGGACCTGCCCGACCGGCAGGTGGCGGAGATCCTGGGCTGTCCGGTGGGCACCGCCCGGTCGCATGCCGCGCGCGGGGTGGCCCGGCTGCGCCGGCTGCTGGCCGACGTCATCGAGCCGGTGGGGTGAGGGGGGACCCGTGAAGCACTTGGACGACACCGAGCACATGGATCACTTCGAGCGGCAGCTGACGCGGCTCATGCACAGCACACGGGAACCGGTGCGCTACGAGCCCCGGCACCAGGAGGCGCTGCACGCGGGCGTGCGGGCGCGGCGCCGGGTGCGCGCGGCGCGCCGGGCTGCCGGTTCCGTGCTGGCGGTCGGCGGACTCGGTCTCGGTCTGCTGCTGTGGCCGCACGGCCACACCGACGACCGGCCCAGCGCCCCGCACCCCCGGCCCGCGACCAGCCCGGCGCCCGTCCGGAGCACCTCACCGGGTCCGTCGCAGTCGCCGAGCACCACGGGCGCGCCGAGCGGGCCGCCGTCCTCGCCCGCGACGGCCCCCGCCACCCCGGACTCGACCACGTCGACCGCCAACCCGCCCGGTGCGAGCGGGAGTTCTGCCACCGCCACCACCACACAGCAGCCGCCGTCCGGCACAGCCACCTCGCGGAGCACCACCGCTCCGCCGGCCTCCGCGACGGTGAGCGCACCGGCCGAGCCGTCGGACAACCCCTCATCGGCGATCAGCCCGACCCGCTGACCCGCGTCCACCACCGTGTCCAAGTCCCTTCGGCATGCCCGACCAACAGGAACAAACGGGGAACAACGTGATGAAACTCCGACCGGGCCGAGCCTCGGCCACGGCACCGGCGCCCCAGCGCGCACCCCTGTCGCCGCAGGCGGGCGAACCCGTCCTGGACCTGGCCGTACCGGTGTTCAACGAGGAGAAGGACCTGGAGCCGAACGTCCGGCGGCTGCACACACATCTGCGGCACACCTTCCCCTATCCGTTCCGGATCACCATCGCCGACAACGCGAGCACCGACGGCACCCCGCACATCGCCGCCCGGCTCGCCGGCGAACTGCCCGGGGTGGTCTCGCTGCGGCTGCCGGAGAAAGGCCGCGGCCGGGCGCTCAGGGCGGCCTGGACGGGGTCGCGGGCACCCGTGCTGGCGTACCTGGACGTGGACCTGTCCACGGAACTCGCCGCGCTGCTGCCGCTGGTCGCGCCGCTGATATCCGGCCATTCCGACCTGGCCATCGGCACCCGGCTCGCGCCCGGCGCACGGGTGGTGCGCGGTGCCAAGCGCGAGGTCATCTCCCGCTGTTACAACGTCCTGCTGCGCTGCACGCTCGCGGTCGGCTTCTCCGACGCGCAGTGCGGCTTCAAGGCGGTGCGCCGCGAGGTCGCCGAACGGCTGCTGCCGCAGGTGCGGGACGGGGAGTGGTTCTTCGACACCGAGCTGCTGGTGCTGGCCGAGCGGGCGGGCCTGAGGATCCACGAGGTCCCGGTGGACTGGGTCGACGACCCCGACAGCAGTGTCGACATCGTCGCCACCGCGCTGGCCGACCTGCGCGGGATCGCCCGGATGCTGCGGACCCCGGCCCGCCGCCGTGGCCGTACCGGACCGGCCGCCTCGTGACCGTGACGCTGCCGCGCACGCCGGCCCCTGCCGCGCAGGTCGCCTCCGGTTCCCGGCTGCGGGCCGCCGCCCGCCGGCACGGCCCCGTGCTCGCGCTGTTCGGCGCGCTGAAGCTGACGGGCTTCCTCTCCTTCATGTACCTGCTGTCCTCGGCCGGGGACTACCGCACCAAGGACCCCCGGTTCGGCGGCGGAGCGCACGCCTGGGACGTCCTGGGCACCTGGGACGGCTGGTGGTACCAGCAGATCGCCCTGCACGGCTACGACCCGCGGCTCGTCCACGTGCCGGGTGCCACCGGACTGATCACCCTGGAGGGCAACTCGGCGGCGTTCTTCCCGCTGTACCCGGCCCTGACGCGGATGGTCACGGCCGTCACCGGCCTCGGTCCGTACGGCGCCGGCCTGCTGGTGTCGGTCCTCGCCTCCTTCGCCGCCGCGCTCGCCGTCCATGCGATCGCGGAGCGGTTCGGCGGGCGGCGGGCCGGGCTCGCCGCGGCCGGGCTGTGGGCGGTGTGGCCGGGCTCGGGCGTGGAGTGGGCGGTCTACTCCGACTCCCTCTACGTGGCCCTGGCCGCCTGGACCTGCTACACCGTCATCACCCGCCGCTGGCTGACCGCCGGCGTCCTCGCCTTCGCGGCCGGCCTCAACCGGCCCACGGCCGCCGCGCTGATCGCCGGGGTCGGCATCGCCGCGCTGCTCTCCCTGCGCCGCCGCGAGGACGACGGCCTGCGCCCGCTGTGCGCGGCGGCCCTGGCCCCGCTCGGGCTGATCGGCTATCTGCTCTGGGTCGGCGACCGCATGGGTGACCTGGGCGGCTACTTCAAGCTGCAGTCGGGTGCCTGGGCGCACGAGTTCGACTACGGCAGGCAGACCCTGGACGTGCTGACGTCCGTACCGGTGGGCAACTTCGGCGGCTACCTGTTCGCCTACCCCTTCGCGGACGTCATCGGCGTCGGCGTGGTCCTGCTCGCGTTCGCCCTGCTGCCCCTGCTGCTGAGGCTGCGGCCGCCGGCGGTGCTGGTCGTGCACACCGTCCTCACCCTCGCTCTGGTCCTCGGCAGCCAGCAGATCTTCGCGAACGTCTCCCGCTATCTGCTGCCCTGCTTCCCGCTGTTCCTGCCGCTCGCTGTCGCGATGCGCCGGCTGAGCCTGCCGGTGCAGTGCACCCTGCTCGGCATCGCGGCGCTCGCCTCCGGGTCGTACGCGGGGTACGCCCTGTTCGAGCTGGGGGTGCCGTGATCCGGCACCCCCAGCCCGGCGGGGAGCCGAACGCTCAGCCCAGGCCGAGGCTGGACAGGGCGGTCGTCCAGTCGGTCATGATCGCGTTCTGTGCGTCGTCGAGGCTGACGTCGCCGGCGCAGACGGCCCTCTTCAGCTTGTTCTCGACGGTGTCCTTGTTCGCGGAGGTCTCGGTGCCGTAGTGCGGCTCGGGCCAGAGGTTCTCCGCGCTCCTCGGGGCGCCGCCGAGTTCGAGCGGGAGGAAGTGGTCCTCCTCGTAGTCCGAGGGGTTGGTGTCGGAGTAGCCGTACTCGACGATCTGCTGCTTCTTCAGCGCGGTGGTGTAGGAGCTGGGCGGCCGTACGGTCGCGGTCCAGCCGGAGACACAGATGGTCGAGTCGATGGTGTCCTGGGTGACGTCGGGGTTGAGGGCCCCGGGCGTGCAGGCCGGGTCGGGCAGGGGGAGGTAGTCCTGGCTGCAACTGGCGGCGTGGGCCGTACCGGTGGTGACGGTGAGGCCCGCGGCGGCGAGGGCGAGGGAGGAGAGGGCGGTCACCAGGGGGCGCGATATTCGGGACATGTGGGGGTCTCCCGGTGCGGTGCCCGGCAGAGATTCCGGGCGGTCGTGAGCATGACAGCACCGGGATCATCTATGCGAGTAGACCCCTTTGCCCGACCGAGGGCTTCCTTGGTTGAACGTTTATCCACGCGAGAACAGTGCGAGGCAAGGCCTTGACGCGGGCTTGACATCGCATCCGGCCGAGAGGCCCGGACGTGCGCCGACGGCGGCGTGATCGCTCGTCAACTACCCACCATAGCCCGAGTGAACACACGCTGAACGACACAATGACACACCTACGCCAGGCTGTCCCGCCACGCCCTGTGCAGATCCGCGAACCGGCCCGTGCCGCCGATCAGTTCATCCGGGCGGCCGTCCTCGACGATCCGGCCGTGCTCCATCACCAGCACCCGGTCCGCGATCTCCACGGTCGACAGCCGGTGCGCGATCACCACCGCCGTACGACCCCGCAGCACCGTCGACATCGCCCGCTGCACGGCCCGCTCGCCCGGGATGTCCAGCGAGCTGGTCGCCTCGTCCAGGATCAGCACCGCCGGGTCGGCGAGCAACGCGCGGGCGAAGGCGACCAGTTGGCGCTGCCCGGCCGAGATGCGCCCGCCGCGTTTGCGGACGTCGGTGTCGTAGCCGTCGGGCAGGGCGCTGATGAACTCGTGCGCGCCGATCGCCTTCGCCGCCCGCTCGATGTCCTCACGGGTGGCGTCCGGCCGGCCGATGGCGATGTTGTCCGCGACCGTGCCGGAGAACAGGAAGGCCTCCTGGGTCACCATGACGACACCGCGCCGCAGTTCCGGCACGGGCAGCTCGCGCAGATCCACGCCGTCCAGCAGCACGCGGCCCTCGGAGGGGTCGTAGAAACGGGCGAGGAGCTTGGCGAGGGTGGACTTGCCGGCGCCCGTGGCACCCACCACGGCGACCGTCTGGCCGGCCGGCAGGGTCAGGTCGAAGCTGGGCAGCACCTCACCGCCGGTGCGGTAGCCGAACCGGACCCGGTCGAAGACGACCTCGCGGCCCGGGAAGTCACCCTTCAGCGGCGGGAGTTCACCAGGGACCGCCGGCTCCGGCACGGACGGGGTCTGGGCCAGCAGCCCGGCGACCTTCTCCAGGGAGGCGGCGGCCGACTGGTAGGAGTTGAGGAACATCCCCAGCCGGTCGATCGGGTCGTACAGCCGGCGCAGATACAGCACCGCCGCCGCCAGCACGCCCAGCGCCAGCGAGCCGGACGCCACCCGGTAGGCGCCCCACAGCACAATCCCCGCGACCGCCGTGTTGGCCACCAGCCGGGAGCCGACCACATAGCGGGCCATCTCCAACAGCGCGTCCCCGTTCGTCCGCTCGTGCCGCCGGTTGAGCACGGCGAACTCGGCGTCGTTGGCCGCCTCCCGGCGGAAGGCGCGCACCGGGCGGACGCCGTTCATCGTCTCCACGAACCTCACGATCACCGCCGCGATCGCCGTCGACCGAGCCCGGTACACCCGTCCCGCCCGCCGCTGGTAGACCCGGACCAGCAGGTACAACGGCACGAACGAGGCCACCGCGACCGCGCCCAGCGAGAGGTCCAGCCACAGCAGCATCGCCGAGATGTAGACGAAGGACAGCACGACGGTCACCAGCTCCTGGAGGCCGTCGTTGAGGAGTTCGCGCAGCGACTCCACGTCGGTGGTGGAACGGGAGATCAGCCGTCCGGACGTGTACCGCTCGTGGAAGTCGATGCTCAGCGCCTGCGCGTGCCGGAAGATCCGGCCCCGCAGATCCAGCAGCACGTCCTGGCTGACCCGGGCGGAGGCCTCGATGAACGCGAACTGCAGCACGCCGGAGGCGAGGGCGCACAGCAGATAGCCGACGCCGACCGCGATCAGCGGGCCGTGCCGGTGCTCCCGGAACGCCGGTACGGCGCTGTCGATGGCGTACGCCACCAGCAACGGGCCCACCTGCACCGCCGCCTGCTGGAGCAGCAGCAGGAGCATGGTCACCACGGCCCGGGCCTTCAGGGGCGCGAGCAGGGAGCGCAGCAGGGCGGCCGTGGCGCCGGGCGGGGCGGGCAGTACATCCCGGTCGAAGACGTCACCCGAGTCGCTGCCGGTGCCCTGGCCCTGCGGGCCGGGTAGTTCGTCGTCCTCGGCGGTGGGGGTGGAGGCGGTCGTGGTGGTCAACGGGAGTCCTCCGTGTCCTCGAAGTCTCCGGACATCAGATGCGCGTACTCGGCGTTGGTGCGCAGCAGTTCCTGGTGGGTGCCGACGGCGGCGATCCGGCCGCCCGAGAGCAGGGCCACCCGGTCGGCGAGCAGCACCGTCGACGGGCGGTGCGCCACGATCAGCGCGGTGGTGTCGGCGAGGACCTGCCGCAACGCGGCCTCCACGGCGGCCTCCGTGTGCACGTCCAGGGCGGACAGCGGGTCGTCCAGCACCAGGAACTCCGGTCTGCCGACCACCGCGCGGGCCAGCGCGAGGCGCTGCCGCTGGCCGCCGGAAAGGCTGAGGCCCTGCTCGCCGACGCGGGTGTCGGTGCCCTGGGGGAGGGCGTGCGCGAAGTCGGCCTGCGCGACCGCGAGCGCCCGGTCGAGGTCCGGTCGTCCGGCACCGTCGGGGGCGCCCATCAGGACGTTCTCGCCGACGCTCGTGGAGAACAGAGTGGGTTCCTCGAAGGCGACGGCCACCTTCGCGCGCAGCTCCTCGCGGGGCATCGCCGTGATGTCGACGCCGTTGAGGGTGATCCGGCCCGAGGTGACCTCGTGCAGACGGGGGACCAGGGCGGTGAGGGTGGTCTTGCCGCTGCCGGTCGCGCCGACGAGGGCCATGGATTCGCCGGGGCGGACGTGGAGGTCGATGCGGGTGAGCAGGGGCGGGGAGCCGGGGGGTGCGTCGGGGTAGCGGAACAGGACGTTCTCGAAGCGGAGTCCGGTGTCGGCCGCTCGCGCCTGCCCGCCCTCGCGGGGTGCCACCGCGTCGTCCTCCCTCACCTCGTCCATCACCTCGAAGTACCGCTCCGTCGCAGTCGCCGCCTCCTGGCTCATCGCCAGCAGGAAACCGATCGAGTCCACGGGCCACCGCAGCGCGAGTGCCGTGCTCAGAAAGGCGACCAGCGTGCCGGCCGACAGCCCCCCGTCGGCCACCCTGACCGCGCCCAGCACCAGCGCCGCCCCGATCGCCAGCTCCGGCAGGGTGACGATGACGCCCCAGATCATCGCCAGCAGCCGAGCCTTGCGCAGCTCCGTGCCGCGCAGGGTGACCGACAGTTCGCGGAACGCCCGTGCCTGGCTGCGGTGCCGGCCGAAGCCCTTGATGATGCGGATACCGAGCACGCTCTCCTCGACCACCGTCGTCAGGTCGCCGACCTGGTCCTGCGCGCGCCGCGCCACCTCGGCGTACCGCCGCTCGAAGACCGCGCAGGTCCACATCACGGGGATCGCCGGGCCGAGGATGACCAGCCCCAGCACCCAGTCCTGCATCAGCATGATCACCACGCCGACGAGGATCGTGACCCCGTTGACCAGCAGGAACGTCAGCGGGAAGGCGAGGAACATGCGGAGCAGCATCAGGTCGGTCGTGCCCCGGGACAGCAGCTGGCCGGAGGCCCAGCGGTCGTGGAAGGCGACGGGCAGCCGCTGCAGATGGCCGTACAGGCCCGCCCTCATCTCCGCCTCGACATGCGACAGCGGGCGGGCCACCAGCCAGCGCCGTATGCCGAACAGGACCGCCTCGGCGATCCCGAGCAGGAGCAGGTACAGCGCGCCGAGCCACACTCCCGCCGGGTCCCGGTCGGCGACCGGCCCGTCCACGATCCACTTCAGGACGAGCGGGATCACCAGCCCGGTGCAGGAGGCGACGATCGCGACGAACGCGGCCGTGAACAGCCGCGCCCGCACGGGGCGGACGTACGGCCACAGCCGCAGCAGGGTACGAACGGCGGAACGGTCCTCGGTGGTTGCACGTGTCGTGGGCATCACCGCGAGCGTACGGACCGGCACTGACATCGCCCACTGAGTTTCGGCCGGACCCGGGTCCGCCCTTGGTCCTACGACCTGCCTGTTCGAGCATCCGCACACGGAAGTCGTAGCCCGGCATCAACCGATCGGACGATGCCGCTTCGAGCGGGCCGGCCGATGTGCGGGCCCCCGTCCGCCCGGGATTCTCGAGGCATGCCATCCGTCATCGAAGTCACCGATCTGCGCAAGTCCTACGGCGGCCGGGCCGTCGTCGACGGGGTCTCCTTCGCCGTCGAGGAGGGCGAGATCTTCGGAATCCTCGGCCCGAACGGCGCCGGCAAGACCACCACCGTGGAGTGCGTCGAGGGGCTGCGGGTCCCCGACGCGGGCCGGATCCGGGTCGCCGGCCTGGACCCCGTCGCCGACCACGACGAGGTCGCCAGGATCCTCGGCGCCCAGCTCCAGCAGAGCGAACTCCAGCCCAAGCTCACCGTGCGCGAGGCGCTGGAGCTGTACGCCGCCTTCTACCCCAGCCCGGCCGACTGGCGGCCGCTCGCCGAACGCCTCGGGCTCACGGCGAAGCTCGGCACCCGGTTCGGCAAGCTGTCCGGCGGGCAGCAGCAGCGGCTGTTCATCGCGCTGGCGCTCATCGGCAGCCCCCGGGTCGTGGTGCTGGACGAGCTGACCACCGGCCTCGACCCGCGTGCCCGCCGCGACACCTGGCAGCTCATCGAGGACGTCCGCACGAGCGGCGTCACCGTGCTGCTCGTCACCCACTTCATGGAGGAGGCGCAGCGGCTGTGCGACCGTATCGCGGTCATCGACAAGGGACGGGTCGCCGCGCTGGACACCCCGGCCGGACTCATCCGCCGCTCGGCCGGCGCGACCGTCATCAGCTTCACCCCGTCGGCCCCGCTGGACGACCATGACCTCGCCGCGCTCCCGGCCATCGCCTCCATCGAGCGCAAGGACGGCCGGATCACGCTCTCCGGCACCGACGAGACCGTCAACGCGGTCATCACCCTGCTCGCCCGGCACCGCATCACCGCCCATCAGCTCCGTGTCCTCGACGCCACCCTCGACGACGCGTTCCTGGACCTGACCAAGGAGGCCGCGGCATGAACACCGCAGTCCTGCGCGCCGAGTTCCGTCTGTTCCGCCGGGAACCCGGCGCCGTCTTCTGGATCTTCCTGTTCCCGACGCTGCTCCTGGTCATCCTCGGCTCGATCCCGTCGTTCCGGGAGGCCGACAGGTCCCTGGGCGGGCTGCGGCCGGTCGACGCCTATGTCCCCATCGCAGTTCTGATCGCCCTGATCATGTCCGGGGTGCAGTCGCTGCCCCAGGCCCTGACCGGCCACCGGGAGCGCGGCATCCTGCGCCGGATGCGGCTCACCCCCGTACGGCCCTCCGCCCTGCTGTCCGCTCAGATGGTCGTGCAGGGCACGGTGGCGCTGGCCTCGGCGCTGCTCGCGCTCGTCGTCGGCCGCCTCGCCTTCGACGTGAAGCTGCCCGCGCAGCCGGCCGGATATCTGCTGGCCCTGCTGCTCGCGACCGCGTCGGCCCTCGCCCTCGGCTCCGTAGTCTCGGCGCTGTCCCGCACCACGAAGATCGCGAGCGCGATCGGCTCGGCGGTGTTCTTCCCGATGATGTTCTGCGCGGGCGTGTGGCTGCCGGTGCAGCAGATGCCGCACGCCATGGCCCGCGTGGTCCAGCTCACCCCGTTCGGCGCGGCGGCCCGCGCCCTGGGCGAGGCGGCCGCCGGCGACTGGCCGGGCTGGGGGCACCTGGGCGTGCTCGCGGGCTGGGCGGTGCTCCTGACGGCGGGGGCGGCACGTTGGTTCCGCTGGGAGTGAACTGGCCGTGCCGGACACTGGTGGGATGACGACTGCCGCGCAACTGCCGGCCCGGGCCTCCTTCGACACGTGGGGGCCCTGGGCGCTGCTGGCCGTCGGTGTCGTCGCGGCGGCGTTCTCGGCCCGCGCGGTCGGGATGGACCGGCCCGGGATGATCGTCAGCGCCGTGCTCGTGCCCGTGGGTGTCGTGCTGCAGCTGTGCCGGGGAAGGGTGAAGCGCAAACGGCCGGACCCGAGCCGGACCAGTGTCTGCCTCTACCTGCTGCGCTGGGCCATCGCCTTCATGCTGACCTGGGCCAACCCGTTCTTCGCCTTCTACGCCGTGACCGGTTACTACACCGCGGCCCAGGAGCTGCCGCGCCGGCTGGTGCTGCCCGGTCTGTTCCTGACCGCCGTCACCATGGCCGGCAGCGAGATCGGCGGCTGGCCGCCGCACGGGCCGTTCCTGTGGCTCGGCTTCTTCCTCGTCCTGGCCGTCAACATGGGCATGGTCAGCGTGTTCACCCGGTACGCCGTGCAGGAGCAGGATCGCGCCGTCGTCTAGGCCGACACCATCGCCGAACTGGAGCGCACCAACACGGCGTTGCAGCAGGCCCTCGACGAGAACGCCGCGCTGCACGCCCAACTCCTGCTCCAGGCACGGGAGGCGGGCGTCGCCGACGAGCGCCGCCGACTGGCCGCCGAGATCCACGACACCATCGCCCAGGGCCTGACCGGGATCATCGCCCAGCTCCAGGTCGTCGCCAACGCCCCCGACCTGGACACCGCCCGCACCCACCTGGAGCGCGCCTCCGCCCTCGCCCGGCACAGCCTCGGCGAGGCCCGCCGCTCGGTGCACAACCTCGCCCCGGTCGCCCTCGCCGCCGACGGGCTGCCGGAGGCGCTGCAGAAGACGGTCGCCGAATGGGGCGAACGCACCCAAGTACGCGCCCAGTTCACGGTCACCGGCACCACCGAGCAGCTGCACGACGAGGTCTCGGCGACCCTGCTGCGCATCGCTCAGGAGGCCCTGTCCAACGCGGCCCGGCACGCCCGCCCGACCCGCGTCGGGGTGACCCTGTCCTTCATGGGCGACGAGGTCACGCTGGACATCCGTGACGACGGCACCGGCTTCGACCCGGCCGCCGTACCGGAGCGCACCCGCAGCGGCGGCTTCGGCCTGGACGGCATGCGGGCCAGGGCCGAGCGCATCGCGGGCTCCCTCACCATCGAGTCGGAGCCGGGTCACGGTACGGCGGTGTCGGCTCGCGTACCCTTGGTCCGCGATGACCGCTGAGCCCGCCGTCTCCCTCCTGATCGTCGACGACCACCCGGTGGTCCGCGACGGCCTGCGCGGCATGTTCGAGTCCGCCCCGGGCTTCCGGGTGCTCGGGGAAGCGGCGAACGGCACCGAGGCGGTGGCCCGGGCCGCGGCCCTGGACCCGGACGTGATCCTGATGGACCTGCGGATGCCGGGCGGTTCGGGCGTCGAGGCGATCCGTGAGCTGACCCGCCGGGGCGCCCGCGCGAAGGTCCTGGTCCTGACCACCTACGACACCGACTCCGACACCCTGCCCGCGATCGAGGCGGGCGCTACCGGCTACCTCCTGAAAGACGCCCCGCGCGAGGAGCTGTTCACCGCCGTACGCGCCGCCGCCGAGGGCCGTACGGTCCTCTCCCCGGCCGTCGCCTCCCGTCTGGTCCACGCCGTCCGCGCGCCCCGCACCCCGGCGGGCGAGCCGCTCTCGGCCCGCGAGCGCGAGGTTCTGGTGCTGGTGGCCAAAGGCACGTCGAACCGGGAGATCGCCCGCGAACTGTTCATCAGCGAGGCCACGGTGAAGACCCACCTCACCCATCTGTACGCCAAGCTCGGCGTCAACGACCGGGCGGCGGCGGTGGCGGCGGGGTACGACCGGGGGATCCTCGGGTAGGACCACCCCCCGGCTTAATTGGCTGGAGCAGCCGCCCCCGCCCTCGATAGCTTCGACCTTTCCCAGGGCGGGGCCGAGCCGATCGGGGGATGGATGATCGACGCGTACGAGGATCCCGGCACCCCGGACACCCGCGGCGGCTGGCGCTATCTGTGGTGGCTGGTGCTGCGCCAGCCGATGCGGTCGGCGGCCGGGGCGCTGCTGGGCAGTGTGTGGATGGTGCTGCTGGCCGCGCAGCCGTATCTGCTGGCGCGGGCCGTGGACGAGGGGCTGGTGCCGGGGCGGCTGGGGGTGCTGGCCGCGTGGACCGGGGTGATGTTCGTGGTCGGGTCGGTGAACGCCTGGCTGAGCATCATGCGGCACCGCACGATGACCCGGGTGCGGATGGACGCCTACTTCCGCACGGTGAAGGTCGTCGTGGGGCAGGTGGTGCGGCTCGGGGCCGCGCTGCCGCGCCGGGCCGGGGCCGGCGAGGTGGTGACGATCGGCGTCGGCGACGTACACACCCTCGCGCAGGCGCTGACCGTGGTCGGACCGGGCGTCGGCTCGGCCGTGGTCTACGTCGTGGTGGCCGGGCTGCTGCTGGCGCTCTCGGCGCCGCTCGCCGCCGTCGTGCTGCTCGGACTGCCGGTGATCGCGCTGGTCACCGGGCCGCTGACACTGCGGCTGCAGGGCGCGGAGAGCACCTACCGCGAACGGCAGGGCGTGCTGACCGCGCGCATCGGCGACCTCGCGGGCGGACTGCGCGTCCTCAACGGCCTGGGCGGGAAAGGCCTGTTCGCGGATGCCTTCCGGCAGGACTCCCAGCGGCTGCGCGCGCAGGGCTACCGGGTGGGTGCGGTGGCCAGCTGGGTGCAGGCGCTCGGCGTGGGCCTGCCCACCCTGTTCCTGGCCGTGGTGACCTGGCTCGCGGCGCGGCTCGCGGCCCAAGGGTCCATCACCATCGGCGAGTTGGTGTCCGTGTACGGCTATGTCGCCGTACTGATCGGTCCTGTCGCCTTCTTCGTGCAGATGGCCTACGACCTCAACCGGGGGGTGGTGGCCGCGCGCCGCGTCGTACGGCTGCTGCGGCTGGAGCCGGAGCCGGACGAGGGTACGCTGCCGGCTCCCGAGCAACCGGCCGAGCTGCACGACCCGGCGTCGGGAGTACGGGTGGTGCCGGGCCGGCTGACCGCGCTGGCCACCGCGCGGCCCGCCGAGGCCGCCACCGTCGTGGACCGGCTCGGCCGCTTCGGGCCGACCGACGCCACCTGGGGCGGGGTACGGCTGGACGCGGTCCCGCTGGCGGACGTGCGCGGGCGGATCCTGGTCGCGGACAACGAGGCCGACCTGTTCGCGGGCCCGCTGCGGGAGGTCGTGGCCGCCGGGCGCCCCGTCGACGAGGCGGCGCTCGGCCGGGCGCTGTACGCGGCGGCCGCCGAGGACGTCGTACGCGGGCTGCCGGAGGGCCCGGACTCGCCGGTGTCCGGCCAGGGCCGCAGCCTGTCGGGCGGCCAGCGCCAACGGATGCGGCTGGTAAGGGCGTTGTCGGCCGACCCGGAGGTGCTGCTTGCGATCGAGCCGACGTCGGCGCTGGACGCACACACCGAGGCGACGGTCGCACGCCGCCTGCGGGAGGCCCGGGAGGGCCGCACGACGGTGGTGACGTCGACCTCGCCGCTGATGCTGGACCGCGCGGACACGGTTGTGTTCCTGGTCGACGGAAAGGTCGCGGCAACCGGCCCACACCGCCGCCTGCTCACGGCGGAACCGGGCTACCGGGCGCTGGTGGCCCGGGATACGGAGGGGGTCGCACGGTGACGGGGGGCCAGGGACTGCTACCGGTCGCCGACCGGGCTCGGGTGCGGCGCGCCGCGCTGCGGCTGGTGCGGGCCGACGGGCGGGCGTTCGTCGCCGCGCTGCTGCTGAACGCGCTGGCGGCGGGCGCGGGGCTGGTCGGGCCGTGGTTGGTCGGGCGGATCGTGGACGATGTGCGGGGCGGGCAGGGGGTCGACGCGGTGGACCGGCTCGCGCCATGGATCCTGGTGTGCGCGCTGGCCCAGCTGCTGCTGGCCCGCTGGGCGCGCGACGTGGGCTACCGGTTCGGGGAGCGGACGCTGGCCCGGGTGCGTGAGCAGTATGTCGAGCGGGTGCTGGCCCTGCCCGCGTCCGTGGTGGAGCGGGCCGGCACCGGCGATCTGACGGCACGCGGCACGGCGGACGTGGCGATCGTCGGCACCACGCTGCGGGACGTCGGACCGGAGCTGCTGGTCAACACGGTGCAGGCGCTGTTCGTGCTGGTGGCGGTGTTCGCGCTCGACCCCCTGCTGGGCGCGTTCGGGCTGCTCGGGCTGACCCCGATCTGGCTGGCGCTGCGCTGGTATCTGCGGCGGGCCCGGGACGGCTACCTCGCCGAGGGCGCGGCCACGTCCCAGGTCGCGGAGATCGTCGCCTCGACGGCGGCCGGGGCCCGGACGGTCGAGGCGTTCGGGCTGCAGGAGCGGCGGACGGCGGCGAGCCGGGACGCGCTGGAGAAGTCCCGCCGCACCCGCTTCTACACGCTGTTCCTGCGCACGGTGTTCTTCCCGGCGGTCGAGGTGACGTACACCGTGCCCGTGGTGGGCGTGCTGCTGCTCGGCGGCTGGCTGCACCAGCGGGGCGCGATGGGGGTCGGCGCGGTGGTGGCGGCGGCGCTGTACCTGCGGCAGTTCACCGAGCCACTGGACCAGATCCTGATGCGCGTGGAGCAACTGCAGAGCAGCAGCGCCTCGTTCGCGCGGGTGGAGGGCCTGGCCCAGGCACCGCGCGGGAAGCCCGCGAGTACGGCGCCGACGCCATGCGGGGACACCGGCGGGCTGTCGCAGGCGGGTGGCGAAGACACCGGAGGGCCGGCGCGGGCGGGTGGCGGGGGCGCCGCCGGGCCGGGCCAGACGGGTGACGGAGACACTGCGGGGCCGGCACGAGCAGGGCACGGAAACACCGCAGGAACGGCGCGGGCCGGCGGCCGGGACACCGCAGGGCCGTCACCCGCGCGGCGCGGGGAATCGGCGAGGGCGGTGCACGCGCACGGCGCGGACTGCGCCCGCCCGGCGCAGACGCCGTGCGGGGAGACCGGGGCCCGTTCCCCGGTCCCGGCGGACGACCGGATCGACGTGCGCGGGGTCCGGTACGCCTATGAGCGCGGCGGCGAGGTGCTGCGCGGGGTGGACCTGACCGTACGGCCCGGGGAGCGGCTCGCGGTGGTGGGCCCCTCCGGCGCCGGGAAGACGACACTCAGCAGACTCCTCGCGGGCATCGACCGGCCCGGCACGGGCACCGTCACGGTGGGCGGAGTGCCGGTGGCCGACCTGGAGCCGGAGCTGCTGCGCCGCCAGGTGGTCCTGGTCACGCAGGAACACCACGTGTTCCTCGGTACGGTCCGCGACAACCTGCTGATCGCCGAGCCGGACGCCACGGACGACGACCTGTGGGCGGCGCTCGCGACGGTCGGGGCCGACGACTGGGTCCGGGACCTGCCGGACGGCCTCGACACCCGGCTGGGCGCGGGCGGCCGCTCCACCGACGGCTCCCAGGCCCAGCAACTCGCCCTGGCCCGGGTGGTGCTGGCCGACCCGCACACCCTGATCCTGGACGAGGCGACCGCCCTGCTGGACCCCACGACGGCCCGGCACGCCGAACGCGCCCTCGCCGCCGTCCTGCAGGGCCGCACGGTCATCGCCATCGCGCACCGCCTCCACACGGCCCACGACGCCGACCGGGTGGCGGTCATGGAGGACGGCCGCCTGACCGAACTGGGCACGCACGAGGACCTGGTGACGGCCGGCGGCCCCTACGCGGCCCTGTGGCGGACCTGGCACGGGGACACCACTGAGAGGTGAGCCGACTCGGCACCGGCCGGCCCGGCCACGCGACTCCGGGAATGGCCGGCCGCCCGAGCCACGGACGCCGCACACTCGGCCCACACCAGCCCCCCGAGGCCACGGCCACGCCCCGACCCGACACTGGACGCACCACCCAGCCACGTGCCGACCGCGCCCAAGCCACGGACACGACCCGACCTGACCTGACCCGACACGAGCCGCACCACGCCGCCACAGGCCGGCCCCACCCAAACCCACGGACACGCCCCGGCCCGGCACCAACCACCCGACTCGGCCTGCAGCCCAGCCCCACCCGAAACCACGGACACGAACCGACCCGCCTCCGACCGGCACGACTCGGCGTACGGATCAACCCACCCGAGCCGCAGACGCCGGCCCGAACGCTCCGCCGACCACGCCCCCGACGCCCCGTCAGCCTTCCGACGGGCCGCGCCCCCGCAACGGCTTCCACAGCCACCCCCGCCTGCGGGTGCGGCCCACGATGTCGGCACCGTGCGCGCCGGCCACCGCCGTCATGACCGGCCACAGCAGGAAGGTCGTGCCGAACTCCGCGTACCCCCCGTCGGAGGCGACACCCACGACCACGAACTCGGCGGGAAAGACCAGCCCGCCCAGCAGTGCTCCCACCAACGTCAGTCCCCCGGTGCCGCGCAGCACACGGGATGCCAGGGCCAGCCCGCCCGCGAGACCGAGCCCCATCAGCACGCCGGCCAGCAGACCGCCACCCACGAGCAGTCCGAAGCCCCGCAGGTCGAAGGCGGCGAGCTCGGTGTCCCCTCCCCCGAGACACTCGGCCGCGGCGACCACGAGACAGAGGGCGGCCCAGGGCACCGCGGGCACACCCGCCATCACCAGGCCCACTCGCAGCCCCCGGCCCAGCGTCCCGCGCCCGCCCCTGCGTTCCCGCCCCTGCACCGTCCGCTCTCACCCCCGTAGCCGGGCCGGCCACCGTAATGGACGGCCTGAACACACCCCGGAGCACACCCGTTTGCACACCCGCATGACCAGTCCGCATATCGAACATGAACATCCGGTCAACGAACCATTTCCGGCCAACTTTCTGACGCGGTCCTGACAGGCGCCGTGATCCCCTGTCACTCTTCCCAGGCCGACTCACAGCAACCCCACAGTCACATCTGCTCGTGTGAGCCGGCCTGCACGTGGTTCCGCGTACCGCCCTGTTCTGCCCGGACGTCCCCAACCCACCGTCCGGTCTCCCCTGGCCGCGCGACCCGCGGCCACGCAGAAGGAGTCAGTGTTGAGCAGCAGTTCCTCTCGCAGACGCACCCCCCACGCGTCACACCGGCGCACTGCCACCGTCGCCCTCGCCGGCGTCGCCGCCCTGATCGCCGCCGCCGTCCAGTCGGGCGCGGCCAGCGCAGCACCGGCGAAGCCCCAGCCCGGCAAGGTGAATCCGGCCCATGTGGCGGTCAAGCTCACGCCCTCGCAGCGCGCCGAGCTGATACGCCACGCCGACGCCTCGAAGGCCGCGACGGCCCGGTCCCTCGGCCTCGGCGCCAAGGAGAAGCTGGTCGTCAAGGACGTCGTGAAGGACGCCGACGGCACCCTGCACACCCGCTACGAGCGCACCTACGCCGGCCTTCCGGTGCTCGGTGGTGACCTGGTCGTGGACAGCAACACGTCCGGCAAGACCATGGACGTCGTCAAGGCCACCCGCGCCACCGTGAAGGTCGCCGGTCTCACCCCGGCCGTGTCACAGGCCACGGCGGAGAAGCAGGCCGTACAGCGGGCCAAGGCCCGGGGCGGGTCCAAGTCCGCCGCGGACAGTGTCCGCAAGGTGATCTGGGCGGCGACCGGAAAGCCCGTCCTGGCCTACGAGACGGTCGTCGGCGGCCTCCAGGACGACGGCACCCCGAACCAGCTGCACGTCATCACCGACGCCGCCACCGGCAAGAAGCTCTACGAGTACCAGGGCATCGAGACCGGCGTCGGCAACACCCAGTACAGCGGCCAGGTGAACCTGACGACGACCCAGTCGGGGTCGGCGTACACGCTGACCGACGGGGCGCGCGGCGGCCACAAGACGTACAACCTCAACCACGGCACCTCGGGCACCGGCACCCTGTTCTCCCAGAGCAACGACACCTGGGGCAACGGGACCACGTCCAACGCGGCCACCGCCGGCGCGGACGCCCACTACGGCGCGCAGGAGACCTGGGACTTCTACAAGAACACCTTCGGGCGCAGCGGCATCAGGAACGACGGCGTCGGCGCCTACTCGCGTGTCCACTACGGCAACTCGTACGTGAACGCCTTCTGGGACGACGGCTGCTTCTGCATGACCTACGGCGACGGCTCGAACAACGCCGACCCGCTGACCTCGCTCGACGTCGCGGGCCACGAGATGAGCCACGGCGTCACCTCGAACACGGCGGGCCTGGACTACTCGGGCGAGTCCGGCGGCCTGAACGAGGCCACCAGCGACATCATGGGCACGGGCGTGGAGTTCTTCGCCAACAACTCGTCCGACCCCGGTGACTACCTCATCGGCGAGAAGATCAACATCAACGGCGACGGCTCCCCGCTGCGCTACATGGACAAGCCCAGCAAGGACGGCGGCTCGGCGGACAGCTGGTACTCCGGCGTCGGCGACCTGGACGTCCACTACTCGTCCGGCGTCGCGAACCACTTCTTCTACCTCCTGTCCGAGGGCAGCGGCGCCAAGGTGATCAACGGCGTCAGCTACGACTCGCCGACGGCGGACGGGCTTCCGGTCACCGGCATCGGCCGGGACAAGGCGCTGCAGATCTGGTACCGGGCGCTGACCACCAAGTTCACCTCCACCACCGACTACGCCGGCGCCCGCACCGGCACCCTCGCGGCGGCCGGTGAGCTGTACGGCACCTCCAGCACCGAGTACAAGGCGGTGCAGGACGCCTGGGCGGCCGTGGCGGTCGGTTCGCGCTCCGACGGCGGCGGAGGCGGCGGCGGTACGACGTACGAGAGCAACGCCCAGGTCGCCATCCCGGACAACGGACCCGCCGTCACCTCGGACATCACCGTCTCCGGCAGGACCGGAAACGCGCCGAGCAACCTGCAGGTGTACGTCGACATCACGCACACCTGGCGGGGTGACCTGGTGATCGACCTCGTCGGCCCCTCGGGCACCGCCTACCGCCTGAAGAACTTCAGCTCCTCGGACTCGGCGGACAACGTGAAGCAGACCTACACGGTCAACGCCTCCGCCGAACCGGCCAACGGAACCTGGAAATTGCGGGTGCAGGATCAGGCCACCTACGACACCGGAACGATCAACGGCTGGAAGCTGACGTTCCCGTAAATCGACCGCCAAAAGCCCGGGAACTGGGCGCCGTTCGAGGGTCCGACACCCTCGGACGGCGCCGGTTAACACACCCGAAACGTTTCTCGGACAGTTGATTTCTGGCCAACATCACTTCAGGGGCCTGACATGTACGCGCCCCCAATGTCACCCTTCCTTCACCCGCCGCAGAGCTTCACCCCACCTCTCCGGCCAGTAACCCCACGCTGACCGGACTCCCCACGAGAAGGAGCTTGCGTGACCCCCCTCTACACGCGTCACAAGCGCGCCACTCTGGCCATCGCCACCGCCGTCGCCGCCGGAGCCCTGCTCTCCACCGGTCTGACCACCACCGCGACCGCCGCCGGCAAGAGCAGCTCGACGCTCGCCGCCGCGCCGGCCGCGCTGTCGGACTCGGCCCATATCTCCCTGATACAGAAGGCGCAGGCCGACGCGGCCCAGACCGCGCAGCAGATAGGCCTCGGCGCCAAGGAGAAGCTGATCGTCAAGGACGTCGTCAAGGACGCCGACGGCACGGTCCACACCCGTTACGAGCGCACCTACGCGGGCCTGCCGGTGCTCGGCGGCGACCTGGTCGTCCACACCGCCAAGTCCGGCAGAACCGAGGGCGTCACCAAGGCGACCAAGGCGGCCATCAAGGTGGCCTCGCTCAAGCCGCAGATCTCCGCCGCCAAGGCCGAGAAGCAGGCGGTGTCCGCCGCCAAGACCCTCGGCTCCGCCAAGTCCGCCGCGGACGGCGCCCGCAAGGTGATCTGGGCGGCGAACGGCACGCCGGTGCTGGCCTACGAGACGGTCGTCGGCGGCCTCCAGGACGACGGCACCCCGAACCAGCTGCACGTCATCACCGACGCCGCCACCGGCAAGAAGCTCTTCGAGTACCAGGGCGTCGAGAACGCGACCGGCACCGGCAAGACGTTCTACTCGGGCACCGTCAGCCTCACCACCACGCAGTCGGGCTCGTCGTACAACCTGACCGACGCCTCCCGGGGCGGTCACAAGACCTACAACCTGGCCCGCAAGACGTCCGGCAAGGGCACCCTGGTCAGCAACTCGACCAACATCTTCGGCACCGGCACCGCCCCCAGCTCCTCCTCCAACCAGACCGCCGCCGCGGACGCCGCCTACGGCGCGCAGGAGACCTGGGACTTCTACAAGAACACCTTCGGCCGCAGCGGCATCAAGAACGACGGCGTCGGCGCCTACTCCCGCGTCCACTACGGCAGCAACTACGTCAACGCCTTCTGGGACGACAGCTGCTTCTGCATGACCTACGGCGACGGTGACAGCAACACCCACCCGCTGACCTCGCTGGACGTGGCCGGCCACGAGATGAGCCACGGCGTCACCGCGAACACCGCGGGCCTGGACTACTCGGGCGAGTCCGGCGGCCTGAACGAGGCCACCAGCGACATCATGGGCACCGGCGTGGAGTTCTACGCCAACAACGCCTCCGACCCCGGTGACTACCTCATCGGCGAGAAGATCAACATCAACGGCGACGGCACCCCGCTGCGCTACATGGACAAGCCCAGCAAGGACGGCGGCTCGGCCGACTACTGGTCCTCGTCGGTCGGCGACCTGGACGTCCACTACTCCTCGGGCGTCGCGAACCACTTCTTCTACCTCCTCTCGGAGGGCAGCGGTTCGAAGACGATCAACGGAGTGACGTACAACTCGCCCACCTCCAACGGCTCCACGGTCACCGGCATCGGCCGCGCCAAGGCGCTGCAGATCTGGTACAAGGCGCTGACGACGTACTTCACGTCGACGACGAACTACAAGGCGGCCCGCACCGGCACGCTGAGCGCGGCATCGGCCCTCTACGGCTCCAGCAGCACCGAGTACAAGGCGGTGGCCGCGGCCTGGTCGGCGGTCAACGTCAACTGAACCACGGCCTCACCGGTACGGGGCGGCACCCGGAAGAAGGACCTTCCGGGTGCCGCCCTACCCTTGTGACCCATGTCCTCGGCGCCCTTCACCTACGAGCCGGTCGGCGCGACCCGCGACGACCTGACGTACTGCCCGCCCGGCTTCCACCCGATGCTCGTCCGCACCCGCCTCGGCGAGGGCCAGAAGCTCTTCCAGCGGGCGGCCGAGGCGGTCCTCACCTGGGAGATGCACCGCGCCCTGGGCGTGGGCATCGACGCGAGCGCGGACAGAGCCGCGGAGGGCGTCGACGTCACGGTCACCCTGGCCGCACTGATCAAGGCCCCCTGCCGCATCGTCTGGACCACCGAGGAACCCCGCCGCGCCGGCTGGGCCTACGGCACCCTGGAGGACCACCCCGAATGCGGCGAGGAGGCCTTCGTGGTCGACCGCACGGGAGACGGCACGGTCTGGCTGACGGTGGCCGCCTTCAGCAAACCGGCCAAGTGGTACGCGAAGGCCGGCGGCCCGGCGACACGGGGGTTGCAGCATGCGTACGCCCGGCGGTGCGGGACGGTGTTGCGCAGGCTGTGCGAGGGGCTGTCCGAGGAATGACCCGAAGGGCCCGGACGGGCCTCGCCTGCGCCTTGGGTGCCCTACTCGTGTTCGCCGTCCTGCCCCGCACAGAACGGCGGGGACTGGCGCCGGTGCCGGCACGCCGGGATCTGAATTCGGCCGACCTGTGCGCCGAGTCCCCTTTCTGCTTTGCGATGCGCAATGGACTGATGTGATGATCTGAGATATGTCCGAGCTCGGGGGCGACACCAACTCGACCGCACGCATACCCAGGTCACGGCTGTACGACTACGCGGACATGGCCGGAGGGGACGAAGAGCAGCCCGCGTCTTCGCCGGGCATCAGCTCTCCCGATGTCCGCTCTTCCGACGAGGTTGAGCGTAGGCGCCGCGAGTTCGCGGTGCTGCTGGGCGAGTTCCGTCGTACCGCAGTGCTCGTGCCGGTGGACGAGGCCGACGCACCCCTGACGGGCGACTTCGGCGGCGTCCGCTGGATCCATGCCTTCTCGAACGAACGCGCCCTGGCCCGTTTCGCCGTCGCGCGGGGTGAGGGCGAGTGGGAGTGGGCGTATCAAAGGTGGCTGGGAGCACGCCTGTTGGATGCCGGTGTCCCGGCAGTGGGCGTGCCCTGCGGGGTCGCCCTGGATGTGGGCAGCGAGGGCGAAGGGGTGCTGTTCCCGCCGGTGGTGGGGATCGTGCCGGAGGCGGCGGCCGTCGACCGGGCCGTCGAGGAGACGAACGGGGAGACACCGCGATGAGCGGGGACAAGGGCGGCGGCAAGGACATCAAGGCCGCCGGGCTGAACCTGATCGCGCAGGGCATCACCCAGACGCTGGACGAGTTGAAGGACCTGGGCCTCGTCGGCCTGGCGGGAGCGGGCCGGGGCTTCTCGATCCTGGAACTCTCCGGGATGGAGCTGGGCCATGAGGACCTGACGTCGAAGTTCACCTCGTTCTGCGAGCGCTGGGAGTGGGGCGTACGCGGCCTGGTGGCGGAGGGCAACGCCTTCGCGGCGGAGGTGGGGTTGTCCGCGGGCACGCTCTACGAGACGGACCAGTACGTCGGTGGCACCTTGAGGGTCGGCGCGAACGCGCTGGTGGGCAACCCGCACGCCTCCGAGGCCGACGTCGAGAAGATGAGCTGGAGCCAGTGGGCCGACAGCACCGCCGACGCCTACATGCACCCGGACTACAGCGAGAAGTCCTTCCATGACGCGTGGGAGAACAGCAAGCAGGGCTGGACGGACGCCAGCCACGACTTCATGACCTCGCAGGTCGCGGACAACCTGGGCCTCAAGCCCAGCGGCGTGTCGGACGCCGAGTGGAACAAGGACATGAACGAGGTCTTCGGTCCCACTGCCGAGGCCCGCGCCAAGGCCGCCCAACAGCAGGGCGGTGAGGGCTGATGGGCCTCGGGGACGTCACCAACTCACTCCTGGACGAGGGCGAGCACCTCTACGACTCGGGCAAGAAACTGGTCGGCAAGGGCATCGAGAAGGGTGCCGACCTCACCGGTGACCTCTTGGACCACGTCGGCGCCCACAAGTACGCCGACATCATCAGGAGTACGGGCGACTACATCGGTTCCGAACTGGGCGCGACCCCGGGTGAGAAACAGCTCGGCGAGACCGACATCGCCTCGGAACTGGTTCACGGCGCCCCGGCGGCCATCCGGTCTTCCGCCAAAGACCTGAAGAAATTCCACACCGCCTTCGACAACGTCGGCCAGGGCATGCGCACGCTGGATTCCTCGTCCTGGCAGGGCGAGGCGGCCGACGCCTTCCGCAAGAAGTTCGCCATGCACCCGGCGAAATGGCTGCAGGCGGCGGACGCCTGCGGCGGCGCCGCCACGGCTCTGGACGCGTACGCCGAGACCGTCGAATGGGCACAGAAGCAGGCCACGCACGCGATCGCCCTGTACAAGAAGGGCACGCACGCCTCCAAGGAGGCGGCGGACGCGTACAACAAGAAGGTCGACGCCTACAACGCAGCCGTGAAATCGGGCGACGACCCCGGCCCACGGCCCGGCAAGTTCCACGACCCGGGCACAGCCGACATTCAACGCGCCCGGGAAGTCCTTCACGAGGCCCGCAAACAGCGCAACACAGCTGCCGAGGCCACCGCCAAGGCCGTGGACAAAGCCCTGTCCCACGCCCCCGCCGAGCCACCTGCGCTCACCCGGTTGAAGGCGGACGCCCTCGACGGCGCCGGCGCCCTCAACACCGAGGCGCTCCACTTCACGGGCGGCCTCGTCAAAGGCACCGCCGGCCTGATCAGCTTCGCCCGCGGTCTGGATCCCACCGACCCCTACAACATCACCCACCCCGCCCAGTACCTGCAGAACGTCAGCATGACGATCACGGGCCTGGTCTCCACCGGCACGCATCCCGACCGCGCCCTGAAGGACATGTGGACCCAGTTCCGCAAGGACCCGTCGGAGTTCGGCGGCCGCATGCTCCCCCAGCTCTTCCTCGGCGACGGCGCCGGAATGGAGATCGGGCTGGCCCGGGACGCGGCGGAGGCGGGACTGGTGCGCCAGGTGGCGGAGGGGGCCGCAGGGCGGGAGGCGCGGGCGGGAGCGGAGGACGCGGGCAAGGCAACGGCCCGGGACGAGGTCAACGAAGACCCGCCCCAGCACTCGCATGACGAGAACAGCACAGAGAGCGGCGGTACCGACCCGATCAACCTGGCCACCGGCAAGATGTACCTGCCGCAGACGGACGTCGCGCTCCCCGGAGCACTGCCGCTGGTCCTGACCCGCCGGGTGGAGTCGGGCTACCGCCTGGGCCGCTGGTTCGGCCCGTCCTGGTCCTCGACTCTGGACCAGCGCCTGGAGATCGACGCCGAGGGAGTCGTCTACGTCTCGGAAGACGGCCTGCTCCTGCCGTACCCGCATCCGGCACCGGGCCTGCCCACCTTGGCGAGCCACGGCCCCCGCCTCCCCCTGGACCGGGTCGACGGCGGCTACACGATCACCGACCCGCGCACGCACCGCACCTGGCACTTCGCGGATCGCGGACCCGGCCTGGCGGTCCTGGAACAGATCGACGACCGCAACGGCAACTGGACCACCTTCGAGTACGACACCGAAGGCACCCCACTCGCCGTCCACACGAGCGCCGGCCAGGGCGTCCGCATCACCACTGACTCGGGCCGCGTCACCGCGTACCACCTGACAGCGACAGGCGAGGAGCTGAAGCGCTTCGCCTACACGGACGGCAACCTCACGGAGGTCATCAACTCCTCGGGCCTTCCCCTCCGCTTCACGTACGACGACCGGGGCCGCGTCACGTCCTGGACGGACACGAACGATCGCAGCTACACGTACGAGTACGACGACCAGGACCGCTGCGTTGCGGAGGGCGGCTCGGAGGGCCACATGGCCCTGCGCCTGACGTACGAGGATCCGGACCCCGCGACGGGCCTGCGCACCACCACGGCGACGACCGGCGAGGGCCACACCCGCCGCTACCTGGTCAACAAGGCGTGGCAGGTGGTGGCGGAGACCGACGCACTCGGCGCCACCACCCGATACGTCCGCGACCGCTACAACCGCCTGCTCTCCACGACCGACCCGCTGGGCCACACGACGACGTTCCACTATGACGACGAGGGCAACCTCACTTCGGTGACCCGCCCGGACGGGCGCGAGTCGAAGGCGGAGTACAACGACCTGGGTCTGCCGGTGAAGGTGGCGAACCCGGACGGCACGGTGATCCGCCAGACGTACGACGAGCGGGGCAACCGCACATCGGTGACGGACCCGGCGGGGCAGACGACCCACTTCACGTACACAGAGGCCGGCCACCTGACGTCCGTGACCGACCCTCTCGGCCACACGACAACGGTGGTCTGCGACCGCGCAGGACTCCCCACCGAGGTGACGGACCCCCTGGGGGCGGTGACCCGCTACGAACGGGACACACTCGGCCGCCCGACCGCGATCACCGACCCCACCGGGGCAACAACACGCCTGGAATGGTCGATCGAGGGCCACCTGACCCGCCGCACGGCCCCCGACGGCACGACGGAGACGTGGACGTACGACGGCGAGGGCAACTGCACGAGCCACACCGACGCCCTGGGCGGCGTCTCGCACTTCGAGTACACCCACTTCGACCTGCTGACGGCCCGGACGGGCCCGGACGGAGTCCGCTACGAATTCGCCCACGACACCGAACTGCGCCTGGCCAAGGTCACCAACCCTCAGGGCCTGACGTGGGAGTACGTGTACGACCAAGCCGGCCGCGTGCTGTCGGAGACAGACTTCGACGACCGCACGCTGACGTACGAATACGACGCCGCAGGCCGCCTTGTCACACGGCGGAACGCACTCGGCGAGGCGGTGTCCTTCGAACGCAATGAACTCGGCCAGGTGCTCCACAAGGATGCAGCAGGCCAGGTCACGACCTATGCATACGACCTGACGGACCAAATGGCCCAGGCCACGGGCCCGGACGGCACCACACTGACCCTGCTGCGAGATCGCCGCGGCCGCCTGCGCTCGGAAACGGTCAACGGCCGCACGGTGACATACACGTACGACGCCCTGGGCCGCCGCACGAGCCGCACCACCCCCACGGGCGCAACGACGACTTGGTCGTACGACGTCGCAGGCCGCCGCACGGGCATGGTGGCCTCGGGCCGGGCAATCGACTTCAAGCACGACGAGGCAGGCCGCGAACTGTCCCGTCACATCGGCGAGACGATCACCCTGCGGCACACCTTCGACGCGGTGGGCCGCCTTACTAGCCAGTCGGTAGCGGGGATTGAGGATCGCAGACTCCAACAGCGAACCTATACCTACCGGGCCGACGGCAACCTCATCGGCATCGACGACCAATTGTCCGGCTCCCGCCGCTTCGACCTGGATGCAACCGGCAGGGTCACCGCGGTCCACGCGGCGAACTGGACGGAGCGGTACGCCTACGACGAAGCAGGCAACCAGACCCAGGCGTCCTGGCCGTCGGACCACCCGGGCGCGGAGGCAACGGGCCCCCGCAGTTACGCAGGCACCCGCATCACCCGAGCCGGGAACGTCCGCTACGAACACGACGCCCTGGGCCGCATAACCCTGCGCCAAAAGGCCCGCTTGTCGAGAAAGCCGGACACCTGGCGCTACGAGTGGGACGCCGAAGACCGCCTGACCTCCGTCGTCACCCCTAACGGCACTCGCTGGCGATACACCTACGATCCACTCGGCCGTCGTACAGCCAAGCTTCGCTACGCCAGCGACGATCAAACGGTCCTGGAACACACCGATTTCACCTGGGACGGCACCACGCTGTGCGAACAAACAACGCGCACCTCGGAGTCACCTAACCAGGTCACCCTCACCTGGGACCACCAGGATCTTCATCCCGTCACCCAGACGGAACGCATCGCCTCCGTCGACGCTCCCCAAGAAGACATCGACTCCCGTTTCTTCGCCATCGTCACCGACCTTGTCGGCACCCCCAGCGAACTAGTCGATGCGCATGGCACCATCGCCTGGCGCACCCGCAGCACGCTCTGGGGCACCACGGCCTGGAATACTGATGCCACGGGCTATACCCCGCTTCGCTTCCCCGGGCAGTACTACGACCCCGAAACCGGCCTCCATTACAACTACTTCCGTCACTACGATCCCGAGACCGCCCGATACACCACCCCCGATCCGCTCGGCCTGGCGCCTGCTCCCAATCCCCACGCGTACGTGTCCCACCCGCATACCTGGACGGACCCACTGGGGCTCTCGCCGAACTACCAGGTGGGCCAGGCTCTGGGGGACACGTCAAAGCTGACCGGGTGGATCCCCACCCAGGTGCCGGAGGAATCCAAGGCAGTCCTACAAGACATCCGCGAGTTCGGCGTCGAGGCGCAGGGCGCCGGTCCTCAGCGCATGGGCCCCTCCCTTCCCCAACCGTTCGAGAACAGCGGTAAGGGCGGCGGATACAAGCTCCCAGAATTCGACAGTCAAGGGAATCCGATCAAATACACGGAATGGGGAACGGTGCAGTCCATCGACAATCCGAAATGGGGTGGCGAGAGAATCGTGACCGGTTCCGACGGTTCCGCCTACTACACTCCAACCCATTACCAAACATACATCGTCATGGAGACCGGCCGATGAACGAGACCTTCTGGTGGGGCGGAGACGAAGCCGAAGTCCGTGTTGCGCCGATCGATTCTACGATCCCCGTGACCTGTGCTCTTCCTCCCACCGGCCTGATCTACTCGGCCCGAATGCAGGGCCGCGAGATGCGCGATTCCGACGGCGTGTTCACTCAGTTCTACGAGGCACTGCGTCTCCCGGACTACTTCGGCTGGAACTGGAACGCGTTGCTGGACTGCCTGCGCGATCTCCACTGGCTCAATGCCGTACACTTCTTCCTCATCATTGACGACGCCGACGCAGTTCTGTCAGAAGATCCTGAAGAACGCAAAATTCTCATGCGTACCCTGAAAAACGCTGTGAGGTTCTGGGCGGGGAGACCAGAACTGCCGGGGCAAGAGAAGACCACCTTCGAGGTCGTGCTGCTGTGTCCGCCCGACATCCAGGAAGAGGTTCGCAACGAACTCCTGAGCTCGTAGGTCACTCGGGGCTCAGTCGGTATTGATCTGGTGGCCCGGTCTCCGTCGATGCCACATGTGGGTTACGACCACCGCGTCAGCCGGTATTCCGCTCCTGCCGAGTCGCGCGTCAGCCCGCGACTCACCGCCCACTGACAGCAGGCCGCCAACACCGCCCAACGGGGGGCGCACCGAGAGCGCGCCCGCCAGGCCGACGGCAGGCGCCTAGCTGGCGGATGCCCACAGACACCGTCCCGGACCGCCGTCTTGCAGTGCCGCTCGCTCGCTTCCTCCTCGTGCTGGAGCGAGGTGTGTCAAGGGTGGCCCGGAAGGCCATCGCCGAAGGCGACGCGCAGCGCCCTTGACTCGCCTCGCGGAGGCACGACGCTGACCGAGAAGCGGGCGGCCCAGCGGTCACTTCCTCACCCGGCGTCGAACAACTCCGTCGCGTCCGCCGCATGCACCGCCCGCTGGGCCCAGACGTCGAGCTGGTCCAGGTCTGTACAGGACATCACACGCTCTCGGACGTCGTCGGGCACTGGGATGTCACGCCACTCCAGGACACGGAGGACCATCTCGGCCTTGGCCTCAGCCTTGGCTTCAGCCCGGCCCTGTTCTCGCCCCTCCTCGCGTACCTGTTCGGCCAGCGGGTGTCGCCAGAAGTACTGGATGGCGGTCATCAGGTCCCTCCACATCTGCTTCGCCTGGGGGTCGGCCAGGCAGGAGTCGACGAACTGCACGAAGACTGCGGCGCTGTCCGGGTCGATGGTCCGCAGGGCGGCGGCCAGGGATTCCAGTATGGCCGGAGCCTGCGGTCCACGGCCGTGTGTCATGGCCGAGAGCACCGCAAGGGGGACGTCCTTCTCGGCCTGCCGCTCGTCCGCAATCACCGGCACGTTGTCCGGACCCAGCACCAGCGGACGTACCGTCAGCGACTCCCAGCCCGGGAAGCCGAGCCGGATCGACCGGGAGGCCCACCGCGCTGTCGTACTGCTCTGGGTGATGACGATGAGCACCGGCTCGCAGCGGTACTTCTCGTACAGGTAGGAGAGGTAGTACGGCCAGCTGCCCCGCTTGCGCTCGTCCACCTTCCCCTGCGACTCCACCACCAGCAGATACGTGCCCTCGTCCGTCTCCGCCCTGAGCAGCGTGTCCACGCGGCGCTCGACCGGTTCGATCTCGGTGAGGTCCACGTTCAGCGCGGCGATCTCCCTCGGTTCGGGGAAGGGGACGTGCAGGACCCTCTGTAACGCCTTCGTCAGCAGTGTCGGATCCTTCTGGAAGATCCGGTGCAACGCCTCATGCGACGAGCCGACCATCAGCTCTCCTTTCCATCGCCGTGATCAACGAGCTACGCCGCCGCAAGTTCGCACCACACGAATTTCCCCCGGTCCCCGAACCTGGCCGTCGGCTGCCACCCCCAGTACTCCGCACACGCCTTCACCAGACCCAGCCCCCGCCCGTCCTCCCACTCCAGCTCCGCCACCTGCTCCAGCTCACGTGGAGGATCCGGCGGCGCCGGGTCGGTGTCCCACGCCCCGATCCACACGGTGCCCTCCGGGGTCCGGCGGACCCTGAGCGCGGCCGGCCCCTTGGTGTGCCGTACGGCGTTCGACACCAGCTCCGCCGCCAGCAGCTCCGCCGTGTCCACCAGGCCGATCAGACCGTGCAGGGTCAGGATCAGGCGCAGGGTGCGGCGGCAGACAGTCACGGCTCTGAGGTCGTTGGGGATGTAGAGCGTGTAGTCCCAGGTTTCGCTTTCGGGCATGCGTCATCAACTCCGTTCAGTGAGTGGGGTTTTTGCACGCGGTGGCATTGCCGCAACCGCCATGGCACGGCGGAGCAGTGCGCTTCCGCTGCGTGTGCGCTACGTCACCGACGGTAGGGGTAATCTGTTACCCGTGACAAGCTGATCGCACGATCCACCCCCGAAAGAGCAGGAGCAACTCATGGTTCAGAGGCGTGAACCAACAGGTCGTCAGTTGCGCCTGGGGCTCGAACTGCGCAGGCTCCGTGAGGCGGCCGGACTCACCGCCGTCCAATCGGCGGCGCTGCTCGGGATGAACAGGGTCCAGATCAGCCACATCGAGTCGGGGCTCATTGGAGTGAGCGAGGAACGGCTGCGTCGGCTGGCGTCTCATTACGCCTGTACCGACGGCCAGTTCATCGACGCACTGGTCGAGATGGCCACGGACAGGACGCGTGGCTGGTGGGAGGAGTACCGGCACCTCCTGCCCACGTCGTTCCTGGACCTGTCCGAGCTGGAGCACCACGCCCGGTTCCTGCACCACGTGGCAATTCTGTACGTGCCCGGGCTGCTGCAGACGGAGGACTATGCCCGTGGCGTCTTCTCGTCAAGGTTGCCCAAACTCACCGATGACGAGCTCGAGTTGCGCATTCGTCACCGAAAGGAGCGCCAGAGGATCACCACCCCGTACGAAGCACTGATCCATGAGGCGGCGCTTCGCATCAGGGTCAGCGACCGTGCCACCTCGAAGGCACAGCTCACCCGGCTCCTCGAGCTGTCCGAGGCGGACCACGTCACCTTGCGCGTCATCCCCTTTGACCTGGATGGCTTCGCCGCGTCAAGCGGGATGACCTACGCCGGCGGCCCCCTGCCCCAGTTGGACACGGTGGTGCGTGACGCGCCCCACGGCACAGTCTTCATCGATTCCGAGGCTCAGCTCAACATTTATCGAACGCGCTTCCGTATGGTGGAGGCCGTATCACTCGAACCGGCCGAGTCCCGTGACTTCATCAACCGGCTGGCAAAAGAGCTGTGAGGCACCCCATGGACAACTGGCGGAAGTCTTCTTACTCGGGCGAGGGCGACGGCAACGAATGCGTGGAAATAGCCACCACCCCCACCCACACCACCATCCGCGACTCCAAGGACCCGGCCGCAGGCGTCCTCACCGTCCCGGCCGGGTCCTTCGCCCTCCTCATCGAGGCTCTCAAGAAGGCTTGAGCCCCTCGCTCACCGCAGCAGCACCCCCGCCCCCTCCACCGCCTCCTCCGACGGCACCGCCACCAGCCCCAGCTCGGCCGCGGACGCAAGCAGTCGGTGGCTCGGGAGGATGCGGACCGTGTAGCCGTACGGGCCTGTGCGGTCCAGGGCGAGGGGGCCCTCGTACAGCAGGCGGCCCTCCAGGTCGGGGGCGCCGGTCGGCTTCAGCGGGACCACCGTCGCATCCGTGATGTGGTCCTCCGCGTCCACCCGGCCCGACACCGCCTGGACCTCCACGTCGTCCGGGGTCAGATCGCCCAGGCCGACGCGGACCCTCAGCCCCACCGTCGTGCCCAGTTCAGCGGTGGCGCTCGTCACCGTCGTCTCCACGTGGTCCACGCTCACCGCGGACCAGGCCGCCCGGACCCGGGCCTTCCAGACGGCCAGATCGCCCGCCGTGTCCGGGGTCAGCGCGCGGTGCGCCTGCGCGGCGGGGACGTAGAGGCGGTCGACGTACTCGCGGACCATGCGGCCGGCCAGCACCTTGGGGCCGAGCAGGGTGAGGGTCTGGCGGACCATCGCGATCCAGCGGTCGGGCAGTCCGCCCCGGCCCTGCTCGTAGAAGCGCGGAGTCACCCGCTGTTCCAGGAGGTCGTAGAGCGCCGCCGCCTCGATGTCGTCGCGACGGTCCGGGTCCGTGCCCGCGCCGTCCGCCGTCGGGACGGACCAGCCGAAGTCCGGCTGGAACCACTCGTCCCACCAGCCGTCCCGGACGGAGAGGTTCAGGCAGCCGTTCAGGGCCGCCTTCATGCCGCTCGTGCCGCACGCCTCCAGCGGGCGCAGGGGGTTGTTCAGCCACACGTCGCAGCCGGGGTAGAGCTTCTGCGCCATCGCCATGCCGTAGTCGGGGAGGAAGACGATGCGGTGGCGGACCCGCGGGTCGTCGGCGAAGCGGACCAGCTCCTGCACCAGGCGTTTGCCACTGTCGTCCGCCGGGTGCGCCTTGCCCGCCACGACGATCTGGATCGGGCGCTCCGGATGCAGCAACAACTCCATCAGGCGGTCCCGGTCGCGGAGCATCAACGTCAGGCGCTTGTACGACGGGACCCGGCGCGCGAAGCCGATCGTCAGGACCTCCGGGTCCAGCACTCCGTCGATCCAGCCCAACTCGGCGTTGCCGGCGCCCCGTTGCCGCCAGGACGCCCGCAGTCGCTCCCGCACTTCCAGCACCAGCTGTTCGCGCAGGGTGCGGCGCAGCTCCCAGATCTCCTGGTCCTCGATCTCCGCGACCGAGTCCCAGCGCTCGGAGCCGCCGACGGCCAGCGCCTCCTCGGCCCGCTCCGAGCCGACCTGCCGGGCGCCCAGGCGCAGGACTTCCGGGGCCACCCAGGTCGGCGCGTGCACCCCGTTCGTCACGGAGGTGATCGGCACCTCCTCGGCGTCGAATCCCGGCCACAGGCCCGCGAACATCTCCCGGCTCACCTGGCCGTGCAACAGGGACACGCCGTTCGCCCGCTGGGCCAGCCTCAGCCCCATCACGGCCATGTTGAACAGGTTCGGCTCGCCACCCGGGTACGTCTCCATCCCGAGGGTCAGAATCCGCTGTACGTCGATGCCGGGAAGCTCGGCGTCCTCCCCGAAGTGCCGGGCGACCAGCTCCCGGTCGAAGCGGTCGATGCCGGCCGGGACGGGGGTGTGGGTGGTGAAGACCGTGCCCCCGCGCACCGCCTCCAGGGACGAGTCGAAGTCGAGGCCCCGCTCGCACAGTTCGGCGATCCGCTCCAGGCCCAGGAAGCCCGCGTGGCCCTCGTTGGTGTGGAACACCTCCGGTTCCGGGTGGCCGGTGAGCCGGCAGTACGTCCGTACCGCCCGGACACCCCCTATCCCGAGCAGCATCTCCTGCAGCAGCCGGTGCTCGCTGCCGCCCCCGTAGAGCCGGTCGGTCACCCCGCGTTCGCCGAGGTCGTTCTCCTCCACGTCCGAGTCGAGGAGCAGCAGCGGCACCCTGCCCACCTGGGCCAGCCAGATCCGGGCGCGCAGTGCCCTGCCGCCGGGCAGCGCGAGCGAGACCTGCGCCAGGGTGCCGTCGGCCTCCTTCAGCTGGGTGAGGGGCAGTTCGTTGGGGTCGAGCACCGGGTAGTGCTCCTGCTGCCAGCCGTCGCGGGAGAGTGTCTGCCGGAAGTACCCGTGCCGGTACAGCAGCCCGACCCCGATCAGGGGTACGCCGAGGTCGCTGGCCGCCTTGAGATGGTCGCCCGCCAGGATGCCGAGGCCGCCCGAGTACTGGGGCAGCGCGGCCGTGATGCCGAACTCCGGGGAGAAGTAGGCGATGGCCGCGGGCATGCCGTCCGCCTGGGCCTGGTACCAGCGCTCGCCGGTCAGATAGTCGTCGAGGTCGTCGGCGGCCGCGGTGAGGCGGCGCAGGAAGCGCCGGTCGGCGGCCAGCTCGGTCAGCCGCGCCGGCCGTACCCGGCCCAGTATCCGCACCGGGTCGCCCCCGGCTGCGGCCCATGCCTCGGGATCCACGGACTGGAACAGATCGCGCGTTTCCGCATGCCAGGACCAGCGCAGATTGCGCGCCAGGTCGCTCAGTGGCCGGAGGGGTTCGGGGAGAACGGGACGGACGGTGAACCGACGGATCGCCTTCACAGCTGCCACCTCGGACGCGTCACGGAGTGAGACGCACGGCGCTGTACGTCTCGTCGTCAACCTCGACGGTAGTGGTTACCGGGGCGTCGGTGGGGAGGCGCCGGCGCGGGTGTCGGGGCGTCAAGGAGCGGCCTGCGGGCACTTGGTAAAAAGGGGCCGGTCTTGTGGGTGGACATACGCGGGAGTAGTTAACAATGTTCCGGATTGCCCACCCGATCAGGGTGGGAAGGCTCCTCCGGTACGACCCCACAGGCGTCCCACAGCACCTCCGCAGGACCCACCTCCCCACATCCATCCGCCCACACCCACGTTGACGCGGACAGGAGCGGTCATGCCCGCCACGCACCATTCGTCAGCACCCCCGACAAGCAGCAAGGCCACGGCAGCGGCAGCGAAGGCCGCGAAGAAACCGGCCAGGAAAACATCGGGCAAGAAAGCCGTAAAGGCCGCCGCCGACGTGCCCGGCCCGCCCGGCCCCGCCGACCCCCAACCCGCCTCCGGGGAGAGCACCCTCGGCCGTATCCCCGTCCTCGACGTACGCCCCGTGGTCCAGCAGGGGCGCAGGCCGGCCAAAGCGGTGACCGGTGAGTCGTTCGAGGTGTCCGCCACCGTCTTCCGGGAAGGGCACGACGCCGTCGCGGCGAACGTGGTGCTGCGCGACCCGGCCGGCCGGCCCGGGCCGTGGACGCCGATGCGCGAACTGGCCCCGGGCACCGACCGCTGGGGCGCCACCGTCACCGCGGGCGAGCCCGGCCGCTGGACGTACACGGTGGAGGCCTGGTCCGACCCGGTCGCCACCTGGCAGCACCACGCCGGCATCAAGATCCCGGCGGGCATCGACACCGAACTGGTCCTGGAGGAGGGCGCGCGGCTGTACGATCGGGCGGCCGCCGGGATCCCCGACGGGCAACGACCGGTCCTCCGAGAGGCGGTGGCGGCCCTGCGGAACGACAACCGCCCGGCCGCCTGGCGCCTCGCGGCGGCGCTGGCACCTCGGGTGCGGGACCTGCTGGCCCGCTATCCGTTGCGGGAGCTGGTCACCGCCTCCGACCCGATGCCGCTGCTGGTCGAGCGGGAGCGGGCGCTGTACGGCTCCTGGTACGAGTTCTTCCCGCGTTCCGAGGGCACGGCAGAACAGCCGCACGGCACCTTCCGTACGGCCGCGCGCCGGCTGAAGCCGATCGCGGACATGGGATTCGACGTCGTCTATCTGCCGCCCGTCCACCCCATCGGTACGACCTTCCGCAAGGGGCCCAACAACACGCTCACCGCCGGGCCGGAGGACGTGGGCGTGCCGTGGGCGATCGGCTCTCCCGAGGGCGGGCACGACGCCGTCCATCCCGACCTCGGCACGATCGAGGACTTCGACTTCTTCGTCGAAAGCGCCCGAGAACTGGGGCTGGAGATCGCCCTCGACTTCGCGCTGCAGTGCTCGCCCGACCATCCGTGGGTCCAGAAACACCCCGAGTGGTTCCACCACCGGCCCGACGGCACGATCGCCTACGCCGAGAACCCGCCGAAGAAGTACCAGGACATCTACCCGGTCGCCTTCGACGCGGACATGGACGGACTGGTCGCGGAGACGGTGCGCGTTCTGCGGCACTGGATGGGCCACGGGGTGCGCATCTTCCGGGTCGACAATCCGCACACCAAGCCGGTCGTCTTCTGGGAGCGGGTGATAGCCCACATCAATGCGTCCGACCCCGACGTGGTCTTCCTCGCCGAGGCGTTCACCCGGCCGGCGATGATGCACACCCTCGCCCAGATCGGCTTCCAGCAGTCCTACACCTATTTCACCTGGCGCAACAGCAAGCAGGAACTCACCGAGTACGCCGGCGAGTTGGCGGGTGAGGCAGCGGCCTACATGCGGCCGAACTTCTTCGCCAACACCCCGGACATCCTGCACGCCTACCTCCAGCACGGCGGACGCCCCGCCTTCGAGGTGCGGGCCGTGCTCGCCGCGACCCTCTCCCCCGCCTGGGGCATCTACAGCGGCTACGAGCTGTGCGAGAACACCCCGCTCAGGGAGGGCGGCGAGGAGTACCTCGACTCGGAGAAGTACCAGCTCAGAAGGCGGGACTGGGAGGGGGCGGCGCGCGAGGGCCGGACCATCGCGCCCCTCATCACCCGCCTCAACACCGTCCGACGGCAGAATCCGGCCCTGCGCCAACTGCGCGACCTGCACTTCCACCACGCCGACCAGGACGCGGTGATCGCCTACTCGAAGCGGAGCGGGTCGAACACGGTTCTCGTGGTCGCCAACCTCGACCCCCGCCACACCCAGGAGGCAACGGTCTCGTTGGACATGCCGCAACTCGGCCTGGACTGGCACGAGTCCGTGCCGGTGCGCGACGAGCTCACCGGCGAGACCTACTACTGGGGCAGGGCCAACTATGTGCGCCTCGAACCGGGTCATAGGCCCGCGCATGTCTTCACCGTCCTGCGACCGTCCAACCCGCAGATCGGAGGGTCACCCACAATATGATCGTCAATGAGCCCGTCCCGGACACCTTCGAGAACACGCCCGCGAGGGACCGGGACCCGGATTGGTTCAAGCGGGCCGTCTTCTACGAGGTCCTGGTCCGCTCCTTCCAGGACAGCAACGGCGACGGCATCGGCGACCTGAAGGGTCTGACCGCCAAGCTCGACTATCTGCAGTGGCTGGGGGTCGACTGTCTGTGGCTGCCGCCCTTCTTCAAGTCGCCGCTCAGGGACGGCGGTTACGACGTCTCCGACTACACCGCGGTGCTGCCGGAGTTCGGTGACCTGGCCGACTTCGTGGAGTTCGTGGACGCCGCCCACCAGCGCGGCATGCGCGTGATCATCGACTTCGTCATGAACCACACCAGCGACCAGCACCCGTGGTTCCAGGAGTCGAGGCGGGATCCGGACGGTCCGTACGGGGACTACTACGTCTGGGCCGACGACGACAAGCAGTTCCAGGACGCCCGGATCATCTTCGTCGACACCGAGGCCTCCAACTGGACGTACGACCCGGTACGCAAGCAGTACTACTGGCACCGCTTCTTCTCGCACCAGCCGGACCTCAACTACGAGAACCCGGCGGTGCAGGAGGAGATGATCTCCGCGCTGAAGTTCTGGCTGGACCTCGGCATCGACGGGTTCCGGCTGGACGCGGTGCCGTACCTGTACCAGCAGGAGGGCACCAACTGCGAGAACCTGCCGGCGACCCACGAGTTCCTCAGGCGGGTGCGCAAGGAGATCGACGCCCAGTACCCCGACAAGGTGCTGCTGGCGGAGGCCAACCAGTGGCCGGAGGACGTCGTCGACTACTTCGGCAACTACGCCTCCGGCGGCGACGAGTGCCACATGGCGTTCCACTTCCCCGTCATGCCGCGCATCTTCATGGCCGTACGCCGCGAGTCCCGCTACCCCGTCTCCGAGATCCTCGCCAAGACGCCGGCCATCCCCTCCGGCTGCCAGTGGGGCATCTTCCTGCGCAACCACGACGAGCTGACCCTGGAGATGGTCACCGACGAAGAGCGCGACTACATGTGGGCCGAATACGCCAAGGACCCACGGATGCGCGCCAACATCGGCATCAGGCGGCGGCTCGCGCCCCTGCTCGACAACGACCGCAACCAGATCGAACTGTTCACCGCCCTGCTGCTCTCGCTGCCCGGCTCGCCGATCCTGTACTACGGCGACGAGATCAGCATGGGCGACAACATCTGGCTCGGCGACCGCGACGCCGTGCGCACCCCGATGCAGTGGACCCCCGACCGCAACGCGGGTTTCTCGTCCTGTGACCCAGGACGGCTCTTCCTGCCCACGATCATGGACCCGGTCTACGGCTACCAGGTCACCAACGTCGAGGCGTCGATGTCCTCGCCGTCGTCGCTGCTGCACTGGACCCGCCGCATGATCGAGATCCGCAAGCAGAATCCTGCCTTCGGACTGGGGTCCTACAACGAGCTGCAGTCCACCAACCCGGCGGTGCTCGCCTTCCTGCGCGAGTACGAGGACGACCTCGTGCTGTGCGTCCACAACTTCTCCCGCTTCGCACAGCCCACCGAACTGGACCTGAGCCGGTTCGGCGGGCGGCACCCGGTCGAGCTGTTCGGCGGGGTCCGCTTCCCGGCGATCGGCGAACTGCCGTACCTGCTCACCCTCGCGGGGCACGGCTTCTACTGGTTCCGCTTGCGGCGGGACGCCGCGTAGTGGGCTCTTGTGGGGCGGTTTCCACCGCCCCACCCGGGGCACGCATCAGTAACACCCCGACGACCCGGGGAAGGGACGTGACGCCCATGGCGGAAACGGTCACATCTTCCAGCACCAACACTCCTCTCCTCGCCTCGCTCGACCCCTTGTTGCGCGAGTGGCTGCCGAGGCAGCGCTGGTTCGCCGGCAAGGGGCGTCCGGTCACCGGGTTCACCCCCGTGGCCGTGACCGAACTGCTGCCGCCCGACGGCCGGCTGGGCCTCTACCACCTGCTGCTGCGCGTCCACCAGCCGTCCACGCCTGGCGCCGGGCCCCACCCGGGCGACTGCTACCAGCTCCTCATAGGCGTGCGCGAGGCGCTGCCGCCCCGGCTGGCGCCCGCGCTGATCGGACATGTGGAGGACGGGCCGCTCGCCGGACGCACGGTGTACGAGGCCCTGTACGACCCACGGCCCGCCGAAGTGCTCCTGGAGGCCCTGCGCACCCGGGCCCGCATCGGCGGTCTCTGTTTCGAGCGGGACCCGCGCCAGGAGATACGCGAGGGCCTCGTGGCCCGGCTGATGACCGCCGAGCAGTCCAACTCGTCGGTGGTCTACGGCGATACGTTCATCCTGAAACTTCTGCGCCGAGTGGTGCCCGGCGTCAACCCCGACCTGGAGATACCCCTGGCCCTGGCCCGCGAGGGCTGCCCCCGGGTGCCCGCGCCGACCGCCTGGCTGCACGCCGAGCTGGGAACGGACTCGTACGTCCTGGCGGTGCTCCAGCCCTTCGTCAGCGGAGCGAGCGACGGCTGGGAGCTGGCACTGCGCGAGCTGGCCAAGGGCGAGGACTTCGCCGCCGAGGCTCGGGCGCTGGGCCGGGCCACCGCCGAGGTGCACACCGCGCTCGCCCGTGCCCTGCCGACGGTCACCCTCGGTCATGTGCAGCTGCAGTCGCTGGCCGACGGCATGACCGAGCGGCTGGCGGCGGCCGTCCAGGCGGTGCCCAGCCTGCGGCCGTACGAGAGCGGGCTGCGCTCGGCCTATGCGGCGCTGGCCTCCCTCGCCACCGAGGGCCGCACCTGGACCGCCCAGCGGATCCACGGCGATCTGCACCTGGGCCAGTGCCTGCGCTCCCCGTCCGGGGAGTGGTCGCTGATCGACTTCGAAGGCGAGCCGGCCCGGCCGCCGGCCGAACGGCGGATGCCGCAGCCGCCGGTGCGGGACATCGCGGGGATGCTCCGCTCCTTCGACTACGCGGCCCACTCCGTGACCCCGCCCGCGCCGGACTGGACGCGCGTGTGCCGGGCCGCCTACTGCTGCGGGTACGCGGAGGTGGCCGGCCGCGATCCGCGCACCGATCCGGTGCTGCTGCGGGCCTACGAGACCGACAAGGCGGTCTACGAGATCGTCTACGAGGCCCGGCACCGCCCCGACTGGCTGCCCGTACCGCTCTCGGCGATCCGTCGCCTCGCCGCGTGAAGACCAGGAGGCTCGTCCGTGACCCCGAAGGGCAAGAAGCACACCAGGACCAGGGAGAAGACGGTTCCGAGGCAGAAGGTGCCGGCGCACGAGCGCCCGGCGGCCGGTGTCTCCCCCGCCGACCGTGAGCGGCTGCTGCACGGCACCCACCATGACCCGCACTCGGTGCTGGGCGCGCACCCGGTGCCCGGAGGCGTGGTCTTCCGGGTCTTCCGGCCGTACGCGCTGTCCGTCACGGTCGTCGCCGGCGAGCTGCGGGCCGAGTTGCACGACGACGGCGACGGGTTCTTCTCGGGGCTGCTGCCGCTCGCAGGTGTACCGGAGTACCGGCTGCTGGTGGCGTACGAGGGGACCGTGCTGGACACCGAGGACCCCTACCGCTTCCTGCCCACCCTCGGCGAGCTGGACCTGCACCTGATCGGCGAGGGCCGGCACGAGCAGCTGTGGCGGGCGCTCGGCGCGCACGTCACCACCCGTCAGGGGGTGTCCGGCACCCGGTTCGCCCTGTGGGCGCCCAACGCGCGGGGCGTGCGGATCGCGGGCGGCTTCAACTTCTGGGACGGCACCGGTTTCCCGATGCGCTCGCTGGGCTCCTCCGGGGTGTGGGAGCTGTTCGTGCCGGGGATCGGCGCGGGCGAGGTGTACAAGTTCGAGATCACCCGCCCGGACGGCTCGCGCACCCTGCGCGCCGATCCGCTGGCCCGCCGTACGGAGGCCCCGCCCGCGACCGCGTCGATCGTGGACGTCTCGGAGCACGAGTGGGCCGACGCGGAATGGATGGCGCACCGGGCCGACACGCCCGTGCACGAGGCGCCCTTCTCCGTCTACGAGGTCCACCTGGCCTCCTGGCGTCCCGGCCTCACCTATCGACAGCTGGCCGAGCAACTCCCCGCCTATGTACGGGAGATGGGCTTCACGCATGTGGAGCTGATGCCGGTCGCCGAGCATCCCTTCGGCGGCTCGTGGGGCTACCAGGTCACCGGGTTCTACGCCCCGACGGCCCGGCTCGGCACCCCGGACGACTTCAAGTACCTGGTGGACCGGCTGCACCAGGCCGGCATCGGTGTGCTGATGGACTGGGTGCCGGCGCACTTCCCGCGCGACGACTGGGCGCTGGCCGAGTTCGACGGGCGTCCGCTGTACGAGCACCACGATCCGCTGCGGGCCGCCCACCCGGACTGGGGCACCCTGGAGTTCGACTTCGGCCGCAAGGAGGTGCGCAACTTCCTGGTGGCGAACGCCGTGTACTGGTGCGAGGAGTTCCACATCGACGGCCTGCGCGTGGACGCGGTCGCCTCCATGCTCTACCTGGACTACTCGCGCGAGCCGGGCCAGTGGACGCCGAACGAGCACGGCGGCCGGGAGAACCTGGACGCGGTGGCCTTCCTGCAGGAGATGAACGCCACGGTCTACCGGCGCTGCCCGGGTGTGGTGACCATCGCCGAGGAGTCCACGGCCTGGGACGGCGTCACCCGCCCCACCCACCACACGGGCCCGAGCGGTTTCGGCGGGCTCGGCTTCGGCCTGAAGTGGAACATGGGCTGGATGCACGACTCGCTGCAGTACATGGGCCACGAGCCGGTGCACCGCAAGTACCACCACCACGAGATGACCTTCTCGATGGTGTACGCGTACAGCGAGAACTACGTCCTGCCCATCTCCCACGACGAGGTCGTGCACGGCAAGCGGTCCCTGGTGTCGAAGATGCCCGGTGACTGGTGGCAGCAGCGCGCCGACCACCGCGCGTACCTGGGCTTCATGTGGGCCCACCCCGGCAAGCAACTACTGTTCATGGGGCAGGAGTTCGCGCAGGGCGCCGAGTGGTCCGAGGCGCACGGCCCCGACTGGTGGCTGCTCGACCCGTCCTACGGCGCCGAGGCCGACCACCGGGGCGTACGGGATCTGGTGCGGGACCTGAACGCGCTGTACCGGGCGGTCCCGGCACTGTGGCAGCGGGACACCGACCCGGCGGGCTTCCAGTGGATCACCGGAGACGCGGCGGACGACAACGTCTTCGCCTTCCTGCGCCTGGACACCGACGGCAACCCGCTCCTCGCGGTCTCCCACATGTCCCCGGTGGTCCGCCACGACTACCGGCTCGGCGTGCCCGAGGAGGTACCCGCCTGGCACGAGTCGCTGAACACGGACACCGCGCGGTACGGCGGCGGCGACGTCACCAATCCCGACATCATCAAACCCGAGCCCCAGGGATGGCACGGCCGCCCGGCGAGCATCCGGCTGACCCTGCCGCCGCTGGCCACCCTCTGGCTCCGGCCGGCCTGACCGGACGACGCGCGCCTTATAGTGCTCCCAGGTCAACTTGGGTGCACTACGGGGAGATTGAGGCACGTGCGACCGTACAGATCACTGGCCGCCATGCTGTGTGCAGTGGCCGTCTGGTTGCTGAGCGGCTGCGGCACCCGGGTGGCAGGGCCAGGCGGAGGGGCGTCTGCCACGGAGACCGGGCCGATCCAGTGGACCCTCGGGGCGCCCTCCCGGGTCACCGCCGCCCGGCTCGACGCCGACCACCGCACGCTGAGCGTCGACGCGGACGTGCCCAGCGGCGCGTATCCCTGCATGCGGGACTTCAAGGCGGTGGACACCGACGCCCGGTACGGCAGTGTGCCGGGCACCGTGCACGTGCAGCTCACCTTCGACTCCACCTCCCTCGACCGGCGTTCCGGGTGCACCAAGGAGCGGACGGCCACCGCCCGCGTGCGGCTGCCCGAGCCGCTGGGCAAGCGGGAGCTGGTGGTCGACAACGACACGGTCTTCACCGCAGACGGCGCCGAGCCGCCCGCGCTGCGCCTGTGTGGCCGGCTCGGCTGCCACCCGCCGGTCACCGGCTGCACCACCGCCTCCTACGAGCAGGCGATGATCGCCGTCGACGCGCCCATGCACTCCTACCGTGACGCCGAGCACTGCGACGGAAAATGGCTGGTGCTGGACTTCTCCTGGCGCACAGGGCCGGCGTGCGGCGACGACACCAAGGACTCCGCCTGCACGTCCCACCTCGGCGACCGCTACTTCTTGCGCGCGAAACGCTCCGGCTGGGAGCCGTTCTTCGAGAGCGCGGCCGGCGGCTGCACGGCGGTGCAGCGAAGGGAACCGGCCTTCCCGACCGCGCTGTGCGCGTCGCTGGAGCCGCTGTCCTCCTCGCTGCACCCGAGCTATCCGCCGCCGTCACGCACCGGCGGTTCCCCTACTCCCCGGTGATGCCCGCGGCCAGCGCCTGGGGCAGTTCGTCCGTGTACAGCACGCCGAGCCGCTGGGTGGCCCGGGTCAGGGCGACGTACAGGTCGCTCGTGCCGTACGCGCCCGGCTCGACCACCAGGACCGAGTCGAATTCGAGGCCCTTGGCCTGGCGGGGGTCGAGCAGCACGACCGTGCGGGTCAGGTCGGGCTCGGCGCCCGCCGTGACGCCGTCCAGCCGGGTGGCCAGCAAGCGGTGCAGCTCGCGCGGCGCGATGACCGCGAGGCGGCCCTCGGCCGGGGTGAGTTCGGCGACCGCTTTGACCACGGTTTCGGGCAGGTCGCCGTCGGCCCGCCGCACCCAGGGCCGTACCCCGGTCGACCGGACCGAGCTCGGCGGCTCGAAGTCCGGGTTCTCGGCGCGGACGACGGCCGCGGCCAGCTCCATGATCTCGGCCGGGGTACGGTAGTTGACGCCCAGCCGGGTGTGCTCCCAGCGGTCCTCGGCATAAGGGGCGAGGATGTCCGCCCAGGAGCCGACACCGGCCGCCTCGGCGGTCTGGGCGGGGTCGCCGACCAGGGTCATCGAGCGGGTCGGGCTGCGCCGCATCAGCAGCCGCCAGGCCATCGGCGACAGTTCCTGGGCCTCGTCCACGATGATGTGCCCGAACGCCCAGGTCCGGTCGGCCGCGGCGCGCTCGGCGGCGCTGCGGTGGTCCGCCTCCTCCTGCCGCTCGGCGAACCGCTCGGCGTCGATGATGTCGTGCGCCGACAGCACCTCGGAGTCCTCGTCGTTCCTGTCCTCGAACTCATAGGTCCGGGAGGCGTACGACACGTCGAGCACGCCCTGGGCGTAGGCGATCTGGGTCTCGCGCTCGCGGTCGGCACGCGCCCGCGCCAGCCGGTCGTCCTCGCCGAGGAGTTCGGCCGCCTCGTCCAGGAGGGGGACGTCGGCGACGGTCCAGGCGCCGGTCACCGGGCGGCGGACGGCGGCCGCATCCTCGTCGTCCAGCTGGCCGTCGGGTGCGGCGAGGAAGTCGGCGACGAGGCGCTGCGGGGTGATCCGCGGCCACAGCTGGTCGATCGCGGACCACACCTCGGGGTTCTCGGCGAGTTCGTCGCGGATCTGGGTGATGTCGGAGGCGTCGAGCAGGCTGGAGCCGTCGTACGGGTCGGTGCCGACACGTTCGGCGTACAGCTCGGTGAGGGTGTTGAGGATGTGGCCCTCGAAGTGCTCGCGGGCGGCGTTGTGCGGCAGCTTGGCGGCGCGGGTGCGCTCCCGGGCGACGGAGACCAGTCCGTCGTCGAGCATCAGGACCTCGCGGTCGTGCTCGATCGCGATGACCGGGTCCGGCAGGGCCTGCCGGTCGCGTACGACGGCGGCGAGCACGTCGGCCATGTCGGCGCGGCCCTTCACGGCGGCCGCCTGCGGGGTGTCGGCCGCGGTCGCCTTCACACCGGGGAAGAGCTCGCCCACCGTGGCCAGCAGCACTCCGGTCTCGCCGAGGGAGGGCAGCACCTCGCCGATGTAGCCGAGGAAGGCCGGGTTGGGGCCGACGATCAGGACGGCCCGGCGGGCCAGCAGCTCGCGGTACTCGTACAGGAGGTAGGCGGCGCGGTGCAGCGCGACCGCGGTCTTTCCGGTGCCGGGCCCGCCTTCGACCACCAGCACCCCGCGGTACGGCGCCCGGATGATCTCGTCCTGCTCGGCCTGGATGGTCTGCACGATGTCGCTCATGCGGCCGGTGCGCGCCGAGTTCAGCGCGGCCAGCAGCACGGCGTCCCCGTTGTGGTCCTCGTACCCGGTGCGGGTGGCGTCGCCGAGGTCGAGGATCTCGTCGTGCAGGGAGGTCACCGTCCGGCCCTCGGTGCTGATGTGCCGGCGGCGGCGCAGGCCCATCGGGGTGTGCCCGGTGGCCAGGTAGAAGGGGCGGGCGACGTCGGCCCGCCAGTCGACGAGGACGGGGGTGCGCTCGGCGTCGTCCTCGCGCAGCCCGATCCGGCCGATGTGGTGGGCGGCGCCGTCGGCGAGGTCGATCCGGCCGAAGCAGAGCGAGCCGTCGACGGCGTTCAGCGCGGCGAGCAGCCCCGAGCGCTCGGCGACCAGGATGTCCCGCTCCAGCCGGGCCTGCATGGGCTTGTCGCCCTGGGCGAGCGCGTCCGCGACCGAGGTCTCGGCCGCGCCGCGCAGTACGTCCACGCGCGCGTACAGTCCGTCGATGAATTCCTGCTCACGCTGCAATTCATCGTCCGGAAATTCGGTGTTTGACAATTCCGCTCCCGCCCGGATATACTCTGCCCAGTGAACTTCTCCGCGACCCTGTCCAATTGAAGTCGCGAACCACTGAATATACGCAGAGAAATCCCCCGAGCGCAATTGCTCAGGGGATTTTTTCGTGGGCGGCCGTGCTTTACAGCACGTCGGCCAGCTCTTCCATGAGGCGCCGCTTGGGCCGCGCCCCCACCATCGACCGCACCGGCTCACCGTCCCTGAAGACCATCAGGGTCGGCGTGGACAGCACCCCGTAGGCGACCGTCGTCTCCGGATTGCGGTCGACGTCGAGCTGCACGATCTTCAGCCGGTCGCCCTCCTCGAAGGCGATGTCCTTCAGCACCGGCGCCAGCTGCCGGCACGGACCGCACCAGTCGGCCGTGAACTGCACCAGGACCGGTAGGTCGGCGCCGATCACCTCCGCCTGGAAATCCGCGTCCGTCACCTCGGCCAGTCCGCTCACCACACTCACCGCGTCAGCCCTCCCAGTTCGCACACGGGTTCCGGACCCCCCGGAACCAGCGCCTCGGCGGCCAGCGCGTCCCGCGCCCGCTCCGCCCGCCGCAACTGCCCCGCGACCGTCTCCCGCACCGACGTCAGCTGCCCGATGAGCGCGTCCAGCTCGTCCAGCTTGCGCCGGTAGACCAGGAGGGAGGCCGGGCAGGAGTCGCCCTCCGGGTGCCCGGCGCGCAGACACTCCACGAACGGCCGCGTCTCCTCCAGGTCGAACCCGAAGTCCTGCAGCGTCCGGATCTGCCGGAGCAGCCGCAGGTCGCCCTCGTCGTAGGTGCGGTGTCCCTTGTCGTCGCGCCGGGCGGACAGCAGCCCCCGTGCCTCGTAGTAGCGCAGGGTGCGGGTGGTGGTTCCGGCCCGTGCGGCCAGCTCGCCGATTCGCATGCCTATGACGGTAGGTGTTGACGTCGGCGTCAAGGCAAGCGGTGGGCTCCCCTCACGTCGGTGGCAGCAGCGGCTTGCGGCGCACCGGCGAGGACAGCACGATCGACGTCGTCGTACGGCCCAGCGCCGAGGTCTGCTCCAGGATCTCCTCCAGGTGCGCGGTGCCGGTGACCGCGATCTTGAGGATCCAGCAGTCCTCGCCGACGACGTGGTGCACCTCGGTGATCTCCGGGCGCTCGATCAGCTCCAGGGTCCTCGGGTGCTTGAGGGTGTAGCCGCCGTGCGGGTTCACCCGGATGAAGGCCTGGATGCCGTAGCCGAGGCGGGTGGGCGCGACCCGGGCGCCGTACCCCTCGACGACGCCCGCCGCCTCCAGCCGGCGCACCCGCTCGGTGACGGCCGCCGGGCTCAGACTGACCCGCCGGCCCAGCTCGCTCAGCTTGATCCGCCCGTCGGTCTGGAGCAGCTGGAGGATCTGCCGGTCCACCGCATCGAACACCACCGGTGTTTCGTTGGCGACGGCCCGCAGATGCCGTGGTTCCTTCGGTGCGGTGGTCGTATCTCCCATGTCTCCCCCTTCAGGACCTGTGTGTCGGCCCGGAGAATTATGGTCATGACAAAGGCACGAGAGGTACTGGTCATCGGCGGCAACCGCTATTTCGGCAAGCGGCTGATCGGGCGGCTGCTGGCGGCGGGTGACCGGGTGACGGTCCTGAACCGGGGGTCGGTGGCCCCGCCGCCCGGCGCGGAGCACCTGGTGGCCGACCGCGACGACGAGAAGGCGCTGACCGAGGCGCTCGGGACCCGCGCATTCGACGTCGTTCTCGACCAGGTCTGCTACACCCCGCGCCAGGCGGCGATCGCCCGCCGGGTCTTCGCCGGCCGCACCGGCCGCTATGTGATGACCTCGACGGTGGAGGTGTACGAGCACGAGGACTCCCCGGCGCCGGTACCGGAGAGCGCGGTCGATCCGGTTGCGGTCGCGGTGGAGCCGGAACTCCCCTGGGGCGACCCGGAATTCACCGAGGCGCACTACGGCGAGGGCAAGCGGCAGGCGGAAGCGGTGCTCACGGGCGCCGGCTTCCCGTTCGCTTCGGTGCGCGTGGCGCATGTCCTCGGCGGTGCGGACGACTTCACGGGCCGCCTCGATCACTACGCGGACCGCATCCGCACCGGCGCCCCCATCGCCGTACCGCCCACCGCGCGGCCGGCGACGTACATCCACGTGGAGGAGATCACCGACTTCATGCTCTGGGCGGCGGGCGAGGACTTCACGGGACCGGTCAACGCCGCCTCGCACGGAGAGCTGACGGTGCAGGAGCTGTGCGAGACGGTCGCAGCCCGGCTCGACGGCGGCACGCCGGTGTTCGAGGTGACGGACGGCGCCGCCTCCCCCTTCGCCTTCCGCCGCCGTTACGCCATGGACAACTCCCGGGCCGTGCGGCTCGGTTTCGCCTTCGGGGACGTACGGGAGTGGCTGCCGAAGGCCGTTTCCGAGATGCTCGGAAAGGACATCTGACGTGCGCTACCGCACTCTTGGCGGACTGCGGGTGAGCGCGGTCGGGCTCGGCGCCATGCCGTTGTCGATCGAGGGCCGGCCGGACGAGACCCGCGCCCTGGCCACGATCCATGCGGCCCTGGACACGGGCGTGAACCTGCTGGACACGGCCGACTCCTACCACCTGCCCGGCCAGGCTCCCGGCCACAACGAACTGCTCCTCGCCCGCGCCCTGGCAGCCTACGGCGGCGACACGGACGGCGTCCTGGTGGCCACCAAGGGCGGCCGGGGCCGTCCGGCCGACGGCAGCTGGACGGTCACCGGCACACCCGCGCATCTCAAGGCGGCCGCGGAGGCCTCCCTGAAGCGGCTCGGGGTCGAGGCCATCGGCCTCTACCAGTTGCACAAGCCGGACCCGGCCGTCCCCTTCGAGGAGTCCGTCGGCGCCCTGCGCGACCTGCTCGAGGAGGGCAAGATCCGCCTGGCGGGCCTGTCGAACGTGACGTCCGACCAGATCCACCGGGCCCGTGCGATCCTCGGCGACCGTCTGGTCTCCGTACAGAACCGCTACTCCCCCGGGACCCGTGACAGCGACCCCGAGCTGCGGCTGTGCGCCGAGCTGGGCCTGGCGTTCCTGCCGTGGAGCCCCCTCGGCGGGATCTCCCGCAGCTCCCTGGACGGCCCGTCGGGGCAGACCGCCGGTGCACGCCACCTGGCGTTCCACGAGGTGGCCCGGGAGCGCGGGGTGAGCCCCCAGCAGGTCTGCCTGGCCTGGCTGCTGTCGCTCTCCCCGACCGTCGTCCCGATCCCGGGCTCGAGCCGCCCGCAGACGATCCGGGACTCGGCGGGCGCCGCGGACCTGGTGCTGACGCAGGAGGAGCTGACCCGTCTGGCGGAGGCCGCGCGGCCCCGGTGAGGCCCCGCGGCCCGTGATCGCCGTCAGGGTCCGCAGCCGGAACCGGTCGGTGGTGTCCTCGGCGGAGCGGCAGGCGTCTCGTCCGGAATCAGACGGTCACCCCCGCCGACTCCTCCACCTCCATCAGGGAGGCGCTGTGGCGCTCCTCCTCGAACCGGCGGCGGCCGCCGCGCAGGCCGAACAGGCGCTTGGCCAGGGCGATGTAGAGGACCGCGAGGATGTTCAGGGTGAGCGTGGCGATCTTCAGGTAGCTGACCTTCTCGGTGAGTTCGTAGATCTCCAGGGGGAGGAAGGCGGCGGTGGCGACCACCGTCAGGTACTCCGCCCAGCGCTTGGCGTACCAGAGGCCGACGGCCTCGATCAGCTCGATCAGCGCGTAGGCGAGCAGCAGGGCCGCGACCAGCAGCAGCGTGGAGTGCTTGTAGCCGAACACCTTCTGGATGGAGCCGACGACCGGTGAGTGGTCGAGGTCGTAGTGGAAGTGGCGGAAGACCGGGCGGAAGACGTCCAGGTACTCGTTGAACAGCCGGCGCACCGAGTCCTGGCTGTTGCTGAACTTCCACACCGCGACCGCGACCAGCACGATGAACACCCCGCGCACCGCCCGCTCGATCGCCAGGAAGCGGAGGATGAACAGGTCCCGGAGGACCTTGCCGCGCGGCACCAGCGGGGCGTCCCCGGCCGGGCCGGAGCCGTGCGGCTCACCGAGCACGAAGTCGCCGCAGCGCAGGCAGCGCCAGACGTCCCCGAGCGCGGTCTCGGCGTGCAGCCGCAACCGCAGCCGGGGGTCGTCGGGTGCGTAGGTCACATGGCCCTTGCGCGCGCAGGTCCGCCGGTCCCAGTCGATCTTCATGTCCCCCGTGCCTCCATACAGCTACTGACTCACATGTACTGACGCCAGGCACGAACGTGCCGTTCCGGTCGGTCCGGAGCGGCACGTTAGCGGATGGAGGCGGGTAACCGTCAGTCGGCCGGGCTGTTCACCAGCTCCCTCTCCTCGGTCTTCACCTCCGGCGCGGCGGTTTCACGGCGCGGCAGCAGGATGCCCACGAGTACCGTGCCGATGCCGAGGATCACCGCGCCGACCAGGCTGGTGTGCGCGACGGCGTCGGAGAAGGAGGAGCCGACCGCGTCCGCCATCCGTCGGGCGCCGGAGGCGAGTTCGGCGGCCTGCTGCTTGAGCTGTGCGGCCTGCTGGGGGTCCTTGGCGTGGGCGGCCTGCGCGGCCAGCGCGTGCGCCTTCTCGCCGATGCCCTGGGCGACGGCGTACCCGGCGCCGACCGAGTCCTGCGCGGTGTCCAGGGCACTCGCCGGGAGCCTGCTGCCCGCGGTGGCGTCGCTCAGATGGTTGCCGTACGACGTGGCGAGCAGCGAGCCGAGGATGGCGATGCCGAGGGAACCGCCGAGCTCCAGCGAGGTGTCGTTGACCGCGCCGCCGACGCCCAGCTCGGACTCCGGGAAGGCGCCCATGATGGCGTCGGTGCAGGGCGAGAGGGCGAGGCCGATGGCGAGGCCGAGGATGATCAGGGGCGCCAGGAAGTCGCCGTAGCCCGAGGCCGCGTCCACCCGGGTCAGGAGGGCCAGCGCGGTCGTGCCGCCGACCATGCCCGCGGTGACGGTCCACTTCATGCCGACGCGCGGGGTGAGCCAGCCGGTCAGTGCCGAGCCGGCGAAGACCGCGCCGGCCAGCGGCAGCATGCGCACGCCGGTCTCCAGGGCGTCGTAGCCGAGGACGAACTGCAGGTGCTGGGTGAGGTAGTAGAAGGCGCCGAAGACGGCCAGGAAGAACAGGGCGACGGCCAGGTTGGAACCGGCGAAGCGGCGGTGCGCGAAGCGGCGCACGTCCAGGATCGGGCGGGGGTGGCGCAGCTCCCACAGGACGAAGGCGACCAGGCCTGCGCCCGCGACGACCGCCGCCGTGACGGCCTTCACGCCCCAGCCGAAGTGCGGGCCCTCGATGATCATGTAGACCAGCGAGCCGGTCCAGATCACCGACAGCAGTCCGCCGACGTAGTCGATGCGGTCGTGGTGACCGGCCCTGGAGGGCGGGATCAGGACGAATGCGGCGACGAGCGCGAAGGCCGCGATGGGCACGTTGATCAGGAAGGTCGAGGACCAGCCGTGGTCGCGCAGCAGGGCGCCCGCGACCACGGGACCGGCGGCGATGGCGAGGCCGGCGGTGGCGGTCCACAGCGTGATCGCCTTGGCCCGCTCGGCGCGCGGGAAGGTCGCGGCGAGCAGGGAGAGCGTGGCGGGCATGATCAGCGCCGCCCCGACGCCCATCACGGCGCGGGCGGCGATGACGGTCGCCGCGCTGTCGGCGAGGTAGCCGAAGACGGCACCGGCGCCGAAGACGAGGAGCCCGAGGACGAGGGCGCCGCGCCGGCTGTACTTGTCGCCGATGGCGCCGAGCAGGAGCATCAGCGCCGCGTAGGGGACGGTGTAGCCGTCGATCACCCACTGCAGGTCGGCGCTGGAGAGCCCGAGGTCCTTCGTCATGTCGGGCGCGGCGACCGTGAGGGCGGTGTTCGCCATCACGATGATCAGCAGGCTCAGGCAGAGCACGAGCAGTGCCCACCAGCGCCGGGCGTACGGGCGCTCCATCTTCTCGACCGGTTCGGTCATGACGAGTCGCATGGCAGGGGTCGCCTTCCTCGGATGCGCGACGAGAACGTGAGGTACGGAGTGGACTTGCACAACAGCGTGCAATTGCACAGCCATGTGCAAGGTACGCCTTTGCACACTGCTGTGCAAGTTGACCGAGGGGGCACAATGACCGCCATGACCACGGGTAACACCAGCCGCGCCGACGCCAACCGGCGCCGCATCCTCGACGTCGCCCTCGCCGAACTGCTGCGCGATCCCGACGCCTCCATGGACCAGATCGCGCGCGCCGCGGGAGTCGTACGACGGACGGTGTACGGCCATTTCCCCAGCCGCGAGGCGCTGATCAGCACCCTCGTCGACGAGGCCGTGGCAGCGCTTGCGGACGCGGACGCCCGCGCCCGTGACGGGGTGACGGACCCGGCGGAGGCGGTGGCCCGCTCGGTGCTCGCCATCGGGGAGATCGCCGACCGTTACCGGCTGCTGATCGCCCTGGCCCAGCGCACGGTCACCGTCCAGGGCATCCGCGAACGCCTCGCCCCGCTGCGCGCGGGCAAGGTCGAACTGCTCCAGCACGGCCTGGATCAGGGGGTGTTCAGCTCACCCCTGCCGGCGCCGGCGCTGGCGTACGTGCACGAGCAGATGATCATGGCGGTGATGGAGGCGGTGAACGACGGCCTCCTGGCAGCACAGGAGGCGGGACGCTCGGCCACGGTCACGGTCCTGACCGCGGCGGGCGTACCCGCCCCGACGGCCACCGAGCTGGTGGCCAGGGTGAGTGAGGGGAAATGACGAAAAGCCGGGCGGCTGAGGTACGGGGGGAGCCCCAGCCGCCCGGCGGTGGTTCCCGGATGCCCGGCCCGGGTTCAGGCGGGGCCGGGCATCCGGAGTTCCTTCTCGGGGATCAGGCCTTGGCCAGCTCCCCCTCCCGCGGCTCGGGAACCGCGGTGACGGTCCCCTGCCCCTCGTCCATCAGCGTGGTCTCGTCGAACGGCAGCTCACCGGCGAGCACCTGCCGCACCCGCGCCTTGTCGATCTCCTTCGTCCACGTGCCCACCAGCACCGTGGCGACCGCGTTGCCCGCGAAGTTCGTCAGCGCACGGGCCTCGCTCATGAACCGGTCGATACCGACGATCAGCCCGACCCCGTCGACCAGCGCGGGCTTGTGCGACTGCAGGCCGCCGGCCAGCGTGGCGAGACCGGCGCCGCTGACACCCGCCGCACCCTTGGAGGCGAGCAGCAGGAAGAGCAGCAGCGGGATCTGCTCGCCGACGGACATCGGCGTGCCCAGGGCGTCCGCGATGTACAGCGAGGCCATGGTCATGTAGATCATCGTGCCGTCGAGGTTGAAGGAGTAACCGGTCGGCACGGTGATGCCGACGACCGGCTTGCTGACGCCCAGGTGCTCCATCTTCGCGATCAGCCGCGGCAGCGCGGACTCGGAGGAGGAGGTGGACAGGATCAGCAGGAACTCCCGCGCCAGGTACTTGAAGAGCGAGAGGACGTTCAGGCCCGCGACGATCCGCAGCAGCGCGCCGAGCACGATGAAGACGAACAGGAAGCAGGTGACGTAGAACCCGAGCATCAGCACGGCGAGGCTCTTCAGCGCGTCGATTCCGGCCGAACCGGTGACGGCCGCGATCGCACCGAAGGCGCCGACCGGCGCGGCCCACATGACCATCGACAGGATGCGGAAGACGAGCCGCTGGATGTGCTCGATGCCGCGCAGCACCGGCTGCCCGACCGAGCCCATGGCCTGCAGCGCGAACCCGGCGAGCAGAGCCACCAGCAGCGTCTGGAGGACCTGGTCCCCGGTGAAGGCCGAGACGAAGGTGGTCGGGATGATCGACAGCACGAACTCGACGGGCGGCAGCGCTTCGGTGGACACCTGGGCATGGCCGCTCTGCTTGATCGCGTTCGTCAGGTGCAGCCCGTCGCCGGGGTGCAGCACGTTGCCGACGACGAGCCCGATGGCGAGCGCGACGAGCGACATCACGAGGAAATAGCCGAGGGCGATACCGCCGACGGCGCCGACCTTGGCGGCCTTCCGTACGGACCCGATCCCGAGCACGATCGTGCAGAAGATGATCGGCGAGATCATCATCTTGATCAGGTTCACAAAGCCCGTACCGAGCGGCTTCAGCTGGACCGCGGCGTCGGGCCAGATGAGGCCCACGGCGATACCGAGCGCGACCGCCACGATGACGGCGATGTACAGGTAATGGGTCCGGTCCCGCTTCACGCGGGCTGCGGCAGGTGCCGTGTCGGGGGAGCTGGCGGCCACGACTGCCCTCCTTGACGTCTTCGTCGGTGAACAACCGGCGTGCGGCTCACGTCCGGGCTTTGTTCGGGGAATGCCGTGACTATCTCCCGCCCTGTGAGGGCGGTCACCCTTCCGTTCATTTAGTTCACGCTTAACCGGAGAGGCACACTGCTGACATGCGCTTCCCGTTCCTCCCCCGTCCTCGCAGCCTCGCGGGCCAGCTGTTCGCCATGCAGGCCGTGCTGATAGCGGTGGTCGTGGCCGGGTACGCGCTGTTCACCTACGTCGGCGACCAGCGGCAGGCCGAGGACGCGGCGGTCCGCCAGGTCACCGCGGTGGCCCGCTCGATCGCGGACGCCCCCTCGGTGCGCTCGGCGATCCACACCTCCCGTCCCACTGCGGCGCTGGAGCCGTACGCGCTCATGGTCATGCGGGACGCGGACGTCGACTTCGTCACGATCATGAACCCGGAGGGCATCCGCTGGACCCACCCCGACCGGAAGCAGATCGGCAAACGCTTCCTCGGCCGTATCGGCCCCGCCGTGCACGGCCACACCTTCACCGAGACCTACACCGGCACCCTCGGGCCCTCCGTCCGCGCGGTCACCCCGATCGAGGAGAACGGCCGCGTCATCGGCCTGGTCAGCGCCGGCATCAAGGTGGAGGCGATCAGCGCCCGGGTCCAGGGCCAGGTCACGGCCCTGCTCGGCGTCGCCGGCGCGACCCTGCTGCTCGGCGCGGTCGGCACTTACGTGATCAACGCCCGGCTGCGCCGCCACACCCACGGCATGAACGCAACCGAGCTCAGCCGGATGCACGACTACCACCAGGCGGCGCTGCACGCGGTCCGCGAGGGCCTGCTGATGCTGGACGGGCAGTACAGGGTGGCACTGATCAACGACGGCGGACGGGAGCTGCTGGGCCTGGGGGCTCCGGACACGGAGCTGATCGGCCGCTCGGTCGCCGAGCTGGGCCTGCCGGCCCCGCTGACCGGCGCGCTGCTGTCCTCCGAGCCCCGGGTGGACGAGGTGCACCTGACGGCGTCCCGGGTGCTGGTGGTCAACACCTCCCCGGTGTCGGGCGGAGAGCGCCGCGGAACGGTGGCCACACTGCGCGACGTGACCGAACTCCAGTCCTTGATGGGCGAGTTGGACTCGGAGCGGGGCTTCACCCAGGCGCTGCGCTCGCAGGCGCACGAGGCCGCCAACCGCCTGCACACGGTGGTCTCGCTGATCGAACTGGGCCGGGCCGAGGAGGCGGTGGCGTTCGCCACGGCGGAACTGGAGCTGGCCCAGGCGCTGACCGACCAGGTGGTCGCGGCGGTCGGCGAACCGGTGCTCGCCGCCCTGCTGCTCGGCAAGACGGCCCAGGCGAACGAGCGGGGCGTGGAGCTGGTGGTGTCCGAGGACAGCCGCCTGGACGACGGCCTGCTCCCGGACGACCTGCCGGCCCGCGACCTCGTGACCATCCTCGGCAACCTGATCGACAACGCGGTGGACGCGGCGCAGGGCAGCGTCCGGGCGCGGGTGACGGTGACGGCGTACGCCTCGGACACCGAGGTGGTCCTCAGGGTGTCGGACACGGGCCCCGGTGTCGACGCGGACCATGCCGGCCTGGTATTCCAGCGGGGGTTCTCGACGAAGCCGGCCGGGCCCGGCGGACGGGGCCTCGGGCTGGCCCTGGTCCGGCAGGCGGTGACCCGCCACGAGGGCACGTTGACGGTGGCGCAGTCCGACGGAAAGGGCGGGGGCGGAGCGGTGTTCGAGGTGCGGTTGCCGCTGCGTACCCCCGCGGGTGGCAGCAGATGACGAACGAGCGGCAGCCCATCCGCGTCCTGGTCGTCGAGGACGACCCGGTGGCCGCCGACGCGCACGTCATGTACGTCGACCGGGTGCCGGGATTCGTCGCGGTCGGCAAGGCGCACACGGGCGCGCAGGCGCGGCGCCTCCTGGACCGTACGGCCGTGGACCTGCTGCTGCTGGACCTGCATCTGCCGGATGTGCACGGGTTGCAGCTGGCCCGCTCCCTGCGCGCGGCCGGCCATCACGCGGACGTCATAGCGGTCACGTCGGCCCGGGACCTGGCGGTGGTCCGCGAGGGCGTCTCCCTTGGCGTCGTCCAGTACGTCCTGAAGCCCTTCACCTTCGCCACGCTCCGGGACCGCCTGGTCCGCTACGCCGAGTTCCGTGCGGCGGCGGGCGAGGCGAGCGGCCAGGACGAGGTCGACCGCGCACTGGCGGCCCTGCGGGCCCCGTCGCCCGCCGCGCTGCCGAAGGGCCTGAGCGGCCCGACGCTGGAACGGGTGACGGGAGCACTGCGCGAGGCTTCCGAGGGGCTGACCGCGGCCGGCCTGGCCGAGGCGGTCGGCATCTCCCGGATCACCGCGCGCCGGTACCTGGAGCACCTGGTGGAGGCGGGGCGGGCGGGCCGGAGCCCGCTGTACGGGCAGGTGGGCAGGCCTGAGCTGGTGTATCGGTGGGTGCCGCAGGGGCGGTGAGACCGGGGGGCCAACCTCCCATGTCGCACGCCGCCACCATCCGTGACCGTGACGGCTTGGGGAGCATGACGTTCCACGATGACGGTGATGTCTTCACCGTGTGCAGTCTTCAGGGGCGCGGCGGATACATCATCGGCAAGGTTTGGTACAGGCCCGCCATCGGTGGCGGGTGCGCCAAGATTACGGCGCGGCTCGCGGACGGCCTCCGAACCTTCTGGAGATCGCCGAACTCCAATCCTGCGCAAGCACATTGACCTGACTAGACCACTCCTCTTACCTTCACACGGCAACCACCTGGCCACTCAGCAGTGCGTTCTCAGGAGGTCATGCCCGTGCGCCCCACCGCCGCCCTCTCCGCCCTCCTCACCGCCGCTCTCGCCGCCACCGCCCTCACCGCGTGCGGCAACGGCTCCGGAAGCAGCCCGAACACGATCAAGGTGTCGTACAAGCAGTCCACGGACAACTCCGTGAAGGTGATGGACACCTACCTCGCCGGGATCAAGAAGGACTTCGAGAAGAAGTACCCGGGGAAGAAGGTCGAGTTCGTGCCCATCAAGGCCCCGGATTCCGAGTACTACACCAAGCTCCAGCAGATGCTGCGCTCTCCGAGGACCGCGCCCGATCTGGTCTACGAGGACACCTTCCTCATCAACTCCGACATCACGAGCGGGTACTTGAAACCGCTCGACCCGTACCTGGCCAAGTGGCCGGACTGGGGCCGGTTCCTCGACACCGCCAAGGCGGCGGCCAGGGGTGAGGACGGGAAGACGTACGGCGTTCCGGACGGGACCGACACCCGCGGACTGTGGTTCGACAAGCGGGTGTTCCGGAAGGCCGGGCTGCCGGAGAACTGGCAGCCGAAGAACTGGGACGACGTCCTCGCCGCCGCCCGGACCATCAAGCAGAAGGTCCCCGGCGTCACCCCGCTCAACATCTACACCGGCAAGCCGGCGGGTGAGCGGGCCACCATGCAGGGCATGGAGATGCTGCTCTACGGCACAGGGGACGGAAAGTCCGACCCCCTGTACGACAGCGGCAGCAAGAAGTGGATCGCCGGGAGCCAGGGGTTCACGGACTCGCTGAAGTTCGTCGAAACCGTCTTCAAGGAGAAGCTCGGGCCCGACGTCTCCGACGCCCTCGACCCCAACTTCGCCACCACCGTGATGGGCGAGCTCCTCCCCCAGGGCAAGATCGGCATCAACCTCGACGGCTCCTGGCTTCCGCTGACCTGGCTTCCGGGCAGCGGCCACGAGTGGCCGGACTGGTCCAAGCAGCTGGGGCTGGCGTACATGCCGACCGAGCATGGGCAGGCGCCGGGGAAGGTCAGCATGTCCGGCGGGTGGACCTGGGCCATCCCGGCCAAGGCCGGCAACCCGGACCTCGCCTTCGACTTCATCAGGACGATGCAGACCGAGGCGAACGCCAAGAAGTGGTACATCGTCAACTCGGGCATCTCGGTACGCAAGGACGTCGCCGCCGACCCCGCCTACGCCACCGCCCAGCCCGGCATCAGGTTCTTCACCGACCTGGTGTCCAGCACGCACTACCGGCCCGCGTACCCGGCTTACCCGAAGGTGTCGACGGCCATCCAGGAGGCCATGGAAGGCGTGACGACCGGCGACCGGTCGGCGGAGAAGGCGGCCGGCGGGTACGACGACACGCTCAAGGACGTGACCGGCGGCCAAGTGGTCGGCAAATGAGGCGCCGGATCAGCCGCGCCCTCCCGCTCGCCCCCGCCCTCGTCCTCCTCCTGCTCTTCCTCGCCGGGCCGATCGCCTACTGCGTCTGCATCGCCTTCACCGACCTGCAGTTGACCGGTCAGGCGCACTCGTCGTTCGTCGGGTTCGCCAACTTCCGGCACGCCTTCCAGGACGACGCGTTCCTGAACGCCGTCTGGCTGACCCTGGTGTTCACCGTGCTGTCCTCGCTCGTCGGGCAGAACACACTGGGGCTCGCCCTGGCGGCGCTCATGAAGCGGGCCTCGAAACCGGTGCGCACCCTCACCGGCGGGGTCGTGGTCACCGCGTGGGTGCTGCCGGAGGTGGTCGCCGGGTTCCTGCTGTACGCCTTCTTCCGGCGGGAGGGGACCTTGAACGCCATCCTGGACTGGCTTCGTCTGCCGCGCGAGAACTGGCTGTTCACGCTGCCGATCCTCGCCGTGTCCTTCGCCAACGTCTGGCGCGGTACGGCGTTCTCGATGCTCGTCTACTCCGCCGCGCTGGACGAGATACCCGCCGAGATCACGGAGGCCGCCGAGGTGGACGGGGCCGGCGGATGGCGGCGGATGTGGCACATCACCCTCCCGATGATCCGGCGGTCCATCGGCACCAACCTGATGCTCAACACCCTGCAGACGCTGTCCGTCTTCGGGCTGATCTGGGTGATGACCCGGGGCGGCCCCGGCAACAAGAGCCAGACCCTGCCGCTGTTCATGTACGAACAGGCCTTCCAGAACAGCATGATCGGGTACGGCACCGCGGTCGCCCTGCTCCTGCTGCTCGTCGGTTCCCTGTTCTCGGTCGTCTACCTGCGGCTGCTGCGGACGGAGGTGTGAGCACGGAATGCCCCGCAAGCGCACCTCCCGCCGGCTCGCCGCCGATGTCTCGCTCCTGATCGTGGCCGTAGCCTTCGCGCTGCCCCTCGCCTGGGTGGTGCTGTCCTCCGTGGACCCCCACGCGGACCTGAGGGTGAAGGCCCCGGACGGGTTCACCTTCGGCAACTTCGACGCGATCCTGACCCCGGACATCACCTACACCCCACTGCTCAACAGCCTGATCCTGTGCGGCGGCGCCACCGCGCTGACCGTCGCCTGCGCCGCCCTCGCCGCGTATCCGCTCTCCCGCTTCCGCTCCCGGCTCAACCGGCCGTTCCTGCTGTCGGTCCTGTTCGCGACGAGCCTGCCGATCACCGCGATCATGGTGCCGGTCTACGCGCTGTTCGTGCGGGTGAACCTGATCGACACCCTGCAGGGCACGATCCTGTTCTTCGCCGCCTCCCAACTCCCCTTCGCCATCTGGCTGATGAAGAACTTCATGGACGGGGTGCCGAAGGAGCTGGAGGAGGCGGCCTGGACGGACGGGGCGTCCTCGCTGCAGTCCCTGGTCCGGATCGTGCTGCCGCTGATGGGGCCGGGGCTCGCCGTCGTCACGGTGTTCTCGTTCGTGATGATGTGGGGGAACTTCTTCGTCCCCTTCATGCTGCTGCTCACCCCGGACCAGATGCCGGCCTCGGTCAGCATCAACGACTTCTTCGGCAACCGGGGCATGGTGGCCTACGGCCAGCTCGCCGCGTTCTCCGTCATCTACTCGACGCCCGTGATCCTGCTCTACGTCCTGGTGGCGCGACGGTTGGGAGGTGGCTTCGCGCTGGGCGGGGCGGTCAAGGGATGAGCGGGGCCAAGGGGCGGACGGAAGAGGTCAAGGGGCGCACGGGAAGGGGGTCAAGAGGTGCGCCGTAAGGGTGGTCCGTCCGTTACATACCGAACGGCCGGAACTGTACGTTCCGACAATCCGTGATCCTGTCCGAACAGACCGTAGCCATCCCGTCACGGTCCCCCTAGCTTGTGCGAGGTGCGCCAACCCTCAGCTCCCCCCTTCAACGCCCCGGCGGCCCGTCGGCTGCGCGCCGCGCTCGGCATGGGCCCCGAGCACGTCGCCTACGGCATGCGGGCCTCGTACGGCCTGCCCTACGTCACACCCGATCTGGTGATCGCCTGGGAACGCGGCTCGGTGGCTCCCAGCCACCCGGAACTCACCGCGCTGGCCGGGGTGCTGTGGTGTTCCCCGGGCGAACTCCTCGGCCGGCCGCAGACCCTGCGCGAGCATCGCATCGCCCGCGCCGTCGCACCCGAGGACCTCGCCCGTGCCGTCGACATGGACCTGCGCAGCTACCTGCGCATGGAGGAGAACGGGCAGTGGCGGGGCAACGAGCGCCAGTCGGCCGCGCTCGCCCGGGTGCTGGACCTGGCCCTGCCCGACTTCGTCGCCGTCACCGGCCGCGAGGCGAAGCTCGCCGACCTGCTGCACAGCGCGGTGACCACCCGCTGGCAGGCCTATGTGCGGCCGGTGCGCAAGCTCGCGCCCCTGGACACGGACGTCCTCGAAGGCGTGCTGCAGCAGCTCTACGAGGACTACCAGGGTCACATGGCCGCCACCCTGAGCTGGGGCGGCGGCAGCACGAGCGCCAGCGAGTCCGGCCGGGAGTTCCTCGACCGGATCGTGGAGACCTTCTGGGAGGGCGTGGCGGACAGGTCGGCGCAGTAGGCCGACAGGTACGGTCCGGAAGACTGACAGGGTGGCCTAGAAGACCGATTCCGCCTCGTCCATGCGGTCCTTCGGCACCGTCTTGAGCTCGGTGACCGCCTCCGCGAGCGGCACCATCACGATGTCGGTGCCGCGCAGCGCGGTCATCCTGCCGAACTCGCCGCGGTGCGCGGCCTCGACGGCGTGCCAGCCGAAGCGGGTGGCGAGGACACGGTCGTAGGCGGTGGGGACGCCGCCGCGCTGGACGTGGCCGAGGATGACCGGCTTGGCCTCCTTGCCGAGGCGCCGCTCCAGCTCGTACGCCAGCGCGGTGCCGATGCCCTGGAAGCGCTCGTGGCCGTACTGGTCGATCTCGCCCTTGCCGTAGTCCATGGTGCCCTCGGCGGGGTGGGCGCCCTCGGCGACGCAGATGACGGCGAACTTCTTGCCGCGGGCGAAGCGCTCCTCGACCATCTTGACCAGGTCGGCGGGGTCGAAGGGGCGCTCGGGCAGGCAGATGCCGTGGGCGCCGGCGGCCATGCCGGACTCCAGGGCGATCCAGCCGGCGTGCCGGCCCATCACCTCGACGACCATCACGCGCTGGTGGGACTCGGCCGTGGTCTTCAGGCGGTCCATCGCCTCGGTGGCGACGCCGACGGCCGTGTCGAAGCCGAAGGTGCGGTCGGTGGAGGAGATGTCGTTGTCGATGGTCTTGGGGACGCCGACGACCGGGAGGCCCGCGTCGGAGAGCATGCGGGCCGCGGTGAGCGTGCCCTCGCCGCCGATCGGGATCAGCGCGTCGATGCCGAACTCCTCGACCATGTCGGCGGCCCCCTCGCAGGCCTCGCGCAGTCGGTCGCGCTCCAGCCGGGAGGAGCCGAGGATGGTGCCGCCGCGGGCCAGGATGCCGCTGACCCCGTCCAGGTCGAGGCTGCGGTAGTGCCGGTCGAGCAGACCCCGGTAGCCGTCCTCGAAGCCGATGACCTCGTCGCCGTACTGCGCAACCGCCCGGTGCACGACCGACCGGATCACGGCGTTCAGGCCGGGGCAGTCGCCGCCTGCGGTGAGAACTCCGATGCGCATCGTGCTGTGTCTCCTGCTCGCTGTCGTTACCGGTGAGCCAGTGTCGATTGTTTCACGTCCGCCGGGACACTGAGCCACTTGACGGGCGCCTTATCCGGCGGCGGGGGTATTGTCAAGAGGGTTCTGCTCACCTTGGTGGGCGATTTTTATGCCGATGACGCGACATTCAAGGCGTACAGGTCAGTGCAGGTCATACAGCATGAGGAACGGAGTGGACGCGTGACGCGCAGCGTGTACGTGACCGGGATCGACCGCGGTGACGGCCGCCAGGTCGTGGAGCTGGGGGTCATGGAGCTCCTGACCCGGCAGGTCGACCGGGTGGGCGTGTTCCGTCCGCTCGTGCACGACGGCCCCGACCGGCTGTTCGAGCTGCTGCGGGCGCGGTACCGCCTCTCGCAGGATCCGGCGACGGTCTACGGCATGGACTACCAGGAGGCATCCGCGCTCCAGGCGGAGCAGGGCACCGACGAGCTGGTCTCCGCGCTGGTCGACCGCTTCCACCTGGTCGCGCGCGACTACGACGTCGTCCTCGTCCTCGGCACCGACTTCGCCGACACCCAGCTGCCGGACGAGCTGTCCCTGAACGCCCGCCTCGCCAACGAGTTCGGCGCCTCCGTGATCCCGGTGGTCGGCGGCCGCGGGCAGACCACCGAGTCCGTGCTCGCCGAGACCCGCAACGCCTACCGGGCGTACGACGGTCTGGGCTGCGACGTGCTGGCGATGGTCACCAACCGGGTGGCCCGCGAGGACCGCGACGAGATCGCCGAGCGGCTCGCGAACCGACTGCCGGTGCCCTGCTACGTCGTCCCCGACGAGCCCGCGCTGTCCGCGCCGACCATCGCCCAGATCGCGCAGGTCCTCGACGCCAAGGTGCTGCTCGGCGACGACTCCGGGCTCGCCCGGGACGTCCTCGGCTTCGTCTTCGGCGGCGCGATGCTGCCCAACCTGCTCGGCGCCCTGACCCCCGGCTGCCTGGTCATGACCCCGGGCGACCGCGCCGACCTGGTCGTCGGCTCGCTGGCCGCGCACAGCGCCGGCACTCCGCCGATAGCCGGCGTGCTGCTCACCCTGAACGAGGTGCCGAGCCAGGAGATCCTCACCCTCGCCGCCCGCCTCGCCCCGGGCACCCCGGTGCTCTCCGTGACGGGCAACAGCTTCCCCACCGCCGAGCGGCTGTTCTCCCTGGAGGGCAAGCTGAACGCGGCCACCCCGCGCAAGGCGGAGCGGGCGCTAGGTCTGTTCGAGCGGTACGCCGACACCGCCGGGCTGGCCGCGCGCGTGAGCGCCCCCAGCGGCGACCGGGTCACCCCGATGATGTTCGAGCACAAGCTGCTGGAGCAGGCCCGCTCCGACAAGCGCCGGGTCGTGCTGCCGGAGGGCACCGAGGAGCGGGTGCTGCACGCGGCCGAGGTGCTGCTGCGCCGGGGCGTGTGCGATCTGACCCTGCTCGGGCCGGAGGACCGGATCCGCAAGAGTGCCGCCGACCTCGGCGTCGACCTCGGCGACACCCAGCTGATCGACCCAGCCACCTCCGAGCTGCGCGACGCCTTCGCCGAGAAGTACGCCCGGCTGCGGGCGCACAAGGGCGTGACCGCCGAGCTGGCCTACGACGTCGTGTCGGACGTCAACTACTTCGGCACCCTGATGGTCCAGGAGGGCCTGGCCGACGGCATGGTGTCCGGGTCGGTGCATTCGACGGCGGCCACCATCCGGCCCGCCTTCGAGATCATAGGAGCAAAGGGGGCCGCGCGAAGCGCGTCGGACAAGGCGGCGGTGGGAGACGGGCGGGCCAGGCCGGAGTCGTCGATCGTCTCGTCCGTCTTCTTCATGTGCCTGGCCGACAAGGTGCTGGTCTACGGCGACTGCGCGGTCAACCCCGACCCGAACGCCGAGCAGCTCGCGGACATCGCCATCCAGTCGGCGACCACGGCGGCGCAGTTCGGCGTGGAGCCGAGGATCGCGATGCTGTCGTACTCCACCGGCACCTCCGGTTCGGGCGCCGACGTCGACAAGGTGCGCGAGGCCACCGAACTGGCGCGCAGCAGGCGGCCCGACCTGAGGATCGAGGGCCCGATCCAGTACGACGCGGCCGTGGAGCCGTCCGTCGCCGCGACCAAGCTGCCCGGCTCCGATGTCGCCGGCCAGGCAACGGTTCTGATCTTCCCGGACCTCAACACAGGCAACAACACCTACAAGGCCGTGCAGCGCTCGGCCGGCGCGATCGCCGTCGGACCGGTCCTGCAGGGTCTGCGCAAGCCGGTCAACGACCTGTCCCGGGGCGCGCTCGTCCAGGACATCGTCAACACTGTCGCCATCACGGCGATCCAGGCCCAGACGCCCGTCACCTGACCACAGAGAGCATCCGAATCACCGTGACAGAACACCTCGCGGCGAGCCGCGTACTCGTCCTCAACTCCGGCTCCTCGTCGGTGAAGTACCAGCTGCTCGACATGCGCGACGCGAGCCGGCTCGCCGTCGGGCTGGTGGAGCGCATCGGCGAGCAGACCTCCCGGCTCAAGCACACCTGCCTCACCACCGGTGACACCCGCGAGCACAGCGGGCCGGTCGCCGACCACGACGCCGCGCTGAAGGCGGTCGCCGAGGAGCTGAGCCGGGACGGCCTGGGCCTCGACTCGCCGCAGCTGGCCGCGATCGGGCACCGGGTCGTGCACGGCGGCATGTTCTTCACCGAGCCGACCGTCATCGACAACGAGGTGCTCAGCGAGATCGAGCGGCTGATCCCCGTCGCCCCGCTGCACAACCCGGCCAACCTGACCGGCATCCGCACCGCCCAGGCGCTGCGCCCCGACCTGCCCCAGGTCGCCGTCTTCGACACCGCGTTCCACACGACGATGCCGGAGTCGGCGGCGCGCTACGCGATCGACCCGAAGATCGCCGACCGGCACCGCATCCGCCGTTACGGCTTCCACGGCACCTCGCACGCCTACGTCTCGCGGGAGACCGCGCGGCTGCTGGGCAAGGACCCGTCCGAGGTCAACGTGATCGTGCTGCACCTGGGCAACGGCGCCTCGGCGACCGCGGTGGAGAAGGGCCGCTGCGTGGACACCTCCATGGGGCTCACGCCTTTGGAGGGACTGGTGATGGGTACGCGCTCCGGTGATGTGGATCCTGCCGTCATCTTCCATTTGGCCCGGGTTGGCGGAATGTCCATGGACGAGATCGACACTCTTCTCAACAAGAGGAGCGGTTTGTTCGGTCTGTGCGGGGACAACGACATGCGGGAGATCCGCCGCCGGATCGACGAGGGTGACGAAGCGGCCGCTCTCGCGTTCGACATTTACATTCACCGGCTCAAGAAGTACATCGGCGCCTATTACGCCGTGCTCGGGAAGGTGGACGCGGTCGCGTTCACGGCGGGGGTCGGCGAGAACGCGGCGCCCGTGCGCGAGGCGGCGGTCGCGGGCCTGGAGTCCCTGGGCCTGGCGGTCGACCCGGAGCTGAACGCGGTGCGAGCGGACCGGGCCAGGATCGTCTCGCCGAAGGGTGCGCGTGTCGCGGTCGCCGTGGTGCCGACGGATGAAGAACTGGAGATCGCGACGCAGACCTACGCACTGGTCGGAAAGAACAACTGAATAGCAGCACCTGAGCGGTGCGGCACTCATTTGTATCTTCCGCCAGACGGAATATTCCGTAGCGAAACAAACCGATAGGATCGCCCCATGCGCCGTTCGAAAATCGTCTGTACTCTCGGCCCCGCGGTCGACTCCCATGAGATGCTCGTCGCCATGATCGAGGCGGGCATGAACGTGGCCCGGTTCAACTTCAGTCACGGCTCCCACGCCGAGCACCAGGCGCGGTACGACCGCGTCCGGGCCGCGTCCAAGGAGACCGGCCGGCCCATCGGCGTCCTCGCCGACCTGCAGGGCCCGAAGATCCGCCTGGAGACCTTCGCCGAGGGTCCGGTCGAGCTGGAACGCGGTGACGAGTTCGTCATCACGACCGAGGACGTGCCGGGCGACAAGTACATCTGCGGCACGACGTACAAGGGGCTGCCGGGCGACGTCTCCCGCGGCGACCAGGTCCTGATCAACGACGGCAACGTCGAGCTGAAGGTCCTGGACGTCGAGGGCCCCCGGGTGAAGACGATCGTCATCGAGGGCGGTGTCGTCTCCGACCACAAGGGCATCAACCTGCCCGGTGCGGCCGTCAACGTGCCCGCGCTGAGCGAGAAGGACATCGAGGACCTGCGCTTCGCCCTCCGCATGGGCTGCGACCTGGTCGCGCTGTCCTTCGTCCGGGACGCCAAGGACGTCCACGACGTGCACCGCGTCATGGACGAGGAGGGCCGCAGGGTCCCGGTCATCGCCAAGGTGGAGAAGCCGCAGGCGGTGCAGAACATGGAGGACGTCGTGATGGCGTTCGACGGTGTGATGGTCGCCCGGGGTGACCTCGCCGTCGAGTACCCGCTCGAGAAGGTCCCCATGGTGCAGAAGCGCCTGATCGAGCTGTGCCGGCGCAACGCCAAGCCGGTGATCGTCGCGACCCAGATGATGGAGTCGATGATCACCAACTCCCGTCCGACCCGCGCCGAGGCCTCCGACGTGGCCAACGCGATCCTGGACGGCGCCGACGCGGTCATGCTGTCGGCCGAGTCCAGCGTGGGCGCGTACCCGGTCGAGACGGTCAAGACCATGTCGAAGATCGTCCAGGCGGCCGAGCAGGAGCTGCTCTCCAAGGGCCTGCAGCCGCTGGTGCCGGGCAAGAAGCCGCGCACCCAGAGCGGTTCGGTGGCCCGCGCGGCCTGCGAGATCGCCGACTTCCTCGGCGGCCGGGGCCTGATCGCCTTCACGCAGTCCGGTGACACCGCGCGCCGCCTGTCCCGCTACCGCGCGGTCCAGCCGATCATCGCCTTCACCACCGACGAGGGCACCCGCAACCAGCTCACCCTCAGCTGGGGCGTGGAGCCGCACGTCGTGCCGTTCGTGAACACCACGGACGAGATGGTCGACCTGGTGGACCAGGAGGTCGCCCGGCTGGACCGCTTCGACGCGGGCGACACGGTCATCATCACCGCCGGCTCGCCCCCCGGCGTCCCCGGCACCACCAACATGCTGCGCGTCCACCACCTCGGTGGCACCCAGAACAACTGACAAGCCTCACAAGGGCCTTGTACGGCGCTGAGGGCGCCCCCCTGGACCAGGGGGGCGCCCTCAGCTGTGTGCGGCTCCCGAACGGGCTTGCAGGACCGGTCAGTCGGTCGTGTACACGTGCATGCCGGGCACGTGCAGGTTGCCGCCGAACTGTGCCGCCTGGACCACCTTGACGTTGGTGAAGTAGATCAGCGGCAGGTTCAGCGGGGGCGGGCTGTCGGGCGTGAACGTCATCGGGATCAGACCGAACAGGTTGCCCGAGATGCTCTCGGTGTACATCGTGGTGGCGCCGCCCCGGATGGTGGACGTCGAGCCCTTGGCCGCCTGCACGTGGTAGGTCTTGCCGGAGAGCTTGTCGTTCACCGTCTGGTGCAGGTCGCCGATGTCCGTGCCGTCGGAGATGACGTACTTCAGCACCTTCTTGGTGGTGCCGGACGCCGTCTTCACCTCCACGATGCCCTGGTAGTCGGCGCCCTTGAGCAGCAGCGAGCTGGCGCTCAGGTACCACGGGTCGTCCGCCACCGGCACCTTGTTGTCGACGCCGCCCTGGTCGGTGGTGGCCGCCGGGCAGTCCTGCGCCGAGGTGGAGGAGCTCGCCGACGGGCTCGGCGTGACCGACCCGGCCGCGTCCGTGACCGCCTTGGTGGCGTCCCCGGCCGTCTTGGAGACCGTGTCGGTGGTCTTCTTCACCGTGTCGCCGACCGTCTTGGTGACCTTGGAGACGGTGTCGCCCACGGCGCCGGTGGCCTTGGAACCGGACAACGACGTACCCGACGGGGACGCGGAGTCCGAGGACGCGCTCGCCGACGGGGTCGCGGACGGCGTGGGGCTCGCGGAGGAGCTGCCGGAGTCCGAGCTGCCGCCGCCGAGGATGCCGCCGAGCGTGTCGCCGAGGGTGCCCAGCAGACCGCCGCTGCTCGTGGACGCCGACGGGGTGGGCGTGGCCGTGTCACCGCCGGAGGGCGACGACGAACCCGAGGAGCCGGAGCCCGCGTCCGAGCCGGAACCGGAGGAGCCGGAGGTCGCGGTCGGCTTGGGCGTGGCCTGGTCGCCGGAACCTGAATCCGGCGAAGAGGACGTGCCCGAACCGCCGGACTTCGAGTCCTTCGCGTCCGCGCTCGCCGAGGGCGACGGCGTGGCCGTGTCAGCGCTCTTCGAGGCGGACGGCGAGGGCGAGGACGAGGCGTCCTTGGAGCTGTCCAGCGCCTTGACGCAGTCCTTGTACTCGTCGGCCGTCAGGCTCTTGGCCGTGGTCGACGGGGACGGGCTGCCGCCGTTGCCGGCCGCGAGGGCCAGCGTGGACGTGAAGCCCATGCCCATCAGCACCGCCGTCGGCATCGCCACGGAGGCGATCGCCTTGCCGGCCGGCATGTGGAACCTGGTGAACAGCGGCTTTCTGGGAGCCGCGTGGCGGGGCCCGGTTCTCGCGCGGGACCCGTCCACATCGGTCCCGCGGGTCACCTCGTCAGCCGGCACTGTGCCTCCCGTTCGCCCCGTTGGCCGGGCTCGTTCCTGACAGGTCGTTCGACTTCACCGCGTCCGGGTACTGCGGCGGCAGCTCCGCGATCTGCGGGGCACCGCCCTCGCCCGGGGCCGCCTCGGCCGGCGGCTGCGGCTGCGGCTGCGTGCCCGGCGCCCAGGCCACGGCCATCGCTCCGCCGATGAGGGCGAAGAGGAAGCCCATGACGAAGCCGCCGAAGTTGGACACGGGGATGGACACCAGCGCGAGCAGGATCGCGGCGACTCCGGCGAAGACCCGTACGTGCTTCTGGAACCAGAGGCTGATGCCCAGGACGACCAGCAGCACGCCGATGATCAGGGACCCGGCTCCCGCGGTGGTCGCCATCGCCAGCGTCAGATGGCCGATCTGGAGATGGGCGTACGGGAAGTACATGATCGGAAAGCCGCCGAGCAAGACGAACAGGCCGGCCCAGAACGGACGGGTGCCCCGCCAGGCGCGGAACTGCAGCCTCCGGCGGGTGAACTGGCCGGGCGCGGCGGCAGAGGTCTCGGCGCTCATGGAAAACAGCTCCCTGGTGCGGCGTTGCTGTGGTGGTGATGTGTGCCGCGTGTGAAACACGGCCGGAGAGTGGACGGGCGGGGGCGCCACCGGCTCCCCCGCCCATCACCGCGTGCTCAGTAGCACTCGTGCGAACCCGTCTGCAGCGACATGTGCAGTCCGCTGAGCTTGAAGGTTCCGGCCGTGGTGGCCCAGGCCGTCTGCTTCACGTCGGTCAGCGTGGCCGAGTCGGCCTGCTGGGCGAACCCGTAGGGGTTGGCCTGCTCGCTGCCGCCCTTCATGCCCGGACCCTTGTCGGCGTCCTTGCCGGCAACACCGATGTCGATGTTGTTGAAGGTGGCGTCGGCGTTGAGGTCGGAGACGTCGATGTAGAGGTTGTCAGCCTCGACCGGCTTGTCGGCGCCCGCCTTCAGGACCAGGCTCACCGAGCCGAACACCGGGATGTCCGGCGTGACGACGGACTGGCACATGTTGTTGATCGTGGCCTTCTTGAAGGCCGAGACCGCAACCGGGTGCGCCGTCTTCTGTCCGCTGAGGGTGTACCCGTTGTCGATCGCGCCGTACTGCTCGAAGCCCTGACCGACCAGCTTGTCCGCCGTCACCTTGAACGACTGACCCGACACACTGAACGACGCGGCGAGAGCGCCCTGCGCGAGGGCGACACCTATGCACGCCGTGGCGGCCACGCTGGGCACCATGACCACAGCGAACCGCTTCCATCTGGTCCCGCCACGCACCTGGGACTCCATATTTCCTCCTTCTCGGACGTACATCTCCTGGCCCGGACTCGCCGCCGTCGGCGGCTCAGCCGGGCAGGGATGGGAGAAGTGCTACGTCCTCGGGAAGGAGAGCGCCCGCGCTCGGAGGCGCGAACCGCGCCCGAATCACCGGCGATCACCCCCGAGCGACAACCACTGGTCGCGCCTGACACGCATCACGCACAACCTTGCTGGACAGGCTTCGCCGGGTGGGCGAAGACCCCCCTGCCCTAGAGCCGGCGCCACTGCCGCCGGCTCTGCTCGGTGGGGACCCAGATTCTCCCGTGACCCGACCGGCTGTCGGGGTACGGGAATGGACCGAGCGTCGCCGATCGTGGTGCATTCTCGGCCCGGGCACAAGGGGGTTCGTTACTGGCTAGTAACGGCCGGATAACCGGAGGACGACCGACCGGTCTCGGAGCGCGACGCTGGGTGGTATCCAAGGGCAGAGCAAAGCCGTTGATCCCTGGACGAAACCAGACAGATCAACGGCCTCGACTTACTCCGAGTAACAGGTTGCGCGATTACCAAGATTTGGTAAAGCACTGCCACCGTGACGACTCGTCGGCAAACCTTTCACCCCGGCATCACAAGCCGTGGCGTTTAGCGACTGGTCAGAACAGGGCGCGCGCGAGGGCCCTTCGAGCGCCCACCACACGCGGATCCTCGGGTCCCACGACCTCGAACAGTTCGAGGAGTCGGCGCCGCACGGTGTCCCGGCCGTCACCCACCGTACGCTGCACGGTCTCGATCAGCCGGCCGAAGGCGTCCTCGACGTGCCCGCCCACCAGGTCCAGATCGGCGGCGGCGATCTGCGCGTCGACGTCCTTCGGGTTCTCGGCGGCCTCCTGACGGACCTTCTGCGGGTCGAAGCCCTGCACCCGCTGCAGCAACTCGGCCTGCGCGAGGCCCAGTTTGGCCTCGGGGTGGCCCGGGTCGTCGGCCAGCACGTTCTGGTAGGCCCGGACGGCACCGCCCAGGTCGCCCGCGTCGAGCGCGTCGGCGGCGGCGTTCAGCGCCGCGTCGTACGGCCCCGCCTGCTCCTGTACGGCCGCACCGCCCGGCTGCGCGTCCGGGTCGACGGTCAGGCCGGTGATGCCGAACCGCTGCTCGGCGACCTGCACCAGCTGGTCCAGGGTCTGCCGGATCTGCTCCTCACCGGCCGCCCCCTGGAACAGCGGCAGCGCCTGTCCGGCCACGACGGCGAACACGGCCGGGATGCCCTGCACCCCGAACTGCTGCATCAGCATCTGGTTGGCGTCGACGTCGATCTTGGCGAGGAGGATGCGTCCGTCGTACTCGACGGCCAGCCGCTCCAGGACCGGGCTCAGCTGCTTGCAGGGCTGACACCACTCGGCCCAGAAGTCGATCACGACGGGAACTTCGGCGGATCGCTGGAGGACGTCCCTCTCGAAGCCCGCCTCATCGACGTCGATGACGAGATCGGCCGGGGAGACGGCTCCCGTGCCGCCCTGCCGGGCGGCCTCGGCGCGCGTCTGCTCGGCCTTGGCCTTGGCCTCCTGGGCCGCCTTCACCGCGGCGAGGTCGACGACGCCGCTCATGGACATGTTCCGTGGCTGCATGCGTCTATCCTCCCCCGTTACCGCGTCGAAATGAAAAAGCGGTGTGCGTGGGCGCCGGGTCCCCACCCCACGCCCTCATGATCACTGCTCGTGCACGCCTCGTGTACGTCCATCACGAGCCCCCACGAGCTTTCGCTACGACTCGTAGCGTAATGCCATGCGGACCCCTCGCGACACCACTCGCCGGTGATCTCCCTCACGACCGCACAGATCCCGCCGGTTATGGTCGAGGGATGCAGAGCCGCACTCCCGCCAGCCGTACGGGGCGCCCGCGCAGCGCCGCCGCGGACACCGCGATCCTGGCCGCGACCCGGGAGGCGCTGGTGGAGCTGGGGTGGTCCAAGCTGACGCTGGGAGACGTGGCGACGCGGGCCGGGGTTGCGAAGACGACGCTGTACCGCCGCTGGGCGGGCAAGCCCGAGCTGGTGTGCGACGCGGTGGCGGAACTCTTCGACGAGCTGGAGCTTCCCGACCGCGGCAGCCTGGCCGCCGACATCGAGGGCGTGGTGCTGCAGTTCGCGGCCATCCTGGCCCGCCCCGAGGCCAAGAGTGGCCTGATGGCGGTGGTCGCCGAGTCCACTCGCGACGACGCCCTGCGCGAGCGCATCCGCACCTCCATCGTGGAGCGCCAGATGCGCCTGGTCCTCCAGGGCCGCACCCGCGCGCAGAGCCGGGGCGAGCTCCCCCCGGAACCCGACCCGGAGGAGTCCGCCCGCACGGTGGACCTGATCTTCGACGTGGTCGCGGGCGCGGTCGTCCACCGCACCCTGGTGAGCGGCAAACCGGCGGACGAGGAGTGGGTGCGCGACTTCACGCGCGTGCTGCTCCTGGGCCTGACCTCGTCCGCCTGAGCCCGCTCAGAAGCCGGCAGGCTCGGTGTACACCCCCCACTCGTCCCGCAGCACCCCGCAGATCTCGCCCAGGGTGGCCTCCGCCCGCACCGCGTCCAGCATCGGCTCGATCATGTTGGCCCCGTCCCGGGCCGCACCCAGCATCGCGTCCAGCGCGGACCGCACCGCGGCCTCGTCCCGCCCGGCCTTCCGCTCGGCGAGCACCCGCACCTGCTCCCGCTCCACCTCGTGGCTGACCCGCAGGATCTCCAGATCACCAGTGACGGACCCGGTGTTGACGTTGACGCCGACGACCTTCTTGTCGCCCTTTTCCAGCGCCTGCTGGTACCGGAAGGCGGACTCGGCGATCTCCCCGGTGAACCAGCCGTCCTCGATCCCGCGCAGGATCCCGGAGGTGATCGGCCCGATCGGGTGACGCCCGTCCGGGTGGGCCCGAAGGCCGCGCTCCTTGATCTGCTCGAAGATCTTCTCCGCGTCGGCCTCGATCCGGTCCGTCAGCTGCTCGACGTACCACGAACCGCCCAGCGGATCGGCCACGTTGGCGACCCCGGTCTCCTCCATCAGCACCTGCTGGGTGCGCAGCGCGATCTCCGCGGCCTGCTCGCTGGGCAGCGCGAGGGTCTCGTCGAGCGCGTTGGTGTGCAGCGAGTTGGTCCCGCCGAGCACCGCCGCCAGCGCCTCCACGGCCGTACGGACGACGTTGTTGTACGGCTGCTGCGCGGTCAGCGACACACCGGCGGTCTGCGTGTGGAACCGCAGCCACTGCGCCTTGTCGCTCTTCGCGCCGTAGACGTCCCGCATCCAGCGTGCCCAGATCCGGCGCGCGGCACGGAACTTGGCGATCTCCTCGAAGAAGTCGACGTGCGCGTCGAAGAAGAAGGACAGGCCGGGCGCGAACACGTCCACGTCCAGGCCGCGGCTGAGCCCCAGTTCGACGTACCCGAAGCCGTCCGCCAGGGTGTACGCGAGCTCCTGCGCGGCCGTCGACCCCGCCTCACGGATGTGGTAGCCGGACACGGACAGCGGCTTGTAGGCGGGAATACCGGCCGCGCAGTACTCCATGAGGTCGCCGATCAGGCGCAGATGCGGCTCGGGCTGGAAGAGCCACTCCTTCTGCGCGATGTACTCCTTGAAGATGTCGGTCTGCAGCGTGCCGTTGAGCACCGACGGGTCCACGCCCTGCCGCTCCGCGGCGACCAGGTACATGCAGAAGACGGGCACGGCCGGTCCGCTGATGGTCATCGACGTCGTCACATCGCCCAGCGGGATGTCCTTGAACAGAACCTCCATGTCGGCGGCCGAGTCGATGGCGACCCCGCAGTGCCCGACCTCGCCGAGCGAGCGGGGGTCGTCGGAGTCGCGGCCCATGAGCGTCGGCATGTCGAAGGCCACGGACAGGCCGCCGCCACCGGCGGCCAGGATCATCTTGTACCGCTCGTTGGTCTGCTCGGCGTTGCCGAACCCGGCGAACTGCCGGATCGTCCAGGTACGCCCGCGGTAACCGGTTGGATGGAGCCCGCGCGTGAAGGGGTACTCCCCGGGCCAGCCGATCCGCTCGAATCCCTCGTACGTGTCGCCCGGTCGGGGCCCGTACACCGGCTCCACGGGATCACCGGAGAGCGTGGTGAAGTCTGCGTCGCGCTTGCGCGCGGCGTCGTAGCGGGCCTGCCAGCGTCGGCGGCCCTCCTCGATGGCGTGAGCGTCCATACCATCGAATTTACTTGGACGTCCTAGTAAATGTCGATGGCTGACCGCCGTACGGTGTCCGTACGGCGGTGTGACGCCCGTCGCCCTACGCCTTGGCGGCGGCCGGGGCCTGGTCGGCGACCTTGGCCTCCAGCTCGCGGCTGATCCTCCGCTCGACGAAGAAGGCGGCGGTGGGAATCGTCCCCGCGAGCAGCACCCACAGCTGCTTGCCGATCGGCATCTTCGTCTTGGACCCCAGGTCGAAGGCGACGACCAGGTAGACGACGTACAGCCAGCCGTGGGCGATGGCGACGACCCGGGTGACGTCCGCGGCGCCGTCGATGTGGAGCCCGTATTTCGCGATCATGGTCAGGCACAGCAGCACCAGCAGGACACCGGTGGTGTAGGCCATGACGCGGTAGCGGGTCAGCACGCTCTTCTTCATGCCCATGAGCGTAACCACCCGTTCCGGGAGATCTTGTCCGGGGTCACTCGTCCTCGAAGTCGTGCGCCGCGATGCGCAGCGGGCGGAGCATCGCGAAGATCTCCGCGCACTCCTCCGCGTCGTACACGCCGAGTCCGAAGTCCATCGCCATCAGGTCGCGGGTGGCCGCGTCGACCACCTCGCGGCCCTTGTCGGTGATGACGGCGAGGGTGCCGCGGCCGTCGTTGGGATTGGGACGCTTGGCGACCAGCCCGGACTTCACCAGCCGGTCGACGGTGTTCGTCACGGACGTGGGATGCACCATCAGACGCTCGCCGATCTTGGACATGGGCAGCTCGCCGGCCTTGGAGAACGTGAGCAGCACCAGTGCCTCGTACCGCGCGAACGTCAGGCCGTACGGCTTGACCACCGCGTCCACCTCGGCGAGCAGGATCTGCTGGGCCCGCATGATCGAGGTGATCGCGGCCATGGGCGGCACGTTTCCCCACCGCTGCTTCCAGAGCTCGTCGGCGCGGGCGATGGGGTCGAAGGGGAGGCTGAGTGGCTTCGGCACGTCATCAGACCCTACCGGCCAGTCATATTCCGGGCAGCCCCGTCTCGGGTTTCGGTCGCCTGTCGTTCCCGGTCGCCCGCGCCGCTACGGCCAGCGCGCAGCAGCACAGCACACCGGCCACACCGGCCCCGGCCACCGCCGTACGCACCCCCGCCGTCTGCGCCGCCACGCCGGCCAGCGCCATGCCGACGCCCTGGACGGTCATCAGCCCGGCGTGCAGCACGGTCATGGCCCGCCCGCGCAACTCCTCCGGCACGGCCCGCACGAACCACTGGTCCAGGCCCAGGGTGTAGGCCGACCCGGCCCCGGACAGCAGCAGGAGCACCAGGGAGGCGGCAAGGCCCGGGCGCAGGGCGTAGCCGAGGTACGGCAGCAGGGTCAGACAGAGCAGAGGCAGCGCGACGCGCTCGCGGGCCAGGGGGCCGAGCCTGGCCCCGGCGAACAGTTCGCCGGCCACCGTGCCGACGGGCAGCGCGCACATCAGCAGGCCGAGGCCCGCGGATCCGCTGCCCAGTTCGTCGGCGTACGGCGCCGCCAGCGCCTCGGGTACGACCGAGAACGCCGCCGGGATCCAGAACATGAGCAGCAGGACCCGCACCCGGCGGTCGGCCCACAGCGGGCGCGGGCCCGGCGCGGTGTCCGTGCTCCGGCGCTTGCGGGCGGGGCGGTGCCGGGTGCCGCAGCGCAGCAGCGCGGCGGAGGCGAGGAAGGTGGCGACGGTGATCAGCAGGGCGTGGCGCGGGCTGACGGCGGTCAGCAGCAGACCGCCGAGGCCGTAGCCGACGAGCAGGGCGCTCTGGGCGACGATCCGCAGCAGGGAGCGGCCGAGGACGAACAGGTCGCCGTCGCCGAGGACGTCGGCCAGGGTGGCCATGCGGGTGCCGGAGAACACCGGCGCGACGACGGCGAGCGCGCAGCGCAGCGCGAGCAGCAGCCCGATGCCGCTGCCCGGGACCGTCATCAGGGCCACACAGCCCGCGCACACCAGGTCGCAGCCGACCAGCACGGGCCGGGCCGGGAAGCGGTCGGCGAAGGGTGCGAGCAGGGCGCCGCCGACGGCGTACGGCAGGAAGCCCAGCGCGAAGGTGAGCGCGCTCAGCAGGGGCGAGCGCGTGAGGTCGTAGACGAGGACGGAGAGAGCGATCTCGCTGACGATCACGCCGAGCATGGACAGCACGTGCGCGGCGAAGACGGCCCGGAACTCGGGCACGGCGAGGACACGGCCGTAGCCGGCGGACGCCGGGGCGGCCTGGGTGGGTGCGGACATGCCGGGCAGCGTGCCCGGCAACGGGCCGGACGCCGTAGAGTTTCGGCCCCAGCCGAATCTCCGAAGGGGTGCCCATGGCGTCGCGGCTGCATTTCGGCGACGACGACTTCCTGCGCTGCCGGTTCGCGATCTCCCCGCTGTGGGAGACACAGGAGGCGGTGCGCACCCTGAGAAGGCCCGACCGGCACGCCTATCAGGCGCCATGGCTGCGGCGGATCAGACAGGCGGCGGCCGGTCTCGAGCTGGCTCCGCTGTGGCTGCTGATGCCCCGGCGGGGGCACTCGCCGGACTGGCTGGGCGCGCCGCCGATCGGGCCGGCCGCCACCTTCGAGGAGGAGATCGCCGCCGTACGGGCGTCGGACCCGGAGGCGGCCCGTGAGGACACCGCCCGCTCGCTGGCCTGTACACCGGGCGCGCTCCGCTCACCGCAGGGCCGGGCCTGGCTGGCGGATCCGGTGCGGATGATCCAGGAGCTCGCGGATGCCATGGAGGAGGCCTGGCGGGTGCTGATCGCCCCGGACTGGCCCCGGCTGCGGGCCCTGCTGGAGGCGGATGTGGCCTTCCACTCCCGCCGCCTGGCCGAGGTGGGCCTCGGCACGCTGCTGCCGGAACTGGACAGCCGCCTGGCCTGGGACGGCCGTACGCTCACGCTCGCGGGACACGACGAGTACACCCGCGCCCTGGACGGCCAGGGCCTGATTCTGATGCCGAGCGTCTTCTCCTGGCCCGACGTGATCACCGGCTTCGAGCCGCCGTGGCAGCCGACGCTGGTCTACCCGGCCCGGGGAATCGCGGGATTGTGGACGGAGTCGGGCGAACGCACGCCGGAGGCCTTGGTACGGCTGCTGGGCCGAAACCGTGCCGAGGTGCTGGCCGCACTGGACGAACCGGCGACGACCACAGCACTGGCCCACCGGCTGCGACTGGCCCCTTCGTCGGTGTCGGCCCACCTGACGGTACTGCGCGACGCCGGTCTGCTCACCTCACGGCGGTACGGACATCAGGTGCTGTACGAGAGGACACCGCTGGGCGTGGCACTGACGAGCTCCGGGGCCCCGCAGGTCGCCAGGAGCCTCACCCGTACGCCTCGAGCCGCCGCAGCACCCTCGGCGCACGCGCCCGGGTGACCGGCGCCCGCAGGCACCGCCGGGCGGCGGGCGTCCCGGCCAGCGGCGCCTTGAAGACCGCGAGGGAGCCGCCGACCACCAGGAGCAGCGGGCACACATAGGCGACGGTGTCGGCGAAGGTCCCGAAGAGCCGCAGCAGCGACTCCAGCCCGAGCCCGGTCAGGCACACCGTGAGGACAACCGCACGGACCGCCAGCTCGACGATCCAGTTGACCAGGGCACGCTCGGGAGTGATCCCCCGCTCCAGCCAGAGCCGGAGCCGGTCGAAGGACCACCCCGTCGCCCAGCCGGTCAGCGGCCGAAGCACCAGGCGGTCCGCGACCGCCCCGAACGCGCCCCCGCGGGCGCGGTACTCGTACCCGGTGAGCAGGCGTACGCCGTGCGCGTCGGGCTGGTAACGCCAGTAGGCGCTCGCCTCGGCGATCGGGGACAGCGGGTGCAAGGAGGAGAAACGCAGGGCGCACACGCGCGTGCCGTCGGGGCGGTCCTTCTCCCCGGCGGCGACGCCGGTGCCGGGCACGGTGAGGAGCGGCAGCACACGCCAGGTGCAGGTGAAGCGCCGCGGCTCGCCGGCCACGGCCGGGAGGGGGGTGATCGACGTGAAGCGGAGGTCCCAGCGCAGGCGCGTGACGGGGTCCTGGGTACACGCCCACAGCTCGTCGAGGTCGGCGCGTATGTGTGTCTCTCTGTAGAGACGACCCATGGTGTTCCCCCAGGTCAGAACAGTGAAGTTGAGCGATCGCTCGGATGATCAGGAGGGGAACGTACACCTCCGCATGCGACCGCTCAAAAGGGGGCCGACTACTGCGCCAGGTGCCGTTCGACGGTCTCGACCTTGGAGGTGAGTGCGTCGGTCACGCCGGGGCGGATGTCGGCCTTGAGGACGAGCGACACGCGTGGGGCGCGCTCCTGCACGGCGGCGACGGCACGCTTGACGACGTCCATGACCTCGTCCCACGACTCGCCCTCGATGGAGGTGAACATGGCGTCGGTCCGGTTGGGCAGCCCCGACTCGCGGACGACGCGCACGGCGTCGGCGACGTACTCCCCCACGTCCTCGCCGACGCCGAGGGGCGTCACGGAGAAGGCGACGATCATGCGTTCACGATTCCTTCCTTGCGGGCGCGGGCCGCGATGACGGCGTCCTCGGCCTCGCGGCGCAGCTTGCGCTCGGCGAAGAAGCCGCCGGTGGGCAGCACCGAGAGGACGAAGTAGAGGGCCGCGGTCCTCAGCGGCCACTTGGCGCGGTTCCAGGCGTCCGCCCAGAAGATCACGTACAGGACGAACAGGACGCCGTGGACCGCGCCCATGACGGGGACCGCGTTGAAGTCCGTGGTCCGCTTCAGCACCGAGCAGACGAGGAGGATCAGGAAGGACACGGCCTCCGGGGCCGAGACCAGGCGGAGGCGGCGGAGGGCGGTGGCGGTCTTGATGTCCACGGATCACCTTCGGTGGGAGGGGTCGCGACGGTCTGCGGTTACGGTCCGTCGGCAGCGGGCTGCAGTTTGTGAACGCACGCACAAGCGTCCCCCATTGTGGCAAACGACGGCCCTGGGGGTCCGCTCAGGGTCCGTGTCCACCCACGGGCTCTGTTCCGTCCACCCGCGTCGCCGCTACTTTCGCTGCGTGGCGATGTTCCGACTGCAAGGCAGCAAGGTGCTCGCCGTCGACATGACCGGGGACGCCGTGAAGGCGAAGAACGGCTCGATGGTCGCGTACGACGGGCAGATGAGTTTCAAGAAGCTCACCGGTGGGGGCGAGGGACTGCGCGGGATGGTGACCCGGCGGCTCACCGGCGAGCAGATGACGGTGATGGAGGTGAAGGGGCACGGCACCTGCTGGTTCGCGGACCGGGCGACCGAGATCAACCTGGTGAGCCTCCAGGGCGACAAGCTGTACGTGGAGTCGAGCAACCTGCTCGTGACGGACGCGGGGCTGCGCACGGGCACGACGTTCACCGGGCTGCGCGGCGCCTCGCAGGGCAACGGCCTGTTCACGACGACCGTCGAGGGGCACGGGCAGGCGGCGATCATGTCCGACGGGCCGGCGGTGGTGCTCCGGGTCAGCCCGCAGTACCCGCTGATCGTCGATCCGGGTGCCTACATCGCCCACCAGGGCAACGTCCGGCAGTCCTTCCAGTCCGGCGTGACGTTCCGCACGTTCTTCGGGGAGGGCGGCGGCGAGGCCTTCCAGATCCGCTTCGAGGGCGACGGACTGGTGTACGTGCAGCCGAGCGAGCGGAACACGATCGCGGGGGATCTGTAGCCATGGCGTTCCGGGAGATCAACTCCAAGATGGTCGAGGCGGCCGTGCTGCCCGGGCAGCGGCTGTTCAGTCAGCGCGGGGCGATGCTCGCCTACAAGGGGGACGTGTCCTTCACACCGAACATCCAGGGCGGTCAGGGCGGGCTGATGTCCATGATCGGGCGCCGGGTGACGGGCGAGGCGACCCCGCTGATGACCGTCGAGGGCAGCGGCACGGTCTTCTTCGGGCACGGCGGCCACCACGTCCACGTCATCAACCTCTCCGGCGACACCCTCTACGTCGAGGCCGACCGCCTGCTCGCCTTCGAGGGCACGCTCCGGCAGGGCACGATGTTCATGGGCTCGCAGGGCGGGGTCATGGGCCTGGTCCGCGGCCAGGTCACCGGGCAGGGCCTGTTCACCACCACCCTCCAGGGGCAGGGCTCGGTCGCCGTGATGGCACACGGCGGCGTCTTCGAGATCCCGATCACCCCCCAGCACCCGGTCCACGTCGACCCGCAGGCGTACGTCGCCCATCACGGCGAGGTCCGCAACAAGCTGTCGGCCGCGCTGGGCTGGCGCGACATGGTGGGCCGCGGCTCCGGCGAGGCCTTCCAGCTGGAGCTGAGCGGCAACGGCACGGTGTACGTCCAGGCGTCGGAGGAGAAGCTGTGAGCGCGTACGGAGGCACGTACGGCACCCCCGGCGGCCCGGTGGTGCACGACCCGATGACCCTGCCCGCCGACGACAACGTCAACAAGTACACGTTCTGCGTCGAGCTCAAGAGCGGGCAGTGGTTCCTGCAGAAGGGGAAGATGATCGCCTACTACGGGGCGATCGCGTTCAACGGCATCGGGCACGGCCGACTCGACCGACTTGTCCGTACCTCGTTTCATTCGCCACTGCACGCGAGCGACTGGGTCGTGGCGGAGGGTTCGGGCAAGATGCTGCTCGCCGACCGGGCCTTCGACGTCAACTCCTACGACCTGGACGACGGGAACTTGACCATTCGCGCGGGCAACCTGCTCGCTTTTCAGCCAAGTCTCGCGCTCAAGCAATCGATCGTGCCGGGTTTTCTGACCCTTATCGGAACCGGAAAGTTTGTCGCCGCATCTAACGGTCCGGTGGTGTTCGTGGAACCTCCGATCCGGGTCGACCCGCAGGCGCTCGTCGGGTGGGCCGACTGCCCGTCACCGTGTCATCACTACGACCACGGGTATCTGACGGGTGTGCTGGGCGGTCTACGTGCGATGACGGGCCTGGGCGGGGTATCCGGTGAGGAGCACCAGTTCGAGTTCGTGGGCGCCGGGACGGTCCTGTTGCAGTCGACGGAGACCCTCATGGAGGAGGCGGCGACGGGGGTCGTTCCGTCCGAACCGGGGGTGCCCGGCGGTGGCGGAGCGGCACCGGGCGGACACGGTCAGCAACCATCGGGTGTACCGCGTCTTCCCGGACAGCTGGGAGACCTCCAGCGCCGCTTCGGGCTGTGAGCGGTAGTCTGCGGAGGGTGACATCGAACGCGTGCGCACTGTCACACCATCCAATGTAGTTCGGAATTCAACTTCTTAGGTAGACTTCATTCATGGAGACCGAGACGGCCACGCGCTGGCTGACCGATGCGGAGCAGTGCGCCTGGCGCACCCACCTGGAGGTCAACAGGCTGTTGACGTACCAGCTGGAGAAGGATCTGCAGCCGTTCGGCCTGACTATGAACGACTACGAGATCCTCGTGAACCTGTCCGAGTCGGAGGACCACCGGATGCGGATGAGCGACCTCGCCTCCGCGACTCTCCAGTCCAAGAGCCGGCTGTCACACCAGATCACGCGCATGGAGAACGCAAACCTGGTGCGCCGCGAGAACTGCGAGTCCGATCGGCGGGGACTGTACGCCGTGCTGACCGAGCATGGCATGGACACGATGAAGAAGGTGGCGCCACATCATGTCGCCTCCGTGCGGCGGCATTTCATCGATCTGCTGTCGCCGGAGGCGTTGACGGAACTGGACAAGGCGCTGAAGCCGATCGCCGAGCACCTGAGGGGGCAACGGGGGCGTCCCTGAGCTCGGCCTGCAAGCCCGGGGCAGTGTGGCCGGGCAGGGGTGGGTGCGCCCGGCCCGCGCCCCGCAGGGGACGCGGGGCCGTATCGATGTGCGGCCGCCGAGCGTGGGCGCGATCAGCCCACCACGGCCGGCACCCTGAGACGGCGAAAGGCCCCCACGGCGGGCAGCACGGCCGCCCCGCCCGCCAGCAGGAAGCACATCCCGATCGGCACCCGCCCGATCAGCAGTCCCACGGCAAGCGCTCCGCCGGAGCTCCCGGCGTTCACCCCGGTGTTCACCCACGCCCCGGCATGCGTGCGCGAGCCTTCGCCCGCCATCTCCGCGGCCAGCAGATACGCCGTGGTCAGCGCCGGAGCGACCACCGCTCCGGCGCAGGCCATGGCCGCCGTGAGCGTCCACAGGTCGGGGGCCAGGCCCGCCGCCGCGATCACCAGGCCGAGAGCCACGGCGAACCGGCACAGGCGGACCCGGGCCGGCGCCCGCCACCGGACCGCACCGTTGACCAGCCCGCCCACCGCACTGCCCGCCGAGAGCGCACCCAGCACCCAGGGCACCACGGCGGTGTCGTACGAACGCTGTGTGGCGAAGGCCATCAGCAGCAGGTCCACGCCGCTGAGAGCCAGTCCCACGCCCGTGGCCACGGCGACCGGAACCAGCAGACCGGAGAGGGCGCCGCGGCTCTGCCCGGGGGCGGCGGCGCGGGGGCCGCACATCACCGGGGAGGTGACGAAGACGGACGTGCCGCCCACGATCAGCAGTGCGCTCAGCAGGATCCCGGCAGCCGGCGGGGCGAAGCCGGTCAGCACGCCGACCAGGGCCGGTCCGGAGACGTACAGCAGTTCCTCGGCGATGCCGTCCAGGCTGTAGGCGCGGGCCAGCATGCCCGGTTCCGGTGCCAGTTCCGCCCACAGTGCGCGCATGGTCGGGCCCAGCGGAGGGGCACACGCGCCCGCGAGGGCCGCCGCGGCGCCGACGGCCGGCGGCGGCGCGCCGGGGCGCCAGGTCAGCGCGGCCAGCACGCACAGCAGGGCGCCGTAGAGCACCGCCATGGGCAGCAGGGCCCGGCGGGCGCCATGCCGGTCGATCAAGGCGGCCCTGAACGGCATCAGGAAGACCGACGTGGCGCCGAACAGGGACAGCACGGCGCCGGAGACGGCGTAGGAGCCGGTGGCCCGGGTGACGGACAGCAGCACCGCCAGGGAGACCGTGCCGTAGGACAGGCGGGCGGTGAGGGCGGAGACGAAGGTGCGGCGCGCGTGCGGGAGGCGCAGCACGGCGGCGTAGGAGGGCCGCGAAGGGGCATGCGTCGACATGCTGATGTTCCTCAGGTGGAGGCGGAAGAGGGGACACCGAGGGACGCGAGGGCCTTGTCGTCGGCCTCGCGATCCGGTGTGCGCTCTACGCCAGGAGGAGGAACATGCCCCTCAAACTAGCAGTGCCGGCGCGGAGTTGGCGACCCGTTCAGCCCTGTGTCAGGCCCGCCACCAGTTCGTCCGCCGCGCGGTAGGGGTCCAGTTCGCCGGCGACGATGCGTTCCGCGAGCGCGCTGAGGCGGCGGTCGCCGTGGAGGTCGCCGATGCGTTCGCGCAGGGCCGTCACCGCGATGGTCTCCACCTCACGGGCCGCCCTGGCCTTGCGGCGCTCGGCGAGGACACCGCGCTCCTCCATCCACGCGCGGTGCTTCTCCAGGGCCTCCACGACCTCGTCGACGCCCTCGGCGCGGGCCGCGACCGTCTTCACGATCGGCGGGCGCCAGTCGCCGGGGCCGCGGGACTCGCCGAGACCCAGCATGTGGTTCAGCTCGCGGGCGGTGGCATCCGCGCCGTCCCGGTCCGCCTTGTTGACGACGTAGACGTCGCCGATCTCCAGGATGCCCGCCTTGGCCGCCTGGATGCCGTCGCCCATGCCCGGGGCCAGCAGCACCACGCTCGTATCGGCCTGGGAGGCGATCTCGACCTCCGACTGGCCGACGCCCACCGTCTCCACCAGGATCACGTCACAGCCCGCCGCGTCCAGCACCCGGATCGCCTGCGGGGCGGCCCAGGCCAGGCCGCCCAGGTGACCGCGGGTCGCCATCGAGCGGATGTAGACGCCCGGGTCGGAGGCGTGGTCCGACATGCGGACGCGGTCGCCGAGCAGGGCGCCGCCGGAGAACGGCGAGGACGGGTCGACGGCCAGGACGCCCACCCGCCTGCCCTGCTTGCGGTACGCCGTGACCAGCGCGGAGGTCGAGGTCGACTTGCCGACACCCGGGGAGCCCGTCAGACCGACGACATAGGCGTTGCCGGTCAGCGGGGCCAGCGCCGCCATGACCTCCCTGAGCTGCGGGGACGCCCCCTCCACGAGGGAGATCAGCCGGGCCACGGCCCGCGGCCGGCCTTCCCTGGCCAGGGCCACCAGAGAGGAGACGTCCTGCATCAAACAGCTCCGTTCAGTTCACAGACGTACAGACGGGTACAACGGGGATGATTACGCCTTCGGTACCCGCACGATCAGCGCGTCACCCTGGCCGCCGCCACCGCACAGCGCGGCCGCGCCGACGCCGCCGCCGCGCCGCTTGAGCTCCAGCGCGAGGTGGAGGACGAGACGGGCGCCGGACATGCCGATCGGGTGACCGAGGGCGATCGCGCCGCCGTTGACGTTCACCTTTTCCGTGGACACGCCGAGGTCCTTCATTGACTGCACGGCGACGGCGGCGAAGGCCTCGTTGATCTCGATGAGGTCGAGGTCGGAGACCTCCAGGCCCTCCTTCTTCAGGGCGTGCTGGATGGCGTTGGACGGCTGGGACTGCAGGCTGTTGTCCGGTCCGGCCACATTGCCGTGCGCGCCGATCTCGGCGAGCCAGGTCAGGCCCAGCTCCTCCGCCTTGGCCTTGCTCATCACGACCACGGCGGCCGCGCCGTCCGAGATCTGGGAGCTCGACCCCGCGGTGATCGTGCCCTCCTTGCTGAAGGCCGGGCGCAGCTTGCCCAGGGACTCCGCGGTGGTGTCGCCGCGGATGCCCTCGTCCTTGCTGAACAGGACCGGGTCGCCCTTGCGCTGCGGGATCTCCACCGGGGTGATCTCGGCCTCGAACAGGCCGTTCTTCTGCGCGGCGGCGGCCCGCTGGTGGGACAGGGCCGCGATCTCGTCCTGCTCGGCGCGGCCGATGCCGAGGCGGGTGTTGTGCTTCTCCGTGGACTCGCCCATGGCGACGCCCTCGAAGGAGTCGGTCAGGCCGTCGTAGGCCATGGCGTCGATCATCTGGACCGCGCCGTACTTGAAGCCCTCGCGGGACTTCGGCAGCAGGTGCGGGGCGTTGGTCATGGACTCCTGGCCGCCCGCCACGACGATGTCGAACTCGCCGGCGCGGATCAGCTGGTCGGCCAGGGCGATGGCGTCGAGGCCGGAGAGGCACACCTTGTTGATGGTGAGCGCCGGGACGTTCATCGGGATGCCGGCCTTCACGGCGGCCTGGCGGGCCGGGATCTGGCCGGCGCCGGCCTGGAGCACCTGGCCCATGATCACGTACTGCACCTGGTCGCCACCGATCCCCGCACGGTCGAGGGCGGCCTTGATCGCGAAGCCGCCGAGGTCGGCTCCGGAGAAGGACTTGAGAGAGCCGAGCAGTCGTCCCATAGGGGTGCGCGCACCCGCGACGATCACCGAGCTGGTCGTTCCAGAAGGCATGAGCTGCGATCCCCTTACCGGCCTGCACAGCCGAGGAGTGAACGAGGGTTTACTTCGAATGTACTGATGGCACTCCGTGCCGTCATCGGGCCGTCGGTGTGATCGCGCGCACGTTGCGTAACCATGCCCGGCGCGCTGCACTGAATCCATGCTGACGCGAATCGACCACATCGGAATCGCCTGCCACGACCTCGACGCGACCGTCGAGTTCTACAGGGCCACGTACGGCTTCGAGGTGTTCCACACCGAGGTCAACGAGGAGCAGGGCGTGCGCGAGGCCATGCTCAAGATCAACGAGACCTCGGACGGCGGCGCCTCCTACCTCCAGCTGCTGGAGCCGACCCGCGAGGACTCCGCGGTCGGCAAGTGGCTCGCGAAGAACGGGGAGGGCGTCCACCACATCGCCTTCGGTACGGCGGACGTGGACGGGGACGCCGCGGACATCCGCAGCAAGGGCGTTCGCGTCCTGTACGACGAGCCACGGCGCGGTTCCATGGGGTCGCGGATCACCTTCCTGCACCCCAAGGATTGCCATGGCGTGCTCACAGAACTGGTCACTTCGGCCCCCGTTGAGTCGCCCGAGCACTGACCCTCGTACATATGGGCCGGTAGGGTTGGGGGCGGTCGTCCCTGAAAGCGGGGGACGGCCGTGCCGGGGTCCGGGTTTCGGGGGACGAGCGTCGGGGCAACAGCCCGTGCTCCGCCGTTGATCTGACACCATTCCCCGGGGGCCCCGTTCGGCGGATGGACGGAGCTCGTTGGAGAAGCTGACCAGGGGACGGATGGGACCGCGCAGTGCGGGGCTACGAGAGCCAGGAGCGAGAGCCGGCGGCTGACGTCGACCACCTCTCTCGGTTCGAGGCCGAGATGAAGCGGCTGAAGACCGAGCGGGAAAAGGCGATCCAGCACGCCGAGGACCTCGGCTACCAGGTCGAGGTGCTGCGCGCCAAGCTGCACGAGGCGCGCCGCACCCTGATGACCCGGCCCGCCTTCGACGGCGGTGACATCGGCTATCAGGCCGAGCAGTTGCTCCGCAATGCCCAGATGCAGGCCGACCAGCTGCGTCAGGACGCCGAGCGGGAGCTGAGCCAGGCCCGCGCGCAGACCCAGCGGATCCTGCAGGAGCACGCCGAGCAGGCCGCCCGCCTCCAGGCGGAGCTGCACCAGGAGGCGGTGACCCGGCGCCAGCAGCTCGACCAGGAGCTGGCCGAGCGGCGCGCCACCGTCGAGTCGCACGTCAACGAGAACGTGGCCTGGGCCGAGCAGCTGCGCGCCCGCACCGAACAGCAGGCCCGCCGCCTCCTCGACGAGTCCCGCACCGAGGCCGAGCAGGCGCTCGCCACCGCCCGCACGGAGGCCGAGCGGCTGACCCGGGAGGCCCGCGAGCGGCTCCAGAGCGACGCCGAGACGGCCCGCACGGAGGCCCAGGAGATCCTGCGCCGCGCCCGCACGGACGCCGAGCGGCTGCTGAACGCCGCCTCCACCCAGGCCCAGGAGGCCACCGACCACGCCGAGCAGCTGCGCACCAGCACGGTCAGCGAGTCGGACGCCGCCCGCCGGCAGGCCGCCGAGCTGACCCGGGCCGCCGAGGAGCGGATGACGGCGGCCGAGGAGGCGCTGCGCAAGGCGCAGGCGGAGGCCGAGAAGCTGCAGACGGAGGCCGAGCAGGCCGCCACCAAGGCCCTGGCCAGCGCCGAGGCCGCGGGCGAGGCGCGTACGCGCACCGCGAAGGAGCAGGTCGCCCGGCTGGTCGAGGAGGCCACCAAGGAGGCCGAGAACACCAGGTCCGAGGCCGAGCAGCTGGTCGCGGACGCCCGTGCCGAGGCCGAGAAGATCGTCGCCGAGGCCGCCGAGAAGGCCCGCTCGATCACCGCCGAGGAGACGGCGAGCCAGCTGTCCAAGGCGGCCAGGACCGCCGAGGACGTGCTGGACAAGGCGTCCGAGGAAGCCAAGCAGACCACCAAGGCCGCCGCCGAGGAGGCCGAGCGGATCCGCACGGAGGCCGAGGCCGAGGCGGACCGGCTGCGCGCCGAGGCGCACGACATCGCCGAGCAGCTCAAGGGCGCGGCGAAGGACGACACCAAGGAGTACCGCGCCAAGACGGTCGAGCTGCAGGAGGAGGCTCGCCGGCTGCGCGGCGAGGCCGAGCAGCTGCGCGCGGACGCGGTCGCCGAGGGCGAGTCGATCCGCGCGGAGGCCCGCCGGGAGGCGGTCGCGCAGATCGAGGAGGCGGCCAAGTCCGCCGAGGAGCTGCTGGCCAAGGCCAAGGTGGACGCCGACGAGCTGCGGCAGAAGGCGACCACCGACAGCGAGAAGGTCCGCACCGAGGCCATCGAGCGGGCCACCAGCCTGCGCCGGCAGGCCGAGGAGACCCTGGACCGGGCCCGCAAGGAGGCCGAACGGCTGCGGGCCGAGGCCGACGAGCAGGCCGAGGCGGTCAAGGCGGACGCCGAGACCGCCGCGCGCGAGCTGCGCGAGGAGACCGAGCGCGCCGTCGAGGCCCGCCGCGCCGAGGCCGCCGAGGGGCTCACGCGGCTGCAGACCGAGGCGCAGGACCGGCTGGAGTCGGCCGAGCAGGCGCTCACGGACGCCCGCGGGGAGGCCGCCCGGATCCGCCGCGAGGCCGCCGAGGAGACCGAGCGGCTGCGCGCCGAGGCCGCTGAACGCATCCGCGCCCTCCAGCAGCAGGCCGAGGCCGAGGCCGACCGGCTGCGCAACGAGGCCGCGTCCGACGCGTCCGCCTCCCGCGCCGAGGGCGAGGCCGTCGCCGTACGACTGCGCTCCGAGGCCGCCGCCGAGGCCGAGCGGCTGAAGGCGGAGGCCCAGGACACCGCCGACCGGGTGCGCGCGGAGGCGCAGGCCGCCGCCGAGCGGCTCGGCACGGAGGCGTCCGAGACGCTGGCCGCCGCCCAGGAGGAGGCCGTCCGGCGGCGTCGCGAGGCCGAGGAGACCCTCGGGTCCGCACGCGAAGAGGCCGACCAGGAGCGGCTTCGGGCCCGTGAGCAGAGCGAGGAGCTGCTGGCCTCGGCGCGCAAGCGGGTCGAGGAGGCGCAGACCGAGGCGGTCCGGCTGGTCGAGGAGGCCGACCGGCGGGCCATCGAGATGGTGTCCGCCGCCGAGCAGCACGCCCAGCAGGTGCGGGACTCCGTCGTCGGGCTGCACGAGCAGGCGCAGGAGGAGATCACCGGGCTGCGCTCGGCCGCCGAGCACGCGGCGGACCGCACCCGGCGGGAGGCCGAGGAGGAGGCGGACCGGGTCCGCGCCGACGCCTACGCCGAGCGGGAGCGGGCGAGCGAGGACGCGAGCCGCGTCCGCCGCAAGGCGAGCGAGGAGTCGGAGGCCGCCAGGGCGCTGGCCGAGCGTACGGTCGCGGAGGCGATGGCGGAGGCCGAGCGGCAGCGCGCGGACGCCGGCGACTACGCCCAGCGGGTGCGCACCGAGGCCTCGGACGCGCTCGCCGAGGCCGACCAGGCGGCCGCCCGGACCCGTGCGGACGCCCGCGAGGACGCCAACCGGATCCGCTCCGACGCGGCGACCCAGGCGGACACCCTCATCACCGAGGCTCGTAACGAGGCCGAGCGCCTGCAGAACGAGACGGTCGCCGAGGCGGACCGGCTCCAGACGGAGACCGCCGCCGAGGCGGACCGGGTGCGCGCGGAGGCCCTGGCGGCCGCCGAGCAGCTCATCGGGGACGCCACCGGCGAGGCCGAGCGGCTGCGCGCGGAGGCCGCGGAGACGGTCGGCTCGGCGCAGGCGCACGCCGATCGGGTGCGGGCGGAGGCCGAGCAGCTCAGGGCGGACGCGGAGGACACGGCAGAACGGCTCGTCAATTCCGCCCGCGAGGAGGCGGAGCGGACCCTGGACGAGGCCCGCAAGGACTCCAACAAGCGGCGTTCGGAGGCGGCCGAGCAGGTCGACACGCTCATCACCGAGACCACGGCCGAGGTCGACAAGCTGCTCAGCGAGGCGCAGGAGCAGGCGCTGAAGACCACCGCGGACGCCGAGTCGCAGGCCGACACGATGGTCGGCGCGGCCCGCAGCGAGGCCGAGCGGATCGTCTCCGAGGCCACGATCGAGGGCAACTCGATGGTGGAGAAGTCGCGCACGGACGCCGACGAGCTGCTGGTCGGCGCCCGCCGGGACGCGACCGCGATCCGGGAGCGCGCGGAGGAGCTGCGCGACCGCATCACCACCGAGATCGAGGAGCTGCACGAGCGGGCCCGCCGCGAGGCCGCCGAGACGATGAAGTCCACCGGCGACCGCTGCGACGCCCTCATCAAGGCCGCCGAGGAGCAGCTGGCCAAGGCGGAGGCGAAGGCCAAGGAGCTGGTCTCGGACGCCAACTCCGAGGCGGGCAAGGTGCGCATCGCCGCCGTCAAGAAGGCGGAGGGGCTGCTCAAGGAGGCCGAGCAGAAGAAGGCCAGCCTCGTCAAGGAGGCCGAGGAGCTCAAGGCCGAGGCGATCCGCGAGGCCCGGCGCACGGTCGAGGAGGGCAAGCGCGAGCTGGAGATCCTGGTGCGCCGGCGCGAGGACATCAACGCCGAGATCTCCCGGGTCCAGGACGTCCTGGAGGCGCTGGAGTCCTTCGAGGCACCGACGTCCGGCAAGGAGGGCTCGGTCAAGGCCGGCGCGACGGTCGGCGCCCCCCGATCGGGTGGCAAGTCGTCAGACGGCTAATGTCAGCGGTGCGTTCCGGTAACGTCTGGGGGCTTTGCCCGAGTCGTTGGCAAGCCCTCCGGCGGTCAGCCACCCAAAAGAGGTGCCATTCTCCAGATCAAAACCGTATCCGCTCGATGACACACCGCTTCGGCCCCTAGGATTCCCCTTATCACCTCACCGGTCTCATTGACAGGAACCCCATGAGCGACACTTCCCCCTACGGCTTCGAGCTTGTGCGGCGTGGGTACGACCGCGCTCAGGTGGACGAACGTATCTCCAAGCTCGTCTCCGACCGTGACAGCGCTCTCGCCCGCATCACCGCCCTGGAGAAGCGCATCGAGGAGCTCCACCTCGAGACGCAGAACGCCCAGGCCCAGGTCACCGACGCCGAGCCGTCGTACGCGGGTCTCGGTGCCCGGGTCGAGAAGATCCTGCGCCTGGCCGAGGAAGAGGCCAAGGAGCTGCGTGAGGAGGCCCGCCGGGCGGCCGAACAGCACCGCGACCTCGCCGAGTCCGCGGCCCAGCAGGTCCGCAACGACGCGGAGTCCTACGCCGCCGAGCGCAAGGCCAAGGCCGAGGACGAGGGCATCCGGATCGTCGAGAAGGCGAAGGGCGACGCCGCCCAGCTGCGTACCGAGGCGCAGAAGGACGCGCAGTCCAAGCGCGAGGAGGCGGACGCCCTCTTCGAGGAGACCCGCGCCAAGGCCGCGCAGGCCGCCGCCGACTTCGAGACGAACCTCGCCAAGCGCCGCGAGCAGTCCGAGCGCGACCTGGCCTCGCGTCAGCAGAAGGCCGAGAAGCGGCTGGCGGAGATCGAGCACCGCGCCGAGCAGCTGCGCCTGGAGGCGGAGAAGCTGCGCACCGACGCCGAGCGCCGCGCCCGCCAGACGGTGGAGACGGCCCAGCGTCAGGCCGAGGACATCGTGGCCGACGCCAACGCCAAGGCCGACCGCATCCGCTCGGAATCCGAGCGCGAGCTCGCCGCGCTGACCAACCGCCGCGACTCGATCAACGCCCAGCTGACCAACGTCCGCGAGATGCTGGCGACGCTGACGGGCGCCGCTGTCGCCGCCGCGGGCACGCCGGGCGACGACGAGCCCATCTCCCGTGGGGTGCCGGCGCAGCAGTCCCGGTGACGCTTCGCGTGCGCCGTCGGCACGCGTACGTTCACTGAGCATGGGGAAGCCCCCTGTCACTTCCGGTGGCAGGGGGCTTCCGCTCGTCCTAGCGTGGCCGCATGATCGAGCTGGAGGGGCTGACCAAGCGGTACGGCGAGAAGGTGGCGGTCGACGGGCTCACCTTCGCCGTGCGGCCCGGGATGGTGACCGGGTTCCTCGGGCCCAACGGGGCCGGGAAGTCCACGACCATGCGCATGGTCCTCGGGCTCGATCACCCCACCGCCGGCGACGTGCGTATCGACGGCCGGCACTACCGGCAGCTGAAGGACCCGCTGACGTACGTCGGCGCGCTGCTGGACGCCAAGGCCGTGCACGGCGGGCGCAGTGCCTACAACCATCTGCTGTGTCTCGCGCAGAGCAACGGGATCCCGCGGGCCCGGGTGGCGCAGGTGCTCGACACCGTCGGGCTCACCGCCGTGGCACGGAAGAAGGCCAAGGGGTTCTCCTACGGCATGGGGCAGCGGCTGGGGATCGCCGCGGCGCTGCTCGGTGACCCGCGGATCCTGATGTTCGACGAGCCGGTCAACGGGCTGGACCCGGAGGGCATCCACTGGATCCGGAACCTGATGAAATCGCTGGCCGCGCAGGGGCGGACGGTGTTCGTGTCGAGCCACCTGATGAGCGAGATGGCGCTGACCGCCGATCACCTCGTCGTCATCGGGCAGGGACGACTGCTCGCGGACACGTCCATGGCCGACTTCATCCGGGAGAACTCGCGGTCGTGCGTCCGGATCCGTTCTCCGCAGCGCGAGCGGCTGCTCGATGTGCTCCACGAGGACGGGATCACCGTCGTGGAGGCCGGCGGGGGTGCGCTGGAGGTGGCGGGCGGCAAGGCCGAGCGGATCGGTGAGCTCGCGGCGCGCGACGGGATCGTGCTGCACGAGCTGAGCCCCCAGCAGGCCTCGCTCGAGGAGGCGTTCATGCAGCTGACGGCCCAGGCGGTGGAGTACCACGCGCACGCCGGGCCGGAGCCCGCCCCGCGGGACTGGGGCGCCGACTGGAGGAGGGCCTGACGTCCATGGCAGCCGCACAGGTCATCCGGTCGGAATGGACCAAGATCCGGTCGGTGGCGTCCACGGTGTGGACGCTCTCGCTGGCCGTGGTGGTCACCATCGCCCTCGGACTGCTCATCTCCGCGCTCTCGCGGAACCAGTTCGACTCGATGCCGGTGCAGGACCGGCTGTCGTTCGATCCGACCTACGTCAGCTTCGCGGGCATGAGCCTGGGCCAGCTCGCCATGATCGTGTTCGGTGTGCTGGTGGTCTCGAACGAGTACAGCACCGGCATGATCCGGGTCTCGCTGGCCGCCGTACCGCAGCGTGCGACCTTCCTGTTCGGCAAGATCGCGGTGGCCGGCGCGCTCGCGCTCGTGGTCGGCATGGCCACGAGCTTCGCCGCGTTCTTCCTCGGCCAGGCGATGCTCGGCCCGCACGGGGCGCGGATCGGCGACCCCGGTGTGCTGCGCGCGGTGCTCGGCGGCGGGCTCTACATGACGCTGATCGCGATGTTCTCCATGGGCGTCGCCGCGATGCTGCGCTCGCCGATGCTGTCGCTCGGCATCCTGATGCCGTTCTTCTTCCTGATCTCCAACATCCTCGGCAACGTCGACGCGACGAAGAAGCTCGGCCGGTTCCTGCCGGACCAGGCGGGCAGCCGGATCATGCGGGTGGTGCCGAGGGCCGACGACACGCCGTACGGGCCCTGGGGCGGGCTCGGGATCATGGTGCTGTGGGTGATCGCCGCGCTCGCCGGCGGTTACGCAGTGCTCAAGAACCGGGACGCATAGCTTTACTTTCTCTTGGGCGGAACCGTCAGCGCCCCGATATCCTCCTAACCCTTACGGGGGCGGGTCCCCGCTGTCCTGAACCTTTCGATGGGTGCGGAGCATGATCGAGGCTGTCGGCCTGACCAAGCGCTACGGCGACAAGACCGCCGTGTACAACCTTTCCTTCCAGGTGCGGCCGGGTGCCGTCACCGGCTTCCTCGGGCCGAACGGCTCGGGCAAGTCGACGACGATGCGGATGATCCTCGGGCTGGACAATCCGACGTCCGGGGCGGTGACGATCGGCGGCTACCCGTACCGCAAGCTGCCCAACGCCCCCCGCCAGGTCGGCGCGCTGCTGGACGCCAAGGCGGTACACGGCGGCCGGACCGCCCGCAACCACCTGCTGAGCCTCGCCCAGCTGTCGGGAATCCCGGCCCGGCGCGTGGACGAGGTGCTCGGCGTCGTCGGCCTTCAGGACGTGGCACGCAAGCGCTCCAAGGGCTTCTCGCTCGGCATGGGCCAGCGTCTCGGCATCGCCGCCGCGCTGCTCGGCGACCCGCAGGTGCTGCTGTTCGACGAGCCGGTCAACGGCCTCGACCCCGAGGGCATCCTCTGGGTCCGCAACCTGATGAGGGCCCTGGCCGCCGAGGGCCGTACGGTCTTCGTCTCCTCGCACCTGATGAGCGAGATGGCGCTGACCGCCGACCACCTGATCGTCATCGGGCGCGGCCAGCTGCTCGCCGACATGAGTGTGAAGGACTTCATCTCGGCCAACTCCGCCGACTTCGCCCGGGTGCGGACCCCGGACACCGAGCCGCAGCTGCGCGAGAAGCTCGGCACCACGCTCGCCGAGGCGGGCGGCCACGTGCTGCCGGAGCCGGACGGCGCGCTGCGCGTGACCGGGCTGCCGCTGCCCCGGATCAGCGACCTCGCGCACGAGGCGGGCGTCCGGCTGTGGGAGCTGTCGCCGCACCAGGCCTCGCTGGAGGAGGCGTACATGCGGATGACGCAGGGCGCTGTCGACTACCGCTCGACCGTCGACCAGAAGGCGGGCCTGCAGCAGCCGCTGCCGCCGGGCGCCCAGCCGCCCATGCCGGTGCCCGGCCAGGGCCAGCCCGGCTGGTACGCCCCACCGCCGCCCCAGCAGGGCGGCCAGGCCTTCGCGATGCCCCAGACGCCCGCGGGCCCGTACGGCGCCCCGCAGCCGCCCGGTTACGGCACGCCGGCCGCCCCGGGCACCGAGACGGCCAACCCGTACGCCCAGCAGGCCCAGCAGCCCGGCTCCGCCCCGCAGGGCGTCCCGGCGCCGCAGACGCTGGCACTGGGCGCGGCCTCGGCCGCCGCAGCCGCCCCGCAGGCCCCGCAGGCGCAGCCGCCGGCCCCCGCCGCCCCGCAGGCCGCTCCGGCCCCGCAGGACCAGCCGCCGGTCCCGGTGCCGCCGCAGCAGGCGCCCGCCGCTGCTGCCCCGGCCACCGCCCCCGCCGACCTGACCAAGCCCGAGGACGCCCGATGAGCACCCACCAGCCCCCGATGCCGCAGGCCCCGGCCGCCGCGCCCGACTGGCAGGCGGCGCCCGGCGGGCCGTACCCCGGTTACACCTCGCCGATCCCGGTCGTGCGCACCCATCTCGGGCACGCGCTGGCCTCCGAGTGGACCAAGATCAAGTCGGTGCGGTCGACGATGTGGACGCTCGGCGTGTTCGTGGTCCTCGTCCTCGGGATCGGCCTGCTGTCCGCCTCGCTGGTCAGGTCCAACTCCGGCGCGGAGAGCATGTCGGACCAGAACCCGCTGCAGTTCGGGTTCTTCGGCCTGCTCCTCGGCAGCATGTGCATCATCACGCTCGGCGTGCTGACCACGGCCTCGGAGTACGGCACCGGCATGATCCGTACGACGATGGTCGCGTGCCCGAGCCGGAGCCGGGTGCTCGCCGCCAAGGCGATCGTGTTCTTCGTCGTCGCCTTCGTCGTCACCCTCGCCACGTCCGGCTTCGTGGCCATGATCCACGCGTCGATGCTGAAGGACGTCGGCGGTGCGCGCACCCCCTCCGCCGGCGACTGGCTCAAGGCGACCGTCGGCATCAGCCTCTACGTCGCGCTGCTCGGCCTGTTCTCGCTGCTCGTCGGCTCGATCATCCGGCACTCCGCGGGCGCCATCACCATCATGATCGGCACGGTGCTGGCCCCGCTGGTGATCGCGCTGTTCATGGCCTCGCAGTCCCTGGAGAAGGTGCGGCAGTGGCTGCTGGAGTACTCCATCCCGAGCCAGATGAGCTGCTTCTACGACAACTCCCTGAGCAGGTCCGGCCCCACGGGCTGGGACCCGCTGTGGATCATGCTGGGCCTGTCGGCGGTCGCGTTCGCCGGTGCCTTCGCGCTGCTGCAGAAGCGGGACGTGTGAGGCCGCTGCCGGACGGCCGCTAGAACTTCGGCGCGTTACGGGACCGCTGCACCCGCGTGGTGCGGCGGTCCTTCGCGTTCCAGCACGCCTTGTGCCAGTGGCGGCGGTCGTCCACGCCCGCGTACTCCGGCCAGGCCACCACGTGCGGGACCCCGGCGGCGATCAGCTGGTCGCAGCCCGGGCAGCGATAGGTCTTGCCCTCCGCGCTCGACCCGGCGACATGGCGCACGCTCCAGTCCTCGCCCTGCCAGTTCTCGGTCGACTGCCAGCCGCCGTACCGGCCGGTCCGGTCGTCCTCGGCGCTCCGGCCCGACGATCCGGCTGCGTTCGGTCGGTTGCGACGCGGGGACACGGGACACCTCTCGGGGCTATACAGGAAGCACGGGCTGTATCCAGCCTACGCGCCGCCGTGCGGGGTACGCGTACGGAACCAACCCGCACAAGTCCCCCTCCAGGACGACCCATTCTGCAGACAATCCGCAAATCTCTCCGCGAGGCCGTGTCCTGGGCACGTGTCAGACGGTTATGCCGGGTGGGGGAGCTCCGAGTCGGAGCCAAGGAAGCAGGAAATGCGATGTACGTAGGAAGTTTTGTGCTGGGCGCCCAGTTCCCGGGCCAGGGCCCCGGGGAGGCCCTTCACCGGGCGGTCCGCTCGGCGGAGGTCACCGAGGAGGCCGGGCTGGACGCCGTGTGGCTGGCCGAGCACCACTTCGTGCCGTACGGCACATGCCCGTCCGCCGTCACGCTTGCCGCGCTGCTGCTCGGCCGCACCAGCCGCATCCGGGTCGGCACGGCGGTCAGCGTACTGCCCACCGCCCACCCCGTCGCCCTCGGCGAACAGGCCGCGCTGCTGCACCTGACGAGCGGCGGACGGTTCACCCTCGGCGTGGGCCGCGGCGGGCCCTGGGTGGACCTGGAGGTCTTCGGCGCGGGCCTGGAGGCGTACGAACACGGGTTCCCGGAGTCACTCGATCTGCTGCTGCGCTGGCTGCGCGAGCCACGGGTGTCGGCGTCCGGCGAACGGTTCAGCTTCCGCGAGGTGCCGGTCGTACCCCGCCCGTCGGAGGCGCTCACGGAGACCCCGGGCCCCGAGGTCGTCGTCGCCTGCACCTCCCCGGCGAGCGTACGGCTGGCCGCCGAGCGCGGGCTGCCGATGCTGCTCGGCATGCACGTCGGGGACGAGGAAAAGGCCGAGATGGTGGCCCTCTGGCAACGCTGTGCCCGCGCGGCCGGCCGACCGGGCGAGGAGATCGCGGGCGCCGCGCATGTCTCGGCCGGGGTGTGCCAGCTCGCCGACCGGCGCACGGACGCGGCGGAGACGCTGCTGAAGGCCATGCCGGGCTGGCTGAAGCAGGGGCTGGAGGCGCATGTGACGGTGGACGGCCGGGTCCGCGCGATGCGCGACCCCTACGCCTACACCGAACTGCTCTGCGGACTGCACCCGGTCGGCACCCCGCGGCTGGCCGCCGACCGGCTCGCGGCCACCTCGGAGCGCACCGGCATCTCCCGCTTCGCCCTCCTGGTGGAGGGCTCGGGCGACCTCGCCGCGACGGAGGAGAACCTGCGGCGGCTGGGCGCCGAGGTGCTGCCCCAGCTGCGCTGACCCGCCGCAACTCACCGGCCGTCATGAGGGCTTGCCGCCCCAGCACTGAATGCACCTCCCGCGGATGGAGCGGCAAGCTAGCGGCTCACAACGTCTGCCGTACCGGGACTGCCCCGTCAGCAGTCCCGAAGCTCCGGCGACTGGTTCAGCAACTGGCTGCGTACCGATGTGAAGCGGGCCAACGTCTCGTCCACCGAGGCGTCCAGCGGGAACACCGCCACCCGGTGGCAGTTCTGGAAGGCCAGCCGCACACCGAAGTGCCGCTGCAGGGCGCCGCGGATGGCGTCACTCGCGAGCGCACGCAGCAGCTGACCGCGTGCCTGCTCGTCCGGCGGGGGCGTCTGGTTGTCGGCGAACGCTCCGCCGTCGACCTTCAGCTGGGCCACCAGGGAGCTGATCATCTCCCATGCGTAGGGCAGGGAGGTCCGGACGCAGTCGACGAATTCTGCTTCGTCGACCTCGCCTCGCTCGGCCTGTTCGAGTAGGGCCGGTGAGACGTCGAGCGACATGGGTACTCCTCTCGCACCCCCGAAGAGCAGGGGTTGCCGGACAGGTAAGGGAGTTCGCGATTTCGAACACGCTCAGTACATATGCGGCGACCTCCCGTTCACTACGGTAGGCAACCGTCGGTGACCACACCAGCAGAATGCGTATATGGAACGGTCCCGTTACGGGCACAATCGGCCAGGGATGAACAAGAGTTTCCAGGGACAATTGGGACGATCGATCGGGAGCAGGGCGGGCGAATCGCGCGCACCGAGGGGCGTCGAGTAGCGTTGCCGACCATGCGTCTCGTCATTGCCCGATGCTCGGTCGACTACGCCGGCCGACTCACCGCCCACCTGCCCTCGGCGCCCCGCCTGATCCTGGTCAAGGCGGACGGCAGCGTCTCCATCCACGCCGACGACCGGGCCTACAAGCCCCTCAACTGGATGTCGCCGCCCTGCACGCTGAAGGAGGGCGCGGGTGAGGACGAGGGCGTGTGGACCGTCGTCAACAAAGCGGGCGAGAAACTGATCATCACGATGGAGGAGATCCTCCACGACTCCTCGCACGAACTCGGCGTGGATCCGGGTCTGATCAAGGACGGCGTGGAAGCGCACCTGCAGGAGTTGCTCGCCGACCGCATCGAGACGCTCGGCGAGGGTTACACCCTCATCCGCCGCGAGTACATGACGGCGATCGGACCGGTGGACATCCTGTGCCGGGACGCGGACGGCCGGACGGTCGCGGTGGAGATCAAGCGTCGGGGCGAGATCGACGGCGTCGAGCAACTCACCCGTTACCTGGACCTGTTGAACCGCGACCCGCACCTGGCGCCGGTCCGTGGCGTCTTCGCCGCCCAGGAGATCAAGCCCCAGGCGCGCGTCCTCGCCACCGACCGCGGCATCGACTGCCGGATCCTCGACTACGACGCCATGCGCGGTATCGAGGACGACAAGCTCCGCCTGTTCTGATCGGCGATCGTTGATCCGTGTCCCGCCGCGCCGTCCAGCGGCGGGCGGGACATGACCTAGATCACCGAGCCGGAGGACTGCGAGGCGCTCCCCGAGCTGTCCGGCGTCGTCGGGCCGCTCGCGGTGTTCGTCGTGGCCGGGCTCGTGGCCGTCGGGGTCGTGGGTGTCGGTGTCGGCGAGCTGGACGTCGGCGAGGGCGAGGTCGGTGTGCCCGTGGGTGTCGTCCTCGTCGGCGTCGGTGAACCAGGCCTGGTCGTCCTGGACTTGGACGGCGTCGGCGTCGTGCCCCCGCTGCCCGTGCCCTTGGTGTGGCTCGGGTCGGCCGAAGGCGATGTGGCCGGCTGGGACGGCGTCGGGTCGTCCGTCGTGCCGTAGGTGCCGTCGGGGCCAGGGTTCGTCGGGCTGCTGGTGGGCCGGTGGGATCCGGCGCCCGCGGGCGTGGTCTGGTTCGGGTCGGCGCCCAGGGTGCCGTTGTCCGTGCCCTGGCTCGCCGAGGGGTTGACGTCGACCTTGCCGGCCGGATTCTTGTCGGCGTTCTCGTTGGACGTCATGCCGAGCGTGACGACCGTACCCAGCACGGCGGCGAGCAGCGCCCCGGAACCGACCGCGACGAGGTTGCGGCGGGCCAGCCGCCGCAAGGTCCCGCCCCGCTCCGGGGCGGCCGGGAACCGGGTCGTGACCAGGGGGTCGCCGAGGGGCACGTACGGCGGCGGCGCCGACTCCTCGTGCCGTACCTCCGGCAGCTCCTCCCACGCGGTCACGGCGATCCCGGGCACGTCGCCCGAGCGGTCGGCGACCAGCGCGAGCGCCCGGCGCCCGGCGGTCGTGCCCCGCTTGTCGGCGAGCGCCCCGCGCAGCCCGATGGACACCTCCAACTCGGCGCGGGCCCGGTCGAGCTGGCCGAAGCAGAGCGCGAGGACACCCAACTCGTGGTGGAAATAAGCCTGTTCGGACACCTCATGCGCCAGCCGGGAGGCCTCCGCGCCGGAGCGCAGGGCCCGTTCCCAGGCGTTCCAGTGCAGCCCGGCGGCGAACGCGGGCCCGGCCGTACGGGCGAGCCGTACCGCGCAGCTCTCCTCCCCCTCGGTGGACGGAGCCGGGAGCGGGACGATCGCGGCGAGCGCGGCCAGGACCGCGTCCGCCTCCGCGCACACCCGCTCGGGAGTGACCGACGGATGCCCGGTCCACCAGGCGTAGTGCTCGGCGGCGGCCAGCGCCTGGACCGGGGCGTCGTCGGCGTACCCGGCTGCCTCCAGCTGGGTCTGCACACCGGCCGCGAGCCGGAAGCGGCCGCCGACCGGCGAGACCAGTCCGCAGGCGGCCAGCTCACCGAGGGCGGCGTCGGCGTGGGTGTCGCCGATCAGCGCCGGCAGATGCGCCTGGTGCGGCACCTCGCCGCCGAGGGCGACGGCGAAGCGCAGGGCGGCGCGCGCGGAGGCGCTGAGCCGGGAGGCGAGCAGCGGGGCGGGCGCGGCGGCCTCGCCGAGGGACGGCAAGGGGACCTCGTCCGCCGTCTCCAGGGACAACTCGGCCGGTTCGCGTACGTCCTCGAAGACGCCGTACTCGTCCACGGCTCCCGTGCTGGCCCGCAGTTCGTCGCGCTGCCGGAGCAGGGCGCCGGCCTGGACGAACCGCAGCGGCAGTCCCTCGGACTCGAACCACAGGTCGCCGGCCCAGTTGGCCTCCTCCTCGGTGAGGACGCGGCCGACGGTCCGCTCCAGGATCTCCACGCCGGCGGCGCGGTCGAGACCGCCGAGGAAGACCTCCTCGACCTCGGACGTGTCGGAGGGCGCGGGCACGTCGGGAGTGGCGCCGATCAGGAACGCGCACTCGGGGGTGGCGTCGAGGAACTCGTCGAGGGCGGCGCCGCCGAACTCGATGTCGTCCAGGACGACGACCGCGCCGATCTCGCGGACCAGGGCGTGCAGTTCGTCCGGATCGGGGCGGTGGCGCGGGGCGTCGTACACGGCATGGCAGAGGTCGTACAGGAGGTCGCTCGCCGTGCGGTGGAAGCCGTTCAGGCGCACCACGCCGTCGGGGGCGAGGTCCAGGCAGTCCTCGGCGACCAGGTCCAGCAGGGCGGTACGGCCGGAGCCGCCGGGCCCGGTGAGCCGTACGGAACGGCCGCGGGCCAGCAGCCGGACCAGGCGCTCGCGCTCGTCCTGGCGTTCCAGCAGGGAGCGTGCCGGCTGGGCGGGACCGGGCGGCACGGGGGGCCGGGCGGCACGCTCGGCCTCGGCGCGCTCGGCGGCGGTGCGCTTGCGGGGCCGCTCCGGCCGCTCGACCGGCGGGCAGGGCTCTATCTCGCTGCCGTCGACGGGGTTCACGGTCAGCAACAGGTCGCCGGTCACGACGTGCGCCGTACGCGCGAGCGCGGGCGTGCTCTGACCGAAGTCCGAGGTGAGGGACTCCCGGGGCGGACGACGGCTCGCCGCCTGAGCGTGCTCCTCGGGTCCCCGGTTGATCGGGTCCATGGGATCCATGGGTTCCATGGGTTCAAACCCCCCAAAAGCGTCGTGTGCCCGGATTCCGGCCCCTCCCGGCTTCGTCGCACACCGCGCTGTCGCTTCTGGTCCGGGCCCGCTCGGTCGAGGGTTGCGAGGCGGCGGGCGACCGAACCCTAAACCTTCGCTCAGTATCTCCGACAGGGCGGGGTGCCGTGCGGTCCGAGACATCACAGTCCGGTGAGGATTGCCCCTGTCGGGCGCTTCGACGGCTGCGCCCGCCTCTCGCCGGCCGCAGGAGTCTCCGCCCGGCTCACACCCGTACGTGCCTCACACGCGCACGAACCTCACACGCGTGGCAGCGACTCCACCCCGATGCCGCCCTCGATGGCGAGGATGCGGTGCAGCCGGGTGGCCACCAGCAGGCGCTGCATCTGCGGCGGTACGCCGCGCAGCACCAGACGGCGGCCGCGGCGGCCGGCCCGCCGGTGGGCCCCCATGATCACCCCGAGTCCGGTGGCGTCCCAGGAGTCCAGTTCGGACAGGTCGAGGACGAGGTCGCCGACGCCGTCGTCGACGGCCGAGTGCAGGGCCGTACGGGCGTCCGCCGCGCTGCGGACGTCGAGGCGGCCCCCGACGACCAGCTCGGCATGGTCGCCCCTGATATGCATATGCGCTCCCCGTTGAGTGCGGTTGGCGTACTCCGTGACGTTGCAACGTCTGACTGTGCGAGTGGTGGTGCGGTTGCTGCTTGTAAGCGAACCGATACCGAATTCACCCCGGGGAGTGATACTCCCGGGGGTGAGATCCGGCGAATGTCCGTACAGATGGTGCTCAGTACTTGTAGAAGCCCTGCCCGCTCTTGCGGCCGATGTCACCGGCGTCCACCATCCGGCGCATCAGCTCCGGCGGGGCGAACTTCTCGTCCTGGGACTCGGTGTAGATGTTGCCGGTGGCGTGCAGCAGGATGTCCACGCCGGTGAGGTCGGCGGTGGCGAGCGGGCCCATGGCGTGGCCGAAGCCCAGCTTGCACGCGAGGTCGATGTCCTCGGCGGTGGCGACACCGGACTCGTAGAGCTTGGTCGCCTCCACCACGAGGGCGGAGATGAGCCGGGTCGTCACGAAACCCGCGACATCCCGGTTGACGACGATGCAGGTCTTGCCGACGGACTCGGCGAACTCCCGTGCGGTGGCGAGGGTTTCGTCGCTGGTCTTGTAGCCGCGGACCAGCTCGACGAGCTGCATCATCGGCACCGGCGAGAAGAAGTGGACGCCGACGACCCGTTCGGGGCGCTCGGTGGCCGCCGCGATCTTGGTGATCGGGATGGCGGAGGTGTTGGAGGCCAGCACGGCGTCCTCGCGTACGAGCTTGTCGAGCGCGCGGAAGATCTCGTGCTTGACCTCCAGCTTCTCGAAGACGGCCTCGACCACGATGTCGGCGTCGGCGGCGGCGTCCAGGTCGGTGGTCGGGGTGATGCGGGCCAGGGAGGCTTCGGCGTCCTGCGCCTCCATCTTCCCCTTGCTCACGAACTTGTCGTACGAGGCCTTGATGCCGTCGGTGCCACGCTTCAGTGCCTCGTCGGTGACGTCCCGCAGGACGACGTCCCAGCCCGCCTGCGCGGCGACCTGAGCGATCCCGGACCCCATGAGACCGGCCCCGATGACGGCGAGCTTCCGTGCCACTCCGACTCCCTTGAACGCGCTCCAAGTCTGCTTCTCCGGCGGACCATAGCGCTACGGCGGCGCTGAGTGAGCGGTTAGTAACGCGTGTCACGGTCTCAGACGGTGAGACACCCGTCACGTTCCGGTCGGCACACTCGGCGCTGCTCTAGCCGGCTCGTCCGGCGGGATTCCGGGCGCCGCTGCCGATGCGCCAATCCCTTGCGGCTCGGCGCCGGTTGGCGCTTCGGAAAGGGCGCTCAGGCCGCTGCCCGCACGGCGTAGTTCAGCACCCGTTCGCTCAACAGGTCCTCGATGTCGTCGAGGAGGGTGAGGACCTCTCGGGACACTTCGCGTGGTTCGCGGCCCTTGACCATTTCGCGGCCGATGACCGTGATGACCGTGCCGTGGATCCAGCCGATCTGACCGGCCATCAGGTGCGGGAGTTCGTCGTCGGCGGGTGCGCCGGTCTCCTCGCGGAGGACCTCTTCCAGGTTGGCCTGGACCTCCTGGGCGAGGGCCCAGAGGCGGGAGCGCAGGGCGGGGGCCTCCTCGATGACCTTCATGAAGGCGGCGTAGCCGGAGAGCAGGCCGACCCGAGGGGAGACGGCCTCGACCTCCTCGCGCAGCTCACGCAGGACCGCGGCGGCGGCCGACTCGCCCTCGGGGCGGCCGCGGACCCAGCGGGCCAGCCGGTCGACCATGCCGGCGGAGCGGTCGAAGAAGAGGTCCTCCTTGGTGGGGAAGTAGTTGTAGACGGTGTTGACGGAGACGTTCGCCGCCTCGGCGATCTCCGCGACCGTGACCGCGTCGAAGCCGCGCCCGACGAACAGCCCCGTGGCGACATCCGAGATGTACTGCCTGGTCTGCCGCTTCTTCCGCTCCCTGAGCCCCTCTGCCATGCCCGCATCCTAACTTCGCTGGGGCTCATGAAACCTTGGCGGCCCTGAAAACTTAGGCCTGCAGCAAACTTGGGGTTGTTGCAAATTTTCGGGGACTCTGTTTTTCTGTGCGCATGGCAGCAGTCATCAGCGCGGCGGGACTCGCCCGCACCTTCCAGACCAAGGCCGGCCCCGTGGCGGCCGTACGCGGCATCGACCTCGCCGTCCGCGAGGGCGAGATCCTCGGCTTCCTCGGGCCCAACGGCGCCGGCAAGACGACCACCCTGCGGATGCTCACCACCCTGCTGAAGCCGACCGGCGGGGCCGCCACCGTCGCCGGGCACGACCTGGCGACCGATCCGGCCGGGGTGCGCGCGGCGAGCGGGTACGTCGCCCAGTCCGGCGGGGTCGACCCGCAGATCACCGTGCGGGAGGAGCTGGTCACCCAGGGGCGGATGTACCGCCTGCCGAAGGCCGAGGCGGTCGCGCGGGCCGAGGAGCTGGCCCGCGAGCTCGGCCTCACCGGCCTCCTCGACCGCAGGACCGCCGCGCTCTCCGGCGGCCAGCGGCGCCGTCTGGACATCGCGATGGCACTCACCCATCGCCCGAAGGTGCTGTTCCTGGACGAACCGACGACCGGCCTGGACCCGGGCAGCCGCGCCGACCTGTGGGACCTGGTCCGCCGGCTGCGCGAGGACCACGGCACGACCGTCTTCCTGACCACCCACTACCTGGACGAGGCCGACGCCCTCGCCGACCGCCTGGTGATCGTCGACCGGGGCACGGTCGCCGCCGAGGGCACGCCGAGCGCGCTGAAGCTCCGCTACGGCGGCTCGATCGACGCCACCCTCCAGGACACCTTCCTCGCCGTCACCGGCCGGGGGCCCGCCCCGGCCGACACCGCCCCCGTAGCCGTATAGGGATCCAGCATGCTCCTGAACGACACCGCCCTCGTCTACGGGCGTTATCTGCGCCAGTCCCTTCGTTCCCGGTTCGCCCTGCTCTTCGGCGTGCTCACGCCGCTGCTCTACCTCCTCTTCTTCGGCCCGCTGCTCACCGGTCTGCCGCTGGGCGGCGGGGGCACCTCCTGGCAGGTGCTCGTGCCGGGACTGCTGCTCCAACTCGGCCTGTTCGGCGCCCTGTTCGCGGGTTTCACGATCATCGTGGAGAAGGGGCAGGGGGTGGTGGAGCGGATGCGGGTGACCCCGGTCAGCCGGCTCGCCCTGCTGCTCGGCAGGGTGCTGCGCGACGCCACGGTCTTCGTCTTCCAGGCGGTGCTGCTGGTGCTGGCCGCGCTGGCGATGGGCCTGCGCGCGCCCTTCGCGGGCATCCTGATCGGCTTCGCCTTCGTGGCGGTGCTCACCCTCGCCCTGGCCGCGCTGTCGTACGCGCTCGGCCTGAAGGTCCGCACCCCGCAGGAGTTCGGCCCGCTGATCAACATGGTGTCGATGCCGTCGATGCTGCTGTCCGGCCTGATGCTCCCGATGTCCCTCGCGCCCGCCTGGCTGAACGTGCTGTCGCACTTCGTGCCGTTCCGCTACCTCGTGGACGCGGTGCGCGACGCCTACGTCGGGCACTACGCGAGTGCGCACATGGTCTACGGCGTCCTCGTCGCCGCCGGCTTCGCCGCGCTCGCCGTGACGGTGGGCACACGAGTGTTCCGGACGGCCGGGGCATAACTACGCTGGCCACATGGTCAATCTGACGCGCATCTACACCAGGACCGGCGACAAGGGCACCACCGCGCTCGGTGACATGAGCCGGGTCGCCAAGACGGACCTCCGGATCTCCGCGTACGCGGACGCCAACGAGGCCAACGCGGTGATCGGCACCGCCATCGCGCTGGGCGGCCTGGACGCGGACGTCGTCAAGGTCCTCACCCGCGTGCAGAACGACCTGTTCGACGTGGGTGCGGACCTGTCGACGCCGGTGGTGGACAACCCCGAGTTCCCGCCGCTGCGGGTCGAGCAGTTCTACATCGACCGGCTGGAGGCGGACTGCGACCGGTTCAACGCCGAGCTGGAGAAGCTGCGCTCCTTCATCCTGCCCGGCGGCACGCCCGGCGCGGCCCTGCTGCACCAGGCGTGCACCGTCGTACGCCGGGCCGAGCGCTCCACCTGGGCGGCCCTGGAGGTGCACGGCGAGACCATGAACCCGCTCACCGCGACCTACCTCAACCGCCTGTCCGACCTGCTGTTCATCCTGGCCCGCACCGCGAACAAGGACACCGGCGACGTCCTTTGGGTGCCCGGCGGGGAACGCCGCTGAACATCCGACGGCCGGAGGTCCGGTGGTTGCCCCCCGGAAGATGCGGCATCCTGGCCCGCACCGCCGACAAGAGCACCGGTGACGTGCTCTGGGTGCCGGGCGGGGAGCGCTGTCTCAGTTGCCGTCGCGGGCCGCGTCGCGGTCGGCGGCGGCTGCCGCGGACTCGGCCGTGTTCACCTTCTTCTGCATCTCGGCGTAGCCCGAGGGCGTGCCGGAGGCGGACGGCGTCTTCGGGGACGCCCCGTCGTGGTGGGCGCAGCCCGCGGTGAGCGCCACGAGCAGCGCCACCGCCGGCAGTGCCGCCCGGCGTGCCCGCATCAGCTCGCAGCCTTCCCGCCGCCGCTCGCCTGGCACCAGGACTTCACGTCGTTCAGGTCCTTCTGCCGCTGCTGCAGGTTCGTGACCAGCGACTTGCGGAAGTCCAGCCGGTCCTGGAGGAAGGTGGCGACCTGGGTGTGACCCGCCTTCTTCGCGTTGTCCACGCGCTGCTGCAGGCGGGCGACCGAGCCACGGGTGCCGGGCCCGGCGTCCAGCCGCTTCAGGGCCCGCTCGATCCGGCGGTCGATCCTGGGCACCCGCTTGCACAGCGCCTTCGCGCCGTCGCCGGTGGGGCCGGGCGCGGGGGCGCTGCTGGGCGTGCTGCTGTCGGCCGAGGCCACTCCGGCGGTGCCCGCCAGTACGGCCGCCACCGCGCACCCGGCGAGGAGGGTGCGCGTACGTCGACGTGCGTTCATCTGTCTCTCCGTTCGTTCTCCGGACGGGCCGGTCGTCCGTCCACGCAACGGAGGCTAGGAAGGGTCTTTGGGGAAACTCTGTGACCGGTTTGCCGCGACTGTATCGATCAGCCAGTCCCGGCGGCCGGGCAGGACCGCGCCGCCCGACGGCAGCCGCACCTCGAAGCGCGCCCCGGCTCCGTCCGGCCCCTCGCCCACGGTGACGCTCCCCCGGTGCAGTGCCGCCTGCTGGGCGACCAGGGTGAGGCCGAGCCCGGAGCCCGCACTGTCCGGGCCCCGCTGGAACCGCTCGAAGATCCGGGCGCGGGCGCCGGGCGGTACGCCGGGCCCGTGGTCGTCCACGGTGATGCGGACGTGACCGGCGGTGCCGCGCCCCTCCGCGGCGGCGCCGCGCACCCCGACCCGCACCCGTGCCCGGCCCCGGCTGTCCCGGCCGTGGGCGAGGGCGTTGCCGACCAGGTTGTCGAGCAGCAGCCTGAGGCCCGGTTCCCAGCCGTGCACGGTGAGCCCGGGCGCCGCGTCCAGGGCGATGTCGGCGTCCGGGGCACGGCGGCGGGCCTCGGCCACGGCCGCATCGGCGACCTCGGACACGTCGACGTCCCGGAACGCCTCCGCCTCCACCAGGTCCCCGCGCCCCAGCTCGCGCAGCATCACCAGCAGGCCCAGCAGCCGGGCGTGTTCGCGCCGCAGGTCGGCGAGCACCTCGGTGCGGTCGGAGTCCGGCAGGCCGGGGTGGTCGGTGAGGATGTCGAGGTTGGTGCCCATGCTCATCAGCGGGGTGCGCAGTTCGTGCGCGGCGGCGGCGGAGAAGGACCGGGCGGTGTCGAGGGCCTCGGCGGTGCGGGCGGCCTGCTCGTCGTAGCGGGCGAGCACGGTCCGTACCGTGGCGGCCAGCTCGTCCACCTCGCGCACCCCGGTCCGCTCCCCGGAGAGCCGGGCCGTGCTGGTGCGCGGGTCGAGGCCGGCGGTACGGCGGGTGAGGCGGCGCAGCGGCGTGCTCACACCGGTCGCCAGGCCCCAGGCGACCAGCCCGGACAGGGGTGCGGCGAGTACGGCGGTGAGGATCACCCGGCGCCGGACCAGTTGGAGTTGGGTGCGGTCGGCGGTGTCGGGCGAGAAGACCCACAGCGTGCCGGAGACGGCGGGGCTCTTCAGGGGCCGGGCCAGGGCGCGCCAACTGCGCCCGCCGTCGCGGACGGTGACGAAGCCCGAGGACTGCTCGGACAGGGCCACGGCGGGGCCGGGCTGGGGTCCGCCGCTGAAGTCCGCGCCGGGTCCGACGACGCGTACGCCGACGTCGAGCGCGGCGCTGAACAGCTGCCGTTCCCGGGTGTCCGCCGCCTTGGGCCGGGCGTTCGCCGTGGCCCGCAGCAGTGCCCGGGCCTGCGGGGCGACGGCCACCGCGCGCTGCCGCAGATGCTGGTCCTCGGTGCGGTGCAGATCGCGGGCGACCAGGTGCAGCAGCAGCCAGCCGCAGGCCAGCACCAGCAGGGGGACGGTGCAGCCGACGGCGATGCCGATGCGGGTGGAGAGTCTCACGGCGCGTCCCGCGCTTCCCTGAGCACGAAGCCGACGCCCCGTACCGTGTGGATCAGCCTGCCGCCCCCGTCCGCCTCCAGTTTGCGCCGCAGATAGCTGACGAAGGTGTCGACGGCGTCGGTGCGCACGTCGAAGTCGTAGCCCCAGACTCTCTCCAGGAGCTGGTCGCGGGTGAGGACCAGTCCGGCGTTGCGGGCGAGTACCTCCAGCAGTTCGAACTCGCGCCGGGTGAGGTCGAGGGGCCTGCCGTCCCGCTCGGCGGTGCGGGCGGCCGGGTCGATCACCAGGCCCGCGACCCGCAGCCGGGCCCGGCCCGTGGGCGGGCGGCGGCGCAGCAGGGCGCGCAGCCGCAGCACCAGTTCCTGCAGGGCGAACGGCTTGACCAGGTAGTCGTCGCCGCCCGCCTGCAGCCCGGCGATCCGGTCGGCGGTCTCGTCCAGCGCGGAGAGCATCAGGACGGGCAGGTCCCGGCCCTCGTCGCGCAGCCGGGTGCACACCTCGATGCCGCTCATGCCGGGCATCGACACGTCGAGCACCAGCACGTCGGGCGCCGCCTCCCGGATCGCCGCCAGCGCCTCCGGCCCGTCGGCGGCGGTCCGCACCGCGAACCCGCTCAGTCTCAGGCCCCGTTCCAAAGAGCGCCGGATCGCCGCGTCGTCGTCGACGACCAGCACCGCACCAGAGCCCGCCGTGTCCGTCATGCGCCCCCTCCTCGTCGCCGGTCAGCGTACGACCCCGCACCGGGCGCGCGGCAGTGTGGTGGGCGGGGGCTGCCTCCGCCGGGTCAGGGGCGGCGCCGGAGCTCGCGCCGAGGGCGCTGCCCGGCCGGCTCCCGTTTCGGGAACACCGTGCAGCCGGCGGCGATGACCCGGTTGATCGAGGAGCGCGCGCAGCCGCAGCTGCCGGGCCCGCTTCGGACGGGGGTCGCGGCCGTCGCCGACGTACCAAGCGGCCGTACTGGCACAGGAGTTGGGAATACAGGGGCAATCGCCAGGGAATTGGTCCAGACCTATTGACCCGTGGTCCAGACCTTTCTACTCTCGCAGCACCGTGGGCGTGAAGGCTCAGTCATGCCCCTGAACCCCCAATCCCACAACCCCATAACGAGGAGGCGCAGCATGCGCTTCAGACACAGAGCCGCGGCAGGGTTCGCGACCCTGTTGCTCCCCCTGGCCGGCCTCGTCGGTCTCGCGAGCCCCGCCCAGGCCGCGACGAACGCGACGGCGAGCTTCACCAAGACCAGCGACTGGGGAACCGGCTTCGGCGGCCAGTGGACCATCAAGAACACCGGCACCACCAGCATCAGTTCCTGGACCGTCGAGTGGGACTTCCCCTCGGGGACGTCCGTCACCTCCGCCTGGGACGCGGACGTCACCAGCTCCGGCACCCACTGGACCGCCAAGAACAAGTCCTACGACGGCACCATCGCCCCCGGTGCCTCGGTCTCCTTCGGCTTCAACGGCGCGGGCCCCGGCTCCCCGTCCAACTGCAAGCTGAACGGCGACAGCTGCGACGGTACGACGGTCCCCGGTGACGCGGCGCCCTCCGCGCCCGGCACCCCGACCGCCTCGAACGTCACCGACACCTCGGTCAACCTCTCCTGGGGCGCGGCCACCGACGACAAGGGCGTGAAGAACTACGACGTCCTGCGCGACGGCAAGGTCGTCGGCACGGTGACGACGACCTCGTACACCGACAGCGCTCTGACCGCCGGCACCGACTACTCCTACACCGTGCAGGCCCGTGACACCGCCGACCAGACCGGACCGGTCAGCGGCGCGGTCAAGGTGCACACCACCGGCGGCACCACCACTCCCCCGACCACCGGCGACAAGGTCAAGCTCGGCTACTTCACCGAGTGGGGCATCTACGGCCGCAACTACAACGTCAAGAACCTGGTGACGTCCGGCTCCGCGTCGAAGATCACGCACATCAACTACGCCTTCGGCAACGTGACCAACGGCCAGTGCGCGATCGGCGACTCCTACGCCGACTACGACAAGGCGTTCACCGCCGACCAGTCGGTCAGCGGCGTCGCCGACACCTGGGACCAGCCGCTGCGCGGCAACTTCAACCAGCTGCGCGAGCTGAAGGCCAAGTACCCGAACCTCAAGGTGCTGTGGTCCTTCGGCGGCTGGACCTGGTCCGGCGGTTTCGCCCAGGCGGCGGCCAACCCGACCGCCTTCGCGGACTCCTGCTACAACCTGGTGAAGGACTCCCGCTGGGCCGACGTCTTCGACGGCATCGACATCGACTGGGAGTACCCGAACGCCTGCGGTCTGTCCTGCGACACCAGCGGGGCCGCGGCCTTCAAGAACGTCATGGCCGCACTGCGCGCCAAGTTCGGCTCCAGCGCCCTGGTCACCGCGGCCGTCACCGCGGACGGCTCCTCCGGCGGCAAGATCGAGGCCGCCGACTACGCGGGCGCCGCGAGTTACGTCAACTGGTACAACGTGATGTCGTACGACTTCTTCGGTGCCTGGGACGCGCAGGGCCCGACCGCCCCGCACTCCCCGCTCACCTCGTACAACGGCATCCCGAAGGCCGGGTTCGACACGGCCGACGCGATCGCCAAGTACAAGTCCGTCGGCGTCCCCACGTCCAAGCTGCTCATCGGCATCGGCCTCTACGGCCGCGGCTGGACCGGCGTCACCCAGGACGCCCCGGGCGGCACGGCCACGGGACCCGCGGCCGGCACCTACGAGCAGGGCATCGAGGACTACAAGGTGCTCAAGACGTCCTGCCCGGTCACCGGCACCGTCGCGGGCACGGCGTACGCCCACTGCGGCAGCAACTGGTGGTCGTACGACACCCCGTCGACCATCGCCGGGAAGATGAGCTGGGCCAAGTCCCAGGGCCTTGGCGGTGCGTTCTTCTGGGAGTTCAGCGGCGACACCAGCGACGGTGAGCTGGTGAACGCCATCAGCAGCAACCTGTAGGTACAGATCCCCTAAGCGACGTTGACGCGCTGACCGGGCGGGGCTGCCTCCAGCCACGCGAGGAATCCGGTCAGCGCGTCTTCGCTCATGGCGAGTTCGAGGCGCGTGCCCCGATGGGTACAGGCGAGGACCACCGCGTCGGAGAGCAGCGCCAGTTCCTCCTCGCCCTCGGGCAGCCGGCGGCCGGCCACCTCGATCTGCGCGCGCTCCAGGGTGCGGCGGGGGCGGAAGGCGTAGGAGAAGACGCGGTACCACTCGATGCGGTCGCCGTTGTAGCGGGCGACGCCGTAGGACCAGCCCTTGCCGTTGGCGTCGGGTTTCTCGGTCACGGCCCAGCGCAGGGAACAGTCGAAGGTGCCGCCGGAGCGCTGGATGAGCCTGCGCCGCAGCCCGAACAGGAACAGTCCCACCACCACGAGCGCGACCACGATCCCGCACACAGTCAGAGCGAGGACCACCGGCACCGACCTCCTCGTCTCCTAGGAACTGCTTCTGTTACTGAGTAATGAAACGGAAAAAACACCCACATCTGCCTCAGCCGCGACCGGCACCGGATTGCTCCGGGCCGGCCGCGGCTGAGTGACGTCATACCGCGCGCTGGACTCAGCGCGCCGCCGCCGCGCGGAGGCGGACGTCTGCGCGGCGCTCGGCGGCGGCGTCGCCCTCCGCCTTCGCGCGCTCCAGCTCCCGCTCCGTGCGCTGGACATCGATCTCGTCCGACAGCTCGGCGATCTCGGCCAGCAGGGACAGCTTGTTGTCCGCGAACGAGATGAAACCGCCGTGCACCGCGGCGACGACCGTTCCATCGTCACTCGTACGGATGGTCACCGGGCCCGACTCCAGCACACCGAGCAGCGGCTGGTGACCGGGCATGACGCCGATGTCGCCGGACGTGGTGCGCGCGACGACCAGGGTGGCCTCGCCGGACCAGACCTGGCGGTCGGCGGCGACCAGCTCGACGTGCAGCTCAGCAGCCAAGGGTGGCTCCTCGGGTCACCACCCGGCAGGGGCGCCGGGTGTTGGGGTCAATTCTAGTGGGCGTGAGAGAGGGGGCGGGACGCACCCCGCCCCCTCCGTCGGAGCACGAGGCTCAGGAGACGCCCAGCTCCTTGGCGTTGGCCTTGAGGTCCTCCAGGCCACCGCACATGAAGAACGCCTGCTCCGGGAAGTGGTCGTACTCACCGTCGATGATCGCGTTGAACGCGGCGATCGACTCCTCCAGCGGCACGTCCGACCCGTCGACGCCGGTGAACTGCTTGGCGACGTGGGTGTTCTGGGACAGGAAGCGCTCCACGCGACGGGCACGGTGGACGACGAGCTTGTCCTCCTCGCCGAGCTCGTCGATACCGAGGATCGCGATGATGTCCTGGAGGTCCTTGTACTTCTGCAGGACCGTCTTCACGCGCATGGCGGCGTTGTAGTGGTCCGCGGCGATGTAGCGCGGGTCCAGGATCCGGGACGTGGAGTCCAGCGGGTCCACGGCCGGGTAGATGCCCTTCTCCGAGATCGGACGGGACAGAACCGTCGTCGCGTCGAGGTGGGCGAAGGTGGTGGCCGGGGCCGGGTCGGTCAGGTCGTCCGCGGGGACGTAGATCGCCTGCATCGAGGTGATCGAGTGACCGCGGGTCGAGGTGATGCGCTCCTGGAGGAGACCCATCTCGTCGGCCAGGTTCGGCTGGTAACCCACCGCGGACGGCATACGGCCGAGCAGCGTGGAGACCTCGGAACCGGCCTGCGTGAAGCGGAAGATGTTGTCGATGAAGAACAGCACGTCCTGCTTCTGGACGTCACGGAAGTACTCGGCCATGGTCAGGCCGGCCAGCGCGACGCGCAGACGGGTGCCCGGGGGCTCGTCCATCTGACCGAAGACCAGCGCGGTCTTGTCGATGACGCCCGAGTCGGACATCTCCTCGATCAGGTCGTTGCCCTCACGGGTGCGCTCACCGACACCGGCGAACACGGAGACACCGTCGTGGTTGTTGGCGACACGGTAGATCATCTCCTGGATGAGCACCGTCTTGCCGACGCCGGCACCACCGAACAGACCGATCTTTCCACCCTTGACGTACGGGGTGAGAAGGTCGATGACCTTGACGCCGGTCTCGAACATCTCGGTCTTCGACTCGAGCTCGTCGAAGTTCGGGGCCTTGCGGTGGATGCCCCAGCGCTCGCCCTCGTACTGCTCGTCGACGTTCAGCACCTCACCGAGGGTGTTGAACACCTTGCCCTTGGTGAAGTCGCCGACGGGCACCGTGATGGAGTCGCCGGTGTCGACGACCGGGGCCTGGCGGACCAGACCGTCGGTGGGCTGCATGGAGATGGTGCGGACCAGGCCGTCACCCAGGTGCTGGGCGACCTCCAGGGTCAGCGTCTTCTTCTCGCCCGCGTTCGCCGGGTCGGAGACCTCGACGTGAAGGGCGTTGTAGATGTCCGGCATCGCGTCGACGGGGAACTCCACGTCGACGACCGGGCCGATGACCCGGGCGACGCGGCCCGTAGCCGTCGCGGTCTCAACAGTGGTGGTCATTTATCGGTCACTCCCCGCGGTCGCGTCGGCCAAGGCGCTCGCGCCACCGACGATCTCGCTGATTTCCTGGGTGATGTCGGCCTGACGGGCCGCGTTGGCAAGCCGGGTGAGGTTATCGATGAGCTCACCGGCGTTGTCGGTGGCCGACTTCATCGCGCGCCGCGTGGCGGCGTGCTTCGAAGCGGCCGACTGGAGCAGCGCGTTGTAGATACGGCTCTCCACGTAGCGCGGCAGCAGGGCGTCGAGGACGTCCTCCGCCGAGGGCTCGAAGTCGTACAGCGGGAGGATCTCCCCCTTGGGGTGAGCCTCCTCGGCGACCTCTTCGAGGCGCAGCGGAAGCAGCCGGGCGTCCAGCGCCGTCTGCGTCATCATCGAGACGAACTCGGTGAAGACGATGTGGAGTTCGTCCACGCCGCCGTTCGCCGTCTCCTTCTCGATGGCCTCGATCAGGGGCGCCGCGACCTTCTTGGCGTCCGCGTACGTCGGCTCGTCCGTGAAGCCCGTCCACGACTCCGCGACCTTGCGCTCACGGAAGTTGTAGTGGGCGACACCGCGCCGGCCGACGATGTACGTGTCGACCTGCTTGCCCTCGCGCTCCAGGCGCTCGGTCAGCTGCTCCGCCGTCTTGATGGCGTTGGAGTTGAAGGCGCCGGCCAGGCCGCGGTCGCTCGTGAGGAGCAGGACCGCGGCACGGGTCGGGTTCTCCGCCTCCGTGGTGAGCGGGTGCTTGGTGTTCGAGCCGGTCCCGACCGCCGTGACCGCGCGTGTCAGCTCGGTCGCGTACGGCGTGGAGGCCGCCACCTTGCGCTGCGCCTTGACGACGCGCGAGGCGGCGATCATCTCCATCGCCTTGGTGATCTTCTTGGTCGCGCTGACGGATCGGATGCGACGCTTGTAGACCCGGAGCTGGGCTCCCATGAGTCAGGTCCCTTCCTTACGTCACTTGGCGGCAGCGGCAGGGGTGTCCTCGCCGAGCAGCTTGCCGTCGCTCGTCTCGAACTGCTTCTTGAACTCCGCCACCGCGTCGTCGATCGCCTGGATCGTGTCGTCCGACATCTTCGCGCCCTCCTTGATGGAGGTCATCAGGCCCTGGTGCTTCCGGTGCAGGAAGTCGATCAGTTCCTTCTCGAAGCGGCGGATGTCGCCGACCGGCACGTCGTCCATACGGCCGTTGGTGCCGGCCCAGACGGAGACGACCTGGTCCTCGGTGGCCATCGGCTGGTACTGGTCCTGCTTCAGCAGCTCGACCATGCGCGAACCGCGCTCCAGCTGGGCCTTCGAGGCCGCGTCCAGGTCGGAACCGAAGGCGGCGAAGGCCTCCAGCTCACGGAACTGGGCGAGGTCCACGCGGAGACGGCCGGAGACCTGGCGCATCGCCTTGTGCTGGGCGGAACCACCGACTCGGGAGACGGAGATACCGACGTTCAGCGCGGGACGCTGACCGGCGTTGAACAGGTCCGACTCCAGGAAGCACTGACCGTCGGTGATGGAGATGACGTTGGTCGGGATGAACGCCGAGACGTCGTTGGCCTTGGTCTCGACGATCGGCAGACCGGTCATCGAACCGGCACCCATGTCGTCGGAGAGCTTGGCGCAGCGCTCCAGCAGGCGGGAGTGCAGGTAGAAGACGTCACCCGGGTAGGCCTCACGGCCCGGCGGGCGGCGCAGCAGCAGGGACACGGCGCGGTAGGCGTCGGCCTGCTTCGAGAGGTCGTCGAAGATGATGAGGACGTGCTTGCCCTCGTACATCCACTGCTGGCCGATGGCCGAACCGGTGTACGGCGCCAGGTACTTGAAGCCGGCCGGGTCGGACGCCGGGGCGGCGACGATGGTCGTGTACTCCAGGGCGCCGTTCTCCTCCAGCGCGCGGCGCACGCCGGCGATGGTGGAGCCCTTCTGGCCGATGGCGACGTAGATGCAGCGGACCTGCTTCTTGGGGTCGCCCGAGCGCCAGTTGTCGCGCTGGTTGATGATCGTGTCGACGGCCAGGGCGGTCTTGCCGGTCTGGCGGTCACCGATGATCAGCTGACGCTGACCACGGCCGATCGGGGTCATCGCGTCGACGGCCTTGTAGCCGGTCTCCATCGGCTCGTGCACCGACTTGCGCTGCATGACCGTGGGGGCCTGCAGCTCGAGGGCGCGGCGGCCGGACGTCTCGATCTCGCCGAGGCCGTCGATCGGGTTGCCGAGCGGGTCGACAACGCGGCCGAGGTAGCCCTCGCCGACCGCGACGGAGAGGACCTCACCGGTGCGGGTGACCGGCTGACCCTCCTCGATGCCGCTGAACTCACCGAGGACGATGGCACCGATCTCGCGCTCCTCGAGGTTGAGGGCGAGGCCGAGGGTGCCGTCCTCGAACTTCAGCAGTTCGTTGGCCATGGCCGAGGGAAGACCCTCGATCTTCGCGATGCCGTCGCCGGCAAGGGTGACCGTACCGACCTCCTCGCGCGAGGCCGCGTCCGGCTTGTACGACTGGACGAAGTTCTCCAGCGCGTCCCGGATCTCCTCCGGCCGGATCGTGAGCTCCGCCATCTGGGTTCCCTGCTCTCCTTGTTGGGCCCGAAGTTTCACTTGGGGGGGATGGGGACTCCCCCCTATAAGAGGTGAATCCTCTGCACGGCCCAACCAGGGCCGTAAGTACGTACTGCTTTTCTCGAAATATCGAGTTGTCTCGAAATATCGAGTTGCTGCTAGCTCGCCATGCGGCGGGCGGCGTCGTCCAGGCGGTCCGCGATCGAGCCGTTGATGACCTCGTCACCGACCTGTACCCGGATACCGCCGACGACCTCGGGGTCCACGTCCAGGTTGAGGTGCATCCGGCGGCCGTAGAGCTTGGCGAGGGCGGCGCCGAGGCGCTGCTTCTGGCCGTCGCTCAGCGGCACCGCCGAGGTGACCACGGCAACCATCCGGTCCCGGCGCTCGGCGGCGAGCTTGGACAGGGACTCCAGTCCCGCTTCCAGGCTACGTCCACGCGGCGCGGTCACAAGGCGCGTCACCAGACGCTCCGTGATCGGCTTGGCCCGTCCGCCGAGCAGCCGGTGCAGCAGCTCGGTCTTGGCCGCCGCCGAGGCGGCGCGGTCGGTCAGCGCGGCGCGCAGCGCGGTGCTGGAGGAGACGATCCGGCCGAACCGGAACAGCTCGTCCTCGACGTCGTCGAGGGTGCCCGTCTTCTCCGCGGCCGTGAGGTCGGCGATGCTCGCCAGCTCCTCCAGCGCGTCCACCAGGTCGCGGGGCTGCGACCAGCGGGAGCGCGCCGTCCCGGCCACCAGGTCGGCGGTCGCGCTGCTGACCTGGCCACCGATCAGACGCTGGACCAGCTCCGCCTTGGCCTCTGCGGGCTGCGCCGGGTCGGTGAGGACCCGGCGCAGGCCGGCCTCGCGGTCGAGCAGCGCGGTGACGGCCGCCAGCTCGTCGGCGAGCGAAGCGGCGTCGACGGACGTGGAGTCCGTCAGCGCGTCGAGACGCTCACGTGCGGCTGCCAGGGCCTCGCGGCTCGCTCCGTTCATCGCGTGGCCTCGGCCTTCTCCTCGAGCTCGTCGAGGAAGCGGTCGATCACACGGCTCTGGCGGGCGTGGTCCTCGAGGGACTCGCCGACGAGCTTGCCGGCCAGTTCGGTGGCGAGCTTGCCGACGTCCTGGCGCAGCGTCTGCGCGGCGGACTTGCGGTCGGCCTCGATCTGGGCGTGACCGGCGGTGACGATCTCCTCGCGCTGCCGCTGGCCCTCGGCCCGCATCTCGGCGATGAGCGCGGCACCCTGCTCCTGCGCCTCCTGGCGCAGGCGCGCGGCCTCGTGCCGGGCCTCGGCGAGCTGGGCCTTGTACTGCTCAAGGACGCTCTGGGCCTCGGTCTGCGCGGCCTCGGCCTTTTCGATACCGCCCTCGATGGCCTCGCGACGCTCTTCCAGAACCTTGTTGATGTTCGGGAGGAGCTTCTTGGCGAGGAAGCCGAAGACGATGACGAAGGCGATCAGGCCGATGACGAGCTCCGGCCACGGCGGAACGAGGGGATTCTCCTTCTCCGCCGCAAACTGAACCCATGAGTGGGTCATCTCAGTGCCTTTCGTCGAATGGGCTGTCGCTGACGTCCGTCTTAGTAGACGAACGGCATGACGAGGCCGATCAGGGCCAGCGCCTCACAGAACGCGAAGCCGAGGATCTGGTTGGCGCGGATCAGACCGGCCGCCTCGGGCTGGCGGGCGAGGGCCTGCGTGCCGTTGCCGAAGATGATGCCGACGCCGACGCCGGGGCCGATGGCGGCCAGGCCGTAACCGACGGAGCTGAGCGAGCCAGTGACAGCGGCAAGGGTCTGGGACATGCCAGTTCTTCCTTTTCTTTACGGACCGGTGGGGGTTGGCCACCGGACGACCAGGGGGGTGCGGAGCGGGGCAGCTCAGTGGTGCTCGGCGAGCGCGCCCTGAATGTAGGAGCAGGTCAGCAGGACGAACACGTACGCCTGGACAGCCTGGATGAAGAGCTCGAAGGCGGTCATGATGATCGTCATCGAGAACGAGACGGCGGAGTAGGCGATGCCGATGCCGTTCAGCATGTACCAGCTGGCGACCGTGAAGAGCACGAGCAGCGTGTGACCGGCGAACATGTTCGCGAAGAGTCGTACGGCGTGCGTGAACGGGCGGACCAGCAGGTTCGAGAAGAACTCGATGGTCATGGACAGCGGGAGCACCGCGCCCAGCGACTTGTCGTAGCCGGTGAAGTTCTTGAAGGCGCCGACGAAGCCGTGCCGCTTGAAGGTGAGCGGGACCCAGACGAGGTAGACGATCAGGGCCAGGACCATCGGGTAGGCGATGATCGACGTGACCGGGAACTGGGCGACCGGGATGATCGACCAGAGGTTCATCATCCAGACGAAGAAGAACAGCGAGACGATCAGCGGGACGTACTTCTCGCCTTCCTTCTTGCCGATGGTCTCGTAGACCACGCCGCGGCGGATGAAGTCGTAACCGGCCTCGGCGACCAGCTGGAGCTTGCCCGGGACGACCTTGGGCCTGGCGAACGCGGCCCAGAAGAAGCCCACCACGACGATGGAGCCCAGCAGGGCGAGGAGCATCGGCTTGTTGAAGTAGATGCCGTTCGTGTCGCCCCAGAGCGGCTTGAAGAGGAACGAGTGCAGGCCCGGAGCGACGGTGTCGAAACCGCACCCGGAGAACAGGTGGCAGCTCGAGTCGAAAGCGAGCGTCTGCGTCGGGTCAGCACTCACCGCGGGCTCCTTCAGCGTGGCGCATAGGTACGGCAACCTCGTTGTGTCGGCGCGGCGCATGGCCGCGGTTCGGCACGGGACTGGTGTTACGGATGTGGGGGCGGCCGGGGGGCATCTCGCCTCGCGATTGAGCAGGCGTCAGCTCGGATGCCCGCGCCCGCGATGCCGCAGTTGGCACCGGACGATAGCAGGGTCTCTCCAGCGTCTTTATCCCGGCCCTACCTCTCACGACGAGTGCCCCGACTTGTGGGACTTTTCGTTGTTCGAGGAGGAGGTCGAATCGGGTTCGACGTAGAGAATCTTGGACTTCATGTGCGCCCGCGTCTGCGCGGCGATCCAGGTGAGGGTGCCGGCGACGAGCGTGAGCGCGAAGGCCCTGGGATTGAAGAGCGTGGTGTGCTTGAACGCGGCCACGAAGACGAACAGCAGCAGGATCTGGGCCGCGTACAGCATCAGTCCCATGGCCTGGAAAAGATGCGGAAGCGATTTGGCGGTGCGCTGGAGCACGTACAGGCCCAGCCCCATGAAGAGAATCACGATCAGCGTCGCGACGACGGCCCCGATCGCCCCCTTGCCGCCCGCGACCACACCGCTGACGACGGCGGCAATCGCGCCGACGGCAGCCGTGGGCACGGCAGCCTGGGCCAGAATCCGGACGTCATTGGACGGCATGGCGGCAACTCCGCTTTCACAGGGGGCAGGGTGTCGTCATGGACGAGCGTAGTCCCGGGCTGAGTGATCGAATCCTCAGGTCGAGGGGCCCACGCACTTGGGTCCTTCGACTCTCTCCGGGTTCTCGTGAACCGTATCACAAACTATTTGATGAGGTCTTTACCTGGTGGGTGTGCTTGCCGTCACACATGAGAATGACAGTGCGCGTCTGTGCAGATGTGACACCCACTTGTCTGGTATTAGGGGCCTTTGCTCCCCCATGAGTCGGCAATGCTCTAGTCAGATTCTTACCTTGGACTGTCTCAGTGTCGGTCAAGGAAACGCGAACGAGCGCCGATCGCGGTCGCTCCGTTGACGCCCGAGATCCCGGCGGTGACGGGGGACCGTTCCCCGGCCTCCTGCGTCTCCGGCATCTCCTGCGGCTCGTCGGCCTCCCTGGCCACAGCGGCCTCGGCCGCACGGCGACGCAGGCGGTAGCGCGGCGGCACGAACCGCTGGGCCCACACCGGCACCCGCGGCGTGAAGCGCGGGAGCAGCAGCAGGACCAGGCCCACCGCGCTGAGGAAGACCACGCCCAGCACGATCCACATCGAGGCCGAGTTGACCGAGTAGGCCAGCGCGCCGAAGGCGATCAGCGCCGACCAGAAGTACATGATCAGCACCGCCCGGCTGTGCGAGTGGCCGATCTCCAGCAGGCGGTGGTGCAGATGGCCGCGGTCGGCCGCGAACGGGGACTGGCCGCGCCAGGTGCGCCGTACGATCGCGAGGACCAGGTCCGCCGCCGGCACCGCGATGATCGTCAGCGGCAGCAGCAGCGGGATGTAGACCGGCACCGTCTGGTGCACCGCCGCCTTCTCCGACCCCGTGAACAGCGCGAGCGCGTCCGGGTCCAGCTGACCGGTGATCGAGATCGCGCCGGCCGCCAGCACCAGGCCGATCAGCATCGAGCCGGAGTCGCCCATGAAGATCCGCGCCGGGTGCATGTTGTGCGGCAGGAAACCCAGGCACATGCCCATCAGGATCGCCGCGAACAGGGTCGCCGGGGCGGCGGCCTCGATGCCGTACGAGTACCAGATCCGGTACGAGTACAGGAAGAACGCTGCCGCCGCGATGCAGACCATGCCGGCCGCGAGGCCGTCCAGGCCGTCCACGAAGTTCACCGCGTTGATCGTGATGACGACGAGCGCCACGGTCAGCAGCGTGCCCTGCCACTGGGTCAGCGCCACGTTGCCGACGCCGGGGATGGGCAGCCACAGGATCGTCAGACCCTGGACCACCATCACGCCCGCGGCGATCATCTGGCCGCCCAGCTTGATCAGCGCGTCGATCTCGAACTTGTCGTCCAGGACGCCGATCAGCCAGATCAGGGCCGCGCCGGAGAGCAGGGCCCGCGGCTCGTTCGACTTCGTGAAGACCTCGTTGAGGTTGGTCAGGTGGTCCGCGACCAGCAGCCCCGCGCACAGGCCGAAGAACATGGCGATACCGCCGAGGCGCGGAGTGGGTTCCCGGTGCACGTCACGCGCCCGGATCTCCGGCATCGCCCCGGCCACGATCGCGAACTTCCGTACCGGCCCTGTCAGCAGGTACGTCACCACGGCCGTGATACAGAGCGTCAGCAGGTATTCACGCACAGGCTTCCCCACGGGTCTCGCTGGCCATCACAGCCCCACACCCTAGCGATGGACGTATACGGATGGGGACTTCCGGGTAGCCACGATGGTTGCACGCCCGGCTGTGGGTCATGGCGCACACCGGGATGTACGGGACAACGCCTACCCCCGTTCAGCCCGGATACGGCGGAAAAGCTGCTGTGAGAACGCGCACCTCGTCCCGGGCCCCGGCCGGCTCCCGCTCGCCGCGCAGCACGGCAGCCATCAGCGCGGCGATCCGCACCATTTCCGGCTCTCCCATGCCCTGCGTGGTCACCGCGGCCGTGCCCAGGCGCAGGCCCCGGCCGTCGCCGTGCGGCAGCGCACAGCAGTCCAGCACGATCCCGGCGGCGGCCAGCCGGCCGCGCGCGGTACGGCCGTCCACTCCGAGCGGGGCGGGGTCGGCGGTGATCAGGTGGGTGTCCGTGCCGCCGGTGGTGACCGTGAGGCCCTCGCCGGCCAGGTGACCGGCGAGAACCCGTGCGTTGGCGACCACCTGATGGGCGTACACGGCGAAGGCCGGTGTTGCCGCCTCGCCGAACGCGACGGCCTTCGCGGCGATCGTGTGCATCTGCGCGCCGCCCTGGGTGAACGGGAACACCGCCCGGTCGACGCGCTCGGCCAGTTCGCTGCCGCACAGGATCATCCCGCCGCGCGGACCGCGCAGCACCTTGTGGGTGGTCGCGCACACGATGTCGGCGTACGGCACCGGATTCGGCGCCGCGCCGCCGGCGACCAGCCCGATCGGGTGCGCGGCGTCGGCGATCAGATAGGCCCCGACCTCGTCGGCGACCTCACGGAAGAAGGCGTAGTCGATGTGCCGGGGATAGGCGATCGAGCCGCACACGATCGCCTTGGGACGGTGGCCCAGGGCCAGGTGCCGCACCTGGTCGTGGTCGATGAGCCCGGTCTCCGCGTCCACCCCGTAGCCGACGAAGTCGAACCAGCGGCCGGAGAAGTTCGCGGGCGAGCCGTGGGTGAGATGGCCGCCGTAGTGCAGTCCGAGGGCGAGGACGGTGTCGCCGGGGCGCAGCAGGGCGGCGTAGGCGGCCAGGACGGCCGAGGAGCCGGAGTGGGACTGGACGTTGGCGTGTTCGGCGCCGAACAGCTCCTTGGCGCGGTCGATGGCGGCGCGTTCGGCGAGGTCGACGATCTCGCAGCCGCCGTGGTGCCGGGCACCGGGGTAGCCCTCGGCGTACTTGTTGGCGAGCGCGGAGCCGAGCGCGGCGAGCACGGCCGGCGAGCAGAAGTTCTCGGCTGCGATCAGCTGCAGGGTGGTGGACTGACGGTCCAGCTCCGCGAGGAGGATCTCGGCCATCGCCGGGTCCTGCCGCCGCAGGACGTCGGTCTCGAGGGTAGGGGTGACCGACATGGCGGGCTCCCGGGGCGGTCGACGGTGACGTATCACCAATGTAGGCCCGGGATGTGCGGTATGCCCGGTATCGACGTCCAGCGTCTACGTACGCGCCGGTACCCCGGTCAGCGCCGTCACCACCGGATCCAGCGCCTGGTGTATCTCGTCCCCGATCGACCGGAAGAACGTCAGGGGCGCCCCGTACGGGTCGTGGACCTCGTCCGCCTCCGCCGTGGGCGCGAGCAGCCACCCGCGCAGCGCCGCCGCCGCCCGGACCAGGGCGCGGGCGCGCATGACCACGCCGTCCTCCAGGGGCGGCAGCGTGGCCGTGTCTATCGCACGGACCAGGCGGGTGAACTCCTTCAGGGTGAAGGTACGCAGGCCCGCCGAATGGCCCATGGAAATGACCTGGGCGCGGTGGTCGCGGGTCGCGGTGAGGACCAGGTCGGCCATGATGACGTGCTCGTCGAGCAGTTCCCTGCCGGTGAAGCCGGAGGCGTCCGCGCCGAAGTCGGCCAGCACGGCCTCCGCGTTGGCCTCCATCGGCGCGCCCTCATGGCCCCAGGTGCCCGCGCTCTCCACGATCAGCCCGCCGCCGAGCACGCCGAGCCGCTCCGCCACGAAATGGCGGGTCAGCCGCTCGGTGATGGGCGAGCGGCACACGTTGCCGGTGCTGACGTGGAGGATGCGGAAGGTGTCGCGCGGAAAGCCGAACGTCGTCGTCTGCTCCGCCGCACGTTCCCCGATGCCTATGCCACGCCCCGCTTCAGGGGCCGTCAATTCGCCACCTCGAGGTCGGGTACGACCTTGCGCAGCTCCTCCGGCGAGATCGCGCCCTCGCGCAGCAGCACCGGCACCCGGCCGGTGACGTCCACGATGGACGACGGCACGTTGCCCGGGGTGGGGCCGCCGTCGAGGTAGACGGAGACGGAGTCGGCGAGCATGTCCTGGGCGGCGTCGCAGTTCTCCGGCGCCGGGTGGCCGGTGAGGTTGGCGGAGGAGACGGCCATCGGGCCGACCTCGGTGAGCAGTTCGATCGCGACCGGGTGCAGCGGCATACGGACGGCCACCGTGCCCCGTGTGTCGCCCAGGTCCCACTGCAGGGACGGCTGGTGCTTGGCGACGAGGGTCAGGGCGCCCGGCCAGAACGCGTCGACCAGCTCCCAGGCCAGCTCGGAGAAGTCCGTGACGAGGCCGTGCAGCGTGTTCGGGGAGCCGATGAGGACAGGGGTGGGCATGCTGCGGCCCCGGCCCTTGGCGGCGAGCAGGTCGGCGACCGCCTCCGAGGAGAACGCGTCGGCGCCGATGCCGTACACCGTGTCGGTCGGCAGGACCACCAGCTCGCCCCGGCGGACGGCGGACGCTGCCTCGCGCAGACCCGTCGCGCGGTCGGTCGCGTCGTTGGTGTCGTATCGCCGTGCCATGTCTAGCGGGCCTCCTCGTACACGTAATGCGGGACTTCGGAAAAGACTGCGGGAGGGGTGCTCACGGCAGCGCCTTGCGGGCGGTCGCGAACCGGGGGCGGTTGTTGAGGTCGGGGTGGTCGGCCGCGTCGGCCCAGCCCCGCTCCTCGGTGAAGATCCACGGCACCTGGCCGCCCTGGGTGTCGGCGTGCTCGATCACGACGACACCGCCCGGGCGCAGCAGCCGGTGAGCGGTGCGCTCGATGCCCCGGATCAGGTCCAGGCCGTCCTCGCCGGAGAACAACGCCAACTCGGGGTCGTAGTCACGGGCCTCCGGGGCCACGTACTCCCATTCCGTGAGCGGGATGTACGGCGGGTTGGAGATCACCAGGTCGACCTGTCCGTCGAGGTCGGGAAAGGCCGTCAGGGCGTCACCCTGGCGCAGGTCGACCCTGGACCCCGCCACGTTCTTCCGCGTCCACACCAGGGCGTCCTCGGACAGCTCCACGGCGTGCACACGGGAGCGCGGGACCTCCTGGGCGAGGGCGAGCGCGATGGCGCCCGAGCCGGTGCACAGGTCGACGATGCACGGCTCGACGACGTCCATGGCGCGTACGGCGTCTATGGCCCAGCCCACCACGGACTCGGTCTCGGGCCGGGGCACGAACACGCCCGGCCCCACCTGGAGTTCCAGGTAGCGGAAGTAGGCCCGCCCGGTGATGTGCTGCAGCGGCTCGCGCTGTTCGCGCCGGGCGATGACCTCCCAGTACCGGGCGTCGAAGTCCGAGTCCTTCACGGAGTGCAGTCCGCCGCGCTTCACACCGTGCACGAACGCGGCGAGCTCCTCCGCGTCGGTGCGCGGCGAGGGCACGCCGGCGTCGGCCAGCCGCTGGGTGGCCTGGGCCACCTCCGCGAGCAGCAGGTTCACGCAAGTCCTCCGTGTCGTGCTCGTACGTGCGTAGGTGTCTTACGCAGCCGCCAGCTTCGCCGCCGAGTCGGCGTCGACGCAGGCCTGGATGACCGCGTCGAGGTCGCCGTCCAGGACCTGGTCCAGGTTGTACGCCTTGAAGCCGACGCGGTGGTCGGAGATGCGGTTCTCCGGGAAGTTGTAGGTGCGGATCTTCTCGGAGCGGTCGACCGTGCGGACCTGGCTGCGGCGGGCGTCGGCGGCCTCCCGCTCGGCCTCCTCCTGCGCCGCGGCGAGCAGCCTGGAGCGCAGGATACGCAGCGCCTGCTCCTTGTTCTGCAGCTGGCTCTTCTCGTTCTGGCAGGAGGCGACGACGCCGGTCGGCAGGTGCGTGATGCGCACCGCGGAGTCGGTCGTGTTGACCGACTGGCCGCCCGGGCCGGAGGACCGGTAGACGTCGATGCGGAGGTCGTTGGGGTTGATCTCCACGTCCACCTCCTCGGCCTCCGGGGTCACGAGGACACCGGCGGCGGAGGTGTGGATACGGCCCTGCGACTCGGTCGCCGGCACGCGCTGCACGCGGTGCACGCCGCCCTCGTACTTCAGCCGGGCCCACACGCCCTGGCCGGGTTCGAGCTGGCCGCGGGCCTTGACCGCGACCTGGACGTCCTTGTAGCCGCCCAGCTCGGACTCGGTGGCGTCGATGATCTCGGTCTTCCAGCCGACGCGCTCGGCGTAGCGCAGGTACATGCGCAGCAGGTCGCCGGCGAAGAGGGCCGACTCGTCGCCGCCCGCGCCCGCCTTGATCTCCAGGATGACGTCCTTGTCGTCACTCGGGTCGCGCGGGATCAGCAGGAAGCGCAGGCGCTCGGTGAGCTCCTCGCGCTGCTTCTCCAGGTCCTTGACCTCGGCGGCGAAGTCGGGGTCGTCGGCCGCCAGCTCACGCGCGGTCTCGGCGTCGTCGCCGGCCTGCTTCCAGGAGCGGTACGTGGCGACGATCGGGGTGAGCTCGGCGTAGCGCTTGTTCAGCTTGCGCGCGTTCTGCTGGTCGGAGTGGACCGACGGGTCGGCGAGCTTCTTCTCCAGATCGGCGTGCTCGGCGACGAGTTCCTCGACGGCCTCGAACATCTTGGGCTCCTGTACTGCGGGTGAGGGAAGGGCGGGCGACCAAAAACGCCGGTCCCGGGCACACCCCCACGAGGGCGTGACCGTGGACCGGCGAAATGGGGCTCGCTACTTCTTGGAGCCGGCGGCAGCCTTGCCGAAGCGGGCCTCGAAGCGGGCCACACGGCCACCGGTGTCGAGGATCTTCTGCTTGCCCGTGTAGAACGGGTGGCACTCGGAGCAGACCTCGGCCCGGATGGTGCCGGACTCGATGGTGCTACGGGTGGTGAACGACGCGCCACAGGTGCAGCTGACCTGCGTCTCGACGTACGCGGGGTGGATGTCGCGCTTCAAGGTGTCTCCTAGGTTTCGGGAGGGCGCCGGGTCGCTGCCGCGGGGTGCGGGAGCGTGAACCGGAGCCGACGTACCAGTCTGCCAGGACTGGGGCCATCCACCCAAACCGGGGGTGCGGTTGTTCTATTCCCGCGGGTGAGCGGGTGTGTCGCCGGCTACCTCACCACACCGTTGGCCTCACCCGTGGCCGTACCCGCCGTGGCCGACTTGGGGATCGGGCGGTCGTTCTTCAGCGCGTCCCAGACCAGCTGGGCCTTCTGCTTCTCCATGAGCACGCGGTTGGGGTTCGCCGGGTCGTACTGGACCGGCATGGTGATCATGGTCATGTTCTTGGCGGCGATGCCCTTGAGGCCGTCCGCGAAGTCGATGAGGGAGTTGACCGAGCCCAGGTCGGAGTCGGTGGTGACCGTCTTGGTGGCGGTGTCGGCGAGGTCGTACAGCTTCTTGGGGCTGGTGAGGACGCCGACGTGCTTGACCTGGTTGAGCAGCGCCTTGACGAAGGCCTGCTGGAGCTGGATGCGGCCCAGGTCGGAGCCGTCGCCCACGCCGTGCCGGGTACGGACCAGGCCGAGGGCCTGCCGGCCGTTCAGGGTGTGGGTGCCGGCCTCGAGGTTCAGGTGGCTCTGCGGGTCGTCGATGGTCTTGGCCGTGGTGACCGGGACGCCGCCGAGGTCGTCGATGAGCTTCTGGAAGCCCGCGAAGTCGACCTCGAGGTAGTGGTCCATGCGGATGCCGGTGAGGGACTCGACGGTCTTCACCGCGCAGGCCGCGCCGCCGGTGGAGTAGGCCTCGTTGAACATCGTGCCGTTCGCGGCCGGGTGCGTGGTGCCCTTGGTGTCGGTGCAGGCCGGGCGGTCGATCAGGGTGTCCCGGGGGACGGAGACCACGCTGGCCTTCTTGTGGCCCTCGTAGACGTGGACGATCATCGCCGTGTCGGAGCGGGCGCTGCCGTCGTCGGTGCCGCCGCCGAGCTTCCTGTTGGAGCCGGAGCGGGTGTCCGAGCCGAGGACGAGGATGTTCTCGGAGCCGTTGTCGATCTTCGAGGGCCGGTCGTTGCCGAGGGCCTGGTCGATGTCGACGCTTCGGATGTTGCCGTTGAGCTTGAAGTACAGGTACCCCGCGCCCGTCCCCGCCAGCACCACCACACCGGCGGCCGTCCAGGCCGCGACGCGTACGCCCTTGCGGCTCTTGCCGCGGGCCTTGCGGCGGCGGCCCTCGCCGCTGCGGCGGGGGCCGGTCTCACCCGGCGTGGTTATGGCGGGCTCCGGCGTGCTCTCGGCGGACACAACACTCCTAGGTCTCGTCGCTCGGTTACCCCCTGCTTTCAGGGTCAGGCGCGGTCGGTACCGCTCCATCGTCGCTCCGTAAGGGCAGACGGAGAAACTCGGGCAAGGGTTGCACAACGCACAGTGCCCATCGCGTGCGGCGATGGGCACTGTGCGTCATCGGGTTACGGGCGGTGAGCCTCGCTCACCTGGGGTTTCAGCCCCAGATGTCGTACGCCTGGAAACCGGTGCCGACCGAGATCCTTGTGGCAAAGATCTCGCTGGTCGCCTTGCCGGTGCCCGGGTACAGGTAGAGCGTGCCGCCGGTGTTGCGGGCCAGGAAGTCGGCCTTGCCGTCACCGGTGATGTCGCCGACCGCGTCGAAGGCGTTGTAGCCGGTCCAGGCGCTGCGCACCTTGATCCGGGCGGCGAAGGCGCCCGAGCCGGATGTGCCGGTGCCCCGGTACAGGTACACGTCGCCGGTGCTGCTCTGGCGGGCGATCAGGTCGGCCTTGCCGTCGCCGTCGAAGTCGCCGTGGCCGCGCAGGGAGTTGTACTGGCCCCAGCCGGAGCCCACCTTGACGGGGGAGGCGAAGGAGCCGTCGCCCTTGCCCGGGTAGATCCACAGGTTGCCGGAGGAGTCGACCGAGAGCAGGTCGGGCAGGTAGTCGCCGGTGACGTCACCGGGGGCGACGGTGAACTTCCGGGTGGACCAGTTGCTGAAGATCTCCTTCTTGCTCCAGCTCTGGGTGGCCGGGATGTAGTGCAGCCAGAAGACCGCGCCGTCGCTGCTGCGGCGCAGGACGAAGTCCTGGTAGCCGTCCCGGTCCAGGTCCGTCTGCAGGATCGTGTTGTAGCCCGAGAAGCTGCCCCAGGAGATGCGGGCCCCGAACGAGGTGCCCTGGGAGTCCTTCTCGTAGCCGGTGGACGTGGACTGGCTGCGGACGAACAGGTCGGCCTTGTGGTCGCCGCTGAGGTTGGTGTCGTCGATGCGCGGGTAGGCGGCGCCGACGTACGTCCTCACCTTGCTGAACACGCTGTAGGAACCCTTGGCGACGCAGTTCTCCACGCCCCAGGAGACGATGCCGACGATGCGGTTGTTCACGACCAGCGGGCCGCCGGAGTCGCCGTTGCAGGTGGCCGTGGTGCCGGAGTCGCTGCCGGACGCGGGGTTGCCGGCGCAGACCATGTGGCCCGCGATGAACGGGTCGCTGCCGTCGGGCTGCTTGTAGGCGGTCGCGCACGTGCTGTCGGACTGGATCGGCAGGGTCGCCGTCTTGAGCGTCTGCGAGATGTCCTGGCTGGTGGAGCTGGTGCGGCCCCAGCCGTAGACCTTGGCACTCGTGCCGGCCGCGTAGGACGCCGTGTCGGTCGACGTCGTCATGCGGATCGGCGTGGCCTTGACCGGGCTCGGCAGGGTCAGAACGGCGATGTCGTTGTCGATGGCCGTCGCGTTGTACGACGGGTGGTTCCACTGCCGCCAGACACCGGAGACCGTGCCGCCGTGCAGGTCGGTGTTGCCGGAGGTGTCGGTGGTGGGCAGCTGGTCGGTGCCGGTGACGATGGCGCCGTTGGCGTGCCAGTCGAAGCCCTTGACGCAGTGCGCGGCGGTCAGGATCTTCGTCGGCGCCACCACGGCACCGCCGCAGAAGAAGCCGACGTCGTCGCCGGTGGCCGTGGTGCCCTTGTCGTCGTAGTACCAGAGCTGGGCCATCCACGGGGCCGAGGTGATGCTCGTGGTGGTACCGCCGATGATCATCGGGCTGACGGTGCCGGTGCCGGACGTCGTGGACGAGGACGACGGGGACGACGCGGAAGACGAAGCAGCCGTCCCGGTGCCCTTCGTGTCCTTGGTCCCCGAGGCCTTCTTGAAGTCCTTGTCGGTGGTGAGCGCGCCCGCGACGCGGTCCGTCAGCTCGGTGAGGGACGCGGAGCTGGTGGCCGGCTTGACGGTCGGCGAGGCCGAGGCCGTCGTGGCACCGGCGGAGGTGGTCAGCAGCGCGGCGGCGACGGCCGCGGCGACACCGGCGGCGGCGACGGGCAGGCCGATGCGTATGCGGCGTCTGTGCCGGCCGGCGCGGGGCAGAGGTGTGGACAAAAGAGTCCCCCCATGAAGCGATGAGTCAGAAGGGGCGCGTGACACGCACCCGTACCTCTCAGCGCCAAAGGGCCGCCCCCCGTCACCGATTGACGGGGGGCGGCCCTCTTTCTTATCCAGTCTCTACCGACTAGTCGCCGTTGCCGGGCGTCGGCGTCGTCTTCTGAATCTGCATCAGGAACTCGACGTTCGACTTGGTCTGCTTCATCTTGTCGAGCAGCAGCTCGATCGCCTGCTGCTGGTCGAGCGCGTGCAGCACTCGGCGCAGCTTCCAGACGATGCCCAGTTCCTCGGCCCCGAGCAGGATCTCTTCCTTACGCGTACCGGAGGCGTCGACGTCCACGGCCGGGAAGATCCGCTTGTCCGCGAGCTTGCGGTCGAGCTTGAGCTCCATGTTGCCCGTGCCCTTGAACTCCTCGAAGATCACCTCGTCCATGCGGGACCCGGTGTCCACGAGAGCCGTGGCCAGGATGGTCAGCGAACCGCCGTCCTCGATGTTCCGCGCCGCACCGAAGAACCGCTTCGGCGGGTACAGCGCGGTCGAGTCGACACCACCGGACAGGATGCGGCCGGAGGCCGGAGCCGCCAGGTTGTAGGCACGGCCCAGACGCGTGATCGAGTCGAGCAGCACGACGACGTCGTGGCCCAGCTCCACCAGACGCTTGGCGCGCTCGATGGCGAGCTCGGCGACCGTGGTGTGGTCCTCGGCCGGACGGTCGAAGGTCGAGGAGATGACCTCGCCCTTCACCGACCGCTGCATGTCGGTGACCTCTTCCGGACGCTCGTCGACGAGGACGACCATCAGGTGGCACTCGGGGTTGTTGTGCGTGATCGCGTTGGCGATCGCCTGCATGATCATGGTCTTACCGGTCTTCGGCGGGGCCACGATCAGACCACGCTGGCCCTTACCGATCGGCGAGACCAGGTCGATGATGCGGGTCGTCAGCACGCCCGGGTCGGTCTCCAGGCGGAGCCGGTCCTGCGGGTAGAGCGGGGTCAGCTTGTTGAACTCCGGGCGGCCGCGGCCGTGTTCGGGCGCCATGCCGTTGACGGAGTCGAGGCGGACCAGCGCGTTGAACTTCTCGCGGCGCTCGCCCTCCTTCGGCTGACGGACCGCACCCGTGACGTGGTCGCCCTTGCGCAGGCCGTTCTTGCGGACCTGGGCGAGGGAGACGTACACGTCGTTCGGGCCCGGCAGGTAGCCGGAGGTCCGGATGAAGGCGTAGTTGTCGAGGATGTCCAGGATGCCCGCGACGGGGATCAGGACGTCGTCCTCGGCGAGCTGCGGCTCGGCGATGTCGTCGCGGCCACGGCGGCCTCGGCGGTCCCGGTAACGGCCGCGCCGGCCCCGGCGGCCGCCCTCGAAGTCGTCGTCGTCCTGCTGGCGGTCCTGGCGGCCGCCCTGCTGCTGGCCCTGCGGCTGACGCTGCTGGCCGCCCTGCTGGTCGTCGCCCTTGCCGCGGCGGTCGCGGTCGCGGTCACGCTCGCGGTCCCGGCCGCGCTCCCGGCGGTCGCGGCGGCCACGGCCGTCGCCGTCACCGGCGTCGCCCTGCGCCTGCGGCTGCTGGGCCGGCGTCTCGGCCTTGGGCTCCGCCTTGGCCTCGGCGGCCACGGTCTCTGCACTGCTCGGGGCGGGGCTGCCGGCCTCGGCGGTGGCGCGGCGGCGACGGCGCTCGGTCGGGGCGTCGTCGGAGGCCGGCTGGCCCGGGATCTCGATCTGCTGCTGGGCCACGGCCTTCTCGGCGGGGGCCTCGGTCTTGGCCTCCGCCTTCTTCTCGGCGTCGTCGCCGGTACGGGCCTTGGAGGTGGCGCGGCGCTTCGGCTTGGTCTCGGTGGCGGTCTCGGCCTTGGGGGCGGCGCCCCCGGCGGCCTGCGCCTCCTTGATGACCTCGATCAGCTGGCTCTTGCGCATCCGCGCGGTGCCCCTGATGCCGAGGCCCGAGGCGACCTGCTGCAGCTCGGCCAGCACCATGCCCTCGAGGCCGGTACCGCGGCGCCGCCGGGAGCCGGCACCGGTGGCAGGCGCGGAGGCGTCCGTGGCGGGCGCGGCAGCGGTCTCCTCGACACGTGCGCCCATCAGATCGGTGGTGTCGCTCACGAAGGGTCCTTCCCTGGAGCGGACGTCGGCCTGTCTGGCTCGGCGACCGGTTGTGCTGTCCGGCTACGGTCCTGTCTTCCGTGAACCGTGCCGGGGCGGTGGTCCGCCAAAGCGGCGGAGGAAATGTGCGTTGATTGGCGCTTCCGCGAGCCGTGGCACCGAGTGTCACGTGGCGTGGTAGCACCGATTCCGGAGCGTGCCCGGCGGCCCGCTCAGTGCCCGCATACGACGTACTGCCCAGGTACGGCGTACGGAACACGGAGTGGCGTGGGGGGCTCCCGGAAGAATGTCTGTCCCGGACTGGGACACGAGGCACCTCGCCATGGTGGGGTCGGGTGCAGACTTGAGGTTAACACTACCGGATCCAACAAACATTCCCCCTCTCCAAATCCGGCAACCGTGTGTCAGGTCGCAAGCGGCAGCACGCTCGCTCCCTGGACATCGAGGTCCAGCCGGTTCGCGGCCCAGCCCACGCCCGCGAGGTGGGCCACCTTGTCGGCGCTCTCGGCGTCGGCCAACGCCATGACGGTGGGTCCGGCGCCCGAGATGACGGCCGGGATGCCGTCGGCGCGCAGCCGCTCCACCAGCGCGGCGCTCTCCGGCATGGCCGGGGCGCGGTACTCCTGGTGGAGGCGGTCCTCGGTGGCGGGCAGCAGCAGCTCGGGGCGCCGGGTGAGCGCCTCGACGAGCAGGGCGGCACGGCCCGCGTTGACGGCGGCGTCGACGTGCGGCACGGTGCGCGGCAGCAGGCCGCGCGCGGTCTCGGTCAGGACCGGCTTTCCGGGCACGAAAACCACCGGAACGATGGAATCGCCGGGCTCCATCCTGATCGCCCGGGCGGCGCCGGCCTCCATCCAGGACAGGGTGAAACCGCCGAGCAGACATGCGGCCACGTTGTCCGGGTGGCCCTCGATCTCGGTGGCCAGTGCCAGCAGCGCCGCGTCGTCCAGACGGGCCTCGCCGCCTATGGTCACCGCGCGGGCGGCGACGATGCCGGCGCAGATGGCGGCGGAGGAGGAGCCGAGGCCGCGGCCGTGCGGGATGCGGTTGGCGCAGACGATCTCCAGGCCCCGGGGCTGCCCGCCCAGCAGATCGAAGGCGGTGCGCAGGGAGCGGACGAGAAGGTGAGACTCGTCACGCGGAAGGGTCTCGCTGCCCTCCCCCGCGATGTCGATGTGCAGCCCGGAGTCGGCCACCCGGACGACCACGTCGTCGTAGAGCCCCAGCGCGAGGCCTAGGGCGTCGAAGCCCGGGCCGAGGTTGGCGCTGGTGGCGGGAACGCGCACCCGGACGGCGGCGGCGCGGAACGCTGGACCGGCCATCGCTCGTTGACTCTCCTTGAGCTGCGTGACTGTCGAAGACATTCGATACGTACGTGGAGACCCTCCGGCCGCGCAGACGGCGCGGCGTCGCCCATATGCGCAGCCATGTGCCAGGCATATGCAACGGGCGGGTTCAGTACAGCCTATCGAAGGAAGGTTCTGTGGCGACATAGGGCGCACAGGAGGCGCACGATGCGTGTCGCAAGCCCCCTGTGCACCCTGTCAGGGTTTTCCCGGGGTTCAGGCCAGGCCGAGGCGCTCGGCGGCGGCGACCGCGTCGACCGGGACGGTGACCGGCTGCGGGGCGCCGGCGACGGCCCAGTCGGGGTCCTTCAGGCCGTTGCCGGTGACCGTGCACACGATCTTCTGGCCCGGGTCGACCTTGCCCTGCTCGGCGGCCTTCAGCAGACCGGCCACGGAGGCGGCGGAGGCGGGCTCCACGAAGACGCCCTCCTGCGCGGCCAACAGCCGGTAGGCGCGCAGGATTTCACGGTCCGTCACCTCGTCGATGGCGCCGCCCGACTCGTCGCGCGCGGCGAGGGCGTACTGCCAGGAGGCGGGGTTGCCGATGCGGATGGCGGTGGCGATGGTCGACGGGTCCTTGACGACCTCCCCGCGCACGATCGGAGCGCTGCCGGAGGCCTGGAAGCCCCACATGCGCGGGGTCTTCGTGGCGAGGCCGTCGGCGGCGTACTCCTTGTAGCCCTTCCAGTAGGCGGTGATGTTGCCCGCGTTGCCCACCGGCAGAACGTGGATGTCGGGGGCGTCGCCGAGCATGTCCACGATCTCGAAGGCAGCCGTCTTCTGGCCCTCGATACGCACCGGGTTGACCGAATTGACCAGCGCCACCGGGTAGTTCTCGCTCAGCGAGCGCGCGAGGGTGAGGCAGTCGTCGAAGTTTCCGTCGACCTGGAGGATCTTCGCGCCGTGCACGAGGGCCTGGCCCATCTTACCCAGGGCGATCTTGCCCTGCGGGACGAGGACGGCCGAAACCATGCCGGCCCGCACGGCGTAAGCAGCGGCGGAGGCCGAGGTGTTGCCGGTGGAGGCGCAGATGACGGCCTTGGCCCCCTCCTCCTTCGCCTTGGAGATGGCCATGGTCATGCCGCGGTCCTTGAAGGACCCGGTGGGGTTGGCCCCCTCCACCTTCAGGTGGACCTCGCAGCCCGTGCGCTCGGAGAGCACCTGCGCGGGCACGAGGGGCGTGCCCCCCTCGCGGAGCGTCACGACCGGCGTGGTGTCGGATACCGGCAGACGGTCCCGGTACTCCTCGATGATTCCGCGCCACTGGTGGGTCATTGTTGGTTACTCTCCTTCAACCCGCATGATGCTGGCGACACCCCGCACGGTGTCGAGCTTGCGCAGCGCCTCGACGGTCCCGGACAGGGAGGCGTCGGACGCGCGATGGGTGACGACGACGAGGGCGGCCTCGCCGTCCTTGCCCTGCTGGCGCACCGTATCGATCGACACCCCGTGCTCGGCGAACACGGTCGCGACCTGGGCGAGAACACCCGGTTTGTCGGCGACGTCGAGACTGATGTGATAGCGCGTGACGACCTCGCCCATGGGCGAGACGGGCAGGGCGGCGTACGCCGACTCACCGGGCCCCGTTGCACCGTTGAGTCGGTTGCGGCACACGGCGACGAGGTCACCGAGCACGGCGGAGGCGGTCGGGGCACCGCCGGCGCCCGGGCCGTAGAACATCAGCTGACCGGCGGCGTCGCTCTCCACGAAGACGGCGTTGTACGCGCCGCGCACGGAGGCGAGCGGATGGGTCAGCGGAATCATGGCGGGGTGCACGCGCGCGGTGACGGACGCCCCGTCTTTCGAGCGCTCACAGATGGCGAGCAGCTTGATGGTGCAGCCCATCTCCTTCGCCGAGCGGAAGTCGGCGGCGGTGACCTCGGTCATGCCCTCGCGGTAGACGTCGTCGAGGCGCACGCGCGTGTGGAAGGCGATGCCGGCGAGGATGGCGGCCTTGGCTGCGGCGTCGAAGCCCTCGACGTCGGCGGTCGGGTCGGCCTCCGCGTACCCGAGGGCGGTGGCCTCGTCGAGCGCCTCCTGGTAGCCCGCGCCCGTGGAGTCCATCTTGTCGAGGATGAAGTTGGTCGTGCCGTTGACGATCCCCATCACCCGGTTGATCTTGTCGCCGGCGAGGGACTCGCGCAGCGGGCGGATCAGCGGGATGGCGCCGGCCACGGCGGCCTCGTAGTAGAGGTCCTTGTCGTTCTCGTCCGCCGCGGCGTGCAGCGCGGCGCCGTCCTGGGCGAGCAGGGCCTTGTTGGCGGAGACGACGGACGCCCCGTGCTCGAAGGCGGTGGTGATGAGGGTCCGGGCGGGCTCGATACCGCCGATGACCTCCACCACCACATCGATGTCGCCCCGTTTGACGAGGGCGGTGGCGTCGGTGGTGACGAGGGCCGGGTCGATGCCCTCGCGCACCTTGCTCGGGCGCCGTACGGCCACGCCCGCGAGCTCCACGGGCGCCCCGATCCGGGCCGCGAGGTCGTCGGCGTGCGTCGTCATGATGCGCGCCACCTCTGAGCCGACAACCCCACAGCCCAGCAGCGCCACCTTCAGCGGACGCGTACGCATCATCCGACCTCGTTTCCTCATACCGTCTACGGTTGGACCAGTCTCACTCACCGGACGGGAGTTTCTACCCTTGGTCCGGATCGTGAGACATGTATTTCATGGGTTCGGGGCTGAAAGACCGGAGATCTTCCAGCCCTCCAGTGGGGGGCTAGCCGACGTCGAGACGCAGGAGGTCCTCCTCCGTCTCACGCCGTACGATCACCCGGGCCTCGCCGTCCTTCACCGCGACGACGGGCGGCCGCAGCACATGGTTGTAGTTGCTGGCCATGGACCGGCAGTACGCACCGGTGGCCGGCACGGCGATGAGATCCCCCGGCGCAAGGTCGGCCGGCAGGAACGCGTCCTTGACCACGATGTCCCCGCTCTCACAGTGCTTGCCGACCACGCGGGCGAGCATGGGCTCGGCGACGGAGGTCCGGGACACCAGGGCGACGCTGTACTCGGCGTCGTACAGGGCAGTGCGGATGTTGTCGGACATGCCGCCGTCGACGGACACGTACGTCCGCAGCCCGTCCAGCGGCTTGACGGTGCCGACCTCGTAGAGCGTGAAGGCAGTCGGCCCGACGATGGCGCGCCCGGGCTCGACGGAGATGCGAGGGGTGCTCAGCCGGGCGGCCTCGCACTCGCGCGTGACGATCTCGGTGAGCGCCTTGGCGATCTCGTGGGGCTCGCGGGGGTCGTCGTCGCTGGTGTAGGCGATACCGAGCCCACCCCCGAGGTCGATCTCGGGCAGCTCGACACCATGCTCGTCACGAACGTCCCTGAGCAGCCCGACGACGCGGTGCGCGGCGACCTCGAAGCCGGACATGTCGAAGATCTGCGACCCGATGTGGGAGTGGATCCCGATCAGCTCGAGCCCGTCGAGCTGCAGCGCCCGCCGCACGGCCTCCGCGGCCTGCCCGCCGGCCAGCGGAATCCCGAACTTCTGGTCCTCATGGGCGGTGGCGATGAACTCGTGCGTGTGCGCCTCGACGCCCACGGTGATCCGAATCTGGACCTTCTGCCGCTTGCCCAGGGACTGCGCGATATGGGCGACGCGCACGATCTCCTGGAAGGAGTCGAGCACGATCCGCCCGACCCCGGCGCGGATGGCCCTGTCGATCTCCCCCACGGACTTGTTGTTGCCGTGGAAGGCGATGCGCTCGGCCGGCATGCCGGCGGACAGGGCGGTGGCCAGCTCGCCCCCGGAGCACACGTCGAGGTTGAGCCCCTCCTCGTCGAGCCACCGCACGACGGCACGGGACAGGAACGCCTTCCCGGCGTAGAACACGTCGGCGCCGGCCCCGAAGGCGGTGCGCCACGCACGCGCGCGTGCGCGGAAGTCGGCCTCGTCGAGGATGTAGGCGGGGGTGCCGTACTCCTCGGCGAGGGTCTTCACATCGACGCCGCCGACGGTGACGACCCCGTCGGCGTCACGCCCGACGGTCTGGGCCCACACCTTGTGGTCGAGGGCGTTGAGGTCGGCGGGCGGCGCGGAGTAGTGCCCCTCGGGCAGGACGTCGGCGTGACGGGGCCCGGCGGGATGGGCGGAACGGCTCATGGCGGTGACTCTCAGACTCTCTGTCTCTCTCCGGGCATCTCTCGCGAGAGGCCTCAGAGGTATTCGGGTGCGTCGATGCCGAGCAGGGACAGGCCACCGGCCAGCACCGTCCCGGCGGCTTCGGCGAGGGCGAGCCGGGCGCGGTGGGCGGCCGAGGGTTTCTCCTCACCGCAGGGAAGCACGCAGGGCAGGAAGGGCAGCACGGCATCGGCGACGGTGACGAGATGCCGGGCAACCCGGTCCGGGGCACGGTGAGTGGCGGCCGCGGCGAGGATGCGGGGGTGGTCGGCGAGGAGGGTGATGAGGGTGGTGCCGTCGGCGGTGGCACGACTGCTGGCGGGGCCGTTCACGGTGACACCGTTGGCGGCGGTGGCACGGCTGCTGGTGGGGCCATCGACCGTGACACCGTTGACGGCGGTGGCACGGCTGCTCGTGGGGCCATCGACGGTGACACCGTTGACGGCGGTGGCACGGCTGCTCGTGGGGCCATCGACGGTGACACCGTTGACGGCGGTGGCCGGGGTGGTGCGGGCTGGGCGGGCGTCGGCGGAGGGGCCGGGGTCGAGCGGGCCGGGGTCGACCCGGGCCGTGTCCAGCAGGCCGGACTCGGGTGGACCGGAGTCGAGTGGACCGGCCCCAGGCATGCTGGTATCGAGCGTGCCGGCGTCGAGCGGGCCGGGCTCGGCGGCGAAACCCAGGCGGGCGGCGTTGCGGCTGAGGGACCGGATACGGGCATGGGCGTACCGCACCCGGAACAGCGGATTGCTCTCCCGCTGGACCAGATGGTCGGCGGTGACCCGGGGCCGGTCGTGCGGGGCGGGATGCAACAGGGCCCACTGGGAGGCGTCGTGGCCCAGCGGCGCCGGATCCTCCGGCGCGGGCACGGGCCGCAGATTGACGGGCTCACCGTGCTCGACGGTGGCCCGCCCGCCCTGCGTGGCCACGATCCGTACGACGGCGTCCGCGACGACCTCGGCCCGCACCTCGTACGGCACCCGCAGCGCGACGACCTGCCCGGCGAGGGCGTCGCCGTGCCCGTAAGCGGCACCACGGTCCCGGATCTCCCGGACGAGCCCGGCGACGAGGCCGCCCCGCTCATCGAGGCTGATGTTGAGAAACCCCGGCCCGGTCACGACGACGTCCCGGATGCCGGCGGCACCGACGAGCCGGGGCCGCAGAATCTCGGCGACCCGCCGCGGGGGCTGCCCGGCGGGCCGGGCGAGCTGCAGAGCGACGTTGGTGGCGAAGTCCCCGCACCCCCCGGGCCCCGGCTCGGTCACCACGACCCGCTCGGGCACGGCCACACTCAGCTCCCCGTCGTCGACAGCACAACGCACCGCGTGCAGCACGGTGCGGGACAACTCGACGGGGGTCACGGGACAAGCGTAGGGGAGGAGGGGGGTGGGTAGGCGAAGCGGTTCTTACTGTGGGACGGCCCTACGACCGCGCCGCACTCGCAACCGATCCGTGGCCGGCCCGGCGGACGGCCACCTCAGCCACCGGACGAGATCCCACCCGGCACGCCATCGGAGATCCCGTCGGCGACGCCCCCGGGAACCCTGCCGTCACCCCCGCCTCCACCCGCGCCACCCGCGCCGTCGTCCCCGTCCCCATCACCCTCTCCGCCGCTGCCCCCACCGCCGCCGTGATGTCCTCTCCGTCCTCCCCCGCGCCCGTCTCCCCCGTCGCCCCCACCCCCGCCCCCGCGCTCGATCAGCTGCTTGACGAGTCGTACGAGCTCGGCGGGCTCGAAGGGCTTGGCGAGGAAGGCGTCCACGCCGACGTCGAGGCCGGTGTCGACCTCGTACTGCGTGCACGCGCTGATGATGGCGAGGGGCAGATGATGCGTACGGGGGTCGGCCCGGAGCCGGGCCGCGGTGCGCAGGCCGTCCAGCCGGGGCATGACGACGTCGAGCGTCACGACATCGGGCCGCACCTGGTGCACCACGTCCAGACACTCGGCACCGTCGGCCGCGGTCACGACCTCGAGCCCTTCCAGTTCGAGGTTGACCCTGATCAGCTGCCGGATGACCTTGTTGTCGTCCACAACAAGCACCCGACCCGAGGCGCCTGGCACAAGTCGAGAGTAGGTCCGGACCGGCCACCGCGTCCGGGTTTTCCCCACTTCCACCCCGTACAGGGGACCAGCCCGGCACGCAGTGGACCCACCCTGTCCGGCACCCGCGGAAACGGGTTCCTGATCACCCCGCCCGACCTGATAGTGTTCTACCCGTCGCCGCGAGCGAAGAGCTCCGCAGCCGACACGCCCCCGTAGCTCAGGGGATAGAGCAACGGCCTCCGGAGCCGTGTGCGCAGGTTCGAATCCTGCCGGGGGCACTCGCCCAGGATCAGCAGAAATCAGGCGCTGACCAGGGCGGATGCCGAGAGAAGAGGGCGAGAGTCAGTCTCACTGACTCCCGCCCTCTCTCGTTGTCTCTCAGTGGTCGCGACACACCTCCGACACACTCTGCCGCCCACCAACGATGGCCCGCTTGGCCAGGAGCCGGCGGAATTCGCCCACTGGCTCGAATGAGGCTCGCAGCGCGTGCGCCCCACCCAGGAGCATCGGAATGCCCGGCGAACGTCGCAGCCGACATTGTCGGCCTGGATGGGCAGGACAAGTTCCCCAAAGGGGTACGTACAGACAACAGAGACGCCAAGCGCGGCAAGGAGGCCGGGGATCCCGAAAGGATGGCCCTCCCTCGGAAACAACCACAGCCCGCCCCTGGCACCAGTACGCTCGCGACATGCTTAACGAAGCCGTCACGCCTCCGGGGTATGCGGATGCTCCGTCGCCGCATGAGGGGCGAGTAGAGCGCGCCAGGCTGGCCCTACAGCAACTCGGCATCGACTACGGGCCGCTCAACTGGGACGCCATGGAGAATGCACTCATAGCCTCAAAAAGGAGGTTGGTCGGGCTCGGACGCCAAGCGCTAAGAATCTTTATCCTTGGCATTCTTGAACACATTGCATTTGCCGTATACACTACAGAACGCCCCAATTCGATACCATTTCTGTGGTTCCAATGGCTCACCGGCACCCCTGAGCGCTTCACTCCTGGACAGATCAATGAGACGTGGGCTCAGATGCTGAATCATGGTTTGGGGGCCGCGGGGGCTTGGGCGACCGCCAATCTCGGATGGCGCGCCATGACGGCGGTGTTTCTTATGTGGCTATTTCATGAGCTCCTTGTTGGAGCACTCCTCTGGCTCATCCTTCTGGGGCTCACCGATCGGCGATCGATCTGGCGCCCTGCGTTGCTGAACACTCCTGTAGGCCCGGCAGTTGACTTGGTGACCTCCTGCCGGGATGCCTTCCGGTCCCCTTTGGGGGCGAGGAATCAGAAGATCGCTGCAGTCGAGGATGCCACAGAGCGCCTCGCGCGCAGCCTGAACGCGGCCGCACGCCATGGCGGCGGCATGACCAACCGACGCGCGCAGCGCACAGCCATGCGAACCCATGCTTGCAAAGTGATCGCGGCTCTGTATGCCACAGAAAACGAGCTTTACACCGGCCCCGACGAGGCACTCAGAAGGCTTGCACAGCATGGAATCCGGATCGCTGACAATCATGCCGCTGGGCGTATATGTGCCCTTCTGCCCGACGAGGAACTGACGGGCACTGACGGTGACCGCCTGGAAGGTCAGCAGTGGGCCATCACCGTCAGCGTTGGCCTAGGACTGTCATTCATGGTATGCGTGCCAGCGATGTGGCTACTGCGGGTGCAAGAACAATATGCACTTGCCACGACGGTTCTCATCATTACTGCGGTCGCCTTCTGGCGCCACGGCACGCGGGGTTCCGAGAGGTTGCTGGCGCGTCTTCACAGAGGATCTTCCTCGCCGTCCGGCCCGAACGCGTTGTAACGTCCATCGACAACCGAGACATGCCAGATATGCGCACGGTGCAGATTTAATAGTTACTATCACACACTATGGATAGAAGAACGTTATCCAGGGATAAAAGAAGGCGCTGCGGGGATGACACATAGCTAACCCCGCAGCACCCATGACCAATCTCTGTTATTCGTCTCCCTCTTGCCTCAACGCTAAATCGATTCGCGCATTGGCGACTTCCTCATGGCCGTCGATGCACCCGTGGTACCGCCGGTGAATCACCTCTGGCGAGTTACCAACCCGGCGAGCTACTTCAGCGATCGGAACGCCCGCGTTCAGCCATCGTGTGATGCAAGCGTGCCGCAAGTCGTACGGACGTCCGGCCAAGGGCGAGTCCACGCGCTCGGGCGGAAGCGCGTACTTCCGTGCCTCTTCCCACACGCGCCAGTAAGTGGACGAGCCGACCACTCCCCCGCGCTCGTTGCCGAACACGCGCCCTTCCTTGGCTGTCCCGAACTCCTCCAGATGCGCCCGGAGGATAGTGACCAGGACGGGCGGGATGGGCACCGGCCGGTCGCTGGTTGCCTCCCGCGCCTTCAGACCCCGGCGGTCATGCCGCTCCCCGGAGTCGGTCCACTGCTTGCCGGAGACAGGACGCGTCTCGCGCAGCGTCAGCGTGCCCCAACCCGAGTCGGGCAAGTGGCAGTCCGACAGTCGAAGCCCAACCGCCTCGGCGGGCCGGAGCCCCGCGTAGTACAGCGCCGCGTAGAGGGCCACCAGGCGCCGCCCACGGCAGCGATCCCACGACCCAACGTAGGAGACGGCTGTGAGCAACTGCCGCGCCTGCGCGGCGTTCACCAGGACGCGGCGGTCCACCACGTCATTCGAGCCGATGTGTTTCCGGCGGGCCCGCTGAAGCGGGTTCTCCGGGATCTCCCCGGCGACCAGGGCGTGTTCGAGGGCGGTGTTCAGGCCGCGGCGGCGCCGCTTGTACGTGTCGCCCGCCGCCGGGGTGCCGTCCAGCTTGTAGCTGACGCGGTACAGCACCTCCTCGAACACCTCAGCATCGGCAAGGTCGCCCAACGGCCGGTCGGTCGTGGTGACCCACTCGTACGCGGCCTTGAGTTCGGCCGGCGGGTCCTCCCCCTCGTCCGCGGGCACGATCCCCCACCGGAAGGCCAGACGAAGGGTCTCATCGTCAGGAGCGTCGTCCCCGCGCTTGACCATGGCGAGAGTCACGGCGGCGAGACCGTCGGCCATGCCTTCACGGGTCTTGGCCGCAGCTGTGCGCCATCGCCCGGCCACGTACTTGCGGCAGAACTCGAACCACCGCGCGGGCGGTTCGGCGTCCGCTGCTTCGGCGGCTTTGGCCGCTGCGCGTACCTCGGACTCCGGCAGCCCCGATTCGATCTCGAATGCTTCACCACGCCGATTCATGGCCTGCCACAGCTCGGACCGTCGGCTCTCCGCGAGAGCCAATGTGGTGAACGTGCCGCCGTGCACCCGCCCTGCGACCACCCACCGGAGGCGCCACCTCGTACCTTTCGACGAGTATCTCGAACATCCGGCAGCATGCGTCGGGCGTATAGCGCGGCTGTCGTTCCCCAGCCGCGTCCTCCACCGGGAAGCGGACCATCCTCATCGCGGGTGCGGCCGAGGCGTCCACTCGGTAAGCCGCCACGAGCAGGCTGCCGAGCTTCTCGTCGGAGACCTGCGACAGATCCGGGTGCCTGTCCTGGTCCTGAAGTGGGAAGTCCGGGTCGGTCAGCGCGCGCATTAGCCGGGCGGCGAGGTCCGTCAGGCGCCTCTCTTGATCTGTCGGAGGATCGTCTTGTCGGTGATCTTCGTGTCGGTCGCGAGTAGGAACGCCTTGCTGAGGATCAGGGAGAGCCGTTCATCCTCGAACGGCAGGAACACCTTGCCGTCCCCCGAGCGCCGTGCCGGGACGATGCACAGGTAGCTGTCGTCCGGTTCCATCAGGATGTTGGCCAAACCCAGATGGATTTTGTACGTGCCCAGGTCCCCGCGGACCACCAGGAAGCGGCCGTCGAGCGAGCACCGGCCGGCGATCTTCAGGCGCGGCAGGATTCGTTCCAGCGTCTCGCGGCGGACCTCGGCACTCACTGTCAGCGCACCGAACGTAGCCGTCCGCCAGTACCCGGCATAGCGATCCTCGCCCCGGTCGGTCCAGTCGGGATCGGCGGCGATCGATGCCACGCCCACGAACAGATCGACGTCCCGCATCGCCTCGCTGAACACCAGCGGGGGCACCTCCGCCAGCGGAACCTCCCGCCAGCGCCGGCCAACCCGCCGCTCGAAGCGGACCTGGTCCGTCGCGGCGTGCTCGGGCGCGTAGCCGCCGTCGTCGTCCGCGGCGGGCTCGTGGTGGAAGCATGCCCGCCACTGGCCGTCGCCGAACTCTCCCCGCGCCTTCCCGTCGTAACCGCCGTCGTACCGGCCGAGGAAGTTGGCCTGCCAGCCGCGTTCCTTGAACAGCGCGTAGAGCTGCCGGTAGTGGACGATGTGGGCGGCGAACCGGTTGGAGTAGACGCCGGTCTCCTCCTCCGCCGGGGTGAGGAGGTAGATCTCCCGGAAGGCCTGTTTGAACGGCTGCCGCAGCCGCTCGGCAACGAGCCGCTCCCGCCATGTCCTGATGTCATCCGCCGTCGCCCGGATCGGATGCCACAACCGGACGCGCTCGGGTTCGCCGGGCGGCTCGGCCATCGGGGACATCGCACGCCACTCGCCGTCCGCATCCTCGACGTTCCGGTACTCCCAGATCAGCCCGCGGACGAGAGTTCCGGTGACCGGATGGTCGCGGTAGTAGCGGCACCACTCGTCATACGGCCACTCGCGCCCGGCCGACATCAGCGCCTCGACACGGGCCCGCTCCCCCGACAGTGTCCCCCGCACCTCCTTGGCCAGGGCCTTCAACTCTTTGAGCTCGTCCGGGAAGCCGTCCTTCACTGTCGCCGGGGCCGTACGGGACGTCCGGCCGTCGGGGCCCGTGAAGGTGAGCCGCACCGTCACCGCGTCCTCTACCGTCACACGCGCCCGGTATCCACCCAGCTCCCGCTCGAACGAGCCGTCTGGCTCCAGACCGTGGCCGGGCACGCTGCGCTCGATCAGCTGGCCCGCCGTGACCCCCTGCCTTGCGGCGGACGCCACCAGCGCGGTGTCGAGCTGCTTGAGCAGAGCCCGGTGCCTGATCTGCGATTGCAGCCGCCACAGAGTCTCCAGTGCGGCCGGATCGTCGACCTCGACCAGCGCGTTGATCGCCGCGCCCGCGAGCCTGAGGTCCTCGACCACGTCGGCCCTGGGGCCGCCGGTCCGCAGGGCGAGCGCGCCGAGATACGGCACAGCTGTCGGCCCGCCGGTCAGTGTGGCTGCCCAGACGATGCCGCGCGCCAGATCCCCGTCGTTCTGGTGAACGACGTAGTGGTAGTGGTACGCGCCGGAGCTCCAACGGGTGGCCGGGCCGCTTTCCCGGCTGCACAGCGGATCGTCCTCGGCCAGCGCCCGCAGGATCTCGGCCGCCAGATCGCGCGCCGAAGCGGCGTCCATGAGCGTGCGGCACGTCCGCCGCCACCGCTGCGAGGGACGCGGCCCCGACAGACTCCCCAGGTGCCGGACGAAGTCGGCCAGCTCCGGCGTCGGCACCGTGTTCGCGCGGTCGCGCAGCGCGGCGGCCCAGGGGGCGTACGGCGGGATGAGCCCCTCGGGGATGCGCGCCTCGTCCACGCTCGCGAGCAGCGCGCGGAGGCGCTTGACGAGCGGTCCGTGCTGGTGCGCGGGGATATCGCCGCTCATGAGCTTCGCGTGAGCGTGCCGCAGCCTGGGGGCGATCGCACGGCAGCCGTTGGCGCCGAGCCGCTCGGCGGCATCCAGCGCCGCCCCTAGGGAGCCGGCAGACCAGAAGCCCATGTCGAACTCGGTGACGTGGCACAGCATCACCGCGACCTCGTCCGGGGTCCAGCCATGCACCCGTGAGACCACGGTCTTGATCTCGGAGTCGTACCGCCAGGATCCGGTGTTGTCGAAGCGGGAGGCCAGCATCAGGCACAGGGCCGCGGCCCTGCCCTCCTCGTCCGAGGAGGCCGCAAGCCGCCCGTCGATCTCGGACTGGGTCGCCGCGCGTATCGCCTGGATTCGCTCGAATTCCTGCGGTCCTCGCAACGCCGCGGAGGCGTCCCACCGGGGCTCCGTCCGCTGACGGTCCAGGAGGTCGACGAGCCAGCGGACGCCGTCGAGGGCGGCAGACCTCACGTCGTCGAGCGAGTCGTTCCTACGCGATTCGGCCACCAAGGCTTCGTAGAACATAGGCGAGATGATGGCAGGGGACACTGACAAGACAACCAACGTGAAGGGTCATCGCGCCTGTTGAATCACGGGTCCAACTGCCGGTAGCCAGAAGTCGTTCCGGGCACGGTGTCCCGGGGAGCGGGCCGTGTCAGGGCCGGCGCACCCGATGGCCATGCATGTCCGAAGCGACAAGAACCGCCGCCACCATCGCCGTGATCACGCGCTACCGATTCAGCCGGACAAGCGCCTGGATCACCAGCTTCCCGCCCCCGACCAGTGGCTCTCGCTGTGCCCATTTTCCGAGTCCCCGCCGGGGCACCCTGTATAAGGTGCCCAAAGATCCCGCCACCAGCGAGAACGCTGAGGACGGGGTCTTCGCGTATGCGCAGGCGTAGGCAGCGCTGAGCGGCCCCAGGACGGGGTCTGTGGACTATTCGTGGACAGGATCTTGGAGCGTCTGCCGAGGTCAGCCGCCACATTCGACGGACCGGCACCTGCGTCCGGCCGCCCCTCCGAGGGCTCCGACGCCACCGACCGCTCAGCTCGGCATCGAGTGGACGCGTGGCGCGATGTCCGGCTCCAGCGGCACCCGATCCCGCTCAAGCGTCGCCCGCTCTTCAACGGTCAGACCGTGACGTATCTCATTAAGCAGTCACACCTGAGTTATCTCTTAAAACCGATATAGCGGATATCGCGCCCGTCGCGACTGCCCAGGAGACAGCCCAACACGCAAAGGCCCCACTGCCACCTGGACTGAAGCCGCGCAACAACCAGGCCGGCATGCGCGCCCTCGATGGGTTGCCGAGGCCGTGCGGGACACGCCCGCCATGGACATAGGGCATCGAATCGGATGAAGCAGTGACAAGTGACACAGAGGCAATCCCTTGCCTCATGGACGGCCTCGGGGTGGGATCGCAGTCCACGGCCGAGCGTGGTCTAGTCCACTACGAGGAGCATCCATGCGCAGGATTCATGCGCGGCGGCGCACTGCTGTCGCCGCGGCCTGGGTCACCAGCCTCACCAGCCTCACCAGTTTCGCAGCGATAACAGCGCTCTTGTCTGGTTCCGTCGCCGTCGCTGCCCCCGTGCGACCGGCGCAAGAAGTCAAGCCCGTGCCGGCGGCCGGGCAGCAGTCGAAGAGCGGGGCCGGCAGCCTGATGACCACTGCGCAGTGCCGGGCGATGTGGGGGTTCGACTGCTACAACGCGATCCAGTACCGCCAGGCGTACAACCTGAACCCGCTGTACAAGGCAGGAGTGACCGGCAAGGGGCGCACGATCGTGATCGTGGATCCGTTCGGTTCGCCGACCATCCAGAAGGACCTGGATGTCTACAGCGCCCGGTTCGGCATGAAGAGCACCCATGTCGACGTGGTCAAGTGGGGCAACGTCCCGCGCTTCGACCCCGGCGACGCCGACCAGATCGGCTGGGCCGGGGAGACCACCCTCGACGTGGAGATGGCGCATGCCGTCGCCCCGGACGCGCACATCGTCCTGGCGGAGACCGGGGTCGGCCGGATCGGGGACGGCACCACCGGCCTGCGGGAGGTCATGGACGCCGAGAAGTCGCTCATCGACCGCGGCGTGGGCGATGTGATCAGCCAGAGCTGGGGCGTGGCGGAGAACAACTTCCCCGGCTTCAGCAAGGGCGACTTCTCCAGCATCCAGAACCTGCGGTACGCCTACAAGGACGCGGCCAAGCACCATGTGACCGTCACCGACGCTTCCGGCGACAGCGGACCCACCGACACCACCTCGAACGGCCAGACCACCTATCCGTACAGGGTCAACGCCTGGCCGACCGACGACCCCCTGGTGGTCTCGGTCGGCGGCACCCAACTGCACCTGGACGCCAACGGCAACCGCATCGCGCCGGACAGCGTCTACAACGACCACGGCGCCAGCGGCGGCGGCCAGTCCCACGTCTTCGCCCGCCCCTCGTATCAGAACGGGGTGGCCGGTAATCACCGCAGCACCCCGGACGTCTCCATGTCCGCCGCGCTGAAGGGCGGCGGATGGGTGTACTCCAGCTACGACCCCAAGCGGGTCGGCTGGGAGGTCTACGTCGGCACCAGCGAGGCCAGCCCGCTCTTCGCAGGAATCGTGGCCCTGGCCGACCAGGTTGCCGGGCACCGGCTGGGGGACATCCACCAGGCGCTGTACTCGCTGTACGCGAAGTCCTCGTCGAACCCGTCCACCGGGATCGTGGACGTGAAGGACGGCACGAACAACAGCTACGCGGGAGTCACCGGCTACACCGCGGTGAAGGGCTACGACATGGCGACCGGTGTCGGAACGATCGACGCGGCCCGCTTCGTCCCGGCCCTCGCCAAGGCGGGCTGACCGCATCCTGTCCCCGAGACGCGGGCGCCCGGCGTACCACTGCCGGGCGCCCGCGCCGGGACGGCGGCTCGTCGGCCGGCGTCCGGCCATTGCTCGGAGGGCGGAGGCGGCTCCGGCTCGTCCCGTTCCGCCTGCCGCGCGTTCTCCCCTCGCAGGGCCGTCAGCCACGGCCACAGATCCGGCAGCGGCTGTGCCGGGCAGGCCGGGCGGTGCTCGATACGGCACCGCGGGAACTGATCCGGCGGACAAACCCCGTAGACGGTCACCCGCCCATGAGACAGCTCGATCCACCGGTGCTCCGCGGGCACCGTGTGGGCCAGTGGAGCCATGTCCGGTTCCAACATCACCCAGTCATACTCAAGCGTCGCCACCCGATCTTGCGGTAAGCCGCAGTACGAGCAGCGCGACTGTCCGCTCCCCAGCCGGCGCGGTGTCTTCTCCAAAGCCCCGATAGGGCGAGGGTCGGCACCTCGGCGAGCGTGCCAGATCGTACGGGGAGCCACGGCGAACAGCGGGGAACCCGCCCACGGTCCACCCGCCGTCTACGCCTCTTCGCCGCAGGTCGGCCGAAGTGAGGCGTGCGGGCTGGATTGTTGGCTCCAACCCTGATAAATGACCTTGTCATGGCCATGAATGCGATTGAACTGCACAGTATCAATCGTTGGGAGGCGTCCTTCCTGCGCGAGGAGGTGGGCGGCTACTTCACCCACGGCGTCGAGTGCACGCCGGGCGCGACGGTACTTGACGTCGGTGCCAACATCGGTGTGTTCTCGGCAGCCGTCTACGAGCGGCTGGACGGAGACGTGCGGATCTACGCCTTCGAGCCGCTGCCGCCACTCCACGCGACACTCGAACGCAATGCCCGCGAGTTCTTCAACGGACGTCTGACCGCACTGCCTTACGGCCTGGCATCCCGTGACGACGAGCTCGATTTCAGCTACGTTCCGGCCGCCACGATCTTCTCGTCCTCCTCGCGGGATCAGGGGAACATCGAGGCTGAGCGGCGGCGGGTCACCGCCAGCGTTGTCGAAATGATCCGCCAGGGCGGCCTGGGACCGGTCCTGCGCCGCGTATCCGCTCCCATCCTCACTCTTCTCGTCAGCCGCAAGCTGCGGGTGATGCAGCGGCTTGAGACGCACCGGGTGCAGGTCAGGCCCCTGTCATCAGCGCTCGACGAGCAGGGCATCGACCACATCGACCTGCTCAAGGTCGACGTGGAAGGCGCCGAACTCGATGTACTCAGAGGCATCGAGGAACGGCATTGGCCGCTGATCCGCCAGGCCGTCGTCGAGGTGGAGCGCTGGGAGCAGAACCGCGACACAGTCTGCGAGGTCCTCCTCACGCACGGCTTCACGGTCAGCACCGAACAGGACCCGGTGCAGCAGGCCGGCGACATCGGCATGGTGTTCGCGGTCAAGCCCTGACCACGCGCAGCACCGGCACTCGATTGTCAACGGACTTGCCGGTCCCCCCGGCCTGGCGGGGCTCACGGGGGGGGATCGTCGAAGACCACACTCGACCCGTTGGGGATCGTGGACCACTCGTGGACTGATATGCGGTACTCAGCCGATTGCAGGGCGCTCCGGCACACCTCGGAGTGGCTACACGACACCCAGCCCTCGCTTCGCGAGGCGTTTGAGGGCGCGTGAGAACTGGTCGACTGCATCACCGAGCTCTTTGTGGAGGGCGCGTACGGATGCATGGGCGTCTGGATCCAGTGTGTGAGCGCCGCGGGCCTGATGAGAGCGTATTTGGCCATCGACCTGGTGAGCGTGGCTTCGCACGATCACCGGCTTCTCGAACAGCTCCAGCGGGTCAGATGCCATGGAACACCACCTGGGGGCAGCACGCGGCAAGGTTGGCGCGATCCCTGTCCACCTGTCGGACGGGGTTTCTCCTCCCAATGCCGGCATCAGCTGGATCCTTGCCTCGATGAACGGTGATGTGAAGGAGTGGAGTTCGGTTTGGAGGGGATCGAGTTGTGTAATGGTCGCGGCCTTGACGGTCCCGAGTGACGTATATCTGGCCCCCAGCGCGGTAGCTACGGCGCCCACTATCACGCCGCCAAGACCGATCCAAGCCACTGGAACTTCAGACTGGGCCACGGCTCCCCCTCAGCACTCCCGTCACGCAGCCGTACCCATGGTGTCAGGGGCAGCACGACCATGGAATACAGCGGAAACCCCGGGCACCAGTTGTCAGTTGGCTCCTGTCGCCCTCCCCCTCCAGGGCTTTCGAGATCTTCGCCCACCAGTGGTCCGACACCGCGTGATGCCGTACAGATACGGGTGAAGGAACCGGACAGGGCCACAACCACGGAGGCCGCCAGCAGGGTGTGCCAGGCCGGCGTGGACGGTCGGTCACGTCGGTCATGGTCACGCTCTCGGGGGTCGAGGTCGGTGCCCAATCACCCGCCACTCGTGATCGGCTGCCGGTGGGCGCTTTGCGTCCGAGTGGGGCGAGCCCTGGTCGGACGATGGGCGGGCCTGACCGTCATGCCGTCCGCTTGCGGGACGTCGTCGTCTTCTTCGCCGCCGTCTTCTTCGCCGTGCTCTTCGCCGCCGCCGTCTTCTTCGCCCCCTGAGCCGCCTTGGACGCCGTCTTGGACGTCGACTTGCGCGCCGGCTCCGCCTTCTTCGTGGTGGCCGGCTTCTTTGCCGTGGACGTGGACTTCTTGCCGCCCGCAGCCTTGGGGGCGGCTCTCCGTGGCATGGGTCTGACCTCGGCCGGACCCCCGGGGGGCGCCGTCTCGCCGCGCGACTCGCGTGCCGCTCGGACGCTGTTCTCCAGTGCGGCCATCAGGTCCAGCACCTTGCCGCCGGCGGCCGGCTCCGGGGCCTCTGGTGGGGCCTCGCCGGAGGCCTTCGCGGCGATGACCTCCTCCAGGGCCTCCCGGTACTCGTCGTGCAGGTCTTCCAGGTCGACCTCGCCGAGGGTGTCCATCAGGGCGTCGGCGAGGTCGAGCTCCTTGTCGCGGATGGTGACGTGCGCGTCGGGGGCGACGCCCTCGGGGGCGCGGACCTCGTCGGGCCAGAGCAGGCCGTGCATGGCGATGGCGTCGCCGATCACCCGGAGCATGCCGAGGCGTTCGCGGCCGCGCAGGGCGTACTTCGCGATGGCCACCTTGTTGCTGCGTTTCAGGGCCTCGCGGAGCAGTGTGTACGGCTTCGCCGCAGGGGCCCCGCCGGCCGCCAGGTAGTACGCCGCGCCCATCTGGAGCGGGTCGATCCGGTCGCCCGGCACGAAGGCCACGATCTCGATCGTGCGGGCGGTCGGGATCGGCAGGTGGGAGAGGTCGTCGTCGGTGATCGGGATGATCGTGCCGTCCGCGTCCTCGTACGCCTTGCCGATCTCGGCCTGGCTGACCTCGCGGTCCTCCAGCTCGCACACCTTGCGGTAGCGGATGCGGCCGTTGTCCTCGGTGTGGATCTGGCGGAAGGAGATCGAGTGGCTCTCCGTGGCGTTCACCAGCTTGATCGGGATGCTGACGAGACCGAAGGAGATGGCGCCGTTCCATATGGATCGCACGTGCCGCACCCTTCCTCTGCCGATGGGACAGGTTCATCGGTTCAACCGGTTCCGACCGTTGCCACACACCGTTGCCACCGGTTCCGGGGGTTCAACTGGTTTCATCCCTTTTTCTGGGATTGTCATCGTATGACGCCTATCACAGAGGTGGAGGGGCGGCGGGTCGCGCTCAGCAATCTGGAGAAGGTGCTGTATCCGGAGACCGGCTTCACCAAGGCGGAGCTGGTCCACTACTACGCGACCAGCGCCGACGTGCTGCTGCCGCACCTGCGCGACCGGGCCGTGTCCTTCCTGCGCTATCCGGACGGGCCGGAGGGGCAGGTGTTCTTCACGAAGAACGTGCCGCCGGGTACGCCCGAGTGGGTCACCACCGCCGAGGTGCCGCGGTCCTCGGCGGACAGCCCGGCCCGGATGGTGGTCCTGCAGGATCTGGCGAGCCTGGTCTGGGCGGCGAACCTGGTCACCGAGTTCCACACCCATCAGTGGCTGGTGCAGACCCCAAACGAGGCCGACCGGCTGGTCTTCGACCTCGACCCGGGCGCGCCCGCGACGATCGTCCACTGCTGCCAGGTGGCCCTGTGGCTGCGCGAGCGGCTCGCGGCGGACGGCATCGAGGCGTACCCGAAGGCGGCCGGGTCGAAGGGGCTGCACCTGCTGGCCTGCGTCCGGGGCTCGTCCTCCGAGCGGACGAGCGAGTACGCGAAGGCGCTCGCCGTGGAGGCCGAGCGGGCGATGCCGCGACTGGTGGTGCACCGGATGACGAAGAGCCTCAGACCGGGGAAGGTGTTCGTCGACTGGAGCCAGAACGCGGCCCGCAAGACCACGGCCACGCCGTACACGCTGCGCGCCCGCCGGGCCCCGCTGGTGTCCGCGCCGGTGACCTGGGAGGAGGTCGCCGACTGCCGCGACCCGGCGCAGCTGGAGTTCCGGGCGGAGGACATCGCGCCGCGGCTGCAGGACCTCGGGGATCTCATGGCCGGACTGCTGGATCCGGAGACGGCCGCGGCGCTCCCCTGAGCTACACCTTCCCCCACGTGTTCCGGTCCCGCGCCATCCCGTGCAGTGCCTCCACGTCCGCCGGTTTCAGCACCCCGCCGAGCCGGGCCAGGCCCGCCAGCTCGGTGTCCTTCAGGATGCGTGCCGAGCGTGGCGGGGCGGTCACCGTCACCTCGGCCGGGCCCGCCAGGGCCAGTACCGGGCGGACCTCGGCGGTCAGGGCGTAGGAGGCCCGGTCGGCGACGGAGCGCAGCCGGCGCAGCAGCGGCTCGGCCTCGCGGCGGCCTACGGCGACCATCGGGTCGGCGACCTGGACCCGGGCCTTGCGGGCGTAGAGGGCGTGTACGGCGAACAGGCCGCCGGGGCCGAGGAGCAGATGGTGGATGCGGTCGCCGCCGGGCAGGCATATGGAGTGCAGGGTGTGCCAGCCGGCGCCCTCCAGGTCGTCCAGGGCCGCTCCGACGGTCTCCTCGGCCAGCAGGGCGCGCCGGCGCGGGTCCGGGCGCAGCCTGTGGGCGGGGCCGGGGTCGCGGTCGAGGGCGACGAGCAGGGCCTCGCCGGGGCGGTTGGGCGCCAGGTCGTCGTCGGGGTGCAGGGTCAGCCGGGCGAGTTCCGCGGGGGTCGGCACCGGCGGCGGGCCCACGGTGACCGGGCCGGTCAGGAACGGTTCCAGGGCCTGGAGTACGGCGTCCCTGGCCTCCTCGCCGAGCAGGTTGACCCGGCCCGTCTCACGGTCGTACCAGGCAACATTGCTTCCGTCCGGGCGGCAGACGAACAGCCGTTCCCGGCCGTGCCGATAGGCCGGCACCACGCGCAGTGCGCTCATGCGCCATCACCCCTCGACCATGGGAACAGGCGGGGTGCTCCCGGGGCAAGACCGGTTACCGTGGAGGGCGGCCCCGCGAGGGGGAGTTGGGGAGGCGCCGTTGCGGATCCGCGGAAAGCAGCCCGACGTACCGGTTCCGGAGAGCCCGTGGAACGAGATCGTGCCCGGTCTGTGGATGGGCGGGCACGAGTTCCGGGGCCGCTCGGGACGGCCGGAGCTCGCCGTCGTACGTGATGAGTTCGATGTGGTGCAGACGCTGCTGCGGCTGCCGGGGTACGGCCCCGATCCGGCGGTCGAGCACCATGTGTGGCCGATACCGGACGGCCCGCTGGACGGCACGCAGCTCGCCGGGGTGATCCGGCTGGCCCGGGCGGCGAACGAGGCGCTGGACGCCGGGCGCCGGGTACTCGTGCGCTGTTACCACGGGTACAACCGCTCGGGCCTGGTCGTCGCGCACGCGCTGGCCCAGCGGGGGCATGCTTCGCCCGACGAGGTGATCCGGCTGATCCGGGCCCGGCGCTCGGCGTGGGCACTGCACAACGAGCTGTTCGTGGAGTACCTGCGCGCGGGCCTGTCGACGGTGCGGCTGCTGGAGGAGCTGGCCGAGTAGCTCTTTCGCCCGCCGGGAAGCCTGCCGAGGAGTCTTCCTGCACCGACCGAGCAGCCTCCCTGCACCCGACGAGCAGCCCTCAGCGCCCGACGAGCAGCCCCTCTACCCCCACCGAGCAGCTCTCCGCGCCGACCGAAGAACCTCACTTCACCGGCCGAGGAGCCTCCCCACGCCCGCCGAATACCCCCTGCCCCCGCCGAGGAGCCTCCCTGCGCCCGCCGAGGAGCCCCGAGTAGCCTCTCCTCCAGCGTCACCAGCGTCACTCCCATGGACGCAAAAAGTACTTACATCGGAATTTACTCGTCTACGCATAGGGTGTACGGGGCCCGAGCGACCCCAGTGACCCCGACACCCCAGGAGCACCGTGCCAGCCCGCCGTCCCGCGCGCACCGCCCTCACCGCGGCCGCCGTCGCTCTGCTGTCGGTGACGGCGGTGGCCTGCGGGGACGCCGGCGGACTGCGGGGCGCCGGCGGCACTCCGGCCGCCGTCAGCCCCGCCAAGCTCTGGCCGGACCTGCGCCCGGCGTCCAGCCCGGCGTACCCCTACGACGTGGCGACCAGGGAGGTCGTCAAGGGCATCACGGTCCCCGGCGACGACATCCGCAAGGTGGACCCGGTGCACGTGGTCGAGGCCGAGATAAAGGCCCATCCGGACGACTACGGCTCGAAGGGGGCGTACCACGCGACCGTGGACCGGCTGAAGAACTGCCGGGCGGGCGGCGACGGGGCCGGGTGCCCGCTGCTGAAGCCGTACTACCGGGACCTCACCGGAGACGGCCGGGACGACATGACGCTCGGCTTCCGGCTCTACCCGACCAACCAGACGGGCGTGCGGGTCTACACCGTCGAGAAGCACAGACTGGTGCAGGTGCTGGCCGACAACGACGCGATCCTCGGCGTGGAGCTGGCCGGCCGGTCGCTGATCGAGCGTTCGCCGGCCGACATCTCCGGCTACGAGTACCGCACGACCTGGGTGTGGGACCCGGGGCAGCGGGCGATGGTGTTCTCCCGTGACGAGTACCTGCACACGGGCAACGGCCGGCACGCCAAGAAGCCCTCGCCCACGCCCACGCTCACCTCCTCTCCCTCGCCGGCTTCCTCCTCCGCGAGCGTGCGGTGAGGCTCGCGCTGCCCCGCTGGGCCGGGCCGCTCGCCGTGAAGGCGGCCGCGTTCATCACGGTGATGTGCTGTGCGCTGGCCGCGCTGCTCGGCGTCCTGGTGCACGTCTCCGTGACCAACCAGACCGTCGGCCAGGCCCGCAGCAGGGCCCTGTCCCGCCTCGCGGACGCCACCGAGGCGTACGAGGCCGGGGACACGCTGATGCCGAACGCCGGGGTGGACCCCCAGGGGCTGCCCGCGCCGCTGCGCGCCCTGGCGGCGGCCGGCGCGCGCGGCACCATGGTCTCCAAGCACGACGGACGCCCGACCATGTGGGCGGCGGGCCCGGTGGCCGGGCACCGGGCGCTCGCCGTGGCGGTCGACTATTCGCAGCAGTCCCGCACCATCAGCGGGCTCGACACCTCGATCCTGTGGTCGTCGGCGCTCGCGATCGGGGCGACGGTGCTGGTCGGCGTGTTCGCGGTGACCCGGGTGACCCGGCGGCTGCACGGCACGGCGCGGGTGGCCCGGCGGATCAGCGCGGGCGACCTGGACGCGCGCGTCGACGACCCCCGTACGAAGGACCCGTCCCGCCCGCAGGACGAGGTGGCCGCGGTGGCGGCGGCACTGGACTCCATGGCGTCGAGCCTGCAGAGCAAGCTGCTGAGCGAGCAGCGGTTCACCGCGGACGTGGCGCACGAGCTGCGCACCCCGCTGACCGGGCTGCACGCGGCGGCGGAGCTGCTGCCTCCGGGGCGGCCGACGGAGCTGGTGCGGGACCGGGTGGCGGCGCTGCGCACCCTCACCGAGGACCTGCTGGAGATCTCCCGGCTGGACACCGGGCGGGAGAAGCCGGCGGTGGACACCGAGGAGCTGGGGGCGCTGGCCGGGCGGGTGGTACGGGCCTCGGGCACCGACACGGAGGTGCGGGTGCTGGCCGACGCCCGGGTGGAGACCGACCGGCGGCGGCTGGAGCGGGTGCTGGGGAATCTGGTGGCGAACGCGCACAAGCACGGGCGGGCGCCGGTGGTGCTCACCGTGAACGGGGCCGTGGTGACCGTACGGGACCACGGGGAGGGGTATCCCGAGTACCTGGTGGCTCATGGGCCGCAGCGGTTCCGTACCGAGGGCGGGGCGACCGGGCACGGGCTGGGGCTGACCATCGCCGTGGGGCAGGCGGAGGTGCTGGGGGCGCGGCTGTTCTTCGCCAACGCGGTGGACGGCGGGGCCGTCGCCACGCTGGTCCTGCCCGCGGTGGAGCGGCGGTAGAGGGCTCGGGGGCACCGGTGGTCCGCCGGGTGCGGGGTGTTCGTGGTTTCTCCCGTCGTTCCCCGCGCGCCTTTGGGGCGCACTGCCCGGTTTGGGTAGGTTCCGGGCATGACCAAGGCCGGAACCACCGGAACCCCCGTGGCGGCGGCGCAGACTCCCGCAGCCGTCGTGCGTCTCCCCCGGCGCCGCGGCATCGAACTCGCCCTGATCGTGCTGGCCGTACTGCTGTCGGTGTACGGCTACTGCGCGGTGGGTCTGGCACGGACCGGTACCGTCCCGCCGGGGGCCGTCGGTTACGGCGCCGGGCTCGGTGTGCTCGCGCTGTCGGCGCATCTCGCGGTGCGTGTCCGGGCGCCGTACGCCGACCCGCTGTTCCTGCCGATCGGCGTGCTGCTCAACGGGCTCGGGCTGGTCCTGATCTACCGGCTGGACCGGGAGACCCCGCACGACCATGCGGCCCCCACCCAGCTCGTGTGGTCCACGCTCGGCATCGGGCTGTTCATCGCGGTGGTGCTGGTGCTGCGCGACCACCGCGTGCTCCAGCGGTACGCGTATGTGTGCGTGGCCGCCGCGCTCGGGCTGCTCGCACTGCCGATCCTGTTCCCGGCGGTCAACGGCGCCCGGATCTGGATCCGGATCGCCGGATTCTCCATCCAGCCGGGCGAGTTCGCGAAGGTGCTGCTCGCGGTGTTCTTCGCCGCCTACCTGGCCGCCAACCGCAACGCGCTCGCCTACTCGGGCCGCCGGCTGTGGCGGCTGCAGTTCCCGACCGGGCGGGTGCTCGGGCCGATCGTGACGATCTGGCTGCTGAGCGTCGGGGTGCTGGTCCTGGAGCGGGATCTGGGCACCTCGCTGCTGTTCTTCGGGCTGTTCGTGGTGCTGCTGTACGTCGCCACGGGGCGGACGGGCTGGATGGCGGTCGGCCTGCTGCTCGCCGTCCTCGGTGCGGTGGCCGTCGGGCGGATGGAGCCGCATGTGAACCAGCGGATCGAGGACTGGCTGCACCCCTTCGCCACCATCGAGGCCGGGCTGGGCCCGAACCAGCTCTCCCAGTCGCTGTTCGCCTTCGCGGCCGGCGGGATGCTCGGCACCGGGCTCGGGCTCGGGCACTCGGTCCTCATCGGCTTCGCCGCCAAGTCGGACTTCATCCTGGCCACGGCGGGCGAGGAGCTGGGGCTCGCGGGGCTCGCGGCGATCTTCCTGCTGTACGCGCTGCTCGTGGAGCGCGGTTACCGGGCGGGTCTCGCCCTGCGCGAGCCGTTCGGCCGGCTGCTCGCGGTCGGACTGGCCTCGATCCTCGCGCTGCAGGTGTTCGTGATCGCGGGCGGGGTCACCGGGCTGATCCCGCTGACCGGAATGGCGATGCCGTTCCTCGCCCAGGGCGGCTCCTCGGTGGTCACCAACTGGGCGATCGTGGCGCTGCTGATCCGGGTGAGCGACTCGGCGCGCAGCCAGTACGACGGGCGGGAGGCACCATGACCGAGCACGCCGGGCGGGAGGCACCGTGAGCGAGTACGCCGTACGGGAGGCACCGTGAGCGACTACGGCGGCGGGCGGCCGATGGCGCGCTACATCCGGCACGCCTGCGCGTTCTGCGCACTGCTGCTGGCGGCGCTGCTGGTCAACGCGGCCCGCGTGCAGGTGGTGCAGTCCCGGGTCTACGACGACAATCCCGCCAACCGGCGTGCCGAGATCGCCCGTTACGGCCATCCGCGCGGCGACATCCTGGTCGGCGACGAGCCGGTCACCGGCTCCGTGGACACCGGCGAGCAGCTGCGCTACGAACGCACCTACAAGAACGGCCCGTTGTACGCGCCGGTCACCGGCTTCGCCTCGCAGTCGTACGGCACCACGTTCCTGGAGCACGCCGGGGACGGGGTGCTCTCCGGCACGGATCCCATGCTGTCGCCGCTGCCGTTGTGGAACGACATGACGCGCCGGTCCGGTCCGGCCGGGAACGTCGTCACCACGCTGAACCGGCGCGCGCAGGAGGCGGCGTACCGGGGGCTGGCCGGACGCAAGGGCGCGGTGGCCGCGATCGACCCGACCACGGGCCGCGTCCTGGCGCTGGTGTCGAGTCCGTCGTACGACCCCGGGGTGCTGTCGGGCAACGGCGAGGCGGTGACCTCGGCGTGGGCGCGGCTCAACCACGACCCGGAGAAGCCGATGCTCAACCGGGCGGTACGGCAGACCTATCCGCCGGGGTCGACGTTCAAGGTGGTCACCGCGGCGGCGGCGCTGGACGCGGGGGCGGTCACCGACCTGGACGCGCACACCGGCTCCCCCGACCCCTACTGGCTGCCCGGCACCAGGACCCGGCTGACCAACGAGGCCGGCGGCTGCCGGGACGCCTCGCTGCGGTCGGCCTTCAAGTGGTCCTGCAACACGGTGTTCGCCAAGCTCGGCGTGGACGTCGGGGTGCAGAACATGGTGGCCACGGCGCAGGCGTTCGGGTTCAACGACCCAGGGCTGCGGATCCCGTTCTCCGTCGCGCCCAGCACCTTCGACCCGCACGTGGACCGGGCGCAGCTGGCGCTGTCCTCGATCGGGCAGTACAACACGCGGGCCACTCCGCTGCAGATGGCGATGGTCGCGGCGGCCGTCGCGGACCGCGGGCAGCTGTGGTCGCCGTACCTGGTGGAGCGGACGACCCGGCGCAACGGCGAGACGGTGGCGGGGAGCGGGGCGCATCCGGTGCGGCAGGTGATCAACCCCTCGACCGCCGAACGGCTGAAGGAGCTGATGGCCGACGTGGTCCGGGAGGGCACCGGCACCAGGGCGGCCATCCCCGGCGCCCTGGTGGGCGGCAAGACCGGCACCGCGCAGCACGGGGTCGGCAACACGGGTGTGCCGTACGCCTGGTTCGTCTCCTGGGCGCAGGCGGACAACTCCCTGGAACCGCAGGTGGCGGTCGCGGTGGTGGTGGAGGACGCCTCGGCGAACCGGGGCGAGATCAGTGGCGGCGGGAACGCGGCACCGATCGCGCGGGACGTGATGCGGGCAGTGCTCGGCCGGTGAGCACCGCCCGCGTCACGTCCTGATTGGAGAGGAGGGTCAGCCGATCGGCTTGACCGCCTCGGAGCGGACCTCGAGGGTGTTCCTCGCGGCCGCCTCCAGGTCGATGTCCGACGGGCTCTGGGACGCGAGCGGCGTGTTCACGGTGGCGACGGTGGCGCCCGTGTTGCCGTCGGCCCAGGCGCACATGGGCACGGTGAACTTCGTGCCCATCTGCTCCTGCGTCACCACCTCGCAGCTGATGGTCACGCCGCTCAGGTCGAAGTCCTTCGCGGGCACGGCGACCTTGGCGTTGGCGCCCTCGGCGGCGCCCTTCATCATGTTCCTGCGGGCCACGTCGGTGTTCTTGAACCGGCCGTACATGCCCGAGACCACCAGGGTGCCCTTGGTCGCGTCGCCGTCCACGTTGTACGTGCCGACCACGCCGTGCAGGTCCTTGGCGTCCCAGGCGCCGTGGGCCTCGTCCTCGATCTTCTTGCCCTCGGTGTCGGAGAGGTCCTGGGCCAGCCGGTACTTCCCGTCGAGCAGCGTCTGGGGCAGCGTGAGTTTGTTCTTCGCCTCGGGGAAGCCGCTCTCGACCGCCATCCCGATCAGGACGAGCACCACGACGACCGCCACGACGGCGCCGCCCACGATCGCGAGGATCAGCCCGACCCGCCGCTTCTTCGGCAGCGGCGCCATGGGCGGCACGCCCCAGCCCGGGTACGGCTGCTGGGCGTAGGGCTGCTGGGGCGGGTACGGCTGCTGCTGGGGGTACGGCGATCCGTACGGGCCGGGGGCGGCGGCCTGCGGGGGCTGCGGACCGTACGGCCCCGGGGCGGCCTGCGGGGGCGGGGCGTACGGGTTCGGCGACTGCTGGGGGCCGGTGGGGCACGGCTGACCGTTCGGGTACGGCTGCGGGGGCGGAGGCATGGACACGCCAGCACGCTACTGCACGCAGGTGAACGGCCCGACAGTCACCTCAGCCGGTCCACCGCCGAGCGGGGCGGAGCGCGCGGGGGCCGGGGGCCGGGGCCGGGGAGAGGGATGCGGGGGGGCTGATGGTCGAGTCGAAAGGCACGGGGCGGCCGCGTCTCGAGCGGAACAGCGCGGGCCGGACCTCAGCCCTCCACCGCCGCAACTGTCCACCGCGCCAGCAGTCCACCCGCCTCGACCCTCCACCCGCCTCAGCCCTCCACCCGGCGAGCGGGCGGAGCGTTGGGAGGCCGCGGGACCGGCGGAAGGGTGCCGGGCGGCTGGGGGTCGAGTCGAAAGGCGCGGGGCGGCCGCGTGTGTCGAATGGAACGGCGTGGGCTGAGCCTCAGCCCTCCGCCGCCTCACCCCTCCGCCGCCTCAGCCCTCCACCCGCCTCGGACTTCCGCCACCCCAGCCTCCACCCGCGTCAGCTCTCCCCCGCCCCCGACTCGATCGCCTCCCGGACCTCCGCGATCCGCTCCTGCTCCTCGGCTGCGAAGCGCCGTGCGTCGAGCTGCTCGGCCAGTTCCTCGTCCTGGGCCATCAGCAGGTCCAGGCTGGTGTCGCCCATCTCGAAGACGCCCATGTCCACATAGGCCTGCTGGAGCCGCTTGCCCCACAGCCCGATGTCCTTGACGCAGGGCACGATCCGGCTGAACAGCAGCTTGCGGAACAGCTGCAGGAACTCCGAGCGCTCACTCAGGGCCTCCGCCTCGGCCTTGGGGATGCCGAAGTTCTCCAGGACCTCCACGCCCCGGAGCCGGTCGCGCATCAGATAGCAGCCCTCGATGACGAACTCCTCGCGCTCCCGCAATTCGGCGTCGGTGAGCTGCTTGTAGTAGTCCCGCAGGGCCAGCCGGCCGAAGGCCACGTGCCGGGCCTCGTCCTGCATGACGTAGGTCAGGATCTGCTTGGGCAGCGGCTTGTCGGTGGTGTCCCGGATCATCCCGAAGGCGGCCAGCGCCAGCCCCTCGATGAGGACCTGCATGCCGAGGTACGGCATGTCCCAGCGGCTGTCGCGCAGGGTGTCGCCGAGCAGGGACTGGAGGTTGTCGTTGATCGGGTAGACGAGCCCGACCTTCTCGTGCAGGAACCGGCCGTAGATCTCGGCGTGCCGGGCCTCGTCCATGGTCTGGGTCGCGGAGTAGAACTTGGCGTCCAGGTCGGGCACCGACTCCACGATGCGGGCCGCGCAGATCATCGCGCCCTGCTCGCCGTGCAGGAACTGGCTGAACTGCCAGGAGGCGTAGTGCCGCCGCAGCTCCCCCTTGTCCTTCTCGGTCATCCTGTCCCAGTACCTGGTGCCGTACAGGGTCATGGCCTCCTCGGGCGTGCCGAGCGCGTCGTACGGGTCGACCTCCAGGTCCCAGTCGATGCGCTGCTGCCCGTCCCACTGCTTGTCCTTGCCCTTCTGGTACAGGGCGAGCAGGCGTTCGCGGCCGTCGTCGTACTCCCAGCTGAACCGGGCGGCGCCGCTCGCGGGCACCTGCCAGGGGGAGTCTCCGGGGTCGTTGGCGTACAGGTCATGGGTCGGCATACCTCGCAGGCTCACACGTAGACGCCGAGTCAACAAGTCATGTGCAAGGGATTGACGAGCTTGCTGACAGGCAGTCTCATAAGAGTCAGGACGACTACCCCCGGGTAACGAGGTGAGGGAGCCATGACGACCCTGACGGAAGCGGACGCGCTGGACGGTCTGCGCGATGCGCTCGGCCTGCTCAAGGACCGGGAGCAGGTGGCCGAACGGCTGCTCGCCTCCTCCGCCAAGCACTCCTTCGACCCGGACAGGGAACTGGACTGGGACGCGCCCTTCGAGGAGGGCAAGTGGTTCTGGCCGCCGGAGCTGGTCTCGCTGTACGACACGCCGATGTGGAAGCGGATGAGCGAGGAGCAGCGGATCCTGCTCTCCCAGCACGAGGCGGCGGCGCTGGCGTCGCTCGGCATCTGGTTCGAGATCATCCTGATGCAGCTGCTGGTGCGGCACATCTACGACAAGGCGGCGACGAGCGCGCACGTCCGCTACGCGCTGACCGAGATCGAGGACGAGTGCCGGCACTCGAAGATGTTCGCGCGCCTGATCTCGCACGGCGGCACGCCCTGGTACCCGGTCAGCAAGGTCCACCAGAACCTGGGCCGCCTGTTCAAGACCATCTCCACGACCCCCGGTTCCTTCACCGCCACGCTGCTCGGCGAGGAGGTGCTGGACTGGATGCAGCGGCTGACGTTCCCGGACGAGCGGATCCAGCCCCTCATCCGTGGCGTCACCCGCATCCACGTCGTCGAGGAGGCCCGGCACGTCCGGTACGCCCGCGAGGAGCTGCGGCGTCAGATGGTGACGGCGCCGAAGTGGTCCCAGGAGTTCACGAGGATCACGTCCGGTGAGTTCGCGCGTGTCTTCGCGATCGCCTTCGTGAACCCCGACGTCTACACGAACGTGGGGCTGGACAAGCGGGAGGCCATGGCCCAGGTGAAGGCCAGCGGACACCGACGCGAGGTCATGCAGACAGGCGCGAAGCGGCTGACGGACTTCCTGGACGACATCGGCGTACTGCGGGGGGTCGGGCGGCGGCTGTGGAGGTCGTCCGGCCTCTTGGCGTAGAGCGCGGATGCCCGACCGGGGGCGCGGGCCCGTATCGATGTGCGGCTCCGCCGCGTGGGCGCGAGCAACCACCACGGACCCGCAGGCGCCGACGCTCCCGCGCCCCCGCGGCGATTAGGCTGACGGCCATGACCCCGGCCGCCACCCCCGCCTACCGCCGCCTCAGCGTCGAGGAGCGGCGAAGCCAGCTCCTCGCCGCCGCCCTGGGCCTGTTCGCTCACCACGCCCCCGAGGACGTGTCGCTGGACGGCGTGGCGGAGGCCGCCGGAGTGTCGCGCCCCCTGGTGTACCGGTACTTCCCGGGCGGCAAGCAGCAGCTGTACGAGGCCGCGCTGCGCTCGGCCGCGGAAGAACTGCAGCTGTGCTTCGACGAGCCCCGCGAGGGATCCCTGCTGCCCCGCCTGTCCCGCGCCCTGGACCGGTATCTGAGCTTCGTCGACGAGCACGACACCGGGTTCAGCGCGCTGCTCCAGGGCGGCAGCGTGGTGGAGACCTCGCGGACCACGGCCATCGTGGACGGGGTCCGGCGCGCCGCCGCCGAGCACATCTACGGCCATCTCGGCGTCGCCGAACCCGGTCCGCGGCTGCGGATGACCGTCCGGACCTGGATCACCGCCGTGGAGGCGGCCTCCCTGATCTGGCTGGACGAGGACAAGCAGCCCCCGGTGGAGGAGCTGCGCGACTGGCTGGTGGAGCAGTTCGTGGCCGTCCTCACGGTCACCGCGGCCCGGGACGAGCAGACGGCCGCCGTCGTCGGCGCGCTCGGCGCGGATGCCTGAGACTGGGACCGTGAAGAGCGAGGACACCCCTTTCGAGGGCGGCCCCATGGACGGGCGCGTGCTGCCGGTCATGGTCGGTCCCACCGGGCACCCCCCGAAGACGTACCGCATCCCCGTCCCGGACCCGGAGGGCGGCCCGCCCACCGTGCTCGTCTACCGCCGGGTGCCGCGCGGGCACAGCAAGCGGCTGGGGCTGATCCAGGGGTGGAAGTACCAGTACGACCCGGACGACACCTCCGGCGGAAGGCTCAGGTGGCCGTGGTCGAAGCCGGCCACCGCGCCGCCCGCCGAGCCGGACGCCACGAACGAGTGACAGCTTGCGCCGAACCGCGCACACCGGGAGCGCGCCCCGCACGGATACATCTGATTATCGCGGTGCGATAGGAGGCGAACAGCCCGCCCGCCGGGATTCCCCTCCCCGCACCCGAGGTGATCACGTGTCAGGAATGCTCGTGCGCCTGGCCTGTACGACCGCGCTGGCGGCCCAGGCCGTGCTCGTGCCCGCACCCGCCGCGGCCGTACCGGACCCGCAGCGGCCCGGTGCGGTCCCGCAGCGGTCCGCGTCCCAGCTGCTGACGGACCTTCAGCAGCTGTACCGGCAGGCCGAACAGGCCACCGAGACCTACAACGCCACCGCCGAGAAGCTGAAGCGCCGGCGCGCCGAGGTGGCCCGCCTCGACGGCGAACTGGCCCGCACCCGGCTCGCCCTGCAGGACAGCCGGACCGACGCCGGCCGGCTGGCCCGCCGGCAGTACCAGAGCACCGGCGGCCTCGGCCCGTACGTCCGCCTGCTCCTCGCGCCCGATCCGCAGGACGCGCTGGACGAGGGCCATGTCATCGGCGAGCTGGCCCGCGTGCAGGCCCGTACGGTGCACCGGCTGACCGCCGTGGAGAAGCAGCGGGACGCCCTGGCCCGGGCGGCCCGCAAGGCCCTGGACGCCCAACTCACCCTCGCCGACCAGCAGAAGAAGCAGCGCGACGAGGTGCGGGGCAAGCTGGGCGACGTGGAGCGGCTGCTCACCGCCCTCACCCCGGCCCAGCTGGCCGCGGTCGCCGCGCTGGAGCAGCGGGGTGTCACCGAGGCCCAGCAGAAGCTCGCCACCGCGGGCTCCCTCCCCGCGGGCCGCCCCGCCTCGGCCGAGGGCGCCCGCGCGGTCCGCTACGCCCTGGGACAACTCGGCAAGCCGTACGAGTGGGGCGCTCAGGGGCCCGGTTCCTACGACTGCTCGGGCCTCACCACTCGGGCCTGGGAACACGCGGGCAGGGCCATCCCCCGCACCAGCCAGGAGCAGTGGAAGCACCTGAAGAGGATCCCGCTCGGTGACCTCCGCCCCGGTGACCTGGTGGTGTACTTCCGGGACGCGACCCACGTGGCGATGTACGTGGGCGAGGGCAAGGTCGTACAGGCACCGAGACCCGGGGAGAAGGTCCAGGTGTCACCGCTGGCTTCCAACCCGGTGCTCGGTGCCGTACGACCGGATGGTCAGGCTCCCGCCACCGAGGCCAGGTAGGCGGCCGCTGACGGGCCGTGGGCCGTCAGACCCTGTGCTGGGCCTTGTCATACACGGTCGCGACTGCCTTGCGCGTGCGTTCTTGACTGCAATGCACTCAGCGTCGCGCTGATCAGCCCGTGGACTGAGTCCCGTCAGGGAAGACGTCAAGACGGAGCGGTCGATCAGGGCCACGCGTCTGCGGCCGGTCGGCGGAGCACTCCGGAGCCGCCCGGTGACGGGCCTATCGGCATTTCCTTCATGTGTCAAGTCCCGAATATGCGTGTCACGGAATTCCGGGACATGACGCTGTTTTGTTTTTGGGACTCAATGAAGAAGGCGGGTTTGCGCAGAGCAGGCGGCTCGCCGGCACCGTTCGGAAATGCCTGGCGGTGTCCCCGCAGAAAATATTTCGGCAAATGGTCCGCGAACCGAGTGGTCCACTCGAAAGTCACCAGTCACTTCTCATCTACGGAGATCCCATGAAGCGCATCTCAAACACCCGGCGTCTCCTCATGCTCACATCCACGGCCGCCCTGATCGGAGGAGGTGCGCTGCTGCCCGCCACGGCATTCGCCGCCGCCCCGGCAGCACCGCACATAGCCACGGCGACCCACCGCGATGGAGGCGGTCCTGGTCCCGACGACGGCGGCGACGGCGGCGACGGCAGCGACCAGGTCCCGAACCGGCCTGGACCGGGCAACCTGAACCAGGACAGCACGGGAGGAGGCGGCATCATCCACCGGGTCTATGCGCCCTGGCTCTACGGCGGGCTCTACGGCTGGTTCTGACTGCGTCGGGCCGGTGCCGGTACGGTCACCCGGCGGTTCCGACTGCGGCTGTGTCTGCAGCCGCAGTCGGGCTGCGCATGGCATCTGCTGCCGTCCGCGTGGTTCGGACCTGGTCAGTACCAGCGCGCCGGCCCGTCGGAGTGCTGGTCACAGGCCTGTCAGGCCCCGGAGACCGAGGCCAGGTAGGCGCCCGTCTTCTCCGGCTCGTAGAAGAAGTTCTCGAAGTCGGCCGGGTCGTTGAAGGCGTTGGCGAAGCGGTCGGCCACGGGCTGGAGTTGGCCGGCCGCGCCGATGAGGTTCAGGATGTGCTCCGGCGGCGGCATGAGCATCGCGTTCGTCCACTTGGTGACGTGCTGCGCGGTGTTCCAGTACCGGTCGAACGTGGCCTGCATCCACTCCTCGTCGAACGGCTTCTCACCCTGCTCCAGGATCGAGGCGAGGTACGCGGCCGCGCACTTCGACGCGGAGTTGGAACCTTGGCCGGTGATCGGGTCGTTGGCCACGACGACGTCCGCGACGCCCAGGACCAGCCCGCCCCCGGGCAGCCGGCCGATGGGGTTGCGGACCGTCGGGGCGTAACGTCCGGCCAGTGTGCCGCCCGCGTCGGTCAGTTCGACCTTGGTCGCCCGCGCGTACTCCCAGGGCGTGAACTTCTCCATGAGTTCCAGGGTCAGGGAGAGATGCTCGGCCGGGTCCTTGACGCCGTTGAAGACGTCGAGCGGGCCGCCGGGTATGCCCTCCCAGAACAGGATGTCGGCCGGTCCGGAGGTGGTGAGCGTCGGCATGACGAACAGCTCCCCGACCCCGGGGACCAGGTTGCAGCGGACGGCCAGGAAGTCCGGGTGCTCCGGGCGGGGGCCGAGCCCGTGGACGTACGACACCGCCAGCGCGCGCTGCGGCTCGCTGTACGGGGACCGCGAGGCGTCGCGGCCGAACATCTGGACCAGTTCACCCTTGCCGGCGGAGACCAGGACGAGGTCGTAGGTGCGGGAGAAGTAGTCGAGGTCGCCGACCGCCGCGCCGTGGATGACCAGCTGGCCGCCACGCTGCGCGAACGTCTCCATCCAGCCGGCCATCTTCACCCGTTGGTCGACCGACTGCGCGTACCCGTCCAGCCTGCCCACCCAGTCGATGGCCCGCTGGGTGGGGCCCGGGTCGTGCGAGCCGGGGGCCGCGACCGAGACGCCGAGTCCTTCGATCTTCGGGGCCTGGGACTCCCAGAAGTTCAGCTTCAGATCGCGCTCGTGCTGCAGTGCCGTGTGGAACATGCACTGCGTCGACATGACCCGGCCGGTGCGGATCTCGTCCGCGGTCCGGTTCGACATCAGGGTGACCTCGTAGCCGTGCGACTGCAGGCCGAGGGCGAGCTGGAGACCGGACTGACCGGCTCCGACGACGAGTATCTTCCGCATGCGGGTGGGGACTCCTAACGGGTACTGCCCGGGGACTACTCGGGGGCTTCGTCCAGCGCGTGGCCGACCAGGGCCAGCAGTGTCTCGATGGCCGAAATACGACGCCGCGCATCCATGATCATGACAGGGACGTGCGCGGGGATCGTCAGCGCCTCCCGTACGTCCTCCGGCTCGAACAGCTCGCTGCCGTCGAAGTGGTTGACCGCGACGACGTACGGCAGTCCGCAGCTCTCGAAGTAGTCCAGGGCCGGAAAGCAGTCCTTCAGCCGACGGGTGTCGGCCAAGACGACCGCGCCGATCGCGCCGCGCACCAGGTCGTCCCACATGAACCAGAACCGCTGCTGGCCCGGCGTGCCGAACAGGTAGAGCACCAGGTCGTCGTCGAGCGTGATGCGGCCGAAGTCCATGGCCACGGTGGTGGTGAGCTTGCCCGGCGTGGCGGTGAGGTCGTCGGTCTCCTCGCTCGCCTCGGTCATCAGCGCCTCGGTCTGCAGGGGCCTGATCTCCGAGACGGCGGTCACGAGGGTTGTCTTGCCGACACCGAAGCCTCCCGCCACGACTATCTTCGTGGCGATGGGGGCGCGGGTGCGGTCCGTCTGCCAGGACCTCAGGTCCTCGTCGGGCTCGGTGAATCCGGCGACGAGAGGGGTGCCTCCGGCGGGGGAGGCGGCGGTGTCAGAGACGACGGAGTCCACTCAGCACCCTTTCCAGCAGCGCGCGGTCCGGGCGGCCGGTGCCGTGACCGGTGCCGGTTCCGTACACACGGATCTTTCCCTGGTCCGCGAGGTCGCTCAGGAGCACGCGGACCACGCCGAGCGGCATCTGCAGCAGCGCGGCGATCTCGGCCACCGTGCGCATACGGCGGCACAGTTCGACGATGGCCTGTATCTCGGGCATCACCCGGGTGCTGAGGGAACCTCCCCCACTGCCAATGGCGTGGGCGGTACCCCCCGTCAGTTCCTTGCGCTCCTCGGCGGCCTCCAGCGCCGCGACGAACGTCTCCACGAGGAGGACGTGGCCGAAGCGGGTACGGCCGCCGGTGAGCGAGTAGGGGCGGACGCGGGCGGGTTTGCGGTCGCCGCCGCGTACGGGGAGTTTCTTCCCGGGGCCGCTCATCGGGCGCTCCCCGCCGACTCGGCCTGCAGGGACTTGCGCAACTCGCTGCGGAGTTCGGGGGTCAGCACGTGGCCGGCGCGGCCGACGAACAGCGCCATGTGGTACGCGACCACGCTCATGTCGCACTCGGCGGAGCCGTGCACGCCGAGCAGCGAGCCGTCGCTGATCGACATCACGAACAGGCTGCCCTCCTCCATCGCGATCATCGTGTGCTTGACGCCGCCGAAATCCATCAGCTTCGCGGCACCGAGGGTGAGGCTGCCGATGCCGGAGACGATGGTGGCGAGGTCTGCGGAGGAGCCCCTCGGGCCCTTCACCGGGCGCTTTTCGCGGGATGCGGCGATGGGGGTCCCCCCGCGCGAGTGGGTTCGAGCGTGGCGGAGGGCCGGGTCGGACGACAGGAGGAGCAGGCCGTCCGAGGAGACCACGGCGACGGACTGGATGCCGGGGACTTCCTCGACCAGGTTGGTCAGCAGCCAGTGCAGGTTGCGGGCTTCACTGCTGAGTCCGTAGGTACTGGGCGCGGTCAACTGCTTGCCTCCTCGGCTGTGCCCCCCGTGGCGTTTTCGGTACGTGCTGCGTTCTCTGCCTCTACGTCGCGGTAGCCGGCCTGGGCGCCCTGGCGGAAGCCGCCCAGCCTTCTGCGGAGGGCTTCGGCGTCCACAGAGCGGGTCCGCTGGCGTGGGGCCTGGGTCGGTACGGTGATCTTGGGCGTGCGCTTGGGGAGACCCTTGCTGGTCAGCTGCTCCTCCCCCTCGGCTTCGCCTTCGGCGAGGATTTCGTTCCCACCCGCACCACCCGTGCGGCTTTCGTGGTCGGGTGCGGGCGGCCCCTGTGGGGCGTCCTCGCCATCGGCGGCCGCCGGGGCCGTGGGCGACGTGGGGGACGTGGGGGGCTGCGTCAGGTCCGGGAGCAGCAGCTCCATCGTCGACTCGGCGAAGGTCTCCGCCGGGGCCTTCGGGCGGGTCTCCGCGTCCTGGCCGACCGGGGCGGCCTGCTCATGGACGGCCTGCTCCACCGGATCCCCGGCCCGGCCGCCGAAGGCATCCCACACCGCATCCTCGGCCGAGCCGCCGAGGGCACCCTTCGTCCCACCGCTCGGTCCAGCCGAGGCGGTCTCCTCGGCGAGCGTGCCGAAGGCCGTCGTGGTCTCCCCCGCGGGGGCCTGCGCGGGCGTCGGGACCGTCGGCTGCACGGGGCCGTCGGTCTCGCCGACCGGACCGCGGGAGTCGGCGGCCCGACCGCCCGAGTCGGTGGCCGGACCGCCCGAGTCGGTGGCCGGACTGCCCGAGTCGGTGACCGAACCCGCAGACGCCGTGACCGGGCCGCCCGAGGCCGTTGCCGGACCGCGGGAGTCCGTGGTCGGACGGCCAGAGGCCGGGGACGGGTCGGCGGAGACCGGACTGCCCGAGTCGGTGACCGAACCCGCAGAAGCGATGGCCGCACCGGCCGAGGCCGCGGACGCACCGGCAGAGGCCGAGGACGGATCGCCGGAGGCCGGGGACGGATCGCCGGAGGCCGTCGTCGGGCCGCCGGAGGCCGTTGCGGTGCGGACCGCCTGTTCTGCCAGGGCCACCAGCGGGTCGGTGTCCTTGGTGCGGGCGTGGAGGACGTTGGAGTTGACCTCGGCGTCGGCGCCGGGGAGGGAGAAGGTGCCGGTGGTGTTCCCGGACGAGGTCTGCGGGGGCAGGGCGGTGGCCGGGGCCTCGGTGAGGAGGGTGGCCGGCAGGACGACGACCGCCGCGACGCCGCCCTGCTTCTGCTCGCGCAGCTGCACACGGACACCGTGGCGGTGGGCGAGGCGGGCGACGACGTACAGGCCGAGGCCGAGACCGGCGTCGCCCTCGTGGTCGTAGGAGGACTCGGGGTCGAAGTCGGCCAGGCGGGCGTTGAGACGGTCCATGCGGTCGGCCGCCACGCCGATGCCCTCGTCCTGGACGGAGAGCATGACCTCGCCGCTCTCCAGCAGCCAGCCGGAGACCTCGACGGGCATCTCCGGCGGGGAGAACGAGGTGGCGTTCTCCATCAGCTCGGCCAGCAGGTGGGACAGGTCGTCCGCGGCGAAGCCCGCCACGTGCGCGTGCGGCGGCAGAGCCGCGATACGGACCCGCTCGTAGCGCTCGATCTCGCTGACGCCCGCCCGGACCACGTCGACCAGCGGCACCGGGCCGTGGTGCTGCTGGACGTGCTCGGCGCCGGCCAGGACCAGGAGGTTCTCGCTGTGGCGGCGCATGACCGTGGCGAAGTGGTCCAGCTTGAAGAGCGTGGCGAGGCGGTCGGGGTCCTGCTCGCGGTCCTCCAGGCCCTCGATGACCGCGAGCTGGCGTTCGACCAGGCCGAGGGTGCGCAGGGCCAGGTTGACGAACGTACCGCCGATGCCGGTGCGCAGCCGCTCCAGCATGTCGGCCGACTGGACCAGCTCGGCCTGGAGGGCCTCGCGGGCCTCGGCCATCTTCTGGCGCTGGCCGACCAGGTGCTTGCGGTCCGTCTCCAGGGTGGCGACCCGCTCGCCCGCGGCGACGGTCTGCTCGCGCAGGGCGACCGCGTGCGCGTGCAGGGCGTTGACCGAGCGGACGACCTGGGCGAACTCGTCGTTGCGGCCGGTGAAGGTGAGCGGCTCCTGGGTCGCCGGGTCCGCGGACTCCGCCAGCCGGGCCGAGCCGCGGCGCAGCACCGACAGGGGGCGGGTCAGGGTGCGGGCCATGGCCGTGGCGAGGCCGACCGCGACCAGCATGAGCGCGCCGAGCACGGCGATGCGGATCTCCAGCGCCGTGACGTCGTCGTCGCGGAGTTTCGCCAGGTCCTTGGTGCGGTGGTCGTAGAGGGCCGATTCCGCGCCGCGCATCAGGTCGACACGGGCGGACAGGGCCGCGTCCAGCTTCTTGGTGCTGGTGGCCAGCTCGCTGTCGGCCAGCGTCGGCTGGTCGGTGAGCGTGGCGAGGTACTTCTCCGCCGAGTTGACGTCGGTGCCGGCGACCGTGGAGTCGTAGGAGTCGACGGCCGTCTTGGGGGCGGTGGCGCGGAAGTCGGCGAGGGCGGCGTCGGCGCGCAGCCGGGCCTGCTGGGCGGCGGCGGTCAGTTGGTCGCGCTGCTTGCGATCGGCCTCGGAGGTGGTGGAGGTCGTGGTGGGCAGGCCGGTGACGGGGTTGATCACCGTCCCGGTGGAGGACGGCACGTTCAGCGCGGCGAGCAGCAGGCCGCGGGCGGCGGCGGACTGCTGGACGGCGGTGTCCAGCTCGGCGAGCGCGTGGGCGCCGGAGCCGGCCCGCGGGGGCGTCCGGTCCGCCAGCTGCTCGGCGATCCGGTGCAGCTCGGTGATGGCCGCCGAGTACGCCTGGTGGGCCTGGAGGGCCGTGCTCCGGCCGGTGAGGGCGGCCCGGCGGACGGCGCCGATGCCGTCGAGGTCAGCGCGCAGGCTCGCCGGGGTGTCCTCCTCGGCGCGCAGGTCCTCGACCTGCCGGTCGACGCGGGCGCTGCGGTCCTCGGAAGGGGCCTTCGCCTTGGGGCGTCCCGCGGCGATGTAGGAGGTGACCTCGTCGCGCTCGTCGGCGAGGGAGTTCGCGAGGGCGAGAGCGTCCTGGGTACGGGCGGCCAGCGTCACCAGGTCCTGGGAATCGCCGACGTCCTGGGAGGCGCTGAGCACGGAGGGCGCGCCGGCTCCCGCGACGGCCGCGGCCACCACGGCGACGGCGACGATCAGCCGGGTGCGCACATGGGTGGGGCGGCCGGTGCCCACGGGGGTCTGCTGGGCGGTCCCCGTGGGGTCCGTCTGCCTGCCTGTGCGCCGAGGCCGCTTCATCTGCACCGGTGCTCGCATTCCTGAACTCGTCTACCCAAGGGCCCGGGTGGCGCCCCGTCATATCGGTGCCAAGTGGTGCGTACACCCGGTTCGTACGGTTCCCGACCCTCCCAGCGCCGGTGAGCAGTGGTCGCGCATCACCTGACCCGCCACCCGAAGGAGTGAACATCGGAGGGGAGTTGGCGGGCAAGTTCCCGTGGCGGGTGTGGCGCTGCCCTGCGGCATGCCGGTTGGACGCGCGGGGCAGGCTTTGACAGTATTCGCCACCACGCCTTCCCGGGGTGGATCATTCCAGCCCAAACCAGGCGCCTGACCTGCGGGGTCGTACCAATTCGGCGGTGGTTGCCAGCCTTTGGCGAATCCTGTGAAGGGCTCGTGCAGACTGGCCGAATGCGATCTGATCTCGTTTCGGAACCCGGCGACGCAAACCGACCCAACGAGGACTTCGCCGCTGTCGGACTACCCGCCTCCGGGCAGGGAGGTTGTGCGATCGTCCTGGACGGGGTGACTCCGCCGCGGGGTGAGACGGGGTGTCTGCATTCCGTCCCCTGGTTCACCGCGCGACTCGGCGGCGCACTGACCGAACTGACCGTTTCGTGCGGAGATCTGACACTCTCGGAGATTCTCTCGCGGGCGATCGGCCGCACCGCCGAGGCCCATGCGCAAACCTGTGAACTTTCTCACCCGCGAACCCCCCAGGCAACCGTCGCCCTGGCCCGCTGGTCCACCGGCACCGTCGAGTACCTGGTGCTGTCCGACTCCGCGCTGCTGCTGCAGGGCACCGACGGGACGGTCACCCCGGTCCTCGACGACCGGCTGACCCGCCTCCCGCGTTCCGCGCTCGCCACCGACGCCCTGGTGGACGCCACCCTGCGCAACAAGGAGGGCGGTTTCTTCACGGCCGCCGCCGACCCCGCGGTGGCCGCTCGCGCGGTCGCCGGCACGGTGCCCCGGGCCGGGGTCCGCGCCCTGGCCGCGCTGACGGACGGCGCGACCCGCTGGACGGAGAAGTTCCACGAGGGCGACTGGCAGGCCCTGTTCGAGACGGTCGCGAAGGAGGGCGCCCGGCCCCTGGTGGACCGGGTGCGGCAGCTGGAGGCGGCGGACCGCGAGGAGCGGGCGTTCCTGGGGCGGAGCAAGACGCACGACGACGCGACGGTGGTCTACGTGCAGTTGTGAACCCCTCGCCGACTCCGGCCATGAGCCCCCCGCCGACTCCGGCCATGAGCCCCCGCCGAGCCCGGCCGTAAGCCCCTCGCCGACTCCGGCCGTGCGCGCCCCCCGGCTCCGCCGTTCTTCCGCACCGCCCCTTCCGGGCGGTCCTACTTCTCCATGACGCCGTTCAACTGGTGCAGGAGCCGGGCGAGTTCGGCGACCTCGCGGCGGTCCCAGTGGGCGAGCTGCCGGACGTAGCGGGCGCGGCGCGCCTCGCGGACCTTGCCGACCCGGCCGCGTCCCTCCTCGGTCACGGTGACGAGCCAGGCGCGGCCGTCTGCGGGGTCGGGTTCGCGGGCGATCAGGCCCAGCTCCTCCAGGGCCCGCAGCTGGCGGGACATGGTGGCCTTGCCGACGCCGATGTAGGCGGCGAGGTCCGTGGCCCGCTGGCCGCCGCACTCGTCCAGGCGGATGAGCAGGCCGTACGCGGAGGACTCCAGGTCGGGATGGACCTCGCGGGCCATCTCACCCTGGTTGGCCCGGGCCCGGCGGAGCAGCACGGTCAACTCCCGTTCCAGTGCCAGGAATTCCTGGTCTGCACCACTGGGCGTCATCTTCTGGGCGCCGCTGTGTGCGTCGCCGTTTCCGTCCTCGTGCACGTCAGCACCCCTGCTCGGTTTCGCGGTCCTGAAAGTTTCTGCCAAAAGTCGTCATTGCCGCAGCTCTGTAAGTATTTCGCAGGGCTAGACCAACGGCGGAGCCCGGACCCCCTTCCCACGTCTCATCTACGTGCGTAGCTTCTTTATCAGGCAATGAATGGCATGCCCACGCCAGTGCGGCATCCGGTACACGGTCACAGCCACGTTCCCCCCACCCCACTCCCCGGAGGCACGTCATGCCCGTGCACAGACCCGGCTCCGACCGCTCCGACCGTTCCGACCGCTCCCTCCGCCCGCGCCCCCTCGCCGCCCTGGTCGCGGCCCTGCTCGCGGCGCTCTCTCTCACCCTCCCGCTCACCTCCGCCCACGCCGCGAGCACGCCCAGCCGCGGCTCCGCCTACATGGGCATGGGCGTGCTCGCGCACGACGGCCGGAACGGCACCCCCACCTCCGGTGACGTCACCCAGACCGAGGGCGTGGACGTCTCCGGCTACCAGGGCAACGTCGCCTGGTCGACCCTGTGGAACAGCGGGGTGCGCTGGGCGTACACGAAGGCCACGGAAGGCACGTACTACACGAACCCGTACTTCGCCCAGCAGTACAACGGCTCGTACAACATCGGCATGATCCGCGGCGCCTACCACTTCGCGACCCCGGACACCACCAGCGGCGCCACCCAGGCGAGCTACTTCGTCGGCCACGGCGGCGGCTGGTCCAGGGACGGCAAGACCCTGCCCGGCGCGCTCGACATCGAGTGGAACCCGTACGGCGCCGAGTGTTACGGCAGGACCGCGAGCCAGATGGTCAGCTGGATCGCCGACTTCCTGAACACCTACAAGTCCCTGACCGGCCGGGACGCCGTGATCTACACGGCGAGCAGCTGGTGGAGCGACTGCACCGGCAACTACGGGGGCTTCGCGGCGAACAACCCGCTGTGGATCGCCCGCTACGCCTCGGACCCGGGGACGCTGCCGGCCGGCTGGTCGTACTACACGATGTGGCAGTACACCTCCTCCGGCCCGACCGTCGGCGACCACGACAAGTTCAACGGGGCCCTGGACCGGGTGCAGGCCCTGGCCAACGGCTGAGCCCTCACAGACCCAGGGATACCGCGATCCGCGCCCTACTCGGCCACACTCATGCGGCCGAGTCCGGCGCGGATCCGGCACCTGTCGTTCGCGGCCGGTCGGCGGCCGGGCCGTACCGCCAGTCATCGAGTCCTCCCTGTTGTCACCCCCCAGCGGGATGGGTAGTGCCGTAATAAGGGCATTTGTCTTCTCCATGCCGGGAGGCCCCGGCCGGTTGCGGACGACCGCGGTTTTCTTCCCGCGGCCCTGCGTTGGTGCTCCGCGCCACCCGGGATCATGCTGGTCAGGAGAGCCTGCCGAGCAAGGGCGAGATGAGCGGCGATGGAGCGACCGGAGCGACAGTCGACGTACACGGCCACGGCCACCATCGATGAGCAGGGCATCCTCATCGGTTGGAGCGAAGGCGCCGAGCGGCTGCTCGGCTACGACTCACCGGCCGTCGTCGGACGGCCCGCCACCGCGCTCCTCGCGACCGACGGATCGGCGGCCCGGCGTATCGTCGCCGGCCGGGACCGCTGGAACGGCACCGTCCCGCTGCGGCACCGCGACGGCCGGCTGCTGGAGCTGGGCGTGCTCGCGCACCGCCGGACCTCGGACACCGGCGTCAGCGACTGGCTCGTGGTGAGCGCCGTGACGGCCCGTGCGCAGCCGCCCCGGGGCGAACCCCTGGAGGAGTGGACGTTCCTGCAGTCCCCCTTCCCGCTGGCGATCTTCGACGCCGAGCTGCGGCTCGTGCGCGCCAACCGGCGGATGGAGCACGCCCTCGCCCTGCCCGAGGCCGCGATGCGCGGACTGCGGCTGCCGCACATCGTGCCCGGCGCCGCGAGCGAGGAGGCCGACCGGTCGATGCGGCTGGCGCTGGAGGCCGGCCGGCCGCAGGAGGCCCGGGCCCGGCTCGGCGCGGAACTGGGCCGCGCCGCCGTGCTCACCCCGCTGAAGGACGCCGACGGCCGGGTGCGCGCCGTCTGCCTGTCCACGCAGACGCCCGCGCAGGACTCCGCCGCCCGGCAGCGCCCCTCGGGCGAGAGCGGCTCGCGCGCCGGCACGGCCGCCGACCAGGCGCGCGCCGCGCAGGAGCTCGGCGAGGTCACCGTCCCCCGGCTCGCCGACGTCATGGCGGTCGACCTGCTCGACGCCCCCCGCGCCACGGGCGAGGCACCCGCCCCCCGGCCCGGCCCGGTCGTCCTGCGCCGCGCCGCGCTGCGCGCCATGCCCGACGGCGTCGGACCGGCCTACGGCAGCGGCATCGGCGAGGCGGTCGTCTGCCCGCCGGACTCGCCTCCGGCCCGGTGTCTTACGGCGGGCCAGCCGCTGCTGTACGACACTGCGGACCCGCTCGTCGCCGAGTGGGCGGCGGTGGACCCGGGCGCGGCGTGGCTGCGCGCGTCCGGGGCGCGCTCACTGCTGGCGGTGCCGCTGCTCGCCCAGGGCAGCACGCTCGGCGTGGCGCTGTTCGGCCGGCGCCCGGGCCGGGAGCCGTTCGGCCCGGAGGACCTGCGGCTGGCCCAGGAGTTCACGGCCAAGGCGGCCGCCGGCATCCGGCAGGCCCGCTCCTACGCACGGGCCCGCACCACCACCATGGCCCTCCAGCAGAGCCTGCTCCCGCACACGCTGCCCGACCAGGCGGCCCTGGAGATCGCCACCCGCTATCTGCCCGCCGCGACCCGGGCCGGGGTGGGCGGCGACTGGTTCGACGTGATCCCGCTGTCCGGGGCGCGGGTGGCGCTCGTCGTGGGGGACGTGGTGGGCCACGGCATCCGCGCCTCGGCCACCATGGGCCGGCTGCGCACCGCCGTGCGGACCCTGGCCGACGTGGACCTGCCGGCCGACGAACTCCTCACCCACCTCGACGACCTGGTGCTGCGGCTCGCCGCCGACGAGGGCAGCACGGACCCGTCCGCCGAGACCGCCGGCGGCATCGGCACCACCTGTCTGTACGCGGTCTACGACCCGGTCTCCCGCCGGTGCACCCTGGCCCGGGCCGGCCATCCCCCGCCCGCCGTGGTCACGCCGGACGGGGCCGTGCGCTTCCTGGACGTGCCCGCGGGGCCGCCGCTGGGCCTCGGTGGGCTGCCGTTCGAGGCCACTGAGAGCGAACTGCCCGAGGGCAGCCTGCTCGCCCTGTACACCGACGGGCTGTTCGAGGCCCGCGACCACGACATCGACGAGGCGCTGGACAAGATGTTCGCCGCGCTCGTCCGGCCCGCGGCCTCGCTGGACGCGGTCTGCGACCACGTGCTCACCGCGCTGCTGACCCACCGCCCCGACGACGACATCGCCCTGCTCGTCGCCCGCACCCGGGTCCTGCACGAGGACCGGGTCGCCGCCTGGGAGCTGAAGAGCGACTGGACGGACGTCTCCCGGGCCCGCCGGCTGGCCTGCGACCAGCTGTCCGCGTGGGGCCTGGACGAGGCCGCGTTCACCACCGAGCTGATGGTCAGCGAGCTGGTCACCAACGCCATGCGGTACGGCCGCCCGCCCATCCAGCTCCGGCTGATCCACCAGGACTCGACCCTGATCTGCGAGGTGTACGACTCCAGCGGCACCACCCCGCACATGCGGCGCGCCCGCATCTTCGACGAGGGCGGCCGGGGCCTGCTGCTCGTCGCCCAGCTCGCCGAACGCTGGGGCACCCGGCACGACCGGGTCGGCAAGACCGTGTGGGCGGAGCAGTCGCTCACGACGGGCTGACCCGGCACTGCCGTCTTCTTGGCTGCTTCTGATTGGCGTCGGCCTGGTTGACGTCGGCCCGGTTGACGTCCTGCCGCTCTGGTTGGCGTCGGCCTGGTTGACCCGCGTTGCGTACCGGGGGACCGGCGGCAGAGGACGCCTGGTGGCCGGGGCCGGGCGCCCGCGTGGTTCCTGTGCGGCCCGGTACCCGGCCCGGCCGTCGCTTCCCGACCGCAGCTGGCAGGGCGCGGAATTCTAGGTCCTGTATCGGGCTTGTCAAGCCCCGAATATGCGTCGCTTTTTCCGGCCCCCGTGGTGGGCCAATCTGGATTCAGGCAAAGCGCCGAGTCACCACCTCAGAGGTGACGCAAACAGGCACATAGAACTCCCACCTTTCACTCAAGGAGAAAAACCATGGCTGTCAACATTCGCGTGCAGATCCCCCGGATTATCGGCGCTACTTTCATTGCTGCGGTTCTCGCCGGCACGGCAGGAGTTGCGGGCGCTCAAGCCGCTCCTCAGACGGTCAAGGCCGCGCCGAGCGTGGTACGGGACGGCGACCAGGCGAACGCGGACCAGGGTGGCGGGGGCGCCGACCAGGCGAACGTGGACCAGGGCGGTGGTGGTGCCGACCAGGCGAACGTGGACCAGGGCGGCGGCGGTGCCGACCAGGCCAACGTGGACCAGGGCGGCGGCGGTGCCGACCAGGCCAACGTCAACCAGGGCGGCGATGACGCCAATCAGGCCAACGTCAACCAGGGCGGAGGCGACGCCAACCAGGCCAACGTCAACCAGGGCGGAGGCGACGCCAACCAGGCGAATGTGAACCAGGGCGACGGCAAGACCAACCAGACGAACGTCAACCAGGGCGACGGCAAGGCCAACCAGGCCAACGTCAACCAGGGCGACGGCAAGACCAACCAGGCCAACATCAACCAGACCAGCGTCAACCAGACCAACAACATCAACCAGACCAACGTCAACCAGGGCGGCGGCGGCGCCGACCAGGCGAACGTCAACCAGGGCGGTGGCGGCGCCGACCAGGCGAACGTCAACCAGGGCGGTGGCCAGGTCCACCAGGTCAACGTCAAGCAGGGCCACGGCAAGGTCAAGAAGGGCAAGGTCAAGGCCAAGAAGGGCAAGGTCAACCAGGCGAACGTCAACCAGGGCGGCGGCAAGGTCAACCAGACGAACGTCAACCAGGGCGACGGCAAGACCAACCAGGCCAACGTCAACCAGGGCGACGGCAAGACCAACCAGGCCAACGTCAACCAGTAGGAGTCACGTCCCGGGCCGGGAGGCTGAACCCGCACCCGTACCGACCGGCCTCGACGACGAAACCCGCCACACGACCGTGGCGGGTTTCGTCGTCCTGCCGTGTCGTACGCGAAAGCCCCGACAACGCGGTATACGCGACATGAGTCCCGCCGCCGAAACTGCCCACGGAAATTTCATGGACGGCATTCGACAACTCTCACCACTTTCCCTTGCGGGAAAAGAATTCCTGAGCAGAAGCCCGGTACTACTCCGGTCCCCGGAGAACCGGGCCGGCCCAGGAGGGCGGGTCGGGTACCGAGGCGGCGGGGAGCGTCCGGGGCGCGTGGATATCGACCAGCGTGGGCGTACGGCGCTGCGGGGCGGAACATTCGGCGAGGGCGCAGCGCAGGGCCGCGACGAACTCCAGACAGGTGTCGTGACGGTCGCCCGGGGCCTTCGCCAGGGCCTTCGTCAGCACGTCGTCGACGGCGGCAGGGATGTCCGGACGCTCCTTGCTGAGCGGGGGTGGCGGGTCGTACTGGTGGGCCCACAGCAGTTCCAGGTGGTCCTCCCGCTGGAAGGGCGGGGCGCCCGCGAGCATCTCGTGGACCACACAGGCCAGGCTGTACAGGTCGGCCCGGCCGTCCACCGGGCGCCCGGCGATCCGCTCGGGCGCCACGTAGTCGAGGGTGCCGACGAACTCGCCCGCGGTGGTGAACCCGGTGAGCGACAGCGATTTCTTCGCCAGTCCGAAGTCGGTGAGATAGACGTGCTCGGGGTGGTCGCTGTCGACGACCTTGGCGATCAGGACGTTCCCGGGTTTGACGTCCCGGTGCACCAGCTCGCGCGCGTGGGCCGCGTCCAGGGCGGACGCCAGCTGGGCCGTTATGCGCAGCGCGACCGGCACCGGCAGCCGGACCTCGCTGTCGATCAGGGCGCGCAGGTCCTGCCCGGAGACGTAGCACATGGCGATGTAGAGCAGCCCGTCGAACTCGCCGGCCTCGAAGACGGGGACGATGTTGGGATGGTCGATGGCGGCGGCCACCCGGGACTCCTGGGCGAAACGGCGGCGGAAGGCGTCGTTCCTGGTGTACTCGGGGGCGAGCAGCTTGAGGGCGACCGTCCGGCCGAGGCGCAGGTCCCTGGCACGGTAGACGACGGCCATGCCTCCGCGACCGAGTTCGCGCTCCACCTTGTAGCCCGCGATCTCGGCCCCGATCAGACCGGAGGGGCTCTTGGGGGGCCAACTCACGCCTGAATTCTATCGACCCATGCCGGTATGAGCGCGGTACGACGATCCCCGCACGCACATATGGTGGAGGCCCGGGCCTCCCTCACGGGACCCGGGCCTCCACTCGTCCCATGCCCGCGGGCGGAGCCCGCTGATGGGCACCGTCCGTCACGCCGCCACGGGAACCTCCGGCGTCGCGCCGTTCACCGCGGGCGCGAGTGCCAGTTCCAGGACCTGGCGGACGTCGGTCACGGTGTGGACGCCGAGCTTGTCCAGCACCTCGGCCGGGACGTCGTCCAGGTCGGGTTCGTTGCGCTTGGGGATGATCACGGTGGTCACCCCGGCGCGGTGCGCGGCGAGCAGCTTCTGCTTCACGCCGCCGATGGGCAGTACCCGGCCGGTCAGCGAGACCTCGCCGGTCATGGCGACGTCCGTGCGGACCAGGCGGCCGGAGAGCAGGGACGCCAGGGCCGTCGTCATCGTGATGCCGGCGCTCGGGCCGTCCTTCGGGACCGCGCCCGCCGGGAAGTGGATGTGCACGCCCCGGTCTTTCAAGTCGCCCACGGGCAACTCCAGTTCGGCGCCGCGGCTGCGCAGGAAGCTCAGCGCGATCTGCGCCGACTCCTTCATCACGTCCCCGAGCTGACCGGTCAGGGTCAGGCCCGCGGCGCCCGTCTCCGGGTCGGCCAGGGAGGCCTCGACGTAGAGCACGTCGCCGCCCGCGCCGGTGACCGCGAGACCCGTCGCCACGCCGGGGACGGATGTACGGCGCTCGGCCGGGTCCTGGGCGGACTCGGGCACGTGGTGCGGGCGCCCGACCAGGTCGCGCAGGTCGGCGTCCGTCACGGTGAACGGCAGCTCCCGTTCGCCGAGTTCGTGCTGGGCCGCGACCTTGCGCAACAGCCGTGCGATCGAGCGCTCCAGGGTGCGCACGCCCGCCTCGCGGGTGTACTCGCCGGCCAGCTTGCGCAGGGCGCTCTCGTCGATCGTGACCTCGTCCGCGCCCAGTCCCGCCCGCTCCAGCTGGCGCGGGAGCAGGTGGTCGCGGGCGATGACGACCTTCTCGTCCTCTGTGTAGCCGTCCAGGCGGACGATCTCCATACGGTCGGCGAGCGCCTCCGGGATGGCCTCCATGACGTTGGCGGTGGCCAGGAACACCACGTCCGACAGGTCGAGTTCGACCTCCAGGTAGTGGTCCCGGAAGGTGTGGTTCTGGGCCGGGTCCAGGACTTCGAGCAGGGCCGCGGCCGGGTCGCCGCGGAAGTCGGAGCCCACCTTGTCGATCTCGTCCAGCAGGACCACCGGGTTCATGGACCCGGCCTCCTTGACGGCCCGCACGATGCGGCCGGGCAGCGCGCCGACGTAGGTACGGCGGTGGCCGCGGACCTCGGCCTCGTCGCGGACGCCGCCGAGGGCGACTCGGACGAACTTGCGGCCCATGGCGTGCGCGACCGACTCACCGAGGCTGGTCTTGCCGACGCCGGGCGGGCCCACCAGGGCCAGTACGGCACCTCCGCGCCGGCCGCCGATGACGCCGAGCCCGCGCTCACCGCGCCGCTTGCGCACCGCGAGGTACTCGGTGATGCGCTCCTTCACGTCCTCCAGGCCCGCGTGCTCGGCGTCCAGGATCGCCTTGGCGCCCTGGATGTCGTACGCGTCCTCGGTCCGTTCGTTCCAGGGCATCTCCAGGACGGTGTCCAGCCAGGTGCGGATCCAGGAGCCCTCCGGGGACTGGTCGCTGGACCGCTCCAGCTTGTCGACCTCCTTGAGCGCGGCCTCGCGGACCTTCTCCGGCAGGTCGGCGGCCTCGACGCGGGCGCGGTAGTCGTCGGACTCCTCGCCGTCCTGCTCGCCGTTCAGCTCGCGCAGTTCCTTGCGGACGGCCTCCAGCTGGCGGCGCAGCAGGAACTCGCGCTGCTGCTTGTCGACGCCCTCCTGGACGTCCTTGGCGATGGTCTCGGCCACGTCCTGCTCGGCGAGGTGGTCGCGGAGTTGCTGTGTGGCGAGCTTCAACCGGGCCACCGGGTCGGCGGTCTCCAGCAGTTCGACCTTCTGTTCGATGGCGAGGAACGGCGAGTAGCCGGAGTTGTCGGCGAGCGCGGAGACGTCGTCGATGGCCTGGACGCGGTCCACGACCTGCCAGGCGCCGCGCTTCTTCAGCCAGGTGGTGGCGAGCGCCTTGTACTCCTTGACGAGGTCGGCGGCCTGGCCCGGCAGCGGGTCCGGCACGCTCTCCTCGACGCGGGCGCCCTCGACCCACAGGGCCGCGCCGGGACCGGTGGTGCCGGCGCCGATGCGCACGCGGCTCCGGCCGCGGATCAGAGCCCCCGGGTCACCGTCGGCCAGCCGGCCGACCTGCTCGACCGTGCCCAGCACACCGGTCTTCGCGTACGTGCCGTCGATGCGGGGCACCAGCAGCACCCTGGGCTTGCCCGGTTCCGACCGGGCGGCGGCCTGTGCGGCCTCCACCGCGGCCCGTACCTCGGCGTCGCTCAGGTCCAGCGGGACCACCATGCCGGGCAGCACGACCTCGTCGTCGAGCGGCAGCACGGGCAGGACGAGCGTGAACGCCGGTGACTCAGTAGCCATGATCTCCCCTTCGGCAGTCAAGTTGAGCTATGCCGACTCAACCGGTGGGGAGGGGCTGGTGTTCCCCTTGCTTGTTCGCTCTCAGCGATCAAGCTCGCCCAAGGGGGGTCCCATCAAGCTCGCCGAGGGGTGCCGTCAAGTTCACCCAAGGGGACGCCAGTTCCCTGCGCCCCTAGCGGGGCGCCTTCTGCCACCGGCGCACCAGAGGCCAGCTCGCCACACCTATCGTCAGCGCGATCAGGTGGCCCCAGTTCGTCATCGGGTCCTCGAAGGCGATCAGGTCGCCGAGGAGCTCGGCGGCCGTCACGGTGAGGAGGGGCCAGCGCAGCCAGGGGCCGAGGAGGCCGGAGAGGGCGCCGATGCTGGCCGCGACGCCGAAGCTGATGCCGTAGTCGAGGCGGTGCAGTGAGGTGGGCGGGAGGTGGCCGACCAGGACGGCTAGGCCCACGGGGATCTCGGTGGCGAGCGTGGCCAGGACGTGCCCGGCGAGGAAGACGCAGGCCGCACGCGCACCCCCTGTCCGCCGTTCCAGCGCGGTGAGCACCAGCACGAACGCGAGCGCGTACGGCGAGAGGACGCCGCCCGCGATCCACAGCGCGCTCGCCGGCAGCACCAGCGCGGGTGTGCGCACCAGGTGGGCCACGTCCGTGCTGGAGTCCTGGTAGAGGGTGTGCACCAGGGCGGGGTCGGCCAGGGCCGCGAACACGGAGGTGACGGCCAGGACGGCCGTGTAGGCGAAGGTGAACGGGGTGCCGGCGGGCGTGGGCAGCAGGCGCCACAGCCGCGGAAGCGGGAGCGACAGCGGTGCGGTCGGACGCCGGTCGACGGGGGCGGGTCCGGGAGCGGGGGCGAGGGGCGCAGCGTGCCGCTGGCGTGGCACGCCGTCCAGCAGATCCGCGATCGCGGGCACCGGGACGGCGGCGATGCCGTCCGGGAGGGGCGCGCCCGTAAGGGGCGGGGACGCGGCCGCCGCAGGGCCCGTCGCGGTCCGTTCCACGCTGTGGCACTCCTTCCGTCGTGCCCCAACCCTTCGGCTTCCAGGGGCCGCTGTCTATGACCGACGCCACGCGAGAGCCGATTCACAGCAACCTCCTACGTTCCGGCTGCGTCCGCGCCCCGCACCGAAAGGGTGCACGTCAGTGCGACATCCCTAATTCCCGTGAAGGTCAAGGTGTGTTCAAGGAAGATGGGGGCATGACTGCCGTGTACGACTCCCCCGTGGTCCTCGACCGACGCGACGGCCCGTACGGCGAGGTGGTGCTGCGCCGGCACGGGGCGCTGTTGCAGATCATCGCCAACGGCTGTTTCCTGATGGACACCTCCGACGGCCGCTCGGAGCGGCTGCTGGTCGACGCCGCGTACCGGGCGCTGGACGGGCGGCCGGAGGCGAAGGTGCTGATCGGCGGGCTGGGCGTGGGATTCTCACTCGCACATGCCGCGGCCGACCCCGGGTGGGGGCGGATCACCGTCGTGGAGCGCGAGCCCGCCGTCGTCGACTGGCACCGGGACGGGCCGCTGGCGGAGGTGTCCGCGACGGCGCTCGGCGATCCGCGCACCGAGATCGTGCAGGACGATCTCCTGGCGTTCGTCAATGAGACATCCGACACGTACGACGCACTCTGCCTGGACATCGACAACGGTCCCGGCTGGACGGTCACGGACGGCAACCGCAGCCTCTACTCACCGGCCGGACTCGCCGCCTGCGCAAGGGTGTTGAGCCCCGGCGGGGTGCTCGCGGTGTGGTCCGCCGAACCGTCGCCGGAATTTGAAGGTACCTTGTGGAATGCCGGGTTCCAGCAGGTGCGTACCGAAGAGGTGCCCGTTGCCCGGGGCGTTCCGGACGCGGTGCACCTCGGCGTACGCCCTGGATAGCGACAGCGCGGTGTATCCCCGTAATGTGCTGCCGTGACGCGGATCATTCAAGCGTCAATCGCAGACATGGGATCACCCCACGGGTTCCGGAAAGCAACAAGCAGGGGCGGGCGATGGAGCAGACACACACCTCCCAGAGCGGCGCGGCGACGACCACCCCGGGCGCACAGCGCCGGGTACTGGTCGTCGAGGACGACCCGACGATCGTCGACGCCATCGCGGCCCGGCTGCGCGCCGAGGGATTTCTCGTACAGACCGCGTCGGACGGCCCGGCCGCCGTCGACACGGCCGAGGCCTGGCAGCCCGACCTGCTGATCCTCGACATCATGCTGCCGGGCTTCGACGGCCTGGAGGTCTGCCGGCGGGTGCAGGCGCAGCGCCCCGTGCCGGTGCTGATGCTGACCGCGCGCGACGACGAGACGGACATGCTGGTCGGTCTCGGGGTCGGCGCGGACGACTACATGACCAAGCCGTTCTCGATGCGTGAGCTGGCCGCACGCGTGCACGTGCTGCTGCGCCGGGTGGAGCGGGCGGCGCTGGCCGCGACCACCCCGCGCTCCGGCATCCTGCGGCTCGGCGAGCTGGAGATCGACCACGCGCAGCGCCGGGTGCGGGTGAAGTCCGAGGACGTCCACCTCACGCCCACCGAGTTCGACCTGCTGGTGTGCCTGGCGAACACCCCGCGCGCGGTGCTCTCCCGGGAGCAGCTGCTGGCCGAGGTGTGGGACTGGGCGGACGCCTCCGGCACCCGTACGGTCGACAGCCACATCAAGGCGCTGCGCCGGAAGATCGGCGCCGAGCGGATCCGTACGGTGCACGGGGTCGGGTACGCGCTGGAGACGCCCACGCCATGAGCAGCGACGGGCGTCAGGCCGCGCGCAGAGGCCCCGGGGAGGATCCCTGGGGCGGCGTACGCCCGTTCTCGATCAAGACCAAGCTGGGCGCGCTCGTCGTCATCTCGGTGCTGATCACCACCGGTCTGTCGATGATCGCGGTGCACACCAAGACCGAGCTGCGCTTCATCACGGTCTTCTCCATGATCGCCACCCTGCTGATCACGCAGTTCGTGGCTCATTCGCTCACCATGCCGCTGGACGAGATGAACACGGTGGCGCGGTCGATCTCCGAGGGTGACTACACCCGCCGGGTGAGCGAGGGCCGCCGGGACGAGCTGGGCGACCTGGCCCGGACGATCAACGTCATGGCGGACGAGCTGGAGGCCCAGGACCGCCAGCGCAAGGAACTGGTCGCGAATGTCTCCCACGAGCTGCGCACCCCCATCGCGGGCCTGCGAGCGGTGCTGGAGAACATCGTCGACGGGGTCACCGAGGCCGACCCGGAGACCATGCGGACGGCCCTGAAGCAGACCGAGCGGCTCGGCCGGCTCGTGGAGACCCTGCTGGACCTGTCCCGACTCGACAACGGCGTCGTACCGCTGAAGATGCGGCGCTTCGAGGTGTGGCCGTACCTCTCGGGCGTGCTGAAGGAGGCCAACATGGTGGCCTCGGCACGCGCGGGCATAGCCTCCGGCTCCGGCAGCCACACGCGCACCGACGTCCATCTGCACCTGGACGTCTCCCCGCCGGAGCTGACCGCGCACGCGGATCCCGAGCGCATCCACCAGGTCGTCGCCAACCTGATCGACAACGCGGTCAAGCACAGCCCGCCGCACGGCCGGGTGACGGTGAGGGCGCGGCGCGGTCCACGGCCGGATTCGCTGGAGCTGGAGGTCCTGGACGAGGGTCCCGGAATCCCCCGGTCGGAGTGGCACCGGGTGTTCGAGCGGTTCAACCGGGGGGCGGTGACCCGGCCGCACGGGCCGGGCAGCGACGGCGGCACGGGGCTCGGTCTGGCGATCGCCCGCTGGGCGGTGGATCTGCACGGCGGCCGGATCGGTGTGGCCGAATCCGAGCGGGGCTGCCGGATCATCGTCACCCTTCCGGGACTGTCTTCCGTTCCAGGTTGACGTAAGGTTCGAACCGGAAGCACAAGATCCACGAGCGTCCGCGCCCTTTCCGCGCAGCTGGACACGTGTGATCAGGAGCAGGCCCGCGCGATCGGTCGCACGAAGAAGCGCCGGGCCGGGGCCGGTGCATCCTCCCAGCTGCGGAACCACGCTTGTTTCCCGCCATATCAAGCCCTGAAACAAGATTTCCGATGTGACTTACGCGACGATGACCTTGCTCGACCTGACCTTCCCGGCTGTGGAGGCGTAGCCTTTATTTCCGCTGTCCATCACCTTGTGAAGCGGAAGAGGGCGGTTGCCGCCGTGTCGCCACAGTCCCCCAGTAACCCGAGCGTCTCGACCGACGACCAAGCCGGGAAGAACCCCGCTGCCGCGTTCGGTCCGAACGAGTGGCTCGTCGACGAGATCTATCAGCAGTACCTCCAGGACCCGAATTCGGTAGACCGCGCCTGGTGGGACTTCTTCGCCGATTACAAGCCGGGTGCTCCTGTCACCCCGGCTACGGCGGGTACTGCGGCCGCGGGGGCCGCAGAGACCACCACCAGGGTTCCGAAGGCCCAGCCCGCGCCGGCTCCGGCGGCCCCGAAGCCCGCCGCCGCTCCGGCGCCGGCTCCCGCAGCCCCCGCGGCGAGTGCCGCGGCCCCGGCCCCGGCCAAGCCGGCGCAGCCCGCACAGGCGCCCGCCCAGCCGAAGCCGAAGGCCGCTCCCGCCGCGAAGGCCCCCGAGGCCCCGGCGGGCCCGGAGCTGATCACGCTGCGCGGCCCGGCCGCCGCGGTCGCCAAGAACATGAACGCCTCGCTGGAGCTGCCGACCGCCACCTCGGTCCGCGCGGTCCCGGTGAAGCTGCTGTTCGACAACCGGATCGTCATCAACAACCACCTCAAGCGCGCCCGGGGCGGGAAGATCTCCTTCACGCACCTGATCGGGTACGCGATGGTGCAGGCCATCAAGGCCATGCCGTCGATGAACTGGTCCTTCGGCGAGAAGGACGGCAAGCCGACCCTCGTCAAGCCGCCGCACGTCAACCTCGGCCTGGCCATCGACCTGGTGAAGCCCAACGGCGACCGCCAGCTGGTCGTCGCGGCCATCAAGAAGGCCGAGACGCTGAACTTCTTCGAGTTCTGGCAGGCCTACGAGGACATCGTCCGCCGCGCCCGTGACGGCAAGCTGACGATGGACGACTTCACCGGTGTCACGGTCTCCCTGACCAACCCCGGCGGCCTCGGCACCGTCCACTCGGTCCCGCGTCTGATGCCCGGCCAGTCGGTGATCATGGGCGTCGGCTCCATGGACTACCCGGCGGAGTTCCAGGGCACCAGCCAGGACACCCTGAACAAGCTCGGCATCTCGAAGGTCATGACGCTCACGTCGACCTACGACCACCGGGTGATCCAGGGCGCCGCCTCCGGCGAGTTCCTGCGCCAGGTCGCGAACCTGCTGCTCGGCGAGAATGGCTTCTACGACGACATCTTCGAGTCGCTGCGCATCCCCTACGAGCCGGTCCGCTGGCTGAGGGACATCGACGCCAGCCACGACGACGACGTCACCAAGGCCGCCCGCGTCTTCGAGCTGATCCACTCCTACCGGGTCCGCGGTCACGTCATGGCCGACACCGACCCGCTGGAGTACCGCCAGCGCAAGCACCCCGACCTGGACATCGTCGAGCACGGCCTCACCCTGTGGGACCTGGAGCGCGAGTTCGCCGTCGGCGGCTTCGCCGGCAAGTCGATGATGAAGCTGCGCGACATCCTCGGCGTGCTGCGCGACTCGTACTGCCGCACCACCGGCATCGAGTTCATGCACATCCAGGACCCCAAGCAGCGCAAGTGGATCCAGGACCGGGTCGAGCGCGGCCACTCCAAGCCGGAGCGCGAGGAGCAGCTGCGCATCCTGCGCCGCCTGAACGCGGCGGAGGCCTTCGAGACCTTCCTGCAGACGAAGTACGTCGGCCAGAAGCGCTTCTCGCTGGAGGGCGGCGAGTCCGTCATCCCGCTGCTCGACGCGGTGATCGACTCCGCCGCCGAGTCCCGCCTGGACGAGGTCGTCATCGGCATGGCCCACCGCGGCCGCCTGAACGTCCTGGCGAACATCGTCGGCAAGTCGTACGCGCAGATCTTCCGCGAGTTCGAGGGCAACCTCGACCCGAAGTCGATGCACGGCTCCGGCGACGTCAAGTACCACCTGGGCGCCGAGGGCACCTTCACGGGCCTGGACGGCGAGCAGATCAAGGTCTCGCTCGCCGCGAACCCGTCCCACCTGGAGACGGTCGACCCGGTCATCGAGGGCATCACCCGGGCCAAGCAGGACATCATCAACAAGGGCGGTACGGACTTCACGGTCCTGCCGGTGGCGATCCACGGCGACGCGGCCTTCGCGGGCCAGGGCGTGGTGGCCGAGACCCTGAACATGTCGCAGCTGCGCGGCTACCGCACCGGCGGCACGGTCCACATCGTCATCAACAACCAGGTCGGCTTCACCGCGGCCCCCGAGTCCTCGCGTTCCTCCATGTACGCGACGGACGTGGCCCGCATGATCGAGGCCCCGATCTTCCACGTCAACGGCGACGACCCCGAGGCCGTCGTCCGCGTGGCGCGGCTCGCCTTCGAGTTCCGCCAGGCGTTCAACAAGGACGTGGTGATCGACCTCATCTGCTACCGCCGCCGCGGTCACAACGAGTCGGACAACCCGGCCTTCACCCAGCCGCTGATGTACGACCTGATCGACAAGAAGCGCTCGGTGCGCAAGCTCTACACCGAGTCCCTGATCGGTCGCGGCGACATCACCCTGGAAGAGGCCGAGCAGGCCCTGCAGGACTACCAGGGCCAGCTGGAGAAGGTCTTCACCGAGGTCCGCGAGGCCACGTCCCAGCCGGCCGTCGTCGACGTCCAGGTGCCGCAGGACGGCTTCCCGGTCGCGGTCCCGACCGCGATCTCCACGGAGGTCGTCAAGCGGATCGCCGAGTCCCAGGTCAACATCCCCGACTCCTTCCACGTGCACCCGCGTCTGCTGCCGCAGCTGCAGCGCCGGGCGACGATGGTCGAGGACGGCACGATCGACTGGGGCATGGGCGAGACCCTCGCCGTCGGCTCCCTGCTGCTGGAGGGCACCCCGGTCCGCCTGTCCGGGCAGGACTCCCAGCGGGGCACCTTCGGCCAGCGCCACGCGGTGCTGATCGACCGTGAGACGGGCGAGGAGCGCACCCCGCTCCAGTACCTCTCCGAGGACCAGGCGCGTTACAACGTCTACAACTCCCTGCTGTCCGAGTACGCGGTCATGGGCTTCGAGTACGGCTACTCGCTCGCCCGCCCCGACGCGCTCGTGATGTGGGAGGCGCAGTTCGGCGACTTCGTCAACGGCGCGCAGACGGTGGTCGACGAGTACATCTCGGCGGCCGAGCAGAAGTGGGGCCAGATGAGCGGCGTGACGCTCCTGCTCCCCCACGGCTACGAGGGCCAGGGCCCGGACCACTCCTCGGCCCGCGTCGAGCGCTTCCTCCAGCTCTGCGCCCAGAACAACATGACGGTCGCCATGCCGACCCTCCCGTCGAACTACTTCCACCTCCTGCGGTGGCAGGTGCACAACCCGCACCACAAGCCGCTGGTGGTGTTCACCCCGAAGTCGATGCTGCGTCTGAAGGCCGCCGCGTCGAAGACGGAGGAGTTCACGTCGGGTCAGTTCCGTCCCGTCATCGGCGACGCGACGGTGGACCCGGCCGCGGTCCGCAAGGTCGTCTTCGTGGCCGGCAAGCTGTACTACGACCTGGAGGCCGAGCGGCAGAAGCGCGGCGTCACGGACACCGCGATCATCCGCATCGAGCGCCTGTACCCGCTGCCGGGTGCCGAGCTCCAGGCGGAGATCAAGAAGTACCCGAACGCCGAGAAGTACCTGTGGGCGCAGGAGGAGCCGGCGAACCAGGGTGCCTGGCCGTTCATCGCGCTCAACCTGATCGACCACCTGGACCTGGCGGTCGGCGCGGACGTCCCGCACGGCGAGCGTCTGCGGCGCATCTCGCGCCCGCACGGCTCGTCCCCGGCGGTGGGTTCGGCCAAGCGCCACCAGGCCGAGCAGGAGCAGCTGGTGCGTGAGGTCTTCGAGGCGTAAGCCTTGGGCGGTTCAGCCGAAAAGGGCCCGGCGCCGAGTTCACAGCGACTCGGAGCCGGGCCCTTCGCCTGCCCAGCGGGCCCTCCCGCCGGGCGGTCAGATCGGCTGGGGCTCGAAGTCCCAGTAGGGGCGGTGGCGCTCGAGTATGTGGCGGGTGTGGGGGTGGTCGGCGCCGAGGAGTGAGGTGAGGCGGGTCACCGCGTCCTGGTGCAGGGCCTCGGACTCCTCGCGCTCGCCGAGCTCGGCCAGGTCGAGCGCGAGGCCCGCCCGCAGGCTGATGGTGAGGACGTGCGCGTCGCCCAGCACCCTCGCGGACCGGTCGGCCGCCTCCCGGCCCAGTACCGCCGCCTCGTCGGTCCGTCCCACGGCGGCCAGCGCGGCGACCTCGTTCTTGGCGCAGCCGATGGCCCACGGATGGTCCCTGCCGACCGCCCGCCGCATCTGATGAGCGGCCTGCCGGGACAGCTCCAGCGCCACCCGGTGCTCGCCCAGGTCCCGCATGACGGTCGCCACGTTGTCCCGCGCGCCGATCGCGTACGGGTGACGTTCGCCGAGCTGGGCGGCGTAGTGGGTGGCGGTGGCCTCGGCCAGGTCCCGGGCCTCCTCGGTGCGCTCCAGGTCGCGCAGCAGCATCGCGTAGTCGCAGGACACCATCAGCGTCTCCGGGTGCAGCGGGCCGCGCCGGCGGATCAGCTTCTCCCGGACCCCGCGCAGCATGGCGTGCGCGAACTGCAGATCGCCGACGCGGCGGGCGCACAGGGCGAGGTTGTGCTCGGCGAGCAGGGTCTGGCTGTGGGTGCGGTCCAGCACCTGGCTGTGCACCCGGGAGTTGTGGCCCTGGATGGCCAGCGCCTCCCGGTAGCTGCCGAGCAGCCGCAGCATCCAGGCGGTGCGCAGCGCGGAGTTGAGGGTGAGGGCGTCGCGGCCGCCGAGGATGTCCAGCCGGGCCTCGAACACCTTGCGGTGCAGGGCCAGGGACTCGGCGTAGCGGCCCTGGAGGCCGACGGCGACGGCGAGGTTGCTGCGGATGGTGAGGGTGCGTGGCACCTGCTCGCCGCCGAGTTCCGCGGCGGCGGTCGTGGCGGCCTCCTCGAACAGGGCGCGGGCCTCGGCGTACCGGCCGAGCGCCATGAGGGTGCCGCCGAGGCCGTCCTTGGCGCGGATGAGCTCGATGGGCCGTACGTCCTCGGCGCGCACCAGGCGCCCGAGGGTGTCCTGGCCGATCGTCTTCGCCTCCTCGTACCGGCCGAGGCGGCGCAGCATGTTGGCGAGCTGGTGGACGGCGACCAGCACGGAGCGGTCGGTGTCGCCGGAGGTGGCCCGCCAGTGCTTGACGGCCGTGCGGCTGAGCCACCAGCCGTCGTGGTACTCGCCGCGCATCCGCAGGTATTCGATGCAGTTCAGGACGAGTTCCCGGGCGTCGTCGTCGGCCGACTCCAGGGCGCCGGACGGTTCCAGGTGCGGGATGAGGGCGGCGTAGCGGGCCCAGTTGCCGGCCGAGGAGGAGTCGCGGGGGTCGGCGGAGACGAGGACCTTGCGGGCGGCCGCCGAATAGCGCTCGGCGTCGGCGGGCGACTGGATGGAGCGGACGAAGCGGTGGAAGAGGCGGTGCATGCGCAGGGTGCCGATGGTCTGGGTGTCCATCCGCGGGCCGGGTTCGTACTCGATGCGCATGGAGGTGATCTCCGACAGCCGGCGCAGGGCGGTGTTCCAGCTGCTGGGCTCGGAGATCAGGTCGGCCAGTTCGGCGGGCAGGTCGCCGTGCCGGGCCGTCTGCAGCAGCCGTACCGGCACCACGTCGTGCGAGAAGCACACGAGCAGGTTGAGCAGCTGCCAGGCGGACTCGGAGCCCTCGCGCAGGGTGTTGACGAGCTTGGCCCAGGCGACCTCGAAGCTCTCCGGGTACTGGCCGGAGGGCATCACGCCGAAGCGGTCCGGGCGGCCGTCGCGGATGTCCCGGATGTAGTCGTCGACCGGCACGGTCGGGTTGATGTCCAGCCAGGCGGCCGTCTGGTCGAGCAGCAGCGGCATGTCCTCGACGGCCTCGGCGAGACGTGCGGCCTGGGTGTCGCTGAGCCGCTGTGTGCGCCGCGAGGCGAAGGCGACGCTCTCGCCGCGCTCGAAGACGGGCACGGCGATGTTCTCGGCGTGGGCGCCCCACTCGCTGCGGTGCGTGGTGATCAGGACGTGTCCGCACCCCTCGGGCAGCAGGTCGACCAGCCGCTCCGGGTCCCCGGCGCCGTCCAGGACGAGCAGCCAGGGTCGCCGGGTGCGGTCGAGTTCCCGCCGTACGGCGGTGATGGTGGCCGCGAGATCACCGGCGTCGTGCAGTTCCAGCGCGGTCGCGAGCTCGGCGAACTGCTGGCGGGCGGTGACACGCTGGCCGGCGCTGACCCACCACACGATGTCGTACTCGCCGGCGAACCGATGGGCGTACTCCAGTGCCAGCTGCGTCTTACCGAAGCCGCCCGGGCCGAGCAGCGCCACGGCGGCGCCGTCGGGCCCGGCGGCGGAGAAGGCGCCGTAGACCTTCTCCAGCAGTTCGGTGCGGCCGATGAAACGGCGGTTGCGGCGCGGGACCTGCCACACGTCCGGCGGGTCGTCGGGGAAGCGGGGGCCGCGGCACAGGTCGATCAGGGTGCCCGGGGCCGGGATGCCCGCGCACTCCAGAACGCGGCTGCGCGCGATCTCCGGCCTCAGACCGCGCAGTTCGACGGGGGCCAGGGCGATGACGGCCTCCGGCATGGGCCGGGCGGTGATGCTCACGGCGGCGATGCGGTCCTGGTACGCCGGCAGCACCTGCCGCAGGGCCTCGGCCCAGGCCTCGAACCGCTCGGTGCCGAGCCGCTCGTGCCAGTCGTCTATCACCAGCAGCACGCGCCCCGGCGCGCTCAGCAGGTCGGCGAACGCCTCGGCGGACGGGGGTCGGCGCAGCGGGTTCCACCTGACCAGCGTGGTGCCCCGTCCCGCGGCCCGGATCTGGTGGTCGATCCACTTGGCCCAGGACTCGCTCTGTCCGGCGAACACCACCGTGACGTGTCCGAGTTCCGCCGCCATCTTGCCGTTCCCCTCGACTGAACCTGGTCACGAGTGCGCACAGGCTATTCAATTGTGCGTCAAATCAGCTTCAGAGGTGCTGTGTTGAGCATGTTCCCGGTCAGGTCATCGGTGCGGCCGTGCGTTCCAGGCGGTGCGCGATGTGCCGGATGAGCCGCTCCAGATCGGCGCAGTAGACACTGGGGTGCCGGAACCCTGTCCCAGGAGCGTACCGGTGCACATAGTTCCCGCCTCCGCACACCTTCCCCACGGGACAGCCCAGGCATTCGGCGGCGAGCGCTCGCGCGCCCAACTGGCGTGCGGCGATGCCCGGGTGGCGCAGTGCGTCGTCGAAGGACTGCCGGTGGACGTTCAGCCCGGTCTCGGAGGCGCCCGCGTACGCCGACCTGAGCGCGTCGACCTGCTCGATGGCACCGTCCGTCTCCACGACGACGGCCGCCATGGGCGACAGTCCTACGGCCTCGGCGCGGCTCGGAGCGCCGAGGAGCAGGGCGGCGATCTCCTGGAACAGGCGGACGCGGGTGGGGACTCCGGGGTGCTGCCCGCCCCACCAGGCGTCGAAGACGGTGCTGAGCCAGTCGCCGTAGGGGGTGGGTACGGGGCGGTGCCTTCCCGGGGGCCGGCCGTGTGTGCCCCAGTTGGCGTGCGGGAGGAGGAAGTCGATGCCCGGTGGGTGCAGTCGGACCAGGGAGCCGTAGACGTCGAGCGGATCGGCGGTCGGGTCGATCGTGCAGAGGATTCCGGCGTACGACTGCGGGCGCTCCGCGAGCCGTAGGGCCGCCGCGCGGGCGGCGGGCCAGGCGGGGCGGCCGGCGTGGTCGACGCGGCGGGCGTTGTGCGCGCGGCGGCCGCCGTCGAGGCTGAGGCCGACGCGGATGCCGGCGTCGGCGAGGCGGTCGAGCGTCCTGTGCGTCAGCCGCGTGCCGTTCGTCTGGACGGTGGCGGTGACCTGGCAGTCGACGGCTCCGCGTACCGCGTCGACGTAGGCGAGGACGGGGTCGGGGCCGGTGAGGAGGGGTTCGCCGCCGTGGAGTTCGATGCGGATGGCGTCGAGGCGGTGGGTGCGGACGTGCTCGGCGATACGGGCCGCCGTGCGGCGCATGGTGCGGGCGGAGGTGCTCCGCGGGCGCGCGCGCCAGCCGTGGTCGGGGCCCTGGTAGAGGTAGCAGTAGGTGCAGTCGAGGTTGCAGCGGCCGTGCACCTTCAGTACGAACTGCCGGAACGCGACGGGCTCGTGGGCGCGGGTGTCCAGGGTGTCGTACGGCCATGCCGGGTGGGTCGTCATGGCGCGTCCTCGTAGTGGGCGACGACGGTGGACTCCCCCTCCCGTGCCCGGAGTTCGACGAGGATCGCGGCCAGCACCGGGTGGTCGGTGCGGTCGGGCGGGGCGATCTCCGGGAGAGGTATGCAGGTGTCGTCGGTGGGAAGGGTCACTCGTCGGCCGTTTCGGGGGACAGGCGGGAGGGGCGCCGGCGGATGTCGCCGGTGCTCGCGCGGCTGGTCAGACCTTGAGCACGTGCGTAGTCGCTCCGGGCCGTATTGGGCCTGCCCTGCCGCTCGCGTGCCAGGCCTCGCCCCATGAGGGCCAAGGCCACCAGTTCGTCATCCCCGGCCTCCTCGGCGTACGCGACGGCCTTGCTGTAGCGGTCGATCGCCGTGTGCAGGTGCACGACCGCCTCGGTGCGCTCGTACAGTTCCAGGGACAGGTTCGCGCGGCTGTTCCAGCACTGGGTGAGGAGCACCGGATCCTCGGCACCGCGAACGGCCTCGCCGAGCAGCCAGTCGGCCTCGTACAGCTCGGTCAGTACGCCGGTCAGGCGGTAGCGCATGATGTACGCGTCGGCCAGACTCCGGCGCCGCACGGGCAGCTGGGGATCGTCCGGCGGGGACAGGTCGACGGCCTCGCGCAGATGGTCGACGCTCCTGAAGGCGTCCTGGGCCTCTTCCGACCCGTGCCAGCGTACCGACAGCGCCAGGCCGAGGCCGGTCAGCACCTGCGGGCGCCTGGGGTCGTCCTCGCCGAGCAGCGACAGGGCCTGCGACCACGCGTCGATGGCGCGGTCCAGCTGGGTGCGGTCCGCGGAGTGAGCGTAGCGGTCACTGTAGATCCTGGCGGCCCACGCATGGCACTCGAATCTGAGCGCCTCGTCGTCGCCCGCGGCCCGCAGGGCCTCGTCCACCGCGTACACCAGCGTCCGCCGCTCCCGGCCGTCGTCGCGCGGGGGCTGCTCGATCTCGATGGCGGCCGCCGCGTCCAGCCAGATCCGGCAGCGCTCCGCGTCCGGCAGGGCGGTGTCTCCGCCGGCCGCCTCGACGAGGTCGTCACCGGCCCGCGCGGCACAGTACTCGGCACGCCACCGGTCGGGTGCCGGCCTGGCGACCGGCCCCTGACCCGCATACTGCCGGGCCAGGTCCAGCCACAGCCGCCCCCGTACGACCAGCCCGTCCCGGCCCCCCAGCCACACCTCCACCGCGTCGCCGGCCCGCTCCAGGTGACGGACGTACCAGAACTCGGCGTCGATCCCTTCGTCCGGTCCCAGCTCCGCCATGTCGCGCCGCACGTCCGTCAGCACCTCGGCAGCGATCTCGCGTCGCTCCGAAGGCGCGTCCCGCGCGTCCACGACGGCCGCAAGGCTCGCCTCGGCCACGTACAGCAACACGCGCAGAGCCCGCTCCTCGGCCCGCCGCGGCTCCTGGCGAGCCCACTCCCGCAGGCTCTCCGGAACACCGTCGAAGTCGACCCCCGCGTACCGGACCTCCTGCGCCTGCGTCCAGCACACCAGCCCCCGGACGAGTCGCCCGGAGAGGGAGGAAGTGTGCTCGACCGCCTCCCACGCCTCCCTGAGGTCGTCCCCCACGCGCCGCACCCGCCACCGGGTGAGCAGCGCGTCGGCCAGGTCCTCATGTGCGGAGAGCCGCTCGGTGTCCGAGCGGGCATCGGTCGCCGCCACGCCGAAGTACCCCACCGCCGCGTCGAGTTCCCGGGTGAGGCCCTCCTCGTGGAACCGGGCCAGCGCCCGCCGCCCCAGCTCCAGCAGGTCCACGGGTGTCTGCCCGGCCGCCACGGCCACCGGCAGCGGCGGCAACCGCGCGCCCAGATCCCGCAGCACCGCCGCCGAGACCTCGGCGAACGCCCTCAGCCCTGCCGGTTCCCGCTCCCCCGAGACGGCCCGCAGCTCCCCGTCCGGCGGTACCGCTCCCCGCAGAAACGCCCCGGCCAGCGCGGGGAAGTTCCGCGCACTGCGCCCGAACTTCCGCTCCACGTACTCGGAGCAGTGCTTGAAGAGCAGTTCCACCTCCTCGACGGTCAGCCGCGACCGCAGCTCGGAGGCGACGCCGGGCAGGAAGTAGTACCGCACGCCCCGCGCATCGTCCACGTCCTCCTGCCGCCGCAGCAGCCCGCTCAACAGCACCTCGGCCAGGACGTCCGGCCCGCTCCCGGCCAGCATCGCGTGCTGCACGAGCTGCATCACCGGCAGATACAGCGGTACCGCCGACAGATACACCGCCAGCCGCCGCGCCTCGGAGGACGCCCGGCGCCAGAACCCGCGCACACGCTCCTCCGCGCCGCGCTCCTGCGCCGCCCGCAAGGGCGCCCCGGACGCCGGGTGGCCGGCCCGCACCCACCCGGCCGCAGCGGCCAGCGACTGCGCCGTGGCGCCGGACACCAGCCGCGCCCAGCCCTCCACCGACTCCCGCCGCAGCGCCAGCACGGGCACCGGCAGCGCACCGGCCTCCACGGGCCCCCGGTCGGGCAGGAACCGAAGTGACCCGGCAGGGCCCTCACTGCGGTGCAACACCCCGCGCCGCGCGGGCAGATGAGTCCGCAGCCACATCCGCTGCGGCAACGGCTGTACGACGGCCACGGGTGCCGTGGCCGCCCAGCGGTGCAGCAGCCGCTGCACCCGGCCGTTGCGCCACATGGGCCCGGCGCAGTCGCTGAGGACCAGCGTGACACGCCGCCCCGTCGGATCGCTGAGCTGCTCCGGTGCGGAGAGCGCGGCACCCGGCTCCGGGGTGGCCGCGCAGCCGGGCAGTCCGCCGGGCGCCTCGTGCAGGTAGCGCATCTGCACCTCGCGGAAGGCGCCGGCGCGGGCGCAGACCTGGCGGAGTTCGTCGAGAGCCTGCTGCCAGACGACCGTCGAGGTGGAGACGTCCATCAGGAGCAGCAGACGGGCCTCCCGGCGCCGGTCGGTGCGCAGGACGGGCAGGACGAGCCCGGACTCGGCGGCGCGTTCGGCGGTGGCCTGCTCGTCGAGGGTGCGCGGCACCGGTCGTACGGGCGCGCGGTAGCGCTGGAGGGGCCGTAACCCCCTTTGCAGGGCGAGGGGTTCGGGCAGGACCGGTGCGGCCGGGACGTGGACCGGGGTCATCCGGGTCCCGGTGCCGTCGCCGCCCGGGCCGGGGGCGAACAGGCGGGCGCCGTCGGGCTGTGCGGGCTCCTCGCCGCCCGTGCGCGGGCGCACCGACGGCACCGGTCGCGGGGGCTGCGTGCCCGTGCCGGCGGACAGCTCCTGGGCAAGGGGCGGACCGGCCTCGGCCCTTGATCCCTCCGCCGGTCCCGGAAGCCACCGCGCCAGCCACAGCGCATCCGCCAGCTCCTCGACCCCGGGCGCGATCCCCGCGTCCCGCATGCGCGCGACCAGCGCCGTGAGCACCGGGCTCACGCCGCTCGTCGGGTCACCGGGGGCGCGGGAGGTCATGGGCTAGCGCGGTCCCCGGTCGAGGGGCTGCATCAGCAGCTCCGAGATCTCCTCGCGCCGCTGGCCGGCCTCGCGGGCGGCGTGCTGGGCGAGGAAGATGGCATTGAGGAGCTGGTCCGTGGGGCGCAGCGCGCCGTCCGCCTCGGCCTGGGTGAACCGGTCGACGAGATCGTGGTTGGCGTCGTAGGCGCCCTGGCCGAAGTGGGCCTGGACGAGGGCGGCGAGGCGCTCGTCGCGCGGGGCCTTCAGATCGAGCGGGATGCAGCGGCGCAGCAGGGCGGCGGGGAACTCGCGCTCGCGGTTGCTGGTCATGACGACGAACGGGAAGGCGCGGCACGGGACCTGCCCCTCCCGCACGGTGACACGACGGCCGTCGTGGGTGAGGACCCGCACCTCGGGGGCGCGGTCGGCGATGCGCTCCAGCTCGGGAATGGCGAAGCGGCCTTCCTCCAGGACGTTCAGCAGGTCGTTCGGCAGGTCGATGTCGCTCTTGTCGAGCTCGTCGATGAGCAGCACCCGGGGCTTGTCGGCGGCGAGCAGCGCGGTGCCGAGCGGGCCGAGCTTGATGTACCGGCCGATGTCCTGGGCGGCGGCCTCGCCGGGGAGCTGGGCGTCCTGGAGGCGGCCGATGGCGTCGTAGGTGTAGAGGCCGTCGCGCAGTTCGCTGCGGCTGACGATGGGCCACTCCAGGACGCGGCCGAGGTCGAGTTCGTAGGCGACGGAGTGGGCGAGCGTGGACTTGCCGACGCCGGGCTCGCCGGTGACGAGCAGGGGGCGCCTCAGGTACAGGGCAGCGTTGACGAGTTCGAGGGCGTCGGGGTCCTGGACGGGCAACGGGACGGTACGCTCGCCGAGCCTGCGGTGGGTGGCGGAGTCGAGCTCCGGGACCTCGTAGTCGACGGGCGGAGCGTCGAACCTCCGCCAGGGCGGCGGCTTTGGCAGCGCGTCGATCCTGGCCGGATCGGGCTGCCCGATGCCCTGGTAGACGAACCACTCGCTCATGAAACGCTCCTCGCCGACGGTCGGTGGTATTCCACGTCCTGGCCGACGGGGGCGTTGTGCGCCCGCAACGGGCCCCTGGGAACATACCCGGAGCGGCCGTGGTACCCGGGTGCTTTCGGCCAGCCCTCGACGGTGTTCACGGCGCGTCCACCGGATCGGTCTCCTCGCCCGGCAGCGGCCGGCGCGGGTCGTCGTAGAGCAGGGCGAGCGGTTCGGCCCAGGTGCTGTCGGGGTGCTGTTCGCTGATGTCCTGCCGGACGATCCGCAGCCGGTCGGGGAGTTCGGCGAGCGAGCCGAGCCTCTCGAGGAACTTCTCCACGCGCGCGTGCAGCGTGTCGCACTCCGGCAGACAGACGCCACGCTCCGGGTGCGGGCCGATGTGCCACAGCGCGACGGCGTGGCCGCTGTTCAGCGCGTGCTTCATGGCGACCCGCCCGGGGCCCTGTCCGGCGGGGCGGCACATCACGGGGATGCGGTCGCGCTCGGCGCTGCGGTAGCCGGAGGGGTCGACGGCGCCCGGCGGGGGCATGCGCCAGCCCTGGAAGCGGCGCCCGCCCGCCATGTGCCGCCAGCGGTCGAGCCAGAGATTGTCCGGATCTCCCCGGCGCTCAAGGGCGCGCAGCACCAGGCGGCGGCGCGCGCCGAGGTGTCCGGGGTCGTTCAGCGCGGCGATGTCCGCGAACCGCCAGCGGTGCACGGCGGTGTCGAAGTGCTCGGCGGGCAGAGCGACCTCGAGCGGTACGGGATGGCCCTCCCGGTCCTTGGACTCCAGAAGTCCGCCGAGCGGGACACGGAGTGCCTGGACGAGTTCGTCGGGCCGGAATCCGTGCACCGAGGAGTCCGTCTCGTGCACCTCGGGCAGGCCGTCTCCGTCGTCGTACCAGATCTGCCAGAAGAACCGGACGGGCTGCGAGCCGATCACCGGGTCGAGCAGCAGGGCCACGACGGGGCCGTCGCCCGGGCCGGGGTAGGAGATCACGACGCGCTCGGGGCCTTCGCCCTGGGGGCGGGGCCGGAGCTCGTCGGGGAGGGTGACGTCGCGGACCATGGCGTGGAAGTGCCGGCGGGTGTCGTGACGCAGCCGCTTGGTGATCCAGCCGGCCAGGAGGGGACTCCCTGCGTCGCGCGCGCAGGCGTGGGCCTCCACGAGCCTGAGGTAACGCAGGAAGACGAGCGGGTCGAGCGGGGCGGTGCCCTCGTAGAGCAGGCCGAGGCCGTCGCGCCAGGTGCGCAGTTCGGGTGTGCCGCCGGGCCACTGGTTGCCGCTGCGGGCCTCCTTGGCGATGAGCTTGACGGTGGGCTCGTCGGGCGGGTGCGGCAGCGCGGCGAGCAGGGCGAGCGCCTTGCGGCGGTCGCGGGGCGTCCAGACCGCGCCCGGGTCGGCCGCCGGGCCGCACTGGAGGTCGATCCAGTTGTCCCCGGTCTCCGAGACCGGCTCCTCGCCGTGCCAGTGGTCGTGGGCGGTCATGACCTCGCGGTACGTCTCCCCGAACCGGCGCAGCGCGGCGATCGCCACAGCCTTGCCGCCGTCCTTCTCCTTGCGTCGCGACTTGATCAGCCCGACGACGGCTCCCGTGCCGGGGTCGAGCAGTGGACCGCCCGACATGCCGCTCGGGAAGTCGATGTCGGGCTTGATGATCAGCCCGTACGTGTCCTCGTGGCCGTTGATCTCGGCGTCCACGATACGGAAGTGAGCCTCTGGCGGGCCGGGGTAGTAGCCGCAGGCCTTGAGTGCGCCGGAGTGGCGGGCGGCCCGGTCGGTGAGCCACACGCACTCGTGCGGGTGCTCGGCGGCCAGCCGGACCAGGGCCAGGTCCTCGGCCATGGGGACCTTGTTGCTGCGCGGATCGGTGAGCAGCCACTGCGCGAGGCGGGCCTCGGCCTCGATGCCCTCGCCGCGCACCCGGAAGACGGTCGTGCGGTCCGCCACGAGGTGCGGGCGCAGCACATGGGCGGCGGTGAGCACCCAGCCGGGCGCGACGAAGAAACCGCTGCCCCATAAGGGGCCGTCCTTCCCGTCGGCGGGGAGGAAATGGACGGTGGCGGCCCGGACGAGATCGAAGAGACGGTCGTCGCGCTCGCTCATGCGCCGACCGCTCCGTCCTCGCCCTCCCTCGCGGTTCCCCGATCGAACTGCCAGGTGAGAGTGACCTCCAGGGACGCCTTGGCCTCCCCGCGCGCGAGCACGGCCACGGCCAGGCCCTCCTTGGCGGTCAGTTCCACGCCGAAACTGATGGAGGCCTCGTGCGGCTTGGCGGCGCGGGCGGCGTCGAGAACGCTGCCTCCGACGGCCCTGATCAGTTCCTGGAGCCGCTCGACCTTGGCGACGGCGGCCTCGGTGAAACCGACGTCCTCCTGGTCGTCGTACGCCTCACCCGCACCGATCCGGGCGGTGACCACCGTGCCGTCCGGCAGCTCGATGTCCTGGATGTGACTCATTCCGCTCCCCCCGCAGAGCCCGGGCCGTCAGGTCGACCGACCCTGGACGGCACCCACTTCAACAGCGACGAGGCTAATACCCACGGTGGTTCCAGGACTATGCGTGCGGCCTACTCGACGTCCTCGTCGTCCAGCCGCGCCAGCCAGGTCGCCAGCCGCTCCACCGGCACCTCGAAGTCCGGGTTGAGATCGACGAACGTCCGCAGCTGCTCGGCGAGCCACTCGAAGGTGACCTCCTCCTCGCCGCGCCGCTTCTCCAGTTCCTCGATGCCACGGTCGGTGAAGTACAACTCTCGCTCCTGACGGGGACGGGCCTACTTGTCCAGGGTAGGCCCTGCGGCATCGCTCACACGAAAGGGTGGCTTGACTTCCGACAGCCGCGATATATCGTGTTTTGCAGAGGACGCGATATGGCGTGTTGAACCGTGCCCGGCCTAGGAGGTCACCCATGCCCGAGTGGTCCGTCAAAGAGCCCCAGAAGCTGACCTTCGACACCCGCGTGAGCGACCTCCGGGTCCGCATCGTCAACGGAACGGTGAACGTGGTGGGCACGGAGGACGGTTCCGCGCGCCTCGAGATCTCGGAGATCGAAGGCCCACCCCTGGTGGTCACCCAGGAGGGCGACACCCTCACGGTGGCCTACGAGGACCTGCCCTGGAAGGGCTTCCTCAAGTGGCTCGACCGCAAGGGCTGGCGCCGCAGCGCGATCGTCTCCCTGACGGTCCCCGCCGACACCCGCGTGGAGGTGGGCGTGGTCGGCGCCGGCGCGGTCGTCTCCGGCATCCGGGGCCCGGCGGTGGTCAAGGGAGTGACCGGCGACACGACCCTGGTCGGCGTCTCGGGCCCGGTCCGCGCGGACACCGTGTCGGGCAACGTGGAGGCTCAGGCGGTCACCGGCGACCTGCGGTTCAACTCGGTCTCGGGAGACCTGACGGTGGTCGAGGGCTCCGGCCGCTCCGTCCGCGCCGACTCCGTCAGCGGCTCCATGATCGTCGACCTGGACCCGGACGGCCCGACGGAGGTCGGCCTCACCAGCGTCTCCGGCGAGATCGCCATCCGCCTGCCGCACCCGGGAGACGCCGAGGTGCAGGCGAACACCGCGAGCGGCACGATCTCCAACGCCTTCGACGGACTGCGGGTGCACGGCCAGTGGGGCGCCCACAAGATCACCGGCCGGCTCGGCGCGGGCACGGGCAGGCTCCGGGCCACCACGGTCTCCGGCTCGATCGCCCTGCTGCGCCGCCCGCCGCGCGAGGACGAGGCGGACACCCCACGGGAGGCCCGGCCCGCAGAGCCCTCCGGCCCCTCCGCGCCGCCACGGGACCCCGGCACCACCCCCGCCACCGGCGCCCCGGCCGTTCCGGGGGACAATTCCGTCTCCGGCCACGGCACCGACGCCCCCGACGGCGCCGACGCCCCGGCCGACGGCACGACCGACAAGAAGGTGCTCTGACATGCCCCCCGTCTTCGCCCACGGGCGCCTCCGCCTGTACCTGCTCAAGCTGCTGGACGAGGCTCCGCGCCACGGCTACGAGGTGATCAGGCTCCTGGAAGAGCGCTTCCAGGGGCTGTACGCCCCCTCGGCGGGCACGGTCTACCCCCGACTGGCCAAGCTGGAGGCCGAGGGGCTGGTCACGCACACCACCGAGGGCGGCCGCAAGGTGTACGCCATCACGGACGCAGGACGCGCCGAACTGTCCGACCGCAGCGAGGAGTTGGCCGACCTGGAGCTGGAGATCCGCGAGTCGGTCGCGGAACTGGCCGCCGAGATCAGGGCCGACGTGCGCGGCGCGGCCGGCGATCTGCGCCGCGAGATGCGCGCGGCCGCCTCCGAGGCCCGCCGGGGCGCGAAGACGGGCGGCACCGCGGGCCCCTTCGGGGAGTACGGCGACCTCGGCGACAAGGAGGCCTGGCGAGCCGCCAAGGAGGAGATGCGCCGGGCCAGGCAGGAGTGGAAGGACCAGGCCCGCCGGGCCAAGGACGAGAGCCGCCGGGCCCGAGAGGAGGCCCAGCGGGCCCGCCGCCAGGCCCAGGAGGCGCAGGCGCGGGCGCGGGCCCAGGCACAGGAAGAGATGCAGCGCATCGCCCGCCAGGTGCAGGACCGCGTGCAAGATCACTTCGCCCAGGGCGACTGGCCGACGGGCGTCCGCGAGGGCCTGTCCGAACTGGCCAGGGAGCTGGGCGACTTCAGCATGAACTGGGGCTCCCCCCGCACCCCCGGCGAACCGGCCCCGAAGGCCGCCGCGGCACCGTCGGACGCGCACTACGTCTCTCCCGTCGAGGACTTCCCGGCCGAGTACGAACCCACCTGGGCCCACGAGGACGCCACCGGCGACCCGGCCCGCGACCTGGACCGCCTCCTGGACCGCTTCCGCGACGACATCCGCGACGCGGCCCGCGACCACGGAGTCACCCCCACCCAGCTCCGGGAGGCCCGCCACCACCTCTCCACGGCAGCGGCCCACATCGGCGCACTCCTGCGAACCCCGAAGGCCTGACCGGGCGGCGGCAGGACGACGGACGCCGAGGGCTGACCGGCGGGAGCACGGTGGCAGGTACCGAAGACCCGGCCGACGGGGAGCGCGACGGCGGACACCGAAGGACCGACCAGCGGGAGCAGGCGGCGGGTAGCGAGGGCTGACCAGCGGGAGTGCGGCGGCGGACGCCGAGAGGCTGACCGGTGACAGCAGGCGGCAGATACCGGAGACCCGACCGGGCGGCGGCAGGACGACGGACGCCGAGGGGCTGACCGGCGGGAGCGCGGCGGGTGAGCCTCAAAGGCCTGACCGGCGGGAGCAGGACGGCCGGCACCGGAGGCCTGACCGTCCTGGCCGGGATGGTGGTCGGCGGTTTCTCAGCCGGCCTGGGCCTCTCCCGCGCCGTACAGCACGCGCGTCACCGACGCGTGGGTCACCCCGTGGTCCGCGAGCACCTCGCACACCACCCCGGGCAGGACGGTCAGCGCGAGCAGGAGGTGCTCGTCCCCGATGTACCGGTCGCGGTGCCCGACGGCGACCCGCAGCGCCCTCTCCAGGACGTTCCTGGCGCTCCGGCCGAAGCCCGGCCGTCGCCCGGACCACCGGCGCCGGTCCTCGGGGTCGCCGGACATCGCCCCGACGCCGTGCACGTCCTCGACCCGGGCGACGATCTCCGACACATCGATCCCCAGCCCCGCCAGCGCGTCCGAGTCGGCCCGCGACAGCCCGGCCCTCCGCCGCGCCTCCTCCAGCGCCTGCCGTACCGACGCCCTGCGCTCCCCGAGACCCAGCGCGGCCAGCGCGAAGGAGGCACGGCTGCCCTCCCGGTCGAGAAGGGCGAGCAGCAGGTGCTCGGCGCCGACGGTCTGTTCACCCGAACCTTCGCAGTGGACGAACGCGCCCTTCACGACCTCACGGGCGTCCTTGGTGAAGCGTTCGAACATCACTGCCTCCCATATTTCTTGTGCACGGCCTGCCTGCTGACTCCGAGCTCCGCGGCGATCTCCTGCCACGACCAGCCCTGATTGCGCGCACTGCGCACCTGTACCGCCTCCAGCTGCTCCAGCAGCCTGCGCAGCGCGGCCACGGCCCGCAGTCCGACCCGCGGATCTCGGTCACCGGCGCGCTCGGCGAGATCGGTTGCCTCGGTCATGATGTCAACCTACGTTGACACGCCCGGGATGTCAACCCCAGTTGACACTCCGGCACGCAAGAGGCGGGCCCGGACATCCGGACCCGCCCCACAGCCCACCTGCCGGGAAACCCTCAGGAGTTGGTGAGCACGATCTTCCCGAACTGCTCGCCGGCCGCGAGCCGTTCGAAGCCCTCGCGGGCGCGGTCCAGCGGCAGTTCCTCGTCGATGACGGGCCGCACCCCGGTCGCGGCGCAGAAGGAGAGCAGGTCCTCCAGCTCATCCTTGGTGCCCATGGTGGAGCCGACGACCTTCAGCTCCAGGAAGAAGATCCGGGTCAGCTCGGCGTGCGAGGGCCGGTCCCCGCTGGTGGCACCGGAGATGACGATCGTGCCGCCGGGCCGCAGCGACTTCACCGAGTGGGACCAGGTCGCGGCGCCCACGGTCTCGATGACGGCGTCCACCCGCTGCGGCAGCCGCGCCCCCGTCTCCACCGCCTCGACGGCCCCGAGCTCCAGCGCCCGCTTCCGCTTCGCCTCGTCCCGGCTGGTCGCGAAGACGCGCAGCCCCGCCGCCTTGCCGAGCACGATCGCGGCCGTGGCGACACCGCCGCCCGCGCCCTGCACGAGGACCGAGTCACCGGGTCGTACCCCGGCGTTGGTGAACAGCATCCGGTACGCCGTCAGCCAGGCGGTCGGCAGACAGGCCGCCTCGGCGAAGGACAGTTCCTTGGGCTTGGGCAGCACGTTCCAGGTCGGTACGGCGACCTGCTCGGCGAAGGTGCCCTGGTAGCGCTCGGTGAGGATGGAGCGCGGCTCGTTCGGGCCGACGCCGTGGCCGGTCTGGCCGATGACGGAGTGCAGGACGACGTCGTTGCCGTCCTCGTCGACGCCGGCGGCGTCGCAGCCGAGGATCATCGGCAGCTTGTCCTCCGCGAGGCCGACGCCCCGCAGGGACCAGAGGTCGTGATGGTTGAGGGAGGCGGCGCGCACCGTGATGGTGCTCCAGCCGGGCCGGACCTCGGGGGCCGGAAGCTCCCCCAACTCCAGGCCGGTGAGCGGCTGGTCGCGGTCGATTCGGGCGGCGTAGACAGCGAACATGACCTTGACGATAGGTGCGCTGTGCAGCCGGCGGAACTGCACGGCGCTGTGACACATGCCCTCTTGCGTGACGGCACCCGTGCGGCGCAGCCGAGCACCCACGCTCTCAAGGGTGCCTCTGCACCACCTGAACGGGTGGCCGGGAGGGTGAAAAAATGGCCCCGCCCAAACGGACGGGGCCATTTCCGCGCGACGTCAGCGACGAGCGACACCCTCGGCCCGCGCGGCAGCCGCAACCGCCGCCGTGACCGCAGGAGCAACCCGCTCGTCGAACGGCGAAGGAATCACATAGTCGGCGGCGAGGTCGTCCCCCACCACCGCGGCCAGCGCCTCCGCCGCAGCGATCTTCATCCCCTCGGTGATCCGAGAGGCCCGCACCTGCAGCGCGCCCGCGAAGATGCCCGGGAACGCCAGCACGTTGTTGATCTGGTTCGGGAAGTCGGACCGCCCGGTGGCGACCACGGCCGCGTACTTGTGCGCGACCTCCGGGTGCACCTCGGGGTTCGGGTTGGCCATCGCGAACACGAAGGCGCCCTTGGCCATGGAGGCCACGGCCTCCTCCGGGACCGTACCGCCGGAGACGCCGATGAAGACGTCCGCGCCCGCGAGGGCGTCCTCCAGCGAGCCGGTGATGCCCGCCTTGTTGGTGAAGCCCGCGAGCTCCCGCTTGACCGGGGTCAGGTCCTCCCGGTCGGCCGACACGACGCCCTTGCGGTCCGCCACCGCCACGTCCCCGATGCCGGCCTCGACCAGCATCTTGGCGATGGCGACACCGGCCGCGCCGGCGCCCGAGATGACGGCCCGCAGCTGCCCGATCTCCCGCCCGCTGAGCCGCGCCGCGTTCCGCAGCGCCGCGAGCGTCACGACGGCCGTACCGTGCTGGTCGTCGTGGAAGACCGGGATGTCCAGGCGCTCCTGGAGCCGGCGCTCGATCTCGAAGCACCGGGGTGCCGAGATGTCCTCCAGGTTCACTCCGCCGAAGGACGGGGCGAGCCGGACGACGGTCTCGACGATGTCGTCCACGTCGGTGCAGTCGAGCGCGATCGGCACCGCGTCGACGCCGCCGAACTGCTTGAACAGGATCGCCTTGCCCTCCATCACGGGGAGGGAGGCCTGGGGACCGATGTCCCCGAGTCCGAGCACGGCCGTACCGTCGGTCACGACGGCGACCACGGAGGACTTCCATGTGTAGTCGTTGACCAGCTCCGGCTGTTCCGCGATCGCGGTGCACACGCGCGCGACGCCGGGCGTGTACGCGAGGGAAAGGTCGTCCTTGTCGCGGACCGGCACGGTGGCCTGCACGGCCATCTTGCCGCCGCGGTGCAGCGCGAATGCCGGATCGAAGGAATCGAGGGGCTCGGCCCCGCCGTCCTGGTCCGTACTGTCGCTGCGAGGATTGACGATCTCCGCTGCCACTTCGTTTTACCCCTTAGGTATGCATGGTTTGAGGGTCGACCACTCCTGGTGAGGGGTGGGCGGGCACCGCGTACCGCCCGATTGCTGATACGTACGGGCCATACGCGACGGGCGCGCCGCACACGCGCCCTGAGCCCCGGATGAGGGGTGTAAAGAACCTTCTTACCGGACGGACGGTACCCACGACGAGTCCATTAGGTGCAAGGTCACATCTCGGAACCGGAAAGCCACGGCGAGATGACGTGCGGCTGACAACCGCGCCGAGCATGTGAAGACGCTGGCAGGCCGATGCCCGCGCCGACCACATCGTGAGACGCACCGAAGATTTTCCGGTCGGAGGGGCGGATTCCCGCAGATGGTCCGAAGGTGAACGACCAAGGATGTACCGACCTGATGCGGTTCGGGGGTGACCCGTTATGTGATTTTGACATGGCGACGCCCCTGAACGGCGTAGACCGAATGGCAAGATGCGTTGGAACCACGGTGACCGCAAGCTCCACCCGTCGTACGACCGCCGCCCGCCTCCCCTCTGGCAGCGGCCGGTGTGATCGCGGGTCGCGGGCGCCCTGCCGCTCACCGGCTGCGGTGACCAGACCAGGGACAAGAGCAAGGACCCCTCCGGCAAGGCCGTCGGCCTGGACCTGGACCTCCGCCCCACAAGGGCTACTGGTCGAACTTGCAGCTGCCGGAGCGCGTGGGCCTGGCCGACCGGGCCGACGCGGGGTGGGCGACAGCCTGGTGTTCACGGACGAGGGCGTGGTGGTCGAATCGGGCCATCCGCGCGACGTCCTGACGAACCCTCAGCACGGGCGGACGCAGTCGTTCCTGTCGAAGGTTCCCCGACCGCGCCGGGAAGGGGCGGTACGGACTTCCGTACCGCCCCTCGCACGTACCCGCCTACTTCACGGCGAGCAGCAGCGTGTCCGACGGTGAGCACCACACCGGCCTGGCCTCGGTGAAGCCGCGCGCCAGCAGCGTGCACGCGTGCCAGGCGGCCGAGGGCGTGTCCCCGTCGGCGTGCTCGCCGTAGATCTCGAAGCGGCGGGCGGTGGGCTCGGCGAGGACGGGGTCCTGCGCCGCGAGCTGCCACCATTCGGCCCAGTCCAGCGCACCGTCGCGCTTGGCCTGATCCATGCGGGCGTGCCGCCGGGCGCGCTCGGCCGCGTTGATCCGGGGCGTGCTGTCGTCGATCATGTGGTCCGCGTTCATGAAGACACCGCCGTCGCGGACCAGCTCCGCGACCTGACCGTAGACGGCCGCGAGGGGTTCGCTGTGCAGCCAGTGCAGGGCCGTGGCGGTCAGGACGGCGTCGTAGGAGTCGTACGGCAGCTTCGCCGGCCAGTCGCGGTCCTTGAGGTCGGCGGTGACGAAGGAGACCCGCTCGTCGCCCTCGAAGGTGCCTCGGGCGATGGCGAGCAGGGCGGGGTCGAGGTCGACGCCGGTGCTGGTGGCCTCCGGGAAGCGCTGCAGCAGCCGGGCGGTGATGCTGCCGGTGCCGCAGGCCAGGTCGAGGACGCGCGGCGCCGTGCCGACCAGCGCCTCGACCATGTCGAGCATGATCCGAAACCGCTCCTCCCGGTCCGGCATGTACCACTGCTGCTGCCGGTCCCAGCTCTCCTGCCAGACCGCCCAGTCGGTGCCCGTGCTCATCGTCATGAAGCCTGTCCCCCTTGTCTGCGTAATACCCTGGAAGCACGACCGGCTGTTACCCGACCGCAGACACGACCATAAAGCGCCCCCGTAAGGACTACAAGTGGAACTGGCCTATTACTCGGATTACGCCGTCCGTCTCGTCAACAGCGAGGAACCGGCCCGGGGCAAGGACTCGCTGACCTCGGTCGAGGCCGTCCGCGACCTGTTCGGTGACATGTCGGCGGCCCGCCGCGCCACCGACGCCGACGTCACGCGCTTCCGCTCGGTGCGCGCCCGTCTGCGTGCGGTCTTCGAAGCGGCGGACAAGGGCGACGAGACGCTGGCCGTGGACCTCCTGAACTCACTCCTGCTGGAGTTCCCGGTGTCGCCGCAGATCTCCGGCCACGACCACCGGGACGAGGACGGCCGCCCGCTGTGGCACATGCACCTGGCCGACCACCCGTCGAACGCCACTGCGGGCTACGCGGCGATCGCCGCGATGGGCCTGGCCTTCCACCTCACCGAGTACGGCGTCGACCGTCTCGGCCTGTGCGAGGCGGCCCCCTGCCGCAACGCCTACCTCGACACCTCCACCAACCGCTCCCGGCGCTACTGCTCCGACCGCTGCGCGACCCGCGCGAACGTGGCCGCCTACCGGGCCCGCAAGCGCCTGGAGGCCGACCGGTCGGGCAGCAGCGGCCTCGCCGCCGAGAGCGCCCAGCGCACCAGCGCCAGCGGCGAGCGCTGACCGGCGGGCAGCGGCCGGTACCGGAAGCGCGCGCGCCCGAGGACGAGCTCGTCGGGTACGACCCCGTAGTCCGTGCTGTCCCCGCCCGCGTACGGGTTGTCCCCGAGCACCCACCAGCCGCCCTCGCGGCGCTCCACGGCCCGCTTGACGACGAGCAGGTCCTGCTGGAGCGGATGCCGCAGGACGACGACGTCCCCCGCCCTGACCGACGCGCCGTACTGCACGAGCAGCAGGTCCCCGTGACGGAGCGTGGGCACCATGGACGGCCCGGTCACTTCCGCCACCCCGAAGGGCGCCACGGCCCTCCCCCGCTCGGTCTCCTGCGACAGCTCCGGCATCCCCGGCACCTCCCCGGTCCGTTCCTCCACCAGTCTCAGTCTGACCCTGGACTTTTGTCCTAAGCCCTAGGGGGCACCCGAGAAATCGCCTTCCTCAGGGAGTAATGTCGCACCTGAGAAGACGATCACGAGGAAGGAATGCTCCATGCTTTCCCGCCTGTTTGCCCCCAAGGTCAAGGTCAGCGCCCACTGCGACCTGCCCTGCGGCGTGTACGACCCGGCCCAGGCCCGCATCGAGGCGGAGTCGGTGAAGGCCGTCCAGGAGAAGATGGCCGGCAACGACGACCCCCACTACCAGGCGCGTGCCACCGTCATCAAGGAGCAGCGCGCGGAGCTCGCCAAGCACCACGTCTCCGTGCTCTGGAGCGACTACTTCAAGGCCCCGCACTTCGAGAAGTACCCGGAGCTGCACCAGCTGGTCAACGACACCCTGAAGGCCCTCTCGGCCGCCAAGGCGTCCACCGACCCGGCGACGGGCCAGAAGGCGCTGGACTACATCGCCCAGATCGACAAGATCTTCTGGGAGACCAAGAAGGCCTGATCTTCGGTCAGACCTTCTGCCCTGCGATCACTTCGGTCGCAGGGCCTCCCGGTCCGCACCCGGCCCGCAGGCCGCCGAGAACGGCGTCCGTGGCGGTCCGGGTGCGGTCTTTTTCGCCCGGCCAATGCGCGTAGATCCGCGGTGTGATGACGGCGGACGCGTGTCCGAGGACGAGCTGGACCTGCTTGACGCCGGCTCCGTCGGCGATGAGGGTGGAGGCGCAGGAGTGGCGCAGGTCGTGGGTCACCATGTGCGGGAGTTCGACGGGCTTGCGGCCCTCGCGCTCGGCCGCCTCGTTCTCCGACTCCTTGGAGGGGCGTGCAGCGACGTGCGTGAGGAGGGCGTCTGTGACCACCTCACCGACCGGGACGGTACGCCGCGACTTGGCGGTCTTCGGCGGGCCGATCTTCCCGGACTGGAGTCGCTGACGTTCGACGCGGATGGTGCCGACCTTGAAGTCGACGTCCGAGACCTTGAGACCGAGCAACTCGCCTATTCGCAAGCCTGATCCGGCAAGGGTGACGACTTCGTTGCCCTCCCTGTCAGAAGACCAGGGCGGCTGATCAATCAACGCCGTTATTGCGCGGACGCATGCGTGCACGGATTCGAGTGCCGATCTGTGAAGCCGAAGGAGACGGAACCGCTGGCCGTCCCTTCCGCGGTCCGGGGCGCCGATCGAGTCCGCCAGCAGGGTTCCTGTCGGATGGTCAGGCCATGCCTGCCTCGTAGGCGGCGATGACGAGTTGGACTCGATCGCGGGCGTCGAGCTTGGTCAGCAGACGCGCCACATGGCTCTTGGTGGTGGCCATGCTGATGTACAGGTGGGCGGCGATCTCGGCATTGGACATGCCTCGTCCGATAAGAGTCAGCACTTCGCGTTCGCGGTCGGTGATCCCCTTGATCTCACGTCGGCGCCGGGAGGGCATGGCGCCCCGGCCGGTGAACTCTTGGATGAGGCGGCGGGTGACGCCGGGTGCGATCAGGGCGTCGCCGGCGGCGACGACGCGGACCGCCGTCACGATGTCGTCCAGCACCATGTCCTTGATCAGGAAGCCGCTCGCGCCGGCGTGCAGCGAGGCGTAGACGTTCTCGTCGTCGTCGAAGGTCGTGAGGATGACCACGCTCGCCGAGGTTCCTGCCTTGATGAGCCGGGTGGCCTCGATACCGTCCATGGCGGGCATCCGGATGTCCATCACGACGACGTCGGGGTGGAGATCGGTGGCCAACTGGACCGCCTCGGCGCCGGTCCCGGCTTCACCGACGATCTCGATGTCCGGGATGTCGTTGATCAGCATGCGCAGTCCGGCGCGGACCACCGGCTGGTCGTCGGCGAGGAGCACACGGATCGTCATATGGGCAGCCTAGCCTCGACCCGGAAGCCGCCTTCGGTCTGCGGTCCGGAGCTGAAGTGGCCGTGAAGCAGCGCGATGCGCTCGCGCATTCCGGTGATTCCGTAGCCGCTACGCGGGTTCGTGGTCGCCCTTGCGTGTCCGTCGTCGGTGATCTCGACGGACAGCTCCTCCTCCTCGTACTCGACGCGGACGAGGCAGTGGGCGGCGTCGGCGTGACGTACGACGTTGGTCACCGACTCCTGGATGACGCGGTAGGCGGCGAGCTCGACCTCGGGGGTGAGCGGGCGTCGTCGGCCATGCCACTGCACCTCGAGCCGCACCCCGGCGTCCGCCGCCGTCGCGGCCAACCCGTCGATGTCCTCCAAGCCCGGCGCCGGGGCGGACGGCGCCGGTTCCGATTCGGCCTCGCGCAGGACGCCGAGCATGCGCCGCAGACCGGTCAGCGTCTCCCGGCTGGTCTGCTCGATGATGCCCAGTGCCTCGCGCACGCCGTCCGGCTGGCTGTCGACGGCCCGCTTCGCCGCTCCGGCCTGGATCGCGATGGCGCCGATGCTGTGGGCCACCATGTCGTGCATCTCCCGGGCGATCCGCAGTCGCTCGGCCTGGACTGCCTGCGTCGCGGCCTGTGCTCGCAGGGCCTCGGCGTGGTCCTGCCGCAGTCGGATCCAACTGCCGAGGATCCAGGCGCCGGCAGTGGCCACGACGAGGACCGACCACGGACCGGTGAGGATCTCGAAGGCCCCAGCTCCCGGGACGAAGGCCGTCGCAGCCAGCACCCACACGGCCAGCACGCCGGCCACCGCGCCGGCGGCGGCCCGGCGCGAACGGGTGATGGTTATATAGAAGACCAGGACGTCCGCTGCGAGGAACAGTGGCCACGTCGTATCCCCGCACATCCGGGCCACGACCGCTTCGGTCAGCAGCACCGCAAGGACCGGCAACGGTCGGCGACTCGCCCAGCCGGCCGGCCATGCCATCAGCAGAGCCATCCCCACCAAGGCCCAGCGCCCGATGCGAACGAAGTGACCGAACGGCAGGAAGACCGGGTGCGCGGGTTGAGGCATCGCGGTGTAGAGAACCAGCGCGAAGGCGGGGACGGCGCACCAGCCGAGTGCCGTCAGCGGGTCCGGCGACAACCGGCGAAGCAAGGCCGCGGGCGTAAGGAGGCGGGGTCGCACTCGGCGATGCTATCCACCGAGGTCGACGGTGGTATCGGACCGTGGTCTGCATCCCGTGGGCTGACGAGGCGGGAGCCCGCAGACCGATGTGACACGACCCGGTCGCCGACAGCCTGGGTGGCGTGATCGAAATCAACCAGCTGACCAAGCGCTACGGCAGCGTACTGGCCGTCGACGGTCTGACCTTTTGCGTCCGCCCCGGGCAGGTGACCGGGTTCCTTGGTCCCAATGGCGCCGGCAAGACCACCACGCTGCGCATGCTTCTCGGCCTGAACGCCCCCACCAGTGGCACCGCGACCATCAACGGCCGTCGCTTCCAGGACTTCGGTACCGGCCTGTGCCACGTCGGCGCCCTGCTGGACGCGGGTGACGTCCACCGGGGACGCACCGCGAAGGCACACCTGGCCGCACTGGCTCGCAGCAACGGCCTGCCACGCCGCCGGGTCAACGAGGTGCTTGAGATGGTAGGTCTGGGCGAGGCAGGCCGTCGGCGGGTCGGCGGGTTCTCGCTCGGCATGCGTCAACGTCTGGGTATCGCCACCGCCCTGCTCGGCGACCCACCGGTCCTGCTCTTCGACGAACCGATCAATGGCCTGGACCCCGAGGGCATCCGGTGGGCCCGCGAGCTGTTCCGTCGCCTGGCCGCCGAGGGACGTACCGTCTTTGTCTCCAGCCACCTGATGAGCGAGATGGAGCACACCGCTGACCACCTCGTCGTCGTCGGCAGCGGCAGGCTGCTCGCCGACGAGTCCCTCGCCGACTTCGCCGCCCGTGCCACCAGCGCCGGCGTCACCGTGCGAGCCCCCGACCCGGCTGTGCTGGGCGAGGTGCTGCGCAACGCGGGAGCCTCGGTGCTGTCGCAGGGCCGCGACGGCCTCACCGTGACCGGCCTCACCGCGGCTCGCATCAACGAACTCGCCTTCACCCACCGTGTCCTGGTCCACGAGGTCGCCGCGCACGACGGAACGCTGGAGGACGCATTCATGGAACTGACAGCCGCCAGCGTCCAGTACCGCGCCTCAGCCACGCCCGAGAGGAGCACGGACCGATGACCGCCCTCTCGACGCCCCGCACAGCTGCCACCCGACGCGGCGCTGCCGTACCCGCCCGCTGGCGCGATCTGCTCGGCGCCGAGTGGATCAAACTCTGGTCGCTGCGCTCGACCCCCATCGTGCTGGGCCTTCTCCTCGTCTTCTACCTCTACCTGGCCTACCGCGCCGCCCAGCTCGCCCACGACTCCTACCCGGTGTGGCCCGCCTACGCCAAGCTCGATCCCGACCCAGCGCACGACGCCTTCGACTTCCCGAAGTTCCTCCTGCTGATGGCCACCGCCGGCACGATCGGCGCGATGAATGTCGCCGGTGAACACGCGAGCGGACTGATCCGCATCACCCTCATCGCTGTGCCTGCCCGAGGCCGCGTGGTGCTCGCCAAGGTCATGGTGGTGTGCGCCGTGCTGGCCGTCCTCGGCCTGCTCATCGGGATCGGGTGCTGGGGCATCACCCTGGCCGTCATCTCGGACCGGATCACCGGCTTCTCCTTCACGACCCCCGGCATCTGGCGTCTCATCGCAGGCACCACGGTCATGGTCCCGGTCTGCGGTTTGATCAGCATGGCCGTCGCCACGCTCATCCGCAACACGGCCGGCACCGTCTTCGCAGTCCTCGTCTTCTTCCTCGTCGGTCCACTGGCCGTCAAGGCACCCCTCCCCCTGCTGTCCGCCAACCAGCGGGCAGACCTGGGCAACACCCTTCCCGCGTACGCCTGGGGCCGCCTGACCATCATGAGCCACGGGCACCTCGTCGAACACGTCTCCTCCGTCCCGGCGGCCTGGATCTCGCTCATCGTCTGGGCCGTCGTCTCGGTCGCCATCGCCGTGACGGTCCTGCGCCACCGCGACGTGTGACGGCGCCACCTACGCCGGACACCTGACGAAGCACGCCCCACTCTGGACTGACATATACGACAAGGGGCCCTGATGGCCACAACCACCAAACCGCCGACAGTCGTAGCCGGCGACGAACTCCGCGGCCGGTTCCGCGACCTGCTCGCCGCCGAAAGGATCAAACTGTTCTCGCAGCGCTCGACCTACGTCCTGCTGGCACTCGCTCCGCTGATCACCGTCTGCGGCGAGTGGTTCACCTGCTCGGGTGTCCACCTTGTCGGCGCGTCGGCGCACGCCGCTTACGATCCGCTGAGAGGTTCCTTCAACTCCGGCACGTGGGGCTTCCTCATGGCAGGCGCCAGCATGCTCGGTGTCCTGGCGATGAGCAGCGAGTACTCCAGTGGACTGATCCGCACGACCTTCCTCGCCGTCCCGAACCGCCTGCGTGTCGTACTCGCCAAGGCGGTCGTCCTCGCGAGCGTCACGTGCGTCGTCGGCCTCATCACCGCGATCGCTTCGTTCATCACCGCCCAGACGATCCTGTCCGGCGACCAACTAGGCATCTCGATCAGTCAGCCCGGTGTCCTGCAAGGCTTCGTGGCATCCACCGCAATCCTGCCGGTATGCGCGGTCATCGGCATGGCCATCGGCACACTCATCCGAACCGCCGCGGCCGCCCTGTTCACAGCCGTCCTGGGCCCGGTCCTGCTAGGCGCCGTACCTTCCGGAAGCAACCAGTTGACGGCCGCCCTGAGTAACTCGGCACCCCAGAACGCGTGGAACACCCTGACCAGCCTCAGCACCGAGTGGGACAACGTCGGTCCCTTCCCTCCCACGGCACTCCAGTCCTGGACCGCACTCGCCTTCTGGCCGCTCCTCACGCTTCTCGCCGCCCTCATCGTGGTGCGCCGCCGTGACGTCTGACCGGTCCATGCGGCTGATCGTGCCCCCAGGACCGGTGAGACGGTGCCGATCAGCTGGATCAGCAGTCCGCACACAGTCCGCAAGACACCCGCTCAAGACCGTCGCACCCCATCGCCACCAATCGCCAAAGGGCCAGGTCAGCGCCCCACAGGAAACTTTCCCGCAGGTCACCGACCTGGCCCGTTACTAGGAGACCAAGAAGGCCTGAGGCTTTCTCCCCCGGTTTGAAAGGGGCCCGGTCGGTTTCTCCGGCCGGGCCCCTGCCTGTTGTCGGCATGGCCGGATGGTGGACCGGCGCTTGGTCCGTCGTCGCGTATGGCCGAAGATGCTGCGGGTCAGCGGCGCCGGAGCGTGGCGCGGCCGGAAACAGGGGAGACGGACTTGAGCACGGGTACGGGGAAGCGGCTCGGCGAAGAGATTTTGATCGTCGGGGCCGGTGTGGTGGGGGCGTCGGTCGCCTGGCACCTCACTCGGCTGGGGCATGAGCGGGTGACCGTGCTGGATGCCCGGGAGCGTGCGGCGCTGACCGGATCCACCGGGCTCGCACCCGGGTTCGTCGGACAGCTCAGCGCCACCCCGGAGCTGACGGTGCTGGCCAAGGACAGCGTCGGCACCTACCTCGCGCTCTCGGCGACCGCGCCCGCGCCGGTGTTCTGGCAGGTCGGCTGTCTGGAGGTGGCCACCACGGCCGCGCGGCTGGAGCAGGCCCACCGGGACGTCGAGCAGGGCGGGCGGGCCGGGATCGAGGCGCGGGTGGTCGATGCCGCCGAGACCGTCGCCCTGGCCCCCGCACTGGTCGACCCCGACCGTGCCCTGGGCGGGCTGTACATGCCCTCCGACGGTGCCGCCGATCCGGCCGCGATCACCCATGCCCTGGTCGAGGCCGCGGAGAAGGGCGGAGCGCGGTTCCGGTTCGGCACGCCCGTGCGCGCGCTGGAGACGCAGGACGGGCGAGTCGTGGGCGTGCGGGCCGGTGCCGACGGCGAGCCGGTGCGGGCAGGAAGGGTCGTCCTGGCCACCGGGATCTGGGGGCCCGTGCTGGCGGCCGGTGCCCGGGTCCGGTTGCCCATGGTGGATGTCCAGCATCCTTACCAGTTCACCGCGGAGCTGCCCGGGCTCGACGACACCCCCATCGACGCGCCGATCGTCCGCTACCCCGACCACACCGTCTACACCCGCCGCCACGGCCGTCGCTACGGGCTGGGAAGCTACGCCCACGCGCCGCTCCCGCTGGACCCGTCGGCCGCGCTCGCCTCCGCCGAACTCCCCTTCCGTGAGACCGACTTCGGCGCCGCCCTCCGCGAAGCCGCCGCCCTCGTGCCGGCCTTCCGGTCGGCACCCCTGGGGCGGCGGCTCAACGGCGTCTTCGCGCTGACCCCGGACGAACTCCCGCTGGTCGGCCCGACCGGGGTGGACGGCCTGTGGTGCGCCGAGGCCTCCTGGGTCACCCACGCGGGCGGCGTCGGCCGCCAACTCGCGAACATGCTCCTGGAGACCGGCGACCTGCTCGTGGAGCCCGAGCGGCTCGATCCCTGTCGGTTCGCCTCCTGGAGCGACCAGAAGGTCCGCGACACCGCGCTCGGCCACTATCGGGGCATCTACGACGCACACTGACGCGCCTTCGGAAACCGGAGCGCGGCGCTACACCGCCAGCCACACCGCCTGGTCCGGGCCCAGCAAGCCGTCCACGACGGGTTCGCCGGCCAGCAGGATCGCGGTGTGGGCGGGCAGCGGGTAAGGCTCGGTGGAGAGGTTGACCACGCACACGAAGCCTGGGTCGCGGCGGAAGGCGAGGACTCCCGCCGGGGCGTCCAGCCAGGTGAGAGTGCCGTCGCCGAGGGCGGGGTGCTCGCGGCGCCGGCGCAGGGCGGTGCGGTAGAGCTCCAGCATGGAGGTCGCGTCGCCGCTCTGCGCCTCGACGGTGCGCGCGGCCCAGTCCGCCGGCTGCGGCAGCCAGGGCGCGGCGCAGGCGTCCTCGGGACTGAAACCGTACGGTGCCGTCCGCCCGGACCAGGGGATCGGCACCCGGCAGCCGTCGCGGCCGCGGTCGGTGTGGCCGGAGCGTTCCCAGACGGGGTCCTGGAGGACGGAGTCGGGGAGGTCCTCGACCTCGGGCAGGCCGAGTTCCTCGCCCTGGTAGACGTAGGCGCCGCCGGGCAGGGCGAGCATCAGCAGGGCGGCCGCACGGGCGCGTCGGGTGCCCAGTTCGAGGTCGAGGGGGCCTTCGGGTTCGTAGCGCTCGTTGGCCACCCAGCGCCGGGCCGCCTTGCGGCCGTACCGGCTGGCGTGGCGCATGACGTCGTGGTTGGAGAGCACCCAGGTGGCGGGCGCGCCGACCGCGCCGAGCATGGCGAGGGAGTCGTCGATGACCGCGCGCAGGTCCTTCGGGTCCCAACGGGACATCAGGAAGTCGAAGTTGAACGCGGTGTGCAGGCCGTCCGCGCGGACGTAGGCGGCCAGCCGCTCGGGGGTGTCCGCCCAGGCCTCGGCGACGAAGCACCGGTCGCCGGGGAACTCGTCGGCCACCTTGCGCCAGGCGCGGTAGATCTCGTGGACCTCGTCGCGGTCCCAGTGGGGGTGGTCGAGGTGCTGCCGGCGCCGGCCGACCCCGGCCGGAGGCGGTGGCAGGTCGGGCAGTTCGGGGTGCTTGATCAGGCCGTGCGCCACGTCGATGCGGAAGCCGTCCACGCCCCGGGCGAACCAGAACCGCAGGACCGACTCGAACTCGGCCCGCACCTCGGGGTGTTGCCAGTTCAGGTCGGGCTGCTGGGGGGCGAAGAGGTGCAGGTACCACTCCCCGTCGGGCAGCCTGGTCCAGGCCGGGCCGCCGAAGGAGGAGACCCAGTCGTTGGGCGGCAGGGCACCGTCGGGGCCGCGGCCGGGTCGGAAGACATAGCGCTCGCGCTCCGGGCTGCCCGGTCCGGCCTCGAGCGCCGCCTGGAACCAGGCGTGCCGGTCGGAGGTGTGGTTGGGCACCATGTCGGGGATGATGCGGATCCCGTGCCGGTGGGCCTCCTCTATGAGCTGCTCGGCCTCGGCCACGGTGCCGAACAGCGGGTCGATGGCGCGGTAGTCGGCCACGTCGTAACCGTGGTCCGCCATGGGCGACTTGTACCACGGGTTGATCCACAGGGCGTCGACGCCCAGCGACTTCAGGTACGGCAGGCGGGAGCGGATGCCGGCGATGTCGCCGATGCCGTCACCGTTCCCGTCGGCGAAGCTGCGGATGTAGACCTGGTAGATGACGGCGCTGCGCCACCAGGGTGCGGTACCGGGCATGCTGTTCCTTCACGGTGGGAGGGTCTACTTCGCGGCACCGGCCGTCAGGCCGGCGACGATGCGGCGCTGGAAGAGCAGCACCATGACCACCAGCGGGATCGTGACGAGGACGCCCGCGGCCATCTGGCTGCCGAACGGCGTCTCGTACGTCGTGGCGCCGGTGAACTTGGAGATGGCGACCGGTGCGGTCTGCATGTCCGGCCGGTTGGTCATCGACAGGGCGATGAGGAACTCGTTCCAGGCTGCGATGAACGTGATGATCGCGGTGGTGAAGATGCCGGGCGCGGCGAGCGGGACGATGACCTTGCGGAAGGCCTGGCCCCGGGTACAGCCGTCGACCATGGCGGCGTGCTCCAGCTCGTCCGGCATCTGCCGGAAGAACGTGGTCAGGTTCCACACCGCCAGCGGCAGCGCGAAGGACATGCTCGGCACGATCATGGCCTGGTAGGTGTTGATCCAGCCGATGTCCGTGAACAGCTTCAGCAGCGGGACCACGATCGACACCACCGGGAACATCGAGGTGGCGATGATGAGGGTCAGGATCAGCCGCTTGAAACGGAACTCCAGCCTCGCCATCGCGTAGGCGGTGAACGTGGCCAGCAACAGCGCCAGCACGGTGGTGATGCCGGCGACGACGAGGCTGTTGAGCAGCGCCCGCGTGAACCCCTGGGAGGCGCCGAACAGCGACCGGTAGTTCTCGAACGACACCGGGGACGGGACGAGCGAGGTGTCGAAGATGTCGGAGGTGCGGCGCAGGCTGGAGACCAGCATCCAGTAGAACGGCGCCAGGCAGTAGGCCACCACCGCGGCGACCCCCGCGTACAGCAGCCGGCCGCGCCGTTTCGCCGTGGTCCCCCTGGGCGTCATGGCTGTCATACCGTCACCTCCGCGCGGCGCGCGAACCAGAGCCCGGTCCTCTTGCGGCGGCCGCCCCCGGCGCCGCCGACCAGATCGGCGCCCAGCAGCCGTACGAAGGCGAGCGCGACGAGGAAGACGTAGAGGAAGAGCAGGACGGCGTAGGCGGAGGCCGGGCCGAAGCGGACGTTGGACGCCTCGTTCTGGGCCAGCATGGACAGCGTCTCCACGGAGTTCTTCTGCGCGCCGATCAGGATGTACGGCAGGTCGAACATCCGCAGTGCGTCCATGCAGCGGAACAGCATCGCCACCAGCAGCGCCGGCTTCACCAGGGGCAGCGTGATGTGCCAGAACCGGCGCAGCGCGCTCGCGCCGTCGATGCGGGCCGCCTCGTAGACCTCGTTCGGGATGACCTGCAGTCCGGCCAGGACCAGCAGCCCGATGAACGGGGCGGTCTTCCACACCTCGGCGACGATGACCGCGACCTTGGCGTGGAAGCCCTCGGTGGTCCACAGGATCTGGTGGCCGATCAGGGCGTTGGCGATGCCGTCGCTGTTGAAGATCCACCGCCACAGCAGGGCGGAGATGGCCGTGGGCACCGCCCAGGGGACGAGGATGCCCGCCCGGACCAGGGCCCGGCCGCTGAACGCCCGGTGCATGATCAGGGCCATGGCCACGCCGATCACCGTCTCCAGCCCGACGGTGACGACGGTGAAGAAGGTGGTGTTCCAGAAGGCGTTCCAGAACCGGTCCCCGGCGGCGCCGAAGATGTCGGCGTAGTTCTTCAGCCCGACGAACGGCTCGGTGCTGCGGATGAAGCCGGTCTTCGGGTCGAGGCCCTTCGGCCCGTACAACGACTCCCGCAGTGCCATGACCGTCGGGTAGAGCACGACGATCGTCAGCACCAGGAGCGTCGGGGAGACCAGCAGGGCCGCCATCCGCCCCGAGCCGGCCGTGGCGCGGGACCGGGTGCGCAGGCCCCTCACCGGTGTACGGGACGTGCGGCGGGCCTCGGCTGCGGCGGTTCCGGTCGGGATCTCGACGTCGGTCATGGCCCCGCTCCTCACTGCGCCGTGGACTTCTGCAGCTCCCGCTGCAGGTCCTTCAGCGCCTGTGCGCTGCTCTTGGTGCCGGTCAGCGCCGCGTACGCCTCCTGCTGGACGGCCGAGGTCACATCGCCGTAGCTCACCACCCGCGGGCGCGGTACGGCGCGCAGGATCGACTGCTTGAGGACCGGGAGGTACGGGTACTGCCGGGCCAGTGACGTGTCGTCGTACAGGCCGGTGTACGGCGGGGCGAGGGAGGCCTTCTCCAGGAAGGTCCGCGCGGTGTCCTCGCCGCTGAAGAACTTCATGAAGTCCAGTGCCGTCGCCTTGTTCTTCGCGAAGGACGACAGGGCCAGGTTGTGGCCGCCCAGGCTGGAGGAGCCGGGACCGTTCAGGCCGGGCAGCGGCGCGACGGCGTACTTGCCGGCCAGCTTGCTCTTGCCGGCGAGCGCGTACATGTACGGCCAGTTGCGAAGGAAGACCAGCTTGCCGGCCTGGAACGCCTGGCGGCCGTCCTCCTCCTGGTAGGTGATGGCCTCCTTGGGGATCGTCCCGTCCCGGAAGGAGCCGGCGAGGAAGTCGAGTCCCTTCTTCGCCGCGGGGGTGTCCACATCGGGCCTGCCGTCGGCGTCGGTCACGACACCGCCCGCGGAGTTCACGGCCTCGGAGAAGTTCACCGTGAGGCCCTCGTACTTCTGGAACTGCCCGGCGTAGCAGGACATGCCCCTGGCCGCGGGCAGCTTCCTCACCTTGGCGCAGTCGGCCTTCAACTCGGCCCAGGTGGCCGGGGGTTGGGTGACGCCGGCCTGCTTCAGCAGGTCGGTGCGGTAGTACAGCAGGCCGCCGTCCGAGCTGGCCGGGGCCGCATACAGTCCGCCGCGGTACCTCGCCGTCTCCACCACCGGCTTCAGCATCTTCCCCAGCGGGAACCGCTGTTCGGGCAGCCGGTCGATCCACTGGTGCGCGGCGAACTCCGACGTCCACACGGCGTCCAGGGAGAGCACCGTATAGGCGTCGGACTTCGTCTCCGCGTTCTGGATCATCTGCTGGCGCTGCGCGTCCGCGTCCGTCGGCAGCTGGATGAAGGTGACCTTCTCCTTCGGGTGCAGCTTGTTCCAGCGGTCGAGGACCGGCTGTACGGCGCCGGTGGTGTCCTTTCCGGCCACGTAGGTGATGGGACCGCGGCCGGTGAACGACGTGGTCCCGGACTGCCCGGCGGAGCCGCCGTCGTCGGACGAGCCGCAGGCGGCTAGGAGGAGTCCGGCGGCGGCGAGCGCGGCCGAGCACCGAAGGGCTCTGGCTGTTCTGGTCTTCACTGTCTGTCTCTCCTGGTCGTGCGGAACCGAAGGCGACTCTGTTGTGAGACTGCGTTGTCAAAGCAACTTCTTGATCAAACACACAGGTCAAAGCGGCTGCAGCGAGCGTCCGAGGAACGGCTTTGACCCGGTCGAGACAACGCTTGCACGCTAGGAGCGGGGTAAGCGGAAGTCAATGCGTTACTTCTGGGTAATGAGAGGAAGGCGGGGCATCAGAGTCGTGAAAGCGCTGTCACACCAGGGCGGGACGCGGGGTTTCCTGTGCTACCGTCCGGCACATGCCACCAGCTCAGCGACACCCCACGATGGCTGACGTCGCCGAACGGGCCGGGGTATCCGCCTCCACCGTCTCGCGGACCCTGCGCGGCCTGAGCACCGTCTCGCCGGAGGTGCGCGCCCGCGTCGAACAGGCCGCCCGCGAACTGAACTTCGCCGTCTCGCGTCAGGCCGCAAGCCTTGTCACGGGGAAGACGGGCACCGTGGCCGTGCTCGTCCCCACACTCAACGCCTGGTTCATGGGCGCGGCCCTCTCCAGCCTGGGCCCGCTGCTGCGGGCGGCGGGCATGGAGCTGACCGTCTATGTGGTCCCCGATCTCGCCGAGCGCACCTCGTTCTTCGACCGGCTGCCCGCCCGCCGGAACGCCGACGCGCTGCTCGTCTTCTCCTTCGACCTCACCGAGGAGGAGACCGACCGACTGGACAACCTCGGCATGCCGGTCATCTACGTCAGCCAGCACGTCGACGGCCGCCCCAGCGTGTACGTCGACGACGTGGCCGGCGCCCTGCACGGCACCCGGCACCTGCTCAACCTCGGCCACCGCCGGATCGCCTTCATCAAGACGGTGGGCGCGAGCGGCTTCTCCTTCAGCTCCAACGAGCGGCTGCTCGGCTACCAGCAGGCGCTCACCGAAGCGGGCAGCACGCTCGACGACGACCTGGTGGCCGCCCTGCCGGTCGGCGACAAACGCGCCACCACCGAAGCGCTCGGCAGGCTGCTGAGCCTCCGCGAGCCGCCCACCGCCGTCTTCGCCGAACAGGACGAGGTCGCCGTCGCCGTCATCCGGACGCTGCGCCGGACCCGGATCGAGGTACCCGAGCAGATGTCCGTCCTGGGCTTCGACGACCAGCCGGTGGCCGACTGGTTCGACCTGTCCACCATCGCCCAGTCACCCTCGGACATCGGACGCGAGGCCGGCCGGCTGGCCCTGAAGCTGATCAACGACTCCGAGTCGGACCACAAGCAGCACATCGTGCTGCCCACCCATCTGATCCCGCGGGCCACCACCGCACCCCTTCTCCAAAGCGAGCGGGAGACCGACGGCGGGTCTTCGCGCGCCTGAGGCCGCGAGCGCCGCAGACGCGCGAGGCTCCGAACACCACGGCAAAAAGGGCCCGGTCGGTTTCCCCTCGACCGGGCCCCTGCTGTTGCTTGCGTGGCTGTTACTCGCGTGGCCGTTGCTTGCGTGTCCGTCAGTGGAACTGCGGCACGATCAGATAGATCCCGTACGCCACCACCGCCGCGCAGGCGAGGAAGCACAGGGCGGCCTGGAGCCGACCCACGGTGGCGGCTGCGGAGCGGCCGGCTTCGGCGCCGTCGGTTTCTGCGCCGTCGGCTTCGGCGCGGGACAGGCCCAGGACGCCGAAGGTGAAGACGACGACCACGGCGACCGTGACACCGAGGCTGACCGCGGCGACCTTGCCGAGGGCGGACCAGTCGACATGCATGGGGGCTCCCGGAGGTTCAGGCGGCCGTGCCGACGTTCGTCGGGGCCGGGGTGCGGAGGGTGACCTCGTGGTGGTCGTTGACGTTGCCGGCGCGCACCGGATTGCGGCGGGACGCGGCGACGATGACGACGGCGAGGGCCAGGGCGACCAGGGCGATGACCGCCGTACCGAGATTGCCGCCGTGCTTGACCACGCTCGCCGCGAGGCCGCCGACCAGCGCGGCGGCGGGCAGGGTGATCAGCCAGGCCAGCACCATACGACCGGCCACGCCCCAGCGGACCTCGGCGAGCCGGCGGCCGAGACCGGCGCCGAGGATGCTGCCGGAGGCCACCTGCGTGGTGGACAGCGCGAAACCGAGGTGGGCGGAGGTGAGGATCACCGTCGTGGAGGCCGTCTCGGCGGCGAAGCCCTGCGGCGACTGGATCTCTGTCAGGCCCTTGCCCATGGTGCGGATGATCCGCCAGCCGCCCAGGTAGGTGCCGAGGCCGATGGCGAGGCCGGCCGCGCCGATCACCCACACCGGCGGGCCGGCGTCGTGGCCGAGCGCGCCCGCCGAGATCAGGGTCAGCGTGATGACGCCCATGGTCTTCTGCGCGTCGTTGGTGCCGTGAGCGAGGGAGACCAGGGAGGCGGAGGCGATCTGGCCGAGGCGGAATCCCTTGGTCACCGAGTCCTGTCGGGCGCGGGCGGAGAGCTTGTAGGCGAGGTAGGTGGCGAGCAGGGCAGCCAGTCCGGCCACCACCGGGGAGACCACGGCCGGGATCAGCACCTTGTCGACGACCTTGTCGAAGTGCACGCCGTGGGAGCCCGCGCCGACCCAGACCGCGCCGATCAGCCCGCCGAAGAGGGCGTGGGAGGAACTGGAGGGCAGTCCGGCCAGCCAGGTCACCAGGTTCCACAGGATCGCACCGACCAGCCCCGCGAAGATCATCGCTGGGCTGACCAGGGTGTCGTCCACGATCCCGCCGGAGATCGTCTTGGCCACCTCGGTGGACAGAAAGGCCCCGACGATGTTGAGGATCCCGCTGACCAGAACCGCGACGCGCGGCTTGAGCGCGCCGGTGGCGATGGAGGTCGCCATCGCGTTCGCGGTGTCGTGGAACCCGTTCGTGAAGTCGAACGCCAGTGCCGTGACGATGACGACCGCCACGAGGAACGTGATGTGGTCCATTCCCCAAGGCAAGCAAGGGCGGGCCAATGCGCGGAGAACTGAAGGCGAACGGCGTGTCGAATATGGGGAAGCCTGTTGTGCGGTCCTGTGCGAAACCGTTGCATCTCCCGGTGTTCTCCCGGTGTCAGTGCCCTGTGCCAAGCTGTGGACGTGACCCTGGAGGACCTCAGACGGCTGCGGCGCGTACGGGACCGCATGGACCGTGAGTACGCCGAGCCGCTCGACATGACCGAGCTGGCCAGGGGCGCCCACATGTCGCCGGGGCACTTCCAGCGCAGCTTCCGCAAGGCCTTCGGCGAGACGCCGTACAGCTATCTCATGACCCGCAGGATCGAGCGGGCCAAGGCGCTGCTGCGCCGGGGCGACCTCACCGTGACCGAGGTGTGCCTCGCCGTGGGCTGTACCTCGCTCGGCTCCTTCAGCTCCCGCTTCACCGAGCTGGTCGGGGAGACGCCGAGCGCGTACCGGGCCCGCGACCACGAGGAGAGCGCGGTGATCCCGTCCTGCGTGGCCCGCACGTTCACCCGCCCTCGCCGCAGACCGTACTGAGCCGCTCGCGCTGTCCTCCGCCGGCCGCTCCTGCGAGACCGGCCCCCGACGTCCCCTTCCACACCACCGGCCTCACGACCCGACCCGCACCACCGCCGCTCAGCGCCGCCCGCACCACCGCCCTCAACGCTTCGGCGTCGCCCGCATCGCCTCGGCCCGGCCCGCACCACCGCGCTCAGCGCCTCCGCTCCGCCCCGCTGCCCACGCCGACCCGCACGCATGGCTGACCTCAGCCTCCCCACGCCCCCGCGGTCACGGCCCTCACCGCCCCGTTCGCCCCGCCCCGGGCCATCACCCTCAACCTCTTCGCACCGCCCGCGCCATCGCCCGCAGCGCCGCACCGCCGCCCTCACCGACCCTTTCGCACCCACAACTCCCACCGGCCGCCCGTGCCGTCGGCCTTCCTCCCTCCCCCGGTGCCCGGCGGCCTTGTCGGCTCGCGCGCGGCTGCGCCCGGATGGGCCTAGCGTGAGCCCATGGACGTGAAACTCAAGCAGTGCTTCATCGCGGTCGACGACCATGACAAGGCGCTCGCCTTCTACCGTGACGTGCTCGGCCTGGAGGTCCGCAACGACGTGGGCTTCGAGGGCATGCGCTGGGTGACGCTGGGCTCGCCGCTGCAGCCGGACGTCGAGATCGTGCTGGAGCCGCCCGGCGCGAACCCGGACGCCTCGCCCGCCGACCGGCAGGCGCTCGCCGAGCTGCTCGCCAAGGGCATGCTCAGGGGTGTCATCTTCACGACCGAGGACTGCGACGCCCTGTACGAGCGGGTGCGTGAGTCCGGCGCCGATGTGCTGCAGGAGCCGACGGACCAGCCGTACGGGGTGCGCGACTGCGCCTTCCGGGACCCGGCGGGCAACCAACTGCGCTTCCTCCAGCGGTCCGCGGGGTGACCGGCCTGCCGCCCCACCAGCGTGAATTTCCCGGCTCCGACGGGGAGTTCACGCCTACACTCCCCACGTGATCATTCGCTGGACGTACGCCTTCGCCGACCGGCCCGCCGCCCGGCTGCCCGAGGCGCGCGCCTTCTGGACGGCCGTCACCGGCACCCGGTCGTCCCCGCCCCGTGGTGAGCGGGGCGAGTTCATGACCCTGCTGCCCGAGGGCGCGGCCGGTACGGACGCGTGCGTGAAGCTCCAGGGCGTCACCGAGGGCTGCGGCGGCGCCCACCTCGACCTCTGTGCCGAGGACGTACGGGAGCTGACCTCGGCGGCCCTGGAACTCGGTGCGGAGCTGGTGGCGGACCACGGCGGCTGGGCCGTCCTGCGCTCCCCGGCGGGCCAGTTGTTCTGTGCCGTGCCCTGGCACGGGGAGACGGTACGGCCGCCGGTGGTGGCCGGCAGCAGGCTCGACCAGGTGTGCCTCGACATCCCGCCGTCGGCGTACGCCGCCGAGTCCGCGTTCTGGGCCGGGCTCACCGGCTGGCAGCGGCTCACGGGATCGCGGCCCGAGTTCGAGGTGCTGAGGCCGCCGGCGGGGCTGCCCGTCCGGATCCTGCTCCAGCGACTCGACGACGAACGCCCCGCCTCCGCCCATCTCGACCTCGCCTGCGCGGACATCGCCGCCGTCCGCGCCCGGCACGAGAAGCACGGCGCCGCCTCGGTGAACGAGGGTCCGCACTGGACCGTGATGCGCGATCCGGCGGGCGGCGTCTACTGCCTGACCGGCCGCGACCCTGAGACGGGCGGTCTGCCGGGCGGCGGTCGGCGAGCCGTCGTCGCGTAGAGGCACACGACCCGGTGTGCCGGCCACGGCCACGGCGAGCGCCCGGACCGTCACCGCCCACAGCCACCGGCGGCTAGGCGTTCCGTTCCCCCTGCCCGGTCACCCCCAGGGCTCGACGTCCACCACGGCGTCGGCCGGCACCGGCCCGTACACGTGCGGGAACTCCTCCCCGCCGGGCTCCATGGCCTCGTACTTCACCGGCGCGCCGACCAGGGCAGGGTCCACGACCAGCACTACCAGCTCGTCCGGGCCGTCGTAGTCGCCGTAGAGGAACTCGGCGATGCGCGGGAGCTGTTCGCGGGTGGAGAAGTGGATGAAGCCCTCCTCCTGGAGGGTGCGGCCACGGGTCGACACCTCATAGGTGCCGCGCTCGCGCGCCGCCTCCCACAGGGAGCGCTCGGTGATGTGGACGATGTTCGGAAGTTTCGGCATGCGGCCACGCTACGGTCCCGGCCCGGCCGCGCGCGTCGCCCCGTCCGGCACCGGCGCCGTCTTCGGCGCCGATGTCCTGTCCGGCACCGATGTCGTCCGTCCGGCGCCGGTGTCGTCGGCGCCGTCCATGAGGGGCCGGATCACCACGGGGTAGTCGATCAGGCCCTCCGGGCCGGGGCAGCGGGTCACGCGTTCGGCTATCTCGGTGACCCGGTCCAGGCTCGCGCAGTCCACCACCCAGTAACCGGCCATCAGCGCCTCGGTCTCGCCGTACGGGTCGTCGGTGATCACGGTCTCGCCGTCCTTGCCGCGCGCGACCAGCCGGGTGCGGGCGGGTTCGGCCAGGCCTTGGGCCTCCACGAGTTCGCCGGACTCGGCGAGGCCGTCGCTGATGGCGCCCATGTACAGGTACATGGCCTTGAGCTGCACCTCGGTCCAGGCCGGGGCGTGCCGGGTGGACTTGCCGGCCATCGCGTCGTACTCCGCCTGCGTGCCCTGCACCATCACCAGGTACCTCACTGGTCCGCTCCCTCGGCTCAAGACCTCCTCGGCACGGCTCAGGATTTCTCGGCCTCGGATTCACCGGGGCGCGGCTGCTCGGTCCCCTCGGCCGGAGCCGCCGGCTCGGCAGGCTCCCCGTAGGCCGGGCAGTCGGGGTTGCGGCAGGGGCCGGGGCCCCACACCGGTACCCAGGCGCCCAGCGTCTTGCGCCGTCCGACGACCGTCTCGACGGGCTGTCCGCAGACGGGACAGACGTGGTCCTCGCTGGCCATGTCCTCAGGGTAGGGCGGGCGGGGGGCCGGCGCTTCCTGCGGTACGGAGCGTGACGGCGATCGCCCCCACGGCTCGTCACGCGCCTGCGCAGGCTCGGAGAAGCAGCGGGCCCCGCGCACCGTGGGGATACGCGGGGGCCGCCAGGCCGGAGCCCCGAAAACCGTGCGGGGTCAGGAGCCGCACCGCCCCGGGGCCCCGGGTTCCTCTCGGCTGCCGGGGCCGGCAGACCTCAGCTCCTGCGCCGGGTCACGAACTCGGCAAGCGCCAGCAGACCACCCGCCGCCTCGGGGACGGGGACGGCGCGGGACAGCTCCTGCACGGCGCGGGCCATCCGGTCGGCCGCCTCGGCCTGCGCCCAGTCCCGGCCGCCGGCCCGCTCCACGGCCAGCGCCGTACGCGCGATGCCCTCCTCGTCACCGGAGACGTACGGCTTCCCGTACAGCTCGGCGAGTTCTGCCGCGGCCTCGGTTCCGGAGGACAGGGCCGCCACCACGGGCAGCGACTTCTTGCGGGCGGCGAGATCGGCACCGGCCGGCTTCCCGGTGCGCCGTGGGTCACCCCATATCCCGATGACGTCGTCGATCAGCTGGAAGGCGAGCCCGGCCTGGCGGCCGAAGCCGTCCAGCGCCGACACCTCCTCCTGGCCGGCGCCCGCGTACAGCGCCCCCAGGGCGCAGGCGCAGCCCAGCAGCGCGCCGGTCTTCGCCTCGGCCATGGCGAGCACCTCGTCGAGGGTGACCTCGTCCGGGGCGCGGCGCTCCATGTCCGTGTCGGTGTGCTGGCCGGCGCACAGCTCCACGACACAGTCCGCGAGCCGGACCGCGGCCGGACCGGCGGCCGGGTGCGGATCCTCGGCGAGCAGCCGCAGGGCCAGCGCCTGGAGGGCGTCACCGGCGAGGATCGCGTCGGCGTCGCCGAACACGGTCCAGGCCGTGGGCCGGTGCCGGCGGGAGGTGTCCCGGTCCATCACGTCGTCGTGCAACAGCGTGAAGTTGTGGACCAGTTCGACCGCGACAGCCGCCCGGACCGCCGCCGTACGGGCCGCCGTGCCGCCGAGGGCCGCGGCCGCCGCCAGGACGAGCGCGGGCCGTATCGCCTTGCCGGCGTTGCCGGTTGCCGGGGTGCCGTCCGCGTGCTGCCAGCCGAAGTGGTGGAGCGCGACCCGGCGCATGGGGGCGGGCAGCGACTCCAGGGCCGCCCGCAGCTCCGGGTCGACGACGGCCCGGGTGCGCTCCAGCAGCGCCGCCGCCTCATGCTGGTCGAGCTGCCCCTCGGGATGTTCCTCGGGAGGTCCTTCGCGAAGTTCCTCGGCATGTTTTTCGGGTTGTCCCTCGGCATGCCCGTCGAGCGGACCGGAACCGCTGTCGCCGGTCCTCCCCCGCCGTTCCCCCGTCGTGCCGGGGTGCGGCACGGCGGGGGGACGCTGTTCGGTCTCCGTCATGAACTCGGCCATGTCTCCCCCTCGCCAGGTCCGCGGACACCGGCGTCGCCGGCCCGGCCGGACGCATATTCCGAGGGTCTACCCTCCCCGGAGGGCGGGGACACGGCCGCGAAGTGCGGAAACGTCACCTCCACCGGCCGATCTCGACGTTCTCCAGCACGCCGAGCGCGTCGGGCACCAGGACGGCGGCCGAGTAGTAGGCCGTCACCAGGTACTTGATGATGGCCTGTTCGTTGATGCCCATGAACCGCACGGACAGGCTCGGCTCGATCTCGTCCGGGATGCCCGACTGCCGCAGGCCGATGACACCCTGGTCCTGCTCACCCGTGCGCATCGCGATGATCGACGTCGTGCGCTCCGGGGTGACCGGGATCTTGGCGCACGGGTAGATCGGCACTCCGCGCCAGGTCGGGATGCGGTTGCCGCCGATCTCGACGGTCTCCGGGACCAGTCCGCGCTTGTTCAGCTCGCGCCCGAACGCGGCGATCGCGCGCGGGTGGGCCAGGAACAGCTTGGTGCTGCGCCGGCGGCTGAGCAGCTCGTCCATGTCGTCCGGTCCGGGCACGCCGTCGTGCGGCTGGATCCGCTGGTCGTACTCGCAGTTGTTGAGCAGACCGAAGTCGCGGTTGTTGATCAGCTCGTGCTCCTGACGCTCCTTGAGCGCCTCGACCGTGAGCCGCAGCTGCTGCTCGGTCTGGTTCATCGGCTGGTTGTAGAGGTCGGCCACGCGCGTGTGGATGCGCAGCACGGTCTGGGCGATGCTCAGCTCGTACTCACGGGGCCGCGCCTCGTAGTCCACGAAGGTGTGCGGGATGTCGGGCTCGCCGGAGTGGCCGGCCGCCAGCTCGACCTCCTTCTCGCCGTACTTGTTGGTCCGCTGCTCCGGCAGCGAGCGCAGCTGCTCGAGGTGGTCGCGCAGGCTGTCCGAGCGCTCGGCGACCTGCTGGAAGTCCTGACGGCTGAGGATCAGCACGGTGGTCGCGGTGTCGGCGCGGACGGTGTACTCCCAGATGGCGTCCGGGTCCAGCAGCGCCTGGTCGCCGAAGTAGGCGCCGTCGGCGAGGACGCCGAGGACGGCGTCGTCGCCGTAGGGGCCGGAGCCGATCTTCTCGACCCTGCCGTGCGCCAGCAGGTAGACCTCGCCCGTCTGGTTGCCGAAGTCGGCGATCACCTCGCCCGGCGCGAAGTCGCGCTGGCGGCAGCGCCGGGCGAGTTCCGTCAGCACCTCCTCGTCCTCGTACGAGCGCAGGGCCGGCAGCTCGCCGAGTTCGGCCGGGATGACCTCGACCTGGTCCCCGGTCTTCACGAAGGTGATGCGGCCGTCGCCGACGGAGTACGTCAGCCGCCTGTTCACGCGGTATGTACCGCCCTGTACGTCGACCCACGGGAGTGTGCGCAGCAGCCAGCGGGAGCTGATCTCCTGCATCTGAGGAACGGACTTGGTGGTGGTGGCCAGGTTCCGCGCGGCCGCGGTCCCGAGGGACTGCTGCGGCTTGCCCTGTTCCGTGCGGACCTCTTCGCCTACCGACATAGAGAATTGCCTCCCAGGTATGCCCGGCACCGAATCGCAGGGGGCGCCGGTCTCGGCACCGAGCCTTCCATCACGGTGCGTGGTCACACCATTACCCGAAAGAGCGGGAATGGATCATCGGACTACTGGGCACAAAGAGGGATCTCGACGAGGGATCCCGTGCAGTGCCTCTGCTGCCGGCGGCCGGCGTCGGTGCACCGGACGGCACGGTCCACCTGGCCGGCTACGGGCGCGCCGACCACGCCCGGCTCGGCGACGAGGACGTGGCATGCCGGGCCCGGAGGCCGGGAACCCCGTTGCGGGGCCAAGAAGACGGTAATGGGGGTCGGGGATGGGGTGGCTACGGGATCGGGTGGCGGAGCGGTTGAAGGGCCAGTGCCGTGGGAGTGTGGACCGGCTCCGGGTGCGCGTGCGTCGTGGCCGGTCGCACGGTTCCCGCCCCCACCCGGGCGACAATGAAGCAGTGACCAGCCGGACCGCCCTCACCTCCCGACTCCCCTCCCCCCTCCAAGAGGTCGGGGACGAGCGGTTCGAAAAGCACGGACTCCGGCTCCTCCTCAAGCGCGACGACCTGATCCACCCCGACCTCGTGGGCAACAAGTGGCGCAAGCTGGTGCCGAACATCGAGGCGGCGGCGGGGCGGCCGCTGGTGACCTTCGGCGGGGCCTACTCCAACCACCTGCGGGCCACCGCCGCCGCGGGCCGCATCCTCGGGCTGCCGACCACCGGCGTGGTCCGCGGCGACGAGCTGGCCGACCGCCCGCTCAACCCCTCCCTGGCCCGGTGCGCGGCGGACGGCATGCGGCTGCACTTCGTCGACAGATCGACGTACCGGCAGAAGAACGAGCCGGAGACGCTGGGCGCCGTCCTGCGCGCGGCCGGCGCCGAGGAGGCGTACGTCGTGCCCGAGGGCGGCAGCAACAGCGCGGCCGTACGCGGCTGCCGGGCCCTCGGCCAGGAGCTGCGCGGCCACGCCGACGTCGTCGCGGTAGCCTGCGGCACCGGCGGCACGCTCGCCGGGCTGGCCGCTGGTCTGGCCCCGGGGCAGCGGGCGCTCGGCGTGCCGGTCCTCAGGGGCGGCTTCCTGGAAGACGGCATACAGGCACTGCAGGAACGTGCCTTCGGCGGCCGTACCGGCTCCTGGTCCCTCGACGAGCGTTTCCACTTCGGCGGTTACGCCCGTACGACACCCGAACTGCACGCGTTCGCCGAGGACTTCGAGGACCGCCACGGGCTGCCCGTAGAACGTCTCTATGTCGCCAAGCTGCTCTACGGACTTGTCGCCCTCGCGGCAGAGGGCGCCTTCACGCGCGGCACGGCGATCGCGGCCGTCGTCACCGGGCGGCCCTTCCCGTAGGGCTAACTCGCCTCCCGGTAGGCCGCCGCCTCCTCCAGGTCCAGGCGTCTGAGCAGCGCGCGCAGCATCTCGTCGTCGATGTAGCGGTGGTCGCGGAGCCTGACGAAGACCTCGCGTTCGGCGCTGATCATCTCGCGGGAGAGACGCCGGTAGGTGTCGTCCACCGATTCGCCGGTGACGGGGTTGGTCTGGCCGAGGCGTTCCCAGACGGCGTTGCGGCGGCGTTCCAGGACCGTGCGCAGGCGGTCGGCGAGCGGTGGTGGCAGGGCGTTGCGGTCGTCGGCGAGGAGGTCGTCGAGGCGGCTCTCGGCGGCGCGGGAGGCCTGGGCCTGGGCGTTGGCCTCGGCGAGGGTCTCGGCCTGCGGGTCGCGGCCGGGGAACCTCATCAGGCGGATCAGCGGCGCGAGGGTCAGACCCTGCACCACGAGGGTGCCGATGACCGTGCTGAAGGTCAGGAAGAGGATCAGGTTCCGCTGCGGGAAGGGGGCGCCGCCGTGCACCTTGAGCGGGATCGAGAAGGCGATGGCCAGGGACACCACACCGCGCATGGCGGCCCACGACGTGACGATCGGCGCCCGCCAGGTCGGGTTGTCCTCGCGTTCGCGGATGCGCCGGAAGAGCAGGCGGGGCACGAAGGTGGCCGGGTACACCCAGACGAAGCGGGCCGCGACGACCACGAGGAAGACCGCGATCGCGTACCAGGCCGCGTCGGCCCCGTGGTACGCGGCCAGCCCCTTGAGGACGGTGGGCAGCTGCAGGCCGATCAGCGCGAAGACCGCCGATTCCAGCAAGAAGGCGACCATCCGCCAGACCGCGTCCTCCTGGAGCCGGGTGGCGAAGTCGACCTCCCACGCGTGGTGCCCGAGATAGACCGCGACCACGACGACCGCGAGGACGCCGGAGCCGTGGAACTGCTCGGCGACGCCGTAGGCGACGAACGGGATCAGCAGGGAGAGGGTGTTCTGGAGAAGGGCCTCCGTCAGGTGTGTGCGCAGCCAGTGGATCGGCACCATGAGCACCAGTCCGACGACGACCCCGCCGATGGCGGCCCGCAGGAACTCCCCGAACCCGCCCGCCCAGGTCGCGCCCGCGCCGACGGCCGCGGCGAGGGCCACCTTGTAGGCGGTGATCGCGGTGGCGTCGTTGAGCAGGGACTCGCCCTGGAGGATGGTGGTGATCCTGGAGGGCAGGCCGACCCGGCGCGCGATCGCCGCGGCCGCGACCGCGTCCGTCGGCGCGACCACCGCGCCCAGCACCAGCGCCGCGGGCAGCGGCAGCCCCGGTACGACGAGATAGGCGACCCAGCCGACGGCGAAGGTCGCGAAGAGCACGTATCCGATCGACAGCAGCCCCACGGGCCGCATCTGGGCGCGCAGATCGAGGTACGAGCTCTCGGTGCCCTCCTTGTACAGGAGCGGGGGCAGCACCAGGGGCAGGACGATCTCCGGGTCCAGGGTGTAGTGCGGGATGCCCGGGACGTACGAGACCGCGAGGCCCACGGCGACCAGCAGCAGCGGCGCCGGCACCGGAGTGCGCCGCGCGGCCCCCGCGATCCCCGCGCTGCCCGCCACCAGCAACAGCAGCGGCATCACATCCATGATCCTCGCCCACCCTCGTTTTCCGCGCGGCCACCCGCACGACCGTCGTAATCTGGCAATCATGAAACAGTGCACGCACGCCGACGCGCTGCCGCTCCCGGAACCGGAGCCTCTCGGTCCGACCTGCCCCGAGTGTCTGCGCGACGGCACGCACCCGGTGCAGCTGCGGCTGTGCCTCACCTGCGGCCATGTCGGCTGCTGCGACTCCTCGCCCGGCAGGCACGCGACGCAGCACCACGAGATGTCCGGTCACCCGGTGATGCGGACCTTCGAGCCCGGCGAGGACTGGCGGTGGTGCTTCGTGGACCACGTACTCGTCTGACCCCGTTCCGACCCTGTTCCGACCTTCTACCGAGCGGCTTTCCGTGTGATCGCATTCCCGCCCGACCGCGTTCTCGTGTGACACTGCATTCGGCGGTGACCGCACGACGGTTCGAGCGTCGGGCGTCTGGGTACGTCAACCCGGCGCGCGCTCTTCCCATTTGGGCCCGCAAACCCTCTAGACACGGAGCGTATGCACAGCTTTACTGTGAGTGACGCCAGGGGGGTTGGGGTCCCGGGACAGGAACATTCGGAGCGCGATAGCGTCACCGCGGAACCGCGTCCGCGTTACCCCGGGGGGCGACCCTCGGCCCCGTAAAGCTTGTACCACCTTGGAGGTGAGGGTGTCCCAGATCGCAGGCGAGCCCGCGGCGAACCAGGACTTCGTGGAAGTCCGGCTGCCGGCCGCGGGTGCCTACCTGTCGGTGCTGCGGACGGCCACGGCCGGACTCGCGGCCCGCTTGGACTTCACCCTGGACGAGATCGAGGACCTGCGCATCGCCGTGGACGAGGCCTGCGCGATCCTGCTCCAGCAGGCCGTGCCCGGCTCGGTGCTCAGCTGTGTCTTCCGACTCGTCGACGACTCGCTGGAGGTCACGGTCTCCGCACCGACCACGGACGGCCACGCCCCCTCGCGGGACACCTTCGCCTGGACCGTGCTCTCGGCCCTCGCGGGCAAGGTCTCGTCCGCCGTGGACGAGGACAAGACCGTGTCGATCAGCCTCTACAAACAGCGCGGCGCGGGCCCCGGCCCGGCGTGAGGAACGGGGACGGTCCGGTGCGGGACGAAGAGCGCGGCACACGGGAGCTGCCGGCCGGGGACGGGGGTTCCCCCTGGCCGAGCGCGGGCGACCTCTCCGGGGAGGCTCCCCAGGACGGTTCCCGGCGCATGGCGGACGGCATCGACGGCATCCCCGAGCAGGCCAGACCGCACCCGCAGGACGACTCCGCGCGGGCCGGTGGCGAGGCGCCCGCGCAGGGCGCGCCCACGGCGGGGCACCGCGCGGGGGCCAGGGCTCGGGGAAGGGCTACGGGCGGGACGATGAGCGAGCACGAGCGGTACGCCGAGGACGACGCACCGGGCGCGCAGCCCGTGCAGGCCGTACAGGCCGTGCAGGCCGTACAGCACGACCCGGCGGACCGCAGCGGGGCACGGGCGATGTTCGTGGAGCTGCGCGGCCTGAAGCAGGGCAGCCCGGAGTACGCGGAGCTGCGCAATCGGCTGGTCCGTATGCATCTGCCGCTCGTGGAGCACCTGGCACGCCGGTTCCGCAACCGCGGCGAGCCGCTGGACGACCTCACCCAGGTGGCCACGATCGGGCTGATCAAGTCCGTCGACCGGTTCGACCCGGAGCGCGGCGTGGAGTTCTCCACGTACGCCACCCCGACCGTGGTCGGCGAGATCAAGCGGCACTTCCGCGACAAGGGCTGGGCGGTCCGCGTGCCGCGCCGGCTGCAGGAGCTGCGGCTCGCACTGACCACGGCGACGGCCGAGCTGTCCCAGCTGCACGGCCGCTCCCCCACGGTCCACGAGCTGGCCGAGAAGCTCGCGATCTCCGAGGAGGAGGTCCTGGAGGGCCTGGAGTCCGCCAACGCGTACTCCACGCTGTCCCTGGACGTCCCCGACACCGACGACGAGTCCCCGGCGGTCGCCGACACCCTCGGCGCGGAGGACGAGGCGCTGGAGGGCGTGGAGTACCGGGAGTCCCTCAAGCCGCTGCTGGAGGATCTGCCCCCGCGGGAGAAGCGGATCCTGCTGCTGCGCTTCTTCGGCAACATGACCCAGTCGCAGATCGCGCAGGAGGTCGGCATCTCCCAGATGCACGTCTCCCGGCTGCTGGCCCGCACGCTGGCCCAGCTGCGGGAGAAGCTCCTCGTGGAGGAGTAAGGGCCTTACTCGGCGCGGCCCGGTCCCTTGATGCCGAGGGCCCGGGTCGTCTCGCCGTTGACGAGGAGGATCAGCGCCGCCACGGCCACCACCGCAAGGGCGATGCCGGCCGGGATGGCCATGCTGTCGGCCTTGAGCAGGTTGTAGGCGATCGGCAGCGCCATGATCTGGGTGATCACCGCGGGGCCACGGCTCCAGCTGCGCCGCAGCAGCAGTCCGCGCGCGGCGAGCAGCGGCAGCAGTGCGAGCACGGCGAGGGTGACACCGAGGGTCACGGCCTGCTGCCGGTCGTCCGGGGAGCCGGTGAGCCCGAGGACGAGCACCCACAGCCCGCCGGCCCCGAGGGCGAGGCCCTCCAGCCCGGCCAGCACGGCGGCGTAGGTCAGCCGGCGGGGACGGCCCGCTGCGCCGGCTTCGGCGGTGTCGGCGGTGTCGGCGGGGTTGGGGGCGGGGTTCTGCTCACTGCTCACACCAGAAGAGTAGCCGTCGGCCCGGTGCGGGCAGGGGCGGGTGCGCTTCCCCGCGCCGGCAGGGATCCGACGGCCGGCAGCGTTCCGAGTGTCCAGGTTCACGCCCCCACCTCTTACCCGATCCCTACCTCGATATGGGCCCGGTACCCCCCAGTAGGTACGCTGCAGTCCATGCGTGCACTTCTCGTGGTCAATCCGGCGGCAACCACCACAAGCGCACGCAGGCGTGACGTGCTGATCCACGCGCTGGCGAGCGAGATGAAGCTGGAGGCGGTCACCACCGAGTACCGCGGACACGCGCGCGACCTCGGCCGGCAGGCGGCGGACAGTGACGACATCGATCTCGTGGTGGCCCTCGGCGGCGACGGCACGGTCAACGAGGTCGTCAACGGCCTGCTGCACGCCGGCCCCGACCCGGAGCGCCTGCCCGGCCTCGCCGTCGTACCCGGTGGCTCCACGAACGTCTTCGCCCGCGCCCTGGGCCTGCCCAACGACCCGGTCGAGGCCACCGGCGCCCTGCTGGACGCGTTGCGGGAGAGCCGGGAACGGCTCGTCGGGCTCGGGTTGACCTCGGGCACGCCCGGCACCGAGGACGAGGCGGTCCCGGACCGCTGGTTCACCTTCAACGCGGGACTGGGATTCGACGCGGGTGTCGTCGGCCGGGTGGAGCAGCAGCGCGAGCGCGGGAAGAAGTCGACGCACGCGTTGTACGTACGTCAGGTGATCCGGCAGTTCCTCGGTGAGCAGAACCGCCGGCGCGGGTCGATCACGCTGGAGCAACCCGGCGAGGATCCGATTGCCGATCTTGTGGTCGCCATAATCTCGAACACGTCCCCTTGGACGTATCTCGGCAATCGCCCCATGTACACATCACCTAAGGCCTCGTTCGATACCGGCATCGACGTACTCGGTCTCAGCCGCCTGTCGTCGGCCGCGGTTGCCCGGTATGGCACCCAGTTGCTCACTTCGTCCCCCGAGCGCGGACCCCATGGTCGACATGTCGTCTCGCTGCATGATCTGGATCAGTTCACCTTGCATTCGAAGGTGCCTCTGCCCCTACAGATGGACGGTGACCATCTGGGACTGCGTACGAGCGTGACGTTCACAGGCGTACGCCGTGCACTGCGTGTGATTGTGTGAGCGGAACGGGCGAAAGTCCTTTCACTCGAACGTTTAGGCCAGGATCCACCCCATGGAAGTACGGCTGTGACCTAGTCGACACCGAGGAATCAAAAAAAACTTTCCGGAAGGGGTTGTATCCGTCGCCGAGGTTTGCGAGTCTCTACGTGGCGATCGGGACGGCCCGCAACACCGGCCTCCACTGATCACCGGAACCCCTCTTCAAACCAAGGACCACGCCGGGGAAGACCTGGCGGTCGGCCCTTCACTTGTTGAGGGATTCGTGAAAGCGTTCACATTCACAAGCAACCTGTACGTAATACGTTCAGAGAACCTAGGAGAGGTAGCAGCCATGGACTGGCGTCACAACGCCGTTTGCCGCGAGGAAGACCCCGAGCTCTTCTTCCCCATCGGCAACACCGGTCCTGCGCTGCTGCAGATCGAGGAAGCCAAGGCCGTCTGCCGTCGCTGCCCGGTGATCGAGCAGTGTCTGCAGTGGGCGCTCGAGTCCGGTCAGGACTCCGGCGTCTGGGGTGGTCTCAGCGAGGACGAGCGCCGCGCCATGAAGCGCCGCGCCGCCCGCAACCGGGCCCGTCAGGCCTCCGCCTGACACACCCACCCCTGCTGACAGCCTGAGCTTGGCGGCGCGTGCAGCACGCACGCATCTCCCGCCCCCGAGCCGCAGCGCGCAGTATCCCCCGATGCGCTTAGCGATATAAGCAGAGCAGCAACGAGCACAAGCCCCGGACCGACGGCGGTCCGGGGCTTTTTGCTGTCCGCAACCGGTCGCCGCTGTAACCGGCCGCCACTGTACGGCCATTGGGCTACTGCTTCTGCGCCCGCACCGGAATGTCGAGGATCACCCTGGTCCCCTGTCCCGGCGCCGGGACCATGTCGAAGGAGCCGCCCAACTCCCCTTCCACCAGCGTCCGTACGATCTGCAGCCCCAGGTTGCCCGAGCGGTGCGGGTCGAAGCCCTCGGGCAGGCCGACGCCGTCGTCCTGGACCGTGACGAGGAGCCGGGCCTCCTTCGTCGTACCGCCACGGACCGCCGAGACCTCGACCGTGCCGGTGTCGCCCTCGCGGAAGCCGTGCTCCAGGGCGTTCTGCAGGATCTCGGTGAGGACCATCGACAGCGGGGTGGCCACCTCGGCGTCGAGGATCCCGAAGCGCCCGCTGCGCCGGCCGGTCACCTTGCCCGGCGAGATCTCGGCGACCATCGCCAGCACGCGGTCGGCGATGTCGTCGAACTCCACGCGCTCATCCAGGTTCTGAGACAGCGTCTCATGCACGATCGCGATCGAGCCGACCCGGCGGACGGCCTCCTCCAGGGCTTCCCGGCCGCGTTCGGACTCGATGCGCCGCGCCTGCAGCCGCAGCAGCGCGGCGACGGTCTGGAGGTTGTTCTTCACCCGGTGGTGGATCTCCCGGATGGTCGCGTCCTTGGTGATCAACTCCCGCTCGCGGCGCCGCAGTTCGGTGACGTCCCGGCACAGCACCAGCGAACCGATCCGGGTGCCCTTGGGCTTGAGCGGGATCGCCCGGAACTGGATGACGCCGTCGTTGGCCTCGATCTCGAACTCGCGCGGCGCCCAGCCGCTGGCCAGCTTGACGAGCGCCTCGTCGACCGGTCCCCGGGTCGGGGCCAGTTCGGCGGTGGTCTGCCCGAGGTGCTGACCGACCAGGTCGGCGGCGAGGCCGAGGCGGTGGTAGGCGGACAGGGCGTTCGGGGAGGCGTACTGGACGAGGCCGTCGATGTCCAGCCGGATCAGGCCGTCGCCGACGCGCGGCGAGGCGTCCATGTCGACCTGCTGGTTCGGGAAGGGGAAGGAACCTGCCGCGATCATCTGCGCGAGGTCGGAGGCGCTCTGCAGGTAGGTGAGCTCCAGACGGCTCGGGGTGCGGACCGTGAGCAGGTTGGTGTTGCGGGCGATCACGCCGAGCACGCGGCCCTCGCGCCGCACGGGGATGGACTCGACCCGTACGGGGACCTCTTCGCGCCACTCCGGGTCGCCCTCGCGCACGATCCGGCCCTCGTCCAGCGCCGCGTCCAGCATGGGCCGCCGGCCGCGCGGGACCAGGTGGCCGACCATGTCGTCCTGGTAGGAGGTGGGGCCGGTGTTGGGGCGCATCTGGGCGACCGAGACGTACCGGGTGCCGTCCCGGGTGGGGACCCACAGGACCAGGTCGGCGAAGGAGAGGTCGGAGAGCAGCTGCCACTCCGAGACCAGCAGATGGAGCCACTCGAGGTCGGAGTCGTCGAGGGCGGTGTGCTGGCGGACCAGTTCGTTCATGGAGGGCACGTTGTGAGCGTACCCGCGGGTCTCGGATGGCCGAAAACACCCGTGACCGGCCCCGGAAAACACCCGCGGGCCGCGGCGCCTGGAAGGGACCCTCAACCCTCCCGGCACCGCAGCCCGGAGCATCATCGGCCGTGGGGTGTGCGGTCCCGGTCGGCCGAAGGTCGAGGAGCCGGGGCAGTCAGGGCAGAGAGCTCCGGTCCCTCGATCCGCCTTCCTGTGCGGGGAAGACGGAGGCTTGTTCACTTTTGATTGTGGACTAGACCACAAGTGTGTGTCCATGGTCTTGTCGGCATGCACGAAGACTGTATGACGTAGACGATGGCACCCGATGCCACGCAGCCTAGCCCGCCTTGGTCAGCTGCGGGGCCAGATGGACATGGCAATTTCCGCGAGTGCTTCCAGTTCTTCCCGGCTCGCCCCGTCGCGGGCCTGCTGGGACATGCCCTGGATCATGGCGCCGGTGTGCCGGGCGAGGGCGGTGGCGTCGGTGCCGGACGGCAGCCGGCCCTCCGTGACGTCCACCCGGATCCGGGACTCCACTGCGGCGATGTCCGCGGTGCGCCGCTCGCGCAGCAGCCGTTCCACCTCGGGGCTGGTGCAGTTGGTGGCGGCGTGCACGACCAGGCAGCCGTACGGGTGCGCGGGGTCGGTGTACCCGGCGGCGGCCTCGCGCAGCATGCGCGTGACGGCGGCGCGGGCGGTGGGCTCCTCGGCGAGGGCCCGCTCACCGAAGGCGCCGTACGAGTCGGTGTAGAGCCGCACGACCTCCTCGAACAGGGTCCGCTTGTCACCGAAGGCCGCGTACAGGCTCGGGGCGCCGATGCCCATGATCCTGGTGAGGTCGGCGACCGAGGTGGCCTCGTAGCCGTGCTTCCAGAAGGCCATGAGCGCCTTCTCCAGCGCGGTGGCACGATCGAAGGAGCGCGGGCGGCCGCGCGATCTGGAGGCCCCGGCCCGCGTTCCCGTGTCCTGACCGCTCACCATGGAGGGCATTTTATAGCGGCCCTTAGAAAAATACAGGGGCTCACCCCAGGAGACCCGCCTCTGTTAGATTGGTCTAAACCACACAGAGTCGTCCAGAGCCCACTTCAGAACGGCAGGCCCAGCGTGGAAGTTGTCATCGTTCCGGACGCCGCGGCGGGCGGCGAGCTGATCGCCGAGGCCATGGCACAGCTGCTGCGACGCAAGCCCGACGCCCTGCTCGGCGTGGCCACCGGCTCCACCCCGCTGCCCGTCTACCAGGCGCTGACCGCGAAGTGGCGCTCCGGCGCCGTGGACACCTCGCGGGCGCGCATAGCCCAGCTCGACGAGTACGTGGGGCTGCCCGCCGACCACCCCGAGTCCTATCGCTCGGTGCTGCGCCGGGAGGTCCTGGAGCCGCTCGGCATCGGCATGGACAAGTTCCTCGGTCCCGACGGCACCGCCGAGGACGTCCAGGCGGCCTGCGAGGCGTACGACCGCGCGCTCGCGGCGGCCGGCGGAGTGGACCTGCAGCTGCTGGGCATCGGCACCGACGGGCACATCGGGTTCAACGAGCCGTGCTCGTCCCTCGCCTCGCGCACCCGGATCAAGACGCTGACCGAACAGACCCGTGTCGACAACGCACGCTTCTTCGACGGCGACATCGAGCAGGTGCCGCACCACGTCATCACCCAGGGCATCGGCACCATCCTGGAGGCCCGGCACCTGGTGCTGCTGGCGACCGGCGAGGGCAAGGCGGACGCGGTCGCCGCGACCGTCGAGGGCCCGGTCGCGGCCGTCTGCCCGGCCTCCGCGCTGCAGCTGCACCCGCACGCCACGGTGGTCGTCGACGAGGCGGCCGCGTCCAAGCTGAAGCTGGCCGACTACTTCCGGCACACGTTCGCGGGCAAGCCGGACTGGCAGGGGATCTAGGCCGGGACGCCCGGGCCGATGGACTAGACCAACCTCGGTTGCAACGATATATAGAGGAGATCACGGAGCGTGCGGGTGGAGTCCTGACAGAAGAACCCGTGCCACGATGTGAGCCGTGGCCGATGTCAGTCGGTCGCTTTCGGCACCGGGAGCCGGGAAGGCAGAGCATGACCACCGACGTCAGCAGTGCGGAGAACGAGGCCGGCACGACCGTCCGTACGGCGCGCGTGCCCAAGTACTACCGCCTGAAGAAGCACCTGCTCGACATGACGGAGACCCAGGCGCCGGGCACGCCGGTCCCGCCCGAGCGCACGCTGGCGGCCGAGTTCGACACCTCCCGCACCACCGTCCGCCAGGCCCTGCAGGAACTGGTGGTCGAGGGCCGCCTGGAGCGCATCCAGGGCAAGGGCACCTTCGTCGCCAAGCCCAAGGTCTCCCAGGCGCTCCAGCTCACCTCCTACACCGAGGACATGCGCGCCCAGGGTCTGGAGCCGACCTCGCAGCTGCTGGACGTCGGCTACATCACCGCCGACGACCGGCTCGCCGGGCTGCTCGACATCGCCGCGGGCGGACGGGTGCTGCGCATCGAGCGGCTGCGCATGGCCAACGGCGAGCCGATGGCCATCGAGACCACCCACCTGAGCGCCAAGCGCTTCCCGGCCCTGCGCCGCTCCCTGGTGAAGTACACCTCCCTCTACACCGCCCTCGCCGAGGTCTACGACGTCCACCTCGCCGAGGCCGAGGAGACCATCGAGACCTCGCTGGCCACCCCGCGCGAGGCGGGTCTGCTCGGCACCGACGTGGGTCTGCCGATGCTGATGCTCTCCCGACACTCCCTGGACCGCGAGGGCAAGCCGGTGGAGTGGGTGCGGTCGGTGTACCGGGGCGACCGGTACAAGTTCGTCGCGAGGCTGAAGCGGCCTGTGGAGTAGGCAAGCAGAAGCCGGGGACCTTCGCTGAATCGATATACCGAGATACGGACGAGGTCTTCCACTGCCACGACACCGTCACCTAGATTGCCTGCGCATTGCACAGGTGATCAGCGAGGGGACGGAGCACGTGGCATGTCCGAAACGCCTGAAGTGAGACCACCGGTGGTGACACCGGTCCGCGTGATCATCGGCCTGTGTCTCGTCGCGCCCTTCGTGGCGATGCCCTGGGTCGGCTCCTACGCCAAGACGGACCCCGCCTTCGTCGGGATCCCGTTCTTCTACTGGTACCAGATGCTCTGGGTGCTGATCTCCACCGCGCTCACGATGACCGCGTACATGCTGTGGCAGCGCGACCAGCGCACCCGCGGCGCCCATGCTTCCCCCGCTTCCCCCGCCTCCCCAGCTTCAGAGAAGGGCGGTGAGGTGAAGTGAAGAACGGCGTCAACGGCGTCGCGCTCGGCGTCTTCATCTTCTTCTTCCTGGCCGTCACGGTGATGGGCTTCCTGGCCGCCCGCTGGCGCAGGGCGGACGACGAACACTCCCTGGACGAATGGGGCCTGGGCGGGCGGTCGTTCGGCACCTGGATCACCTGGTTCCTGCTCGGCGGCGACCTCTACACGGCGTACACCTTCGTCGCCGTGCCGGCGGCGATCTACACGGCGGGCGCGGCCGGCTTCTTCGCGGTGCCGTACACGATCCTGGTCTACCCGCTGATCTTCACGTTCCTGCCGCGCCTGTGGTCGGTCTCGCACCGCCACGGATACGTCACCACCTCGGACTTCGTCCGCGGCCGCTTCGGCTCCAAGGGTCTGTCGCTGGCGGTCGCGCTGACCGGCATCCTGGCGACGATGCCGTACATCGCGCTCCAGCTCGTCGGCATCCAGGCCGTGCTGGACGTCATGGGCGTCGGCGGCGACAGCAGCACCAACTGGTTCGTACGGGACCTGCCGCTGCTGATCGCCTTCGGCGTGCTGGCGGCCTACACCTACTCCTCCGGCCTGCGCGCCCCCGCCCTGATCGCGTTCGTCAAGGACGCGCTGATCTACATCGTCATCGCGGTGGCGATCATCTACATCCCGATCAAGCTGGGCGGCTTCGACGACATCTTCGCCAAGGCGGGCCACGCGTTCAGCCAGGTCAACCCGGCGACCGGCAAGCCGCGCGGCGCGCTCGTACCCCCGCAGGCCGGCCAGTGGACGTACGCCACCCTGGCCCTTGGCTCCGCCCTCGCGCTCTTCATGTACCCGCACTCGATCACCGCGACCCTGTCCTCCAAGAGCCGTGAGGTGATCCGCCGCAACACCACGATCCTGCCGCTGTACTCCCTGATGCTCGGCCTGCTCGCGCTGCTGGGCTTCATGGCGATCGCGGCCGGGGTCAAGGTCACCAACGGCCAGCTGGCCATCCCGCAGCTGTTCGAGAACATGTTCCCGGACTGGTTCGCGGGCGTGGCCTTCGCGGCGATCGGCATCGGCGCGCTGGTCCCGGCGGCGATCATGTCGATCGCGGCGGCGAACCTCTTCACGCGCAACATCTACCGGGACTTCATCAAGCCGGACGCCACGCCGAAGCAGGAGGCCCAGGTCTCCAAGCTCGTCTCGCTGCTGGTGAAGGTCGGCGCGCTGGTCTTCGTCCTCACCATGGACAAGACCGTCGCCATCAACTTCCAGCTGCTGGGCGGCATCTGGATCCTGCAGACCTTCCCGGCCCTGGTCGGCGGCCTGTTCACCCGCTGGTTCCACCGCTGGGCCCTGCTCGCCGGCTGGGCGGTCGGCATGGCGTACGGCACGGTCGCCGCGTACGGCGTCGCCTCCCCGACCCAGAAGCACTTCGGCGGCTCGGCCAAGGAGATCCCCGGCATCGGCGAGATCGGCTACATCGGCCTCACCGCGTTCGTCCTCAACGTCGTGGTCACCGTGGTCCTCACCTTCGTCCTCAAGGCCGTGAAGGCCCCCGAGGGCACGGACGAGACCAGGCCGGAGGACTACACGGCGGACGCGGGCGACCCGGGGGTGCAGGTGGAACTGCCGCCGGCCACCGCGGGCGCCGGTCACTGAGCGACTGCTGTACGACGGGCCGCCGGAGGAGAATCCGGCGGCCCGTTGTCGTACCCCTCCGGCACACTCGGTGCCATGGACATCGCGATCCGGCAGGCCATCCCCGACGAGTACGACGCCCTGGGCGAGATCACCGCCGAGGCCTACCTCCAGGACGGCCTCCTCGACTTCGGGGAGAGCGACGGGTACCTGGGCGAACTGAGAGACGTGGCCAAGCGGGCGGCCGTGGCGGAGGTTCTCGCGGCCGTACGGAACGACACCCTCCTCGGCGGAGTCACCTTCGTACCGTCCCCCGGCCCCATGGCCGACATCGCCCGCCCCGGAGAGGCCGAGATCCGCATGCTGGCCGTCTCCGGAGCCGCTCGCGGCCAGGGCGCCGGCGAGGCCCTCGTCCGGGCCTGCATCGACCGCGCACGGGCCATGCAGGGCTGCACGGCGGTCGTCCTGTCCACCCAGCGCACCATGCACGCGGCCCACCGCATCTACGAGCGCCTGGGATTCGTCCGCGTCCCCGAACGCGACTGGAACCCGATCCCGGAACTGGACGACATCACTCTGCTCACCTACAAGTTGACGCTCTGACACCGTCACGACACAACATCTGGGGGTGTCACCGCAACCCGGCACTAGATGTATGCTCTTCCTCGCTGTCGCCGCAGGGGAATCCGGTGTGAATCCGGAACTGTCCCGCAACGGTGTACTTGTGCGCGTCTGCGCTCAGGAGTCAGTCCGAGGACCTGCCGACAGCGCACCCGGCCGTCCGGTTCGGGTGGCCTTCAGACGTCCGGGCCTCGTGGGATGGGCCGGTGGACGCGACGCCGTGCGCGCTCGTGGCTGCCCCCTGCCCTCCACAAGGCCCCCGTGCCGAGCGAGGGAGAGCCCCACGTGACCATCGCGCCAGCAGATCCGGTTTCAGCCGGCGGCCTGGAGACCGACGGTCCCGGTACCGCGTTGCTGCGGACCCTGACCGAGCTGACCGCCGACCTTCCCGACGCCGACCCCGGCCGGGTCGCCGCCGCCGCGCTGCGGGGCCGGTCGGCGAGGGCTGACGAGGCGGAGTTGCGCGAGCTGGCCACGGAGGCCGCCGCCGGGCTCATTTCCGAGGATCCGGCCTACTCGCGGCTGGCCGCCCGGCTGCTGACCGTCTCCATCCGCGCCGAGGCCGCCTCGCAGGGCGTGACGTCCTTCACCGAGTCCGTGGCCGTGGGGCACCGCGAGGGGCTCATCGCCGACCGCACCGCCGACTTCGTACGGCTGCACGCCGAACGGCTCGACGCGCTGATCGACCGGCGGGCCGACGACCGCTTCGGCTACTTCGGCCTGCGCACCCTGCACAGCCGCTACCTGCTCCGGCACCCGATCACCCGCAGGGTCATCGAGACGCCCCAGCACTTCCTGCTGCGGGTCGCGAGCGGCCTGGCCGAGGACGACACGACCCGCTCCCTGGACGAAGTGGCCGCTCTGCACGGGCTCATGAGCCGGCTCGACTACCTCCCGTCCTCCCCCACGCTCTTCAACTCCGGCACGCGGCACCCGCAGATGTCGTCCTGCTACCTCCTCGACTCCCCGCTGGACGAGCTGGACTCCATCTACGACCGCTACCACCAGGTGGCCCGGCTCTCCAAGCACGCGGGCGGCATCGGACTGTCGTACTCCCGGATCCGCAGCCGCGGTTCGCTGATCCGCGGCACCAACGGGCACTCCAACGGCATCGTGCCGTTCCTGAAGACGCTGGACGCCTCGGTGGCCGCCGTGAACCAGGGCGGCCGGCGCAAGGGCGCCGCGGCCGTGTACCTGGAGACCTGGCACTCCGACATCGAGGAGTTCCTGGAACTGCGGGACAACACCGGTGAGGACGCCCGCCGTACGCACAACCTGAACCTCGCGCACTGGATCCCGGACGAGTTCATGCGCCGGGTCGACGCCGACGCGCAGTGGTCGCTGTTCTCCCCGGCGGACGTGCCGGAGCTGGTGGACCTGTGGGGCGAGGAGTTCGACGCCGCGTACCGCAAGGCCGAGGCGGCGGGCCTGGCGAAGAAGACCATGCCGGCGCGTGAGCTGTACGGCCGGATGATGCGCACCCTCGCACAGACCGGCAACGGCTGGATGACCTTCAAGGACGCGGCGAACCGCACCGCCAACCAGACGGCCCTGCCGGGGCACGTGGTCCACTCCTCCAACCTCTGCACGGAGATCCTGGAGGTCACGGACGACGGGGAGACGGCGGTCTGCAACCTGGGTTCGGTGAACCTCGGTGCCTTCGTGGCCGACGGGGACATCGACTGGCAGCGGCTGGACGACACCGTCCGCACCGCGGTCACCTTCCTCGACCGCGTGGTCGACATCAACTTCTACCCGACCGAGCAGGCGGGACGGTCGAACGCCAAGTGGCGTCCCGTCGGCCTCGGCGCGATGGGTCTGCAGGACGTCTTCTTCAAGCTGCGCCTGCCCTTCGACTCGCCGGAGGCCAGGGCCCTGTCCACGCGGATCGCCGAGCGGATCATGCTCGCCGCGTACGAGGCCTCCGCCGACCTGGCCGAGCGCAACGGCCCGCTGCCGGCCTGGGAGAAGACCCGTACGGCCCGGGGTGTGCTGCACCCCGACCACTACGGCGTCGAACTGACCTGGCCGGAGCGCTGGGCGGCCCTGCGCAGCCGTGTCGCCGAGGTCGGCATGCGCAACTCCCTCCTGCTGGCCATCGCGCCCACCGCCACCATCGCCTCCATCGCGGGCGTGTACGAGTGCATCGAGCCGCAGGTGTCGAACCTGTTCAAGCGCGAGACGCTGTCCGGTGAGTTCCTGCAGGTCAACTCGTACCTGGTGCAGGACCTGAAGGAGCTGGGCGTGTGGGACGCCCGCACCCGTGAGGCGCTGCGCGACTCGAACGGCTCGGTGCAGGACTTCGCGTGGATCCCGGCCGACGTACGGGCGCTGTACCGCACGGCGTGGGAGATCCCGCAGCGCGGGCTGATCGACATGGCGGCGGCCCGCACCCCGTTCCTGGACCAGGCCCAGTCCCTGAACCTCTTCCTGGAGACGCCGACCATCGGCAAGCTCTCCTCGATGTACGCGTACGCCTGGAAGTCGGGCCTGAAGACGACGTACTACCTGCGCTCCCGCCCGGCGACCCGTATCGCCCGCGCGGCCCAGGCCCAGACCCAGAAGACCATCCCCGTCCAGCAGGTCGCCGACCCCGACGCCGTCGCCTGCTCCCTGGAAAACCCCGAGTCCTGCGAGGCCTGCCAGTAATGCCCACCCGTCACCCGGCCACCACCCGCAACACCAACCTCCTCGACCCGGGCTTCGAGCTGACCCTGCGTCCCATGCGCTACCCGGACTTCTACGAGCGCTACCGGGACGCGATCAAGAACACCTGGACCGTGGAGGAGGTCGACCTCCACTCGGACGTCGCCGACCTCGCGAAGCTGACGCCCGAGGAGCAGCACCTCATCGGCCGCCTGGTCGCCTTCTTCGCGACCGGTGACTCGATCGTCGCCAACAACCTGGTGCTGACGCTGTACAAGCACATCAACTCCCCCGAGGCACGGCTCTACCTGAGCCGTCAGCTCTTCGAGGAGGCCGTGCACGTCCAGTTCTACCTGACGCTCCTGGACACCTACCTGCCCGACCCGGACGACCGGGCGGCGGCCTTCGCGGCCGTCGAGAACATCCCGTCCATCCGCGAGAAGGCGCAGTTCTGCTTCAAGTGGATGGACTCGGTGGAGAAGCTCGAGCGGCTGGAGACGAAGGCCGACCGCCGTCGCTTCCTGCTCAACCTGATCTGCTTCGCCGCGTGCATCGAGGGTCTGTTCTTCTACGGCGCCTTCGCGTACGTCTACTGGTTCCGCAGCCGGGGCCTGCTGCACGGTCTCGCCACCGGCACCAACTGGGTGTTCCGGGACGAGACGATGCACATGTCCTTCGCCTTCGACGTGGTCGACACCGTCCGCAAGGAGGAGCCGGACCTGTTCGACGACGAGTTGGGGCAGCAGGTCACCGACATGCTGGAGGAGGCCGTCGAGGCCGAGCTGCAGTTCGCGCGCGACCTGTGCGGCGACGGCCTTCCGGGCATGAACACCGAGTCGATGCGGCAGTACCTGGAGTGCGTCGCCGACCAGCGCCTGACCCGCCTCGGCTTCGCCCCGGTGTACGGCTCGGAGAACCCGTTCTCCTTCATGGAGCTGCAGGGCGTCCAGGAGCTGACGAACTTCTTCGAGCGCCGCCCGTCGGCGTACCAGGTCGCGGTGGAGGGCACCGTCGACCTGGACGAGGACTTCTGACCGGCTGTTCAGACGGGGCGGGCCGCGCCGTGGTGCCTGCGGGGCCGGCTCGGCCTCCCCGTCTCCTTCTTCGCCTTCGTCTTCGTCGCCTCCTCCCGCTGTGACCTTCTGATCTGGCGGTCGATGATCCTGTCGTGCGCGATGCCGATCACCGCCGGGAGGACCAGGAGGCCCAGGATCCCGATCACGGCGATCATTCCGAGCAGTCCTTCTGTCTGTGTCACGTCCATGTACACCACTGTCGCGCCGGATACTCCTTACCGGGAGTGGCAGGACTGCCGTACACCCTCGATTTACTGCCACCGGCGAGGCACACTGGCAGCATGCTGCAGAACGTGGCCGCCGTCCTGCTGGACGGCGTGAACCCCTTCGAGATGGCCGTCGTCTGTGAGGTGTTCGGCATCGACCGCAGTGATGAGGGCCTGCCGGTGTACGACTTCGCGGTCGCCTCGGCCGAAGGCCCGGTGCTGCGCTCGAACGCCGGGTTCTCCCTGCAGGTCGAGCACGGCCTGGAGCGTCTGGAGTCGGCCGACCTGATCGCCGTACCGGCCGGGGCCTGCTACGAATCGCGCGCGTTCCCGCCCGGGCTGCTCGACGCCCTGCGCCGCGGGGTGGACCGGGGTGCCCGGGTGCTCAGCGTCTGCTCGGGCGTCTTCGTGCTCGCCGCCGCCGGGCTGCTGGACGGCAGGCGCTGTGCCGTGCACTGGCACCACGCGGCGGAGCTGGCCCGCCGGTATCCGCGGCTGACCGTCGAGCCGGACGTGCTCTACGTCGACGAGGACCCCGTGATCACCTCGGCCGGCACCGCCGCCGGGATCGACGCCTGTCTGCATCTCGTGCGCAAGGAGCAGGGTCCCGAGGTCGCCAACAAGATCGCCCGCCGGATGGTGGTGCCGCCGCACCGGGACGGCGGGCAGGCGCAGTACATCGAGCGGCCGCTGCCGAAGGGGCCGTGCGACACCGTCGGCGAGGTGCTGGTGTGGATGGAGGAGCACCTCGACCAGGAGGTGACCGTCGAGCAGCTCGCCGCCCGCGCCCACATGGCGCCGCGTACCTTCGCGCGCCGCTTCCAGCAGGAGACCGGAACCACTCCCTACCGGTGGATCCTGCGCCAACGAGTGCTGCGCGCACAGGAGTTGCTGGAGGGGACCGACGAGACCATGGACGCGATCGCCTGGCGCACCGGGTTCGGTACGGCGGCGGCGCTGCGGCACCAGTTCGTCCGGGCGCTCGGCACCACCCCGAACGCCTACCGGCGCGCGTTCCGGGGCCCTGAGGCCGCCTGAGCGCGCGCCGGTACCAGGTGTCCTACCCAGACACTCCTACCAAGGCATCGGCCTCAGCAGCAGGTTGTGCGGGCGGAGAGTGATACCCACACGGGTCGTGTCGTCGGACCCGGCGACCTGCTCGAACCGGTACTTCGCCGAGATCGCCGCGGTGATCAGGCTCAGCTGGGCCATGGAGAAGTGGTCGCTGGGGCACTTGCGGTTGCCGACGCTGAAGGGGCTCATGGCGTACTTGGGCACCTCCTTGGCCCGCTCCGGCAGCCACCGGTCGGGGTCGAAGTCGAGGTGGCGGTCATAGGAGCGGGCGTCGCGCTGGATCGCGTAGGGGCTGTAGACGATGTCCGCCCCGGCCGGAATGCGATAGTCGCCGAGCGCGGTGTCGGTCACCGCGCGCCGCGTCAATATCCATACGGCCGGCCTGAGCCGCATGGCCTCGACGACGACATTGTTGGTGTGCGTGAGTGAGCGGACGTGCTCGAATCCGACCGGTCGGCCGCCGGTCACGGATTCGACCTCGGTCCGTACCTTCTCGGCGTGTTCCGGGTGTTCCGCGAGGACCTGAAGCAGCCACATGATCGTGGAAGCCACTGTTTCGCTTCCGGGGGTGAGTATCGCGACGACCTGGTCGTGGATCTCCTGTTCCCCGATGGGGTCGCCATTGTCGTCCTTTGCCTCCAGCAATGCCGTCAGCAAATCGTCCGGCTTTTGACCAGATGCCCTCCGCTCGGCGACGATCTCGTCCACCAGCAGATGCAAATCGGCCAGTGCCCGGTTGAATTCGCGGTTGGCCGGGAACGGCAGCCGGTACAGCGGCCCGAGCGGGATGACCATCCGCCGGTACATGCCGCGGAAGACGGTGGCGAGGTCGACGCTGAGCCGCTCGGCGCGCTCGTCCATGTACTCGCCGCGCAGCAGGCAGCGGGCGGCGATGCGGACGGCCACCCGGAAGGACTCCGAGGTGCAGTCGACGGTCCGGCCGGGCCGCCAGCGCTCGGTCAGCGCGTGCGCCTCCTCCTCCATGATCGGCCCGTAGTCGGGGATCGCGTCGAGACGGAACGCGGGCTGGATGGTGCGCCGCTGACGCCGGTGCCGGGGGCCGTTGGCGGTGGCCACGCCCTCCTTGCCGAGCAGCCCTTCGAGGGACTCCCACAGGGGTCCGTCGATCTTGAAGTCGGGGTTGAGCGCGAGCGCGCCGGTGAGCTCCGGGGCAGTGACGGCGTACACCGTCTTGGGGCCGAGCTTGAGGCGTACGACGTCGCCGTGGTCGCGTAGCCGGGACATGAACGCGAGCGGGTCGCGGACCAGTTTCAGGCCGTGCCCGAGGCCCGGCACGGCGCCCCCGGCCAGGGGGGGTTCACGCAGCTCGGTGGTCTCGGAGGTCAGGGGGTGCACAGACTCGACGGTCATTGCTCACCTGCCGCTTCGTTCGTGACGTACGGGGGCGTGGACCGGTCGTCCCAGGTGTCGACCATGTACCGGCCGGACTCGTGGTGGAACCAGTAGACGGAACTGAACCAGTTCCGCATGTTGCCGACGCAGGCGCGCACCGCGGCGCTCAGTTCCTTTCCGTGGACGGTGCCGTCGGCGAGGCCGTCGGCGAATCGAAGGGCTTCCTGCTCGACTTGGAGGAATTCACTGATGCATTCCTCGACGCGCCGCCTCACTTCGTCCACCGATTCCTCGAGAGTCAGCCCCTCATGGATGATGAGACTGATGCCGAGATTGTGGACCTCGTCGCCCGCTATTTCCTTCGGCAGCGAGCACAGATCGTTGTACCAGGCGGCGAATTCCTGACTGAGCAGCGCGGCCCGGCGATAGGCCGGGTTTTTCCGTACCGATTCCGGGAGTTCACACCCGGCGCTCGGCTCCAGCAGGTCCGTCCATATCCAGTGGGCGAAGGTGTGCCGGCGCAGGGCGAGGTATTCCTCGACGCCGGGAATGTATCCCTTGGTGCGGTTGCGGAACTCTCGGTCGTAGGCCTCGACCACCGTGTGGAAGTGCCGGGCGAACCGCTGGTTCCAGGTGCGCGGCAGGAAGCCGTACAGCCGCAGCACGCCGTCCGCGAACCCGGCGACCAGCGGGTCCGGGTGGTGCAGATGGTGCCGGGGTGCGTCGAGGGCCGCGTGCAGGCGGTGCCGGAGGCGCCGCCAGTCGTCGGCCCGGCCGTGGACGACATACCGGTCGTGGCGGTCGTCCCAGACGAAGAACCATGCGCTGTAGTCGGCGATGGCCTGCAGGACCTCTTCGGGGGCGCCGAGGTAGTAGCCCGCCATGAGGTCGGTGTAGCACAGTCCGTCGGCATATTCCTGCACCTTGTCCGCAGGCATGAGCCGTTTTTCCAGCAGCCAGAGCCGCGTCTTCTCCTGGAGTCGTGGCCAATACGGGTGCAGTTGCCGAGGAAAGGCGGACTCGATCACCGGAAGTGCCAGCGAGGGTGGTACTACGACCGCCATCGGCGCCGCTGTGGTGCCATGTGGGAAAGCATGCACGTACAAACCCCTCTCAGCCGCCAGGAGCGCACACCCCTCCCGTCGTGCCGGGCGTGCGCCGTTGCGTATCCCCGCACTTCCATTCAGCACCACAACTGACCGTCATGGGAACGGATTTGCTTCACTCACTACCCCAGGATGCCGAGAATCCCCCCTTGCGTGACCGATTAAGGATCACCGGCAGGATAGAAGCGATCGGTTGTACGACGCACTGACGATCCGGGCGAGGTCATGCAAAGGGCGCCCGACCGGGAGCGATCCCGGCCGGGCGCCCCAAGGTCCCGCTGCCGACTAGTCGTTGGCGACCACCGGATAACGTGGCTCGTTCTCGGCCATCTGCCGCAGCGCGTCCTTGCGGTCCCGCTTGGACAGCCGGTCGATGTACAGGTAGCCGTAGAGGTGGTCGGTCTCGTGCTGCAAACACCGGGCGAAGTAGCCGGTGCCGCGGACCTTGACCGGGTTGCCCCGCTCGTCCTGGCCGGTCACCTCGGCGTAGTCGGGCCGGGCGAGCGGCGCGTACGCCGTCGGCACGGACAGGCAGCCCTCGTTGCTGTCGTCCAGGCGGCGCCTGTCCGCGGGCAGCTCGACGAGCCTGGGGTTGCAGACCACCCCGACGTGCCGGACGCCCTCGTCGTCGGGGCAGTCGTACACGAAGACCTTCAGGTCGACACCGATCTGGTTGGCGGCCAGGCCCACGCCCTCGGCGGTGCGCTGGCTGGCGAACATGTCGGCGACGAGCTGCTGCAGCTCCTCGCCGAACTCGGTGACGTCCTTGCACTCCTTGTGCAGCACCGGGTTGCCGACGACCGTGATCGGCCGCGAGGTCCCCCGCTCCCGCCAGGCCTCCTCGCGCTCCTCGCAGTCCTCCGTGTCGACGACGTACCCCTCCTCGTCGACGGGGAGCACGCCCGCGTGCTGCTGATCGGTGTCCTGCTGCGCCATGACCGACGTACGCCTTCCTGCAAACCTGGGAAAAGTCTCGGGTACAGCCTAAAGGCGGCAGGTCGTCGGCGGCTCAGCAAACCTCTTCCAGGTCCCGCCAGTCCCTGGAGTCCGGGCTGTCCGCGACCCACCCGTCCAGCAACCCCCGCACCAGCGAAGCCGGCGCCGACACCCCGCACTCCCGCTCCGGCACCCACAGCTGCCCGTCCGTCCGATGCCCCAGCGGCCCGGGATGACCGGGCTCACTGTGGTCGTGCGGATCCAGGTGATCGCCCTCGCCCTCGTCCGACGGCATCCGCGACTCCGAGCACATCCGGCACAGCAGCCGCACCGAGGAGGACCAGTCCTCCGCGGCGAACCCCGCGTCCGCGGCCAGCTGCTCCAGCGCGTCCCGGTCCGCCTCCGTGGCCGCCTCCAGCAGCACCACCCAGGTCGGAACGGGTGAGGGCGCCCACAGCTCGATCTCGTCGAAGACCGGGTAGGCATGGCCGGTGGACGTCGTGCGCTCGCCGTGCGGGACCCCGTCGTGCAGCACGACCTCGCCCCAGCGCCGCCCGGACGAGGGAAGCGGGATGGACAGCACCTCGATCCGCGCCGGGTCCAGCCTGCGGCCCCACACCACCTCGGCCTCGCCCTCCGGGGAGAGCCGTACGGCCGCGCTGCCCAACTCCATGCCGACCGGTTCCCCGGCCACGGCGGCGCCGCCGGGCACCTTCAGCCCGTACGCCTGCCAGGAGCGGCGGGCCAGCGGCCAGTCCTGCAGGGCGGTGGCGGCGATGCCGACGTTCCACCAGTCGGGCGCCCCGGCCTCCCGGTCCAGCAGCGCGACCGCCCGCAGACCGGCGGCGCGGGCCTGTTCCCAGTCGTGCCGGAACTTGTGCAGCAGGGCGAGGTTGAACCAGGACTCCGACAGCCAGGGCTCCAGATCGGCGGCCCGTGTCAGCAGCTCGCCCGCGTCCTCGTACCGGCCGTCGCCGATCAGCGTGAACGCGCGGTCGGTGGCCTGCCGCCAGGAGGCGGAGGGCCGGTGCCGTCCCTTTCCGAAGATCCTCACGATTCCCGCCTGCCAGTTCCAGTTCCGCACAGTGGGCTGGCTTGTGCCCCCGGACACCCTCTCCCTCGCATCCAACCACGTGCGGTGGGAAAGGCGCTCATTACCCATGGGTTACCCAGCCGGGAGCGGGGTCAGACAGTGCCGTGCGTCTCCCCTCGCCCCCCACCGGCGCGCTGTCCCACCAGGTCCGTGGCCGGGCCAGGACCCGGGACAGGGACTCCACCACCTCCGGATCGTAGTCACCGGCGGTGCCGAGACGCAGCTCCTCCAGCGCCCGCAGGGGCCCCTCGGGGCCGGCGTCCCGGGTCTTCTCCTCGTAGGCGTTCACGGCCCGGACGATCCGGGCGGCGACGGGCTGTTCACGCCAGGGTTCCGCCTGCTGTTCCACCACCACGGCGACGGCCGCGGGCACACCGGTCTGCCGCACGACGGCCCCGCCGAGCAGCGCGATGCGCCGCTGCTCGGCGGCGGGCAGGGCGGCGGTGGCGCCGGCCGGGACCGGGTCGACCAGGCTGAGCTGGCCGATGTCGTGCATGAGGGCCGCGTACTCCAGGACGGTCGGTTCGTCCCCGGTCAGGCCGAGATCCCGGCCGACGGCGAGGCTGAGCGCGGCCACGCGGCGGGCGTGCCCGGCCGGGGTGCAGCCGGCTATCTCGGTGGCGCGGGCGAGGGAGGCGATGGTCTGCCGGTAGGTGGCGCGGACGGCCGCGTACCGGCGCAGGGACAACTGGGTGAGCAGCAGGGGCAGGCAGAACACGGGCAGCGCCCACAGCCCGGCGACGGCGACCCCGAGCGCCATCACCGCACCGGTCGCGCAGACGGCGGAGCCGATGCCGAGCAGCCCGCGCAGTTCCTCGCGCAGGCACGGGCCGAACGGCCAGCGGGTGCGGGAGTGGGCCAGAGCGGCGGCCAGGACGGCGTCGCACAGGGCGGTGAGGCAGAGCAGGGCGACCAGGAGCAGGGCGTGTTCGGGGCCGCTCCAGGAGGTGAACACGCCCTTGTTGTAGAGGGGTTGGAAGCAGACGGCGGCGAAGCCGACGGTGAGCACGCGGCGGGCCAGATGGTCGAGGGTGGGGGTGCGTCCGTGCCAGATGTGCGGGACGGCGCCGAGCAGGGCGGCGGCGAGGACCACGGTGACGACCTGCGCCGCGTTGTGGTGCGTGGGCCGCCCGGCCACTGCTGCGAGCAGGGCGTACGACAGCGAGCCCGCGGTGGCGAGGGGGGCGGCCTGCCGTACCTGGGCGCCGCTCCAGCGGGTCAGCTCGCCGACGGCTATGAGCACCCCGAAGGCGAGGGCGACGCCCCGTCCGTCGAGCCCGGTCCACAGGGTGACGGCGAGGGAGCCGGCCGCGGCGAGGGCGGCGGCGCCGTGGACGATCCGCAGCGCGGTCACCCGGGTGTCCCGATGACCGGCGTCCGGCCCTGGCTCTCCTGCGGCGTCCCGGTGTCCTCGGACGTGACCGTGGGATGCCAGCCGTAGCGGCCCAGCGCGCGGGCGAGCGCGTCCACCATGCGCGGGTCGAACTGCGTACCGGCGCAGGCCTCCAGCTCGGCGACGGCGGCCTCGACGGGGCGGGCCCGGCGGTAGGAGCGGGTGGAGGTCATCGCGTCGAAGGCGTCGGCGACGGCGACGACGCGGGCGCACTCGGGGATCCGGGTGCCGAGGAGGCCGTACGGGTAGCCGCTGCCGTCGAGGCGTTCGTGGTGGTGCAGGATCGCGGCGCGGGCCTCGCCGAGGAAGGAGATCCCGCGGACCATCTCATGGCCGTACTCGGGGTGCAGTTCGATGATCCGGCGTTCCTCGGGGGTCAGCGGGCCGTCCTTGCGCAGCAGCCTCGTCGGGACGCCGAGCTTGCCGACGTCGTGCAGGATGCCGGCGAAGCGCAGGACCTCGACTCGGTCGTCGTCCATGCCGAGTTCGCGGGCGATCATCACGGAGGCCTGGCCGACGCGTTCGCTGTGGCCGCGGGTGTAGCCGTCCTTGATGTCGACCGCCTGCACCAGGGCGCGGATGGTGGCCTGGTGGGCGGCGCGTTCCCGGTGGTACTGGGCGAAGATCCACCAGGACACGCACATCGGCAGCAACACGAGCAGCGCGGCGACCGGGCCGTACGGGCTGCGCCACAGCACGGCCATCATCAGCCCGGCGAGTCCGTGCACCGCGACCGGCGCGAGGCAGCGGGACAGCAGCCCGCGCCAGGCCCGGCGCAGCGGGATGCCCAGGGCGACGGCGCGGGTGCCGCCGTCGAGGACGGTGAGGATCAGGCAGAAGGCGAGGACGGCAGCGCCGGCGGGCAGCAGCGCGTACGGGAAGTCGGAGGCGACGACCGCGTCCCGGCCGCCGAGTGCCCAGTGCACCCGGGCGGCGCCCCACACGGCGAGCGCGGGCCGCGCGGCCCGCCAGACGCGCCGGAGCGGCGCGGGCCGGTGCCCGGCCCCTTCGGCCGGCGAGAGCAGGGCCGCGGGCAGCGGGACCAGGGCGGCGGCCGGCGGGGGCAGCAGGAACGCCCCGGCGAGCAGCACGGGGTAGAAGGTGCCGCCGAAGCGCCGGCGCACGACGTGTTCACAGGCGGCGTAGAGCACGGAGAGCAGGCCGAGCGCCCACCAGGGGGTGCGTATCGCCGGGAGCGGCAGGAGGCAGAGCAGCGCCAGCAGGGCGACGGCGGCCACCCAGCCGCGTGCTCTCGCCGGTACCGCCTCCATCGCTCCCCTCCCCGACCGTGCCTGCCCGGGCTCGGAGCCTAGGGCGGGAATCGGGGGGTGCGGGGTCTACGACCTGAGGATTAGCACGTTCGGGTGACAACCCAGGCCGGTGGCGGTCAGCTCTCCTGCGGAGTGGCGGTCACGTCGTGCTCGGGCACGGCCTGCCCGGAGCGGATCAGGTCGATCCGTCCCATGACCTTGGCGCGCAGGTCCGCGGGTACGTCGTCATGCCCGCAGCACCGCTTGACCAGCTTCTTCACGGCCTGCTCCAGGCCGTACTTCTCCAGGCACGGGGAGCATTCCTCGAAGTGGTGCTGGAACTTGTCGCGATCGACTTCCGGCATCTCGCTGTCGAGGAACTCGTACAGATGGTCGAGGACCTCACTGCAGTCCGTCTCGTGCGGCTCTCCGCAGCTCATGAGCCCGAGCCTTTCGCTTCGTTCGACTCTCCGGCGCCCGCCGGGACCAGCCCGCGGTCACGGGCGTAGTCCTCCAGCATGCCGCGCAGCTGACGGCGGCCCCGGTGCAGCCGGGACATCACCGTACCGATGGGTGTCCCCATGATGTCCGCGATCTCCTTGTACGCAAAGCCCTCTACGTCCGCGAGGTAGACGGCGATGCGGAACTCCTCGGGGATCGCCTGCAGCGCTTCCTTCACGTCCGAGTCGGGCAGGTGGTCGAGCGCCTGCGACTCGGCGGAGCGCAGACCCGTCGACATGTGCGACTCGGCGCGGGCGAGCTGCCAGTCCTCGATCTCCTCCGCGGCGGAGCGCTGCGGCTCGCGCTGCTTCTTGCGGTAGGAGTTGATGAAGGTGTTGGTGAGGATCCGGTACAGCCACGCCTTGAGGTTGGTGCCCTCGCGGAACTGGTGGAAGGACGCGTACGCCTTGGCATAGGTCTCCTGCACCAGGTCCTCGGCGTCGGCCGGGTTGCGCGTCATGCGCAGCGCAGCCGAGTACATCTGGTCGAGGAACTCGAGCGCGTCCCGCTCGAAGCGCGCACTGCGCTCGGCGGTGGACTCGGAGATCGCCTCCGCGCTCACGCCCTGGCCCTCGGGCTGCTCCGCCTGGCCGTTGTCGGTCCCTGCGTCGGTACCGGTGACCGGACCCACCTCCTCAAGATCCCGGGCAGGACCGAGACCGGTCCCACTCGTTTCGGAGGATAGAACACGACCCGTGCCTGCCGCCCCTCGAATAGGAGCGGTCTTGGCCGCGTGCAGCACCGTCCAGTCCAGGTCGGGACTGCTGCTGCGGGCCGGGCAGATGGTCGAACCCATGCGGCGGACTTCCTCTCCTACGACGTCGGTGCCGAGGCCTCAGCACTTCTGTCCGCCACAACAGTGGTCCGGCGCGGGGCATTCCCGGCCGTCACCCGAGTGACCCGAGCCACTCCACGACACCGTCGGTGATGATCTCCAGGGCCCGCTCCTCGGTGATCTCCGCGCGCTTGGGGATCGCGAACCCGTGATCCCCGTACGGCACTTCGATCAGCCCGAAGCCGCCTTCGGGGAACTCCTCCGGCTTGCCGAAGGGGTCGTTGCCGCCCTGCACGACCAGCGTGGGCACGCCGGACCCGAGCAGCTCCTCGGCGCGGGACTTCTCGGGCCTGCCCGGCGGGTGCAGCGGGAAGCTGAGCGCGAGTACGGCGTGTGCGGCCAGCTCGGCCGCCGTACGGCAGGCGACCCGGGCCCCGGCGCTGCGGCCGCCGGAGACCACCGGCAGCTCCATCCCGGACAGCGCGGGCCAGATGCCGCGCCAGCCGGTGTCCAGGGTCTTCGGCGCGGGGGCGACCTTCTTCCCGGCGACGCGCCAGGGCTGCTCCACGAGGGCCACGGTCACGCCGTGCTCCGGGAGCACCCGGGCGAGCGCCTGGAGGTCCCGTGCCTCGATGCCACCGCCCGCGCCGTGACTCACGGCCAGCACCAGCCGGGCCCGCTTCGCCCTGTGCCAGGTGATGCGTGCGGTCCCGGCGTCGGTCTCGACAATCTCGATCACGCTAGAAGAGTGTGCCCTCTTCCGGCGCCTCGAGCTCCTTCAGCAGCTCCGGGCCGTTGTTGCGGACGTTGCTGACGGCCGTGGAGACCGGGTAGGCGCGCATCAGGCCGGGCGGGGGCGGCGCCAGCAGGTCGCGCAGGCCGTCGGGGTCGGTGCGGCCCGGGTCGAGCCAGGCGTCCCAGCGGTCCGGGGTGAGCATCAGCGGCATCCGGGGGTGGATGTCGACCAGGGAGTGCGGTCCGTCGGCGGGGGCCACGGCCAGCGGGGTCCTCTCGGCCTCCGTGGTGATCACCGAGCAGGTGACCCACCAGGCCTGCGGATGGTCGTCGGGCAGGGTCCGGTCGCGCCAGAACTCGTACAGTCCGGCCATCGCGAACACCGAGCCGTCGGCCGGCAGCACGAAGTACGGCTGTTTGCGCGGCCGCTTCTTCCTGCCCTCGACCTCCAGGTCGCGCTCCTGCTCGCCGGTGACCCACTCGTAGTAGCCGTCGGCGGGGATGATGCAGCGCCGGGCGGCGAAGGCGCGGCGGTAGGCGGGCTTCTCGTGCACGGTCTCGGCGCGCGCGTTGATCATCCGGGCGCCGCCCTCGGGCGTCTTGGCCCAGGACGGCACCAGTCCCCACTTCAGCTTGCGCAGCTGCCGAACCGGCCGCGGCTCGGACGCCTCTTTCAGGGGACGGTCCAGGACGGCGTAGACCTCCTTGGTCGGGGCCACGTTGTAGTCGGGATCCAGGGTCTCCTCGGGCTCCCACTTCTCGATCTCGAAGATTCCTGCGAGATCCTCGGGCCTACGACTCGACGCATACCGTCCGCACATAAGGAACCACCCATCCGACCTGCGGAAACGCTAAACCCAGGGTCTTCACTACCTTACGCAAGGAAGACGAGCGGTCCGAGGTGACGACCGAAGTCCCGGAGATCGCCCGGAACACGGCGTTCGCCGGTCGGAGAAACGAAGTCGGAGAAACGAAAGTGACAGGTGATGCGCTGGGTCTCTTGGGGATCGCGTAACGGCCCGACGGTCACGGGTTGGCGGGGCCACGTCATCCGGTCCCCATGGGTTCGACGTGTGGCAAGTGATGCCACGTTTCCTCAGGGTGGGGCATGAGAACTGCATACAGAAGCCGGCGAGCGCGTCCGTCCGGACTGAAGAAGCGCGCCTGGGTGGCGTTGGGAGCGGTCGTCGCGGGAGGCGGCCTGGCGGTGGCAGCCGTCGCGGCGGCCGGGCAGGGCGGCGGTTCCGGAGCGGCGCCGGGGCCGGTCAAGACCCATGTGCACTCGCTGGCCCTGACCGGCTCGAGCGCGGCGCTCAAGACGCTGGGGGCCCGGTCCACGGCCCCGTTCAGCATGGTGGGCATCACCTGGAACGGCGCGCACACCTCGCTGCACGGCACGGTGACGGTACGCACCCGCTCGGCCGCGAACGGTCACTGGACGCCGTGGCTGAAGATACAACAGCCCGACGACATACCCGACCCGGCCGAACTGAACCGTCCCGGAGTACGGGGCGGGATGTCGCCGATGTGGGCGGGGCCGTCGAACGGCATCCAGGTCCGCGCGGCCGGCGCGCACCGCACGGCCGCGCTGCCCGCCGGACTGCGGGTGGACCTGATCGACCCGGGCAAGGCCGCCGCGGGCACCGGGGGCACGACGGGCTCCGGCATGGCCCCGGCCGGCTACGCCATGGACGCGACGGCCACCGACACCGCTACGGCCACCGACGCGGCCACGCCGACGGACACGGCCGGCGCGACCGGCACCGCAACGGCCACCGACAGCGCCACCCCGGCCGACACGGCGACGGCGACGGGCCCGGCCACCCCGACGGCCACGGACTCCACCTCCGCCGCGCCTTCCACCAGCGCCTCTTCCTCCGCCACCGGGTCCCCCTCCGCCTCCGTCTCGCCGAGCGCCTCGCCGACGTCCTGGCCCAGTCAGCTGCCGACCATGGACCAGGCGTACCCGTCCTGCCCGGCCTCCTCGGCCAGCCCCTCCGCGTCGGCGTCGCCGACCGCGCCGGACCCGATGCCGGCCGCGACCACCTCCACGGTGGCGCCGCCGACCGTGGTCACCCGGGCCGGCTGGGGCGCGGACGAATGCGCCAGGGAGTCCGGTTACCCGTCGTACGGCTCGGCGGTGAAGGTGATGTTCGTCCACCACACGGACACCACGAACAACTACTCCTGCGCCGACTCCCCGGCGATCGTGCGGGGCATCTACGCCGAGCACCTCAACCAGGGCTGGCGCGACCTCGGTTACAACTTCCTGGTCGACAAGTGCGGCACCATCTTCGAGGGCCGCTTCGGCGGGATGGCGCTGCCTGTCGTCGGCGCGCAGACCTACGGGTTCAACACCAACAGCATGGGCGTGGCCGCCATCGGCACGTACACCGACTTCAGCGGCGGCGACGCCACGGCCAGCACCTTCCCGGGGGCCACGCCGACGCAGGCGATGCTGGGCTCGATCGCCCGGATCGCCGCCTGGAAGTTCGGCATGACCGGGGTGAACCCGAGCACCGGTACCGCGTCGCTGCCCGAGGGCGCCTCCGACAGCCACGGCTTCGCCCTGGGCACCAGCTACAGCTTCAACGTCGTCTCCGGGCACCGCAACGGCTTCGCCACCGACTGCCCCGGCAACCAGCTCTACAACGCCCTGAGCACGATCCGCTCCTACGCGGCCGGGCCGGTCGGTGCCGTCTCCGTCACCGGGATGTCCGGCGGGGCGACCAAGTCCGGCACGAGCTACTACACCAAGGGCGCGGCCACGGTGAGCTGGACGACCGCCACGCCGTCCGCCGTGATCTCCGGCTTCGACGTGCTGGTCGACGGCAAGGCCGTGGCGCACACCTCCGGTTCCGCGCGCTCCGCCGCGATCTCGGTCGCGGCCGGCAGCCACACCGTCCAGGTCCGTGCCACCCACGTCCGCGGCTCGACCACCCCGTCCGGTTCGGTCACCCTGGTCGGCGACACGACCGCGCCCACCTTCCCGACCGCTCCCGGCGTGCAGATGCGCACCGGCACGGTGAGCTCCACCGCGGTCCCGGTCACGGTGACCTGGAAGGCCGCCGACAACGCGGCGCTCGCCAAGGTCATGGCGACCTCGCCGTCCTCGGCCACCTTCGGCCCGACCGTGACCTCCTGGGCGACCAGCGCCAAGCCCGGCAGCTCTGACCTGTTCGCGCTGAAGGCGTACGACGTGGCCGGGAACAGCGTGGGCGCCTCCGTCTACCGGACGCCGTCGATCATCCAGGAGACCTCCACCACCCGCACCGGCACCTGGACCCACAGGAGCAGCACCAGCTACCTCGGCGGCTACTCCTACAGCTCCTCCTCCGCCGGGGCTTCGATCAGCTGGACCTTCACCGGCCGCTCGGTGGCCTGGATCGTCTCGCGGGCCTCGACCTCCGGCCAGGCGTACATCTACGTCGACGGCACCAAGGTCACCGAGGTCGACCTGAAGTCCTCGACCACTCTGTACCGCCAGGCGATCTGGACGAAGACCTGGTCCAGCTCCGCCAAGCACACCCTGAAGATCGTCGTGGTGGGCACCTCGGGCCGCCCGACCGTCACCACCGACGGCATCGCGACCATCGGCTGACCAACAGCCCGCCGGTCAGCACACAGTCAGCACAGGTAGCGCCAGAGCCCCGGATCACTCCGGGGCTCTGGCGCTGTGACCTGCACGTTTGCCGTCAGGAACGATCGCTGCCGCGTAGGCGTCCCAGATATCGTCCGCACGTACGTGCCACACTGCCAGACTCCGCACGACGACAGGGAGCCCTCACCGGACATGGACAGCCTCGCCGCCCTCGCGCTGCCCGACCTCTGGGACCGGCTCACCGGTACCCAGCCCGATCCCGACGTGTGGGTGGTGCTCGCCACCTCGGCGGCCGCGCTCGCCGTCGTCGTCCCGCACACCCTGTGGCGGATATCCCGCAACGCGATCACCATCGCGCACGAGGGCGGCCACGGTCTGATCGCGCTGCTCACCGGCCGGCAGCTCACCGGCATCCGGCTGCACTCCGACACCAGCGGCCTCACGGTCAGCCGGGGCAAGCCGTACGGGCTCGGCATGATCCTGACGGCGGCGGCCGGGTACACCGCCCCCTCGCTGCTGGGCCTCGGCGGCGCCGCCCTGCTGGCGGCCGGCCGCATCACGCTGCTGCTGTGGGCGGCGACGGCGCTGCTGGTGGCGATGCTGGTGATGATCCGCAACGCGTACGGCGTCCTGACCGTGGTGCTGGCGGGGGGTGCCTTCCTGCTGGTGTCGTGGCTGACGGGGCCCCAGGTGCAGGCGGCGTTCGCGTATGCGGTGGTGTGGTTCCTGCTGTTCGGCGGGGTACGGCCGCCGTTCGAGCTGCAGCTGAAGCGGTCACGGGGTGGCGCCGGGGACTCGGACGCGGACCAGCTGTCGCGGCTGACGCACGTACCGGCGGGGCTGTGGCTGTTCCTGTTCCACGCGGTGTCGCTGTCCTCGCTGATCGGCGGGGGCCGCTGGCTGCTTCAGACGTGACGTCCGGGGGACCGTACGAAAGGCCCTGGCAGGCCACGCTCGCCCGCGCACCTTCCCTGAACCTGGCGTCGAGATCCGCCACGGCCTTTCCGCGGCAGCCGTTCACGGGCACGCTCTCGCCGTTCCGTTTCGGCACTGCCGGAATCCGGCGGGAGACGACAGCCGTATTCCTCCGCGGCAGGAGACCCCGTACCTGCGGTCGGCATTGAAGCAGGTCGCCACGGCCGCGACGACGGGGAACCGTAGGAGAGATGCGGCGAATCGACACCCGCGGCCCGCTCGGGCCGGCGCCTCCCGCGTGCAGGGGCCCGGCCGTCCCCAGCCACTAAAGTGGGGCCATGACCGTTAACCCCGCACACACCGCCCTCTGGCCCGCCCCGCACGCGAGCGGAGCCGTCGACGCGACGGTCCACGTGCCCGGGTCCAAGTCGGTCACCAACCGCGCCCTGGTGCTGGCGGCCCTCGCCTCCGAGCCCGGCTGGCTGCGCCGCCCGCTGCGCTCCCGCGACACCCTGCTGATGGCCGGTGCCCTGCGTGCGATGGGTGTGGAGATCGAGGAGGGGGTCGGCCCCGACGGCACCGGCGAGGCCTGGCGGGTGCTGCCGACGGGCCTGCGCGGCCCGGCCACGGTCGACGTCGGCAACGCCGGCACGGTGATGCGCTTCCTGCCGCCGGTGGCGGCGCTGGCCGACGGCCCGATCCGGTTCGACGGCGACCCGCGGTCGTACGAGCGCCCCCTGCACGGGGTGATCGACGCGCTGCGGCAGCTCGGTGCCCGGATCGACGACGACGGCCGTGGCGCGCTGCCGCTGACCGTGCACGGCGGCGGGGCCCTGGACGGCGGCCCGGTGTCGATCGACGCGTCGTCCTCGTCGCAGTTCGTGTCGGCCCTGCTCCTGTCCGGTCCGCGCTTCAACCAGGGCGTCGAGGTCCGCCACACCGGTGCGACCCTGCCCTCCATGCCGCACATCCGGATGACCGTCGACATGCTGCGCGCGGTCGGCGCCCAGGTCGACACCCCGGAGTCGGGCGGCGAGCCGAACGTGTGGCGCGTGACGCCGGGCGCGCTCCTCGGCCGGGACCTGACGATCGAGCCGGACCTGTCCAACGCCCAGCCGTTCCTGGCGGCGGCCCTGGTCACCGGCGGCAAGGTGCTGATCCCGGACTGGCCGGAGCGCACCACGCAGCCGGGTGACCGGCTGCGGGAGATCTTCACCGAGATGGGCGGGTCCTGCGAACTCACCGAGTTCGGGCTGGTGTTCACCGGTTCCGGCGCCATCCACGGCATCGACGTCGACCTGGGCGACGTCGGCGAGCTGACCCCGGGCGTCGCGGCCGTCGCCGCCCTCGCGGACTCCCCTTCGACCCTGCGGGGCGTGGCCCATCTGCGGCTGCACGAGACGGACCGGCTGGCCGCGCTCACCAAGGAGATCAACGAGCTCGGCGGTGACGTCACCGAGACCGCCGACGGCCTGCACATCCGCCCGCGCCCGCTGCACGGCGGCGTCTTCCACACCTACGAGGACCACCGCATGGCGACCGCCGGTGCGATCATCGGTCTCGCCGTCGAGGGCGTGCGGATCGAGAACGTGGCGACCACGGCGAAGACCCTGCCGGACTTCCCCGAGCTGTGGACCGGGATGCTCGGGCAGTAGGGGACGTACGCCATGCGCCGCTACGGCAAGCACACCGACGAGGACGACATCCGCAGCCGTCCCGGCCGCCGGGGCACCCGGCCTCGTACGAACATCCGGCCCAAGCACGAGGACGCCGCCGAGGGCCTGGTCCTCACGGTCGACCGGGGCCGGCTGACCTGCCTGGTCGACGACCGGACCGTGCTCGCGATGAAGGCCCGCGAACTGGGCCGCAAGGCGGCGGTGGTCGGGGACCGGGTGGCCCTGGTCGGCGACCTGACCGGCAAGAAGGACACACTCGCCCGGATCGTCCGCATCGAGGAGCGTACGTCGGTGCTGCGGCGCACGGCCGACGACGACGACCCGTACGAGCGCGTGGTCGTCGCCAACGCCGACCAGCTGGCGATCGTCACGGCCCTGGCCGACCCGGAACCGCGCCCGCGTCTGATCGACCGCTGTCTGGTCGCGGCCTTCGACGGCGGCCTGGAGCCGCTGCTGGTGATGACCAAGTCGGACCTGGCTCCGCCGGACAAGCTGCTGGAGCTGTACGGCGCCCTCGACATCCCGTACCTCGTCACCAGCCGCGAGGAACTGGAGAACGGGGACGCGGCGGACCGGGTGCGGGAGTACCTGGACGGCAGGGTCACCGCGTTCGTGGGCCACTCGGGCGTCGGCAAGACGACGCTGGTGAACGCGCTGGTCCCCGAGAAGCGGCGGCGTATGACGGGACGCGTCAACGCGGTGACGGGCCGCGGCCGCCACACCACGACATCGGCCCTGGCGCTCCCCCTGTCCGATGCGGAGGGCTGGGTCATCGACACCCCCGGGGTCCGCTCCTTCGGCCTGGCGCACATCGACCCGTCCCGGGTGATCCACGCCTTCCCGGATCTGGAACCCGGCACGGAGGGCTGCCCGCGCGCGTGCAGCCACGACGAGCCGGACTGCGCGCTGGACGCCTGGGTCGCGGACGGCCACGCGGACCCGGCGCGCCTGTACTCGCTGCGCCGTCTGCTGGCCACGCGGGAGCGCACGGAAGGCGACTGAGCGGCCTTGCGTTGTTTGCCGGGGCCCGGGTTCGGTAAGTGCATAATCGCACCGAGCCGGAGATCCGGATCAACGGGAGGACCACACATGGCGTGGCTGCTGGTCATCGTGGCCGGGATGCTGGAGACCGGTTTCGCCGTGTGCCTGAAGCTCTCGCACGGGTTCACCCGGCTCTGGCCGACCATCGCCTTCGCCTCGTTCGCCCTCGGCAGCTTCGGTCTGCTCACCCTGTCCCTGAAGAAGCTCGACGTGGGCCCGGCCTACGCGGTGTGGACCGGCATCGGCGCGGCCGGCACCGCGATCTACGGCATGGTCTTCCTCGGCGACCTGGTGTCCACCCTGAAGATCGTCTCGATCAGCCTGGTCATCGTCGGGGTGATCGGGCTGCAGTTGTCGGGGTCGGCGCACTAGGGCCCCGGGCATGGACTCCGAGCAGGACACCGGCCCCGTCCGGCACCGCGACCAGGGGGAGTGGCCGGCCCGGTTCGCCGACCGCATCCTGGTGGTCTGCCCCCGCTGCGGCGGCCGGGCGGACGTCACTCCGCGCCCTGGTCTGCCCGCCCTCAAGTACTACTCCGAGCTGTTGTTCAGGCCTCGTCGGCTCACGTGTGGAGCGTGTGGCGCGCACGCCGAGTGGACGGCGGCCGTGCAGGGCGGCGGGCTGGTCGCGGCGCAGCTCGGCGGGACCGAGGACCCGTTCTTCCGGCGGCCCCTGTGGCTGCAGACCCGTTGTGCGAGCCGGGTTCTGTGGGCCTACAACGTGGCCCACGTCGACGCGCTGGCCGCCTATGTCGGTGCCGTGTTGCGCGAGGGCGGCACCGGTGCCACGAGGGCGATGTTCCCGCGGCTGCCCCGGTGGATGAAGGAGTCCGGCCGCCGTCCGGAGGTGCTGGCCGGCCTGGAGCGGCTGCGCGCGCTGTCGGAGCGTTCGGCTCCCGAGGACCGGTCCGACGCGGCCCACGAGCACGGCGACCGCGCCCGGCCGTACGGGGCCCGGTACTTCCGGGGCGGCCCGTACTGAGATCAGTGCGAGCTTCGATCACCGGGGGCTGGGATCACTGAGACCTGCGGATCGCTGAGACCTGCGGATCGCTGAGACCTGCGGATCACACCGGCTGGCGGGGGAAGACCGCGCGGATCAGCTCCGCCGTGCCGTTCTCCCCCGGCGGTGCCGCGACGCAGGACAGGGCGAGGCGTACGGCCAGTTCACAGGGGCGGGCCAGGTCGGCGGTGTCGGTGGGGCCGGAGGCGGGGCCGGCCAGCGCGATGACCGCACGGTCCCGCACGATCCGTACGAAGTCGCGGGGCGTGGGCAGCGGGCCGTCGGCGCGGCGCTGCGCCGGCACCGAGGAGGAGGACGGTACGGCGGCGAGCGGTGGGGCGGGCAGCCGTTCGCTCCAGCAGCCGGTGAGCATGGCCCGTACCAGCGCGTTGTCCCGCGCTGCGGAGCTGGTCCATTCGGCGACGGCGGTGAGCCGTTGCGTCGCCTCGCCCGGCCCGGCGAGGGCCCTCTCCACTCCGGCGAGATAGCCGTCGGCCTCCCGCCGCACCAGCGCGCGGGCCAGCCCGTCCTTGCTGCCGAACTCGTTGTACAGGGTCTGCCGGGACACCCCAGCCGCCGCGGCCACGTCGACCATCCGCACCGCGGACCACGGCCGGCGCGCGAGGGCCGTATGGGCGGCGTCCAACAGGGACTCCCGGGCAGCAGGCATCATCGCCTCCCTGGGGGCGGAGCGGCTCTGCGCCCAGATTTGACGCGCTTGTATGCACTGTCAAGGGTTCGCGGAGGTTCGGGGAGCGGTTCGGCCGGGGGCCGGTTGCCGTACGGGGAGCTGCGGGCAGCCGTATCCGCAGAGCCTGCGGGCGGTCGTGCCGCTGGGGCGGCACACAAACCAGCCCGGCCGCAGCACCGCGCGCACGCCCACCCGCAGCACAGTGCACCGACACCGCCCGCCGCTGCTGGCCCCCACCGACCCCGGCGGATACGGTTCCATATATGCCGGACTACCTAGACGACCTGCGCCTCGCCCACGTCCTAGCGGACGCCGCCGACGCCGCCACCATGGACCGCTTCAAGGCCCTCGACCTGAAGGTCGAGACGAAGCCGGACATGACCCCCGTGAGCGAAGCGGACAAGTCGGCGGAAGAACTGATCCGCGGCCAGCTCCAGCGCGCCCGCCCGAGAGACTCGGTCCTCGGCGAGGAGTACGGCAGCGAGGGCTCCGGCCCCCGCCGCTGGGTGATCGACCCCATCGACGGCACCAAGAACTACGTACGCGGCGTCCCCGTCTGGGCGACGCTCATCTCCCTGATGGAAGCGGCTGAGGGCGGCTACCAGCCCGTCGTCGGCCTCGTCTCCGCCCCCGCCATCGGCCGGCGCTGGTGGGCCGCGAAGGGCCACGGCGCCTTCACCGGCCGCAGCCTGACCTCCGCAAGCCGTATCCACGTCTCCGGCGTCGGCAAGCTCGAGGACGCGTCGTTCGCCTACTCCTCCCTCTCCGGCTGGGAGGAGCAGGGCCGCCTCGACGGCTTCCTCGACCTCACCCGCCAGGTGTGGCGCACGCGCGCGTACGGCGACTTCTGGCCGTACATGATGGTCGCCGAGGGATCCGTGGACATCTGCGCGGAGCCGGAGCTGTCGCTCTGGGACATGGCCGCCAACGCGATCATCGTCACGGAGGCCGGCGGCACCTTCACGGGCCTGGACGGCCGTTCGGGCCCGCACAGCGGCAACGCGGCGGCGTCCAACGGCCTGCTGCACGACGAGCTGCTGGGATATCTCAACCCGCGCCACTGAGCAGGGAGGGCACTCCCGATACGCCCTCAACTGACTTCGCGCGCCCCCTTGTTGACCCGCGCTTTACCTGTCAATCTGAGGCTACCCCCACTTGTGAATTTGTGAATCCAGGCACTAGCGCACTGGATTCCTAGGAGGTGGCCCCATCCATGCTCGTCCGTGACGCCATGAGCACGGTGATCCTCACCGTCGGCCCCGCCCACACCCTCCGCCAGGCAGCCGCCCTGATGTCCGCCCGCCGCGTCGGCGCCGCCGTCGTCCTCGACCCGGACGCCGGTGGCATCGGCATCCTCACCGAACGCGACATCCTCAACTCCGTCGGGCTCGGCCAGAACCCCGACACGGAACGCACCCACGCCCACACCACCACCGACGTCGTCTTCGCCGCCCCGACCTGGACCCTGGAGCAGGCCGCACGCGCCATGGCGCACGGCGGCTTCCGGCATCTGGTCGTCCTCGACCGCGGCGAGGTGGCCGGCATCGTCTCGGTCCGCGACATCATCCGCTGCTGGGCCCCGGCCCCCGAGCCCGCACCGGCGTTCTGAGCGGCCGGAAGGAGACGGAGAGGGACAGAGCGACAGAGAGCGACAAGCGGAACGGGCCGGACCCCGAGCACCATGGGGTCCGGCCCGCCCAGCAGCACGGTCGTGCTGCCGACTCAATACGGCCGACTCGGTACGACCGACTCAGTACGGCCAACTCAGTACGGCCGACTCGGCCAGGACCGACTCAGCCGCGCAGCGCCTGCACCGCCGCCTCCAGTCGCTTGCCGAAGCCGGCGTCGGCGTTGCGGAAGTTGCCGATGGCCCGCTCGACGATGTCCTCGCGCGAGACCTGCGAGATCGCGCCCGCCAGGTTCGCGACGAGGCGCTCCTTCTCCTCCTCCGGCATCAGCCGGTAGAGGTTGCCCGCCTGCACGAAGGCGTCGTCCTCGGCGTGCACCGGCGTCGGGTGGTTGCCGGTGGGGCCGTCGACGGAGACCGGCTCCCACAGCGGACGGCCGGTCTGCTGCGGCCCGCCGAAGCTGTTCGGCTCGTAGTTCTTCGCCCCGCCGTGCCGGCCGTCGTAGAGGTGGCCGTCCCGGGAGTTGGTGCGCGCCTCGGTGGCGTGCGGGCGGTTCACCGGCAGGTGGTCGGCGTTGACCCCGACGCGGTAGCGGTGCGCGTCGCCGTACGCGAAGAGGCGGCCCTGGAGCATCTTGTCGGGCGAGGGGCCGATGCCCGGCACGAAGTGGGCGGGGCTGAAGACCGACTGCTCGACCTCGGCGAAGATGTTCCGCGGGTTGCGGTTCAGCTCCAGCCTGCCGATCTCGACGACCGGGTAGTCCGCGTGCGGCCACACCTTGGTCAGGTCGAACGGGTTGAAGCGGTACGTCGCCGCGTCGGCCGCCGGCATGATCTGCACACCGACGGTCCAGCTCGGGAACTCCCCGCGCTCGATCGCCTCGCGCAGGTCGCGCTGGTGCGAGTCGGGGTCCCGGCCCGCGAGCACCTCGGCCTCTTCCTCGGTGAGGTTCCGGATCCCCTGGTCGGTCTTGAAGTGGTACTTGACCCAGAAGACCTCGCCCGCCGCGTTGTTCCACTGGAAGGTGTGCGAGCCGAAGCCGTCCATGTGGCGGTACGACGCCGGGATGCCGCGGTCGCCGAACAGCCAGGTCACCTGGTGCGTCGACTCCGGCGACAGCGACCAGAAGTCCCACACGTTGTCGGCTTCCGTGGAGCCGGTGTAAGGGTCGCGCTTCTGGGTGTGGATGAAGTCCGGGAACTTGATCGCGTCCCGGACGAAGAACACCGGGGTGTTGTTGCCGACGAGGTCGTAGTTGCCCTCCTCGGTGTAGAACTTCAGCGAGAAGCCCCGCGGGTCACGGACGGCGTCCGCCGCGCCGAGGTTGCCGGCCACCGTCGAGAAGCGCAGGAAGACCTCGGTCTCCTTGCCGACCTCGCAGAGGAAGGCGGCACGCGTGTACGGCGTGACGTCGGCGGTGACGGTGAAGGTGCCGTAGGCGCCCGCACCCCGCGCGTGCACGACCCGCTCCGGAATGCGCTCCCGGTTGAAGTGGGCGAGCTTCTCCAGCAGGAGCTGGTCCTGGACGAGGACCGGTCCGCCGACGCCCGCCGTCTCGCTGTTCTGGTTGTCCGCGACCGGGGCACCGGCCTCCGTGGTGAGCGGTCCCTGCGTCACGCGCGCCTCCTGCGTCATTACCGACTACTCCTGTCCCAGTCCTGTCCTGCAGCCAAAGCCAGTCCAGATCCTACATTGGACTAGATCTAAATCAAATGTCGATCCAAACTCACACCTATTCCCGTCCTGGTCCCCCTTGCTGTTAGGCTGGTGGCCATGAGCGACCTTCTGGAACGGCTGCGGGGACGCGGATGGCGGATGACCGCGCAGCGGCGCGTCGTGGCCGAGGTCCTCGACGGCGAGCACGTCCATCTGACGGCCGACGAGGTCCACGCACGGGCTGTCGCGAAGCTGCCCGAGATCTCCCGGGCGACCGTCTACAACACGCTGGGCGAGCTGGTCTCGCTCGGCGAGGTGCTGGAAGTCGCGACGGACAAACGCGCCAAGCGCTACGACCCGAACGCGCACCGGCCGCATCAGCACCTGGTCTGCGCCCGGTGCGGCGCGATCCGTGACGTGCACCCCACGGGCAACCCGCTCGCCGACCTCCCCGACACCGAGCGCTTCGGCTTCACGGTGTCGGACGTCGAGGTGACGTACCGGGGGCTGTGCCCGGACTGCGCGCGGGCGTGACTCACCGCTTCCCTGGAGCCCCGGCGACCACCGGGGCTCTTTTCGTATCGCACACGCGCGCACATTTCGTATCGCACGCGCGCACAAACACCGAGGGCCGGAACCCATCTCTGGATTCCGGCCCTCGGCCTTCAGTAGCGGGGACAGGATTTGAACCTGCGACCTCTGGGTTATGAGCCCAGCGAGCTACCGAGCTGCTCCACCCCGCGTCGGTGAACACGACATTACGCGAGGGAGGTCGACGGAAGCAAATCAGTTGCCTCAGACGTGGGCGGGCTCACTTCACAGCCGACCGAGACGGGTGGGCGGGTGAGAAATTATCCGCTGAACCCCAGCGCAGCGTCACGCCGAGAGTTCCTCCCGTAGCGCGTCCCGCAGCCGTCCTGCCCGCTCCGAAACCTCCGCCGGCCCCAGCTCCACGGCCCGGTCGGCCCACTTCTGCCCCTCCGCCAGCTCGCCCCGACGCGCGTAGACCAGGGCCAGCCGCAGCGCCGCCCGGCCGTGCCCGGCGTCAGCCGCCCGCGTCCACCACACCGCGGCCTCCGGCTCGCTCCCTTCGCGCGCCAGCAGCAGCCCGAGGTTGAAGGCGCCGTTGCGCGACCCGGCCTCCGCCGCCGCCCGGTACCACCGCGCCGCCTCGACCACGTCGCCCCGGGCCGCAGCGAGCATCCCGACCCGCACCTGCGCGCGCCGGTGCCCCTGGGTCGCCGCCCGCTCGTACCACTCCTCGCACTCGGTCTTCTCGTGCACGGTCTCGCCCAGCTCGTGCGCCGGCTCCGGCGGCCGCCGCGCGTCGAGCAGCGCCGCCAGCCGGTACGCCGCCTCCGCGCTGCCCCCGCCCGCCGCGCACCGCAGATGCCGCTCGGCCTCCTGCTCCTCGCCCCCGCGCAGTCGGGCCATCCCGACCTGGAGCGCGGCCTCGGTGTGCCCGGCGGCGGCCGCCCGCTCGTACCAGCGCAGCGCCGTGGTCTCCTCGCCGCGTCCGGCGTAGAGGATGCCGAGGTTGAACGCGGCGTCCACGCTGCCGGCCTCGGCGGCCTTGGAGAACCACGGCTCGGCGCCGGTGGTGTCGCTGCCCTGGAGCAGCAGGATGGCGAGCGCGTTGGCGGCCTCCCGGTGTCCGGCGTAGGCCGCCCGCCGGTACCACTGCTCGGCCTGCGCGGTCCGCCCCTGCTCGGCACAGAGCAGCCCGAGGTTGTAGGCGCCGTTGTCGTCACCGGCGTCCAGCGCCGCCCGGTACCAGCGCTCGGCGGTCTGGGTCTCGCCGCGCTCGGCGTGCAGCGCGCCGAGCGCGTTGGCCGCGTTGCCGTCGCCCTCCTGGGCGGCGCGCAGCCACCACACGGCCGCACTCTCGGTGTCCCCGGCGTCGCGCAGCAGGAAGCCGAGCGCACAGGCGGCCCGGGGCTCGCCGTCCTTGGCGGAGGTCAGATACCAGCGCCCGGCCTCCTTCAGTTCCCCGCGCTTCTCCAGGATCGCCCCGAGGTGCAGCGCGGCACGCCGGTGGCCGCGCGCGGCGGCCTGCCGGTACCACTGTTCCGCCTCCGCGACAGCGTTGTCGGCCCCGGCCTCGTCCTCGCGCCCGGCGGTGTCGAGCGCGCGGGCCAGCCGGTAGGCGGCCTCGCGGTGTCCGCGCTCGGCCGCGGCCCGCATCCAGTGCTCGGCGCCGACGTCCCCGCGGTGCTCCAGGAGGTCGGCGAGCGCGTAGGCGCCCAGGACGTGGCCCTGCTCGGCGGACTGGCGCAGCCAGTACTCGGCCGCCGGCTCGTCACCGCGCTCACGGTGGTAGCGGCCCAGCGCGTGCGCTGCGGCGGCGGATCCGGCGACGGCGGCGATGCGCCACCAGCCTGCGGCCTCCTCGGGGTAGCCGCGCTGGTGCAGCAGGACGCCCAGGTTGTTGGCGGCGGCCCGGTCGCCGGCCGCGGTGGCGGCCCGCAGATGGGGTTCGGCTCCGTCGAGGTCGCCGCGGCGCAGCAGCATGGCTCCGAGGACGCTCGCCGCCTCGGCGTCGCCGCTCTGTGCGGCGAGTCCGAGGCGTACCTCCTCGGCGGCTTCCCCCATGTCGGTCAGCTCGTCACGGGGCGGTTCCCCATCGGAAGGCTGCACAAATCGCCCTGACTCGAACAGAGTTGCCTTCTCCCCCATAACGTCCATCGTCGCACCACCTGCACCCCGGGTACACCCGGTATACCGCAGCCCGTGAGGTCACTTCAGCGTTTTGTCGACATGCCCACAGGACGACAAGTCAAACACACACCCCTCAACTCCCCACGGCGGCGCGGCCGTCCCTCCCCTCAGCACATGAGTTCGCACACCACGAAGGCCCGGATCCCTTTGGATCCGGGCCTTCGACTGGAGTAGCGGGGACAGGATTTGAACCTGCGACCTCTGGGTTATGAGCCCAGCGAGCTACCGAGCTGCTCCACCCCGCGCCGTTGCACGTCAACCGTACCACGGCGCGGAGTGGCCTTGATCAAGTGCCCTTTTCGCCGGTGCGCTTGTCGGCGTTCTTGCCGCCGCCGGACTGGCCGGCCTTGGCCTCCGCCTGCTGCGCCCGCTGCAGCGCGTCCTTCAGGTCCTTCTGGGCCTTGGCGTACGCGGACCAGTCCGGCCCGTTCGGCGCCTGCAGGGCCTTCTGCCCCGCGTCGTACGCCTTCTGGGCCTCGTCCAGGGCCTGTTGGACGGTCGGGTTGGAGGACGTGGGCGGGCTGGTGGTGCCGGTGTCCGGCGGGGTGGTCGACCCCTGCACGCCGAAGACCTTGTTCAGCGCCTCGTCCAGGGTGTTCTCGAAGGCCGTCCTGCCGTTGTAGGTGACCAGCACCTTGCCCAGCAAGGGGTACTTGAGCTTACCGCCGAGGACGTAGACCGGCTCCGCGTACAGCAGTCCGCCGTCGAGCGGCACGGTCAGCAGATTGCCGTACTCGACCTTGGAATGCCCGCGGGTGAGCAGGCTGATCGTCTCCGCGATGTCCGGCCGGGAGTTGAACTGGCTCTGCACCTGTTTGGGACCGTCGGCCGTCGTGCTGGTGGGCAGTTTCAGGATTCTGATCTTGCCGTAGTCACTGGTGCCCGGGTCGGAGTCGACCGCCATGAACGCGCTGAGGTTGTCACGTCCGTTCGGTGTGAACGTCGTCGTCAGCGAGAACGACCGCTTGCTCTGGTCCGGCATCTTCATGCTCAGGTAGTACGGAGGCACCGCGCTGCCCGAGTCGTTGGTCGGGTCATCGGGGACCTGCCACACCTCGCTGCCGCTGAGGAACGTCTGCGCGTCCGTCACGTGGTACCGCGAGAGCAGCTCGCGCTGCACCTTGAACAGGTCCTGCGGGTAGCGCAGATGGCCCATCAGGTCCTGGGAGATGGCCTTGCGCGGCTGCACCGTGCCGGGGAAGGCCTTCATCCAGGTCTTCAGCACCGGGTCCTGGGTGTCCCACTGGTAGAGCTTGACCTCGCCGGTGTACGCGTCGACGGTCGCCTTCACCGAGTTGCGAATGTAGTTGACCTGGTTCTGCTGGGCCACCACCGCGCGGTTGTTGTTGGCGGCGGTCAACGAGTCGGCCGTCGTGTCCCCGAGGGTCGTACGGGAGGAGTAGGGGTAGCCGTTCGACGTCGTGTACGCGTCGACGATCCACTGGATACGGCCGTCCACGACCGCCGGATAGGCGTCCCCGTCGATGGTCAGCCAGGGCGCGACCGCCTCGACGCGATCCTTGGGCGTGCGGTTGTACAGGATCCGCGAGCCCTTGCCGATCGCGCCGGAGTAGAGGATCTGCGGCTCGTTGAACGCCACCGCATACGCGGCCCGGTTGATCGGATTGTCGAGGTTGACGCCGCTCTTGCCGGTGTAGCTGGTGGTCTTCTCGTCGCCGTTGTCCGCCGAGTAGTCGACCTCCTTCTGCGGTCCGCCGACGATGGAGTACGTGGTGGTCTTCTCGCCGTAGTAGACCCGCTGTTGGTACGTGCCGAGGTCACCCTTGGACGGCAGGTTGGACTCGGTGAAGACCGGCTGGCCCTGGTCATCGGCCTCGGTGCCCTTGGCGGCGACCACGCCGTAGCCGTGCGTGTAGCGGAAGTGGTCGTTGATCCAGTTGTTCTTCGGGACGCCGTCCAGGTTCAGCTCGCGCAGCCCGATGACCGTGTCCTGCTCCTTGGCGTCCGTGCCGTCCTTCGCGGGGTACCGGTCGACGTCCAGGTTGGTCGGGAAGGCGTAGTAGTTCTTCATCTGCTGCGCCTGCTGGAACGTCGGCGAGACGATGTTCGGGTCCATGATCCGGATGCTCGCCGCGTCGTCCGCGTCGGCCCGCAGCCTGGTCGCGTCCGAGGCCGTGTCCGAGGCCGTGGACTTGCCGGCGTACTCGGTGACCTTGGTGTCGTCGATGCCGTACGCCTCGCGGGTCGCCTTGAGGTTCTTCTGGACGTACGGGGCTTCCTTGGCCTGCTCGTTGGGCTCGACCTGGAACTTCTGCACGATCGCCGGGTACAGGCCGCCGATGAGGATCGCGGAGAGGACCATCAGGCCGAAGCCGATGACGGGGAGCTGCCAGGTGCGCCGCCACAGCGTGGCGAAGAACAGCAGCGCGCAGATGGCGGCGATGCAGAACAGGATCGTCTTCGCCGGCAGATAGGCGTTGGCGTCGACGTAGCGCAGGCCGGTCCAGTTGCCGGTCGCCTTGAAGTCGCTGGACTTGACGGCCAGGCCGTACCGGTCGAGCCAGTAGGCGACCGCCTTCAGGGCGACGAAGATGCCGAGCAGCACCGACAGATGCCCGGTCGCGGCGGCGGTGGCCCGCGCGCCGGGGCTGGTGACGCGCAGCCCGCCGTACAGGTAGTGCGTGAGCGCGGCGGCGATCAGGCACAGGATGGCGGTGGCGAAGCCGAAGCCGAGCAGAAAGCGGTACCAGGGCAGGTCGAAGGCGTAGAAGGAGACGTCGAGGTGGAACTGGGGGTCCTTCTGGTGGAAGGGCACGCCGTTGACCCACATCAGCCAGGTCCGCCACTGGCCGGCCGCTGAGGCGCCGGCGATCAGTCCGACGAGCGCGGTGACGGCGAGCAGCAGCCACCTCTTGTACGGCGCGATGCCCATCCGGTAGCGGTCGAGGCTCTGCTGCTCCATGGACATGGCGCTCAGCGGGGGCCGCAGGCGGTGCGCCAGCCAGATGTTGACCCCCACCGCGACCGCCATCAGCAGACCGAAGACGAAGAAGAGGCCGATCTTGGTCCAGAGCACGGTCGTGAACACGGACGAGTAGTGCACCGACCGGTACCAGAGCCAGTCCGTCCAGAAGCCCGCGAACATGGTGAACGCCATGCCGAGGACGGCCAGCACGCCCAGCGTCATCAGCAGGGTCCGGACACCCCGGGACGGTCGCCCCGCTCTGATCCGTGGCCCCGTCGGGCCTCCGCCGCGGTCCGGCATCTGGAAAGCCAAGGTGCGCACCTCGAAGTTCGCTGTCGATACGTCAGGCCCTCGTGTTCGCGGACCCGCCGTGGCCCCCCGTGATCGCGGACCCACACCTATGCAACTTACTCACGCTTTGGTCGGTTCCCGATTCGGGTGGTGAACGAGGCAGGATTGTGACCATGTCCAACACTCCCATGGCAGCGAGCCCGCTCACCCGGGCCGTACTCGAGATCGACGAGTACGTCTCCGGCCTCGGCTGGGACCAGCCCGCTCGCCTCTTCGCCCTCGTCGACACCGCACGGCTGCGGGCCCAGGAACCCGCGCTCGCGGCCCAGCTGGGCCTTGAGGACGAGTCCGCCTCCGCCGGTCTCACCCCGATCGAGCAGGACGAGATCCCGTCCGGCAAGCCGCTGGACGAGTTCCTCGGCACCATCGCCTGGCCCGACGCGGTGGTCGGCTGCGCGCTCTCGGTGGAGCGCCTGATGCTGCCGCCCGCCGCCGAGGCGCAGGTCCCCCAGAACCTGAGCGAGGCCAAGCTCGCCAAGTGGGTCACCGACCACCCCGAGCGCCAGGAGGTGCGCATGACGGTCGCGGTGCTGCGCGACGGCGGCCGCGAGTCGGCGCTGCGGCTGCGCGAGAAGGACTCCCCGACGGAGGTCCTGACCGGCCCCGACCTGGTGCCCGGCCTGGCCGAGGCCCTGGCGGCGACGTTCGAGGACTGATTCCGGCAGGTTCGGTACGGCGATGGGGGCGCCCCCCTCTCGCGGGGCGCCCCCCCCTCTCGCGGGGCGCCCCAGCTCTCTCGCGAGGCGCCCCAGCCGCGTCAGGAGTCCGGCCGTGTCATGGCCGGCTCAGCCTTTGGTGGTGCACTTGGTCAGCGCGGCGGTGTTCCCGCTGCGGATGTCCTTCAGTGCGTCGAGCGCGTCGCCGATGTTCTTCACCTTGACCAGAGTGAGCCCGCTCGGGGTGTCCTCGGCGGCGGCCGCGCAGTTGTCGGCGGGCGTCAGGAAGTACTGGGCGCCCGCGTCACGTGCGCCGACCGTCTTCATCTCGATGCCGCCGATCGGTCCGACGGTGCCGTTGTCGTCGATGGTTCCGGTGCCTGCGACGAACTTGCCGCCGGTCAGCTTCCCCGGGGTCAGCTTGTCGTAGATGCCGAGGGCGAACATCAGACCGGCGCTGGGGCCGCCGACGTCGGCGAGCTTGATGTCGATGCTGAACGGGAAGGTGTGGTCGGTCCCGGCCGAGATCCCGACGATGGCCCGCTTGGCGCCGCTGTCGTCGGACGTGGTCGTGGTGATGGTGACGTCCTGCGTCTTCGTCGCCGTCCTGTGCGCCTTCTCGGCGGCGGCCTGCTCCTTGGCAGGGACGACGGTGAAGACGACGTTCTGCCCGGGCTTGTGCTTGGTGACGAGCTTGGCGACGTCGGAGGGCTGCTTCACCGCGGTGCCGTCGACGGCCTTGATCACGTCACCGGCGTGCAGCCTGCCCTCGGCGGGCGAGTCCTTGACGACGGTGGAGACGATCACCCAGGACTTCACCGGGATGGCCAGCTGCTTCAGGGCGGCGACCTTGGCGCTCTCCTGGGACTGGCTGAACTCCTCGGCGTTCTGCTGCGAGGACTGCTGCTCGGTCGTCCCGTTCGGGTAGAGCGTGTCGTGCGGGACGATCTTGCTGTCGGGGTCCAGCCAGCCGTAGACGGCCTGCACCAGGTTCATGCGGAAGTCCGCGCTGGTCACCCGGACGGTCGTCATGTTCAGGTTGCCGCTGGTCTTGTACGTGTCGTGCCCGGTGATCTGCAGCACCGGCTCGCCGTCGTGGTCCCCGAGCGTGTTCACGGTCGGGCCGGGAGACATCTCCGAGTACGGCACGGGGATGAGTACTCCCGCGCACAGGAGCGCGATCAGCATCAGGGTGGAGGCGAGCATCGTCGCGGTGCGGCGTGGCATGCCACGACAGTACGGGACGCCTCTGTCAGCGCACCGTCAGGGCACCCCCGTCACGCGCCGCCGGCACCCGTGTGGGATCTCTCCATGGCCTCGCGGAACCGGGCATACCCGTCCAGCTCCGGGCCGTCACCGCGCACCCTACGAGTCCGATTGGCCCAACTGCCCCACAGTCCGCCGCCGATCGCGGCCACAAGCGGAATCAGCAGCCAGACAAGCGCCCCCATGCCGACCTCCCAACGCCATGAGCGTCCGCAAATGACTGATCAGCAGATTAACCATCCGCACTGACAACGCTCACGCGAGGGTGCCGGTTACGCAACACGGGGGGTCGCGAGTGCTCCGGGTGACGTACACGGGGCCGTGTGCGCCCGGTTGCGTGCCTCAGCAGGCCCCGACCCATTCCTCCGTGCCGTCGGAGAACCTCTGGTGCTTCCAGATGGGCACTTCGTGCTTGAGGTCGTCGATCAGCTTGCGGCAGGCGTCGAAGGCCTCGGCCCGGTGCGGACAGGCGACGCCGACGACCACGGCGAGATCCCCGACCTGCAGGTCCCCCACCCGGTGCACGGCGGCCAGCGCCCGCACCGGGTACTCGGCCACCACCTTCTCGGCGATCCGCCGCATCTCGGCCTCGGCGCTGGGGTGGCAGGAGTACCCGAGCGCGTCCACGTCCGCACCCCCGTCGTGGTTGCGCACGGTCCCCACGAACAGGGCGATGCCCCCGGCGGCGTCGTCCCCGACGGCCTGGAACACCTCGTCCACGGAGAGCGCGGTCTCCCGGACACCGATCAACTTGATGGGATCCTGCGCCGCCTGCTCACCGGGGTGCTCGTTCGCGTGTGCCATACCCCCATCGTGCCGCACGCCTGTGACACGCGGGAATACGAGATTCACCAGGCACGCGCGTAGGGCTTTTTGGATGCTTGTACGACGCGGCCGCGAGCACGAGACCCAGCCCGCCCGGCCCGCCCGGCTCAGACCCGCCGCCGGGCCTTCCGGGCCCGCCGTACGACAGCCGCCGCGCCGAGCAGAGCCACGGTCGCCCCCGCGGCCCCCGCGGCCGTGGCGTCCTTGCGCCCGAGCCGCCGTCCGGCGACCGTGTGCCGCCCGGAGACCTCCTCCAGCAGCTCCGCGAGCACCTCCTCGTTGGTCCACCGCGGCCGCCACCCGGCGTCGTGCAGCTGGCTCCCGCTGACCACCCACGGGTACATCGTGTACGCCAGATCGCCGGCCGGAGACGGTGTGAGCCCGATCCGGTGCAGCCGGGCCGCCGCGCCGAGCGCCACCGCCGACGGCAGCTCCATCCGCCGGATCCCGCTCAGCTCCTCGACCTCCTCCTGCTCCAGCCACCCGTCGCAGCCGACGGCCAGCTCCCCGTCGACCTTCTCCAGGACGGCGCACTCCAGGGCACTGCACAGGTCCTCCACGTGGCAGAACTGCCACGCGGGCCGCGACCCGGCGACGACGAGCAGCCGCGGCGACTCGAAGTACCGGGTCAGCGCGGTGTCGGTGCCCCCGACCAGCACCGCGGGCCGTACGACGGTGACGTTCAGCCCCGGATGCGCGCGTGGCGCCCGCCGGGCCAGCCGTTCGATCTCCAGCAGGTCCCCCACCCCGGTGGCCTCTGCGGTCGCGCGCAGCTCGGCGTCCTCCGAAAGGGGCAGCTCGTTGTCCGGCAGCGCGCCGTAGACCATCGCCGAGGTGCACAGCACGACCCGGTGCACGCCGGCCGCCGCGGCGGCCGTCAGGACGGTCTGTGTCCCCCGGACGTTGTAAGCCGTGCGAGCGGCCGGATCGGTCTCCAGATCGAGGTCGAGCGCGAGGTGGACGACCACGTCGGCGCCGCGCAGCTTGTCCGCGATGGCGGGGTCGCGCACGTCGAGGATGTGCCACTGCGCCTCGGCGCACTCCCCGCGCCGCTCGTCGATCGCGATGACCTGCTTGATCTCCTCGGAGGCGGCGAGCCGCTCGGTGAGCAGGGCACCGACCCCGGTGGCGGCGCCGGTGACCGCGACGACGGGGCCGCGCAGGGCGGGAGGGGGTGACGGGTTTCGCGCTGCGCGAACCTGCGGATCTGGGGAACTCACCGGGCGTCTCCAGCGGTTGTCTTCAGTACGGGCGCGAGTGACGCGTACGTACCAGGTGCATCCATCCTGCCGCAGGCCTGCCGTGGGCGAAGCACCGAGGCCCGATCGGGTCCGGGTGTCTACGCTGGGTGGTGTTGTCGGGCAGCCGCGCCGCCGGAGAGAACCGGTGGCCTTACCAGCCGAGGAATCCCGTGAGTGACACCCCATTCGGTTTCGGCCTTCCGCCGGAGGAGCCGGAGGACGGCGACGAGGGCAAGAAGAAGGACCAGCAGAGCGGTGGTGGGCAGGGACCGGCCAACCCGTTCGGCTTCGGCGGCCTGCCCGGAGCCGGCGGCTTTGGCGGCCCCGGCGCCGACAATCCGCTCGCAGCGATGTTCGGGTCGCTGAACCCCACGGATCTGGGCGCCGCGTTCCAGCAGCTGGGCCAGATGCTCTCCTACGAGGGCGGCCCGGTGAACTGGGACATGGCCAAGCAGATCGCCCGTCAGACGGTCGCCCAGGGCACCCCGGACGGCACGAAGGACGCCAGCGTGGGCCCGGCCGAGCGCAAGGCGGTCGAGGAGGCCGTCCGCCTGGCCGACCTGTGGCTGGACGACGCGACGTCCCTGCCGTCGGGCTCGGCCTCGGCGGTGGCCTGGTCCCGCGCGGAGTGGGTCGAGGCGACCCTGCCCGCCTGGCAGGAGCTGGTCGACCCGGTCGCCGAGCGGGTCGGCGCGGCCATGGGTGACGTCCTGCCGGAGGAGATGCAGGCCATGGCGGGCCCGCTGATCGGCATGATGCGCTCGATGGGCGGCGCCATGTTCGGCACGCAGATCGGGCAGGCCGTCGGCGTACTCGCGGGCGAGGTCGTCGGTTCCACCGACATCGGCCTGCCGCTCGGTCCGGCCGGCAAGGCCGCGCTGCTCCCGGCCAACGTGGAGGCCTTCGGCAAGGACCTCGGCGTGCCGCAGGAGGAGGTGCGGCTGTACCTGGCCCTGCGCGAGGCCGCCCACCAGCGCCTGTTCGCGCACGTGCCGTGGCTGCGCTCGCACCTGTTCGGCGCGGTCGAGGGGTACGCGCGCGGGATCAAGGTCGACACCGCCAAGCTGGAGGACGTGGTCGGCCAGTTCGACCCGCAGAACCCCGAGCAGCTGCAGGACGCGCTCCAGCAGGGCATGTTCCAGCCGGAGGACACCCCGGAGCAGAAGGCCGCCCTGGCCCGTCTGGAGACCGCTCTGGCGCTTGTGGAGGGCTGGGTGGACGCGGTGGTCCACGCGGCCGCGAAACCGCGTCTGGCGACCGCCGACGCCCTGCGCGAGACCCTGCGCCGCCGCCGCGCCACGGGCGGCCCCGCCGAGCAGACGTTCGCCACGCTGATCGGCCTGGAGCTGCGCCCGCGCCGGCTGCGCGACGCCTCCCGCCTGTGGGCCTCGCTCACGGACGCGCGCGGGGTCGACGGCCGGGACGGCCTGTGGGCCCACCCGGACATGCTGCCGACGGCGACCGACCTGGACGACCCGGACGGCTTCGTGCACCGGGAGCAGCTGGACTTCTCCGAGCTGGACAAGATGCTGGGCGAGGCGGCCGGCGGTTCGCACGGCAAGCCGGACCTGCGCAAGAAGGACGCCGACACCGAGGGCGACGACACCGAGTGAGCCTGTACGACGACGCGGTCCTCGTGCTGAAGGGGTACGCAGGCCAGGACGAGCTGCGCCAGGACTACCTGGACCATCTGGCGGCCCACCCGGACGGCATGTGGAAGGCCTGCCAGGCGGGCCATGTCACGGCGAGCGCCCTGGTGGTCGATCCCGATCGCGGCCGGGTGCTGCTCACGCTGCACAGGAAGCTGCGGATGTGGCTGCAGATGGGCGGCCACTGCGAGCCGGGCGACGCCTCGCTCGCGGCGGCGGCGCTGCGCGAGGCCACCGAGGAGTCCGGCGTGCCCGGGCTGACCCTGCTGCCCGGGGGGCCACTACGCCTGGACCGGCATCCGATCCCGGCGCCGTGCCACTGGCACTTCGACGTCCAGTACGCGGCCCTGGCCCCGGCGGGCGCCGAGCACGCGATCAGCGAGGAGTCACTGGACCTGCGCTGGTTCGCCTACGACGAGGTGGCGGAGGTGGCCGACGAGTCGGTCGTACGCCTGCTGGAGGCGACCCGCGCGCGGCTGTGAGCATGTCGCGCGGCTGTGAGCATGTAAGGGGCGACCGCTGAAGCGACCGCCCCTTACGTTTGCTTTCCGGGCCCGGATCTCGGGGATCCCGGGCTCAGCTCCAGACGTTCCCCTGGTTCTGCCCGTGCGCCCCGTGCTGCCCCATGCCGAACTGGGCGGCGAGGCCCTGCCCGATGACCGCGTTCTGCGGCGGGAGCAGCTCGCTGGGCTGGACCAGCGCGAACCCGGAGCCCATGAAGCTCAGCTCCCAGCCCTCACCGGTGTTGCCACGCCGGCGCCACACGCCGGAGGAATGCGTCTGGGCCTGCATCTGCACGCGCAGCCCGGTGGACCAGGCGACGATCGCGTCCGCGTCGCAGTTGACGTACTTGTCCGGCGTGACCTGCATCAGCAGCGGCCCGCCCGAGGTCATCAGGGCGACCTTGCCGCGCCCGGTGATGTTCAGCTGGTACTTCCCGGATCCGGAGATGCCGTAGAGGCTGTCGACGGCGACGACCTCGTAGTGCAACGAGGAGTCCATGGCGAGGACGTAGGAGCTGTCGACGGTCAGCCCGTCCTGCTCGACGTCCATGATGTGCACGTGCTGGGCCAGGTTGGCGAGATACACCGTGCCCTGTCCGTGACAGCGCATCAGGTCCAGGCCCTCGCCGGTGTACGCACGCGCGCGTGCCTGGTTGTTGTTCTGGTACTCGGCGTCGAACTCCATCAGCCCCTGGTAGGCGACCATGGTGCCCTTGCGGGCGAGGATGTCGTCGTGGCCCTCCAGGGTGACGCGGAGCAGCTGCGCGTTCTGCAGGCTCCAACGCTCCTGTGTCTGGAGGTCGTTGTGCGCGAAAAGCGGGCTCTGCATGGCTTACTGACTCCCCCTCAGCCCCGGATCCGGATGCGGTCGGTGCTGTCCTCGCTGGGCTGGACGACGACGATGCCCTGGCCGGAGAAGGCCATCTGGTAGGCCTCACCGCTGCCCCGGCCGATCAGCGACTGCGCCTTGAAGCTGCGCTTGCCCTTCACCCTCAGGTTCGGCGACCAGGCGACGAGCGCGTCCGGGTCGACGTAGGTCTCGTCCTCGCCGCCGCCGCAGTCGACGACGATCGGCTTGCCCCGGGAGGTCAGCGCGACCCAGCCCTGCCCGGAGATCTTCGTGTTCCACAGGCCCTGCCCGGCGAACTTCGCGAGCCCCTTGACCCGTTCCACGCCCCAGGTGAGGTGGGCGTCGAAGGCCAGCAGGTTGGTGGCGTTGACGGAGATGCCGTCGCCGTTGAGGTTGATCACGACGACGTTGGCGCCGTAGTCGGCGAGGTAGAGCAGGCCGTCGCCGGTGCACTTCATCAGGGGCGCGCCCTCGCCGGTGATCCAGTCGCGGGCGATCTGGCGGACGGCCGGCGGGTTGGGCTCGTACTGGATGAAGCCTTCGTAGGCGACCATCGAGCCCACGCGCGCGAGGAGGTCGTTTCCGGTCTGCATGGCGACCTTCAGCATGTGGCTGCCGTGGTTCTCCATGCGGGCGGTGACGGGTGCGGGAGCGTAGCCCGCGAGCGGCTGGTTCATGACGGGCTCCCTCTAGACCTCGTACGGCTGGACGACGATGAAGTTGCCGGGCGCGCCCCGGAACTGGAGGTTGACGCTCTCGCCCGTGTCGCCCGGGTAGGCGTTGCGGCGCATGCGGACCTGGCTGGAGACGATCACCTGGGAGGCGGCCGACCAGGCGACGACCGCGTTGCAGTCGGCGAAGGTGGTCGGCGTGACCGGCAGGACCACGGGTGTGCCGTGCGTCTTGACGACGATCGTGCCGCTGCCCTGGAACTGCATGGTGAACAGGGCGCCGCCGGGGATGCCGTGGCCCTCGATGCGGCGGACCTCGTACTGCAGGCTCTCGTCGAAGGCGAGGACGTTCTCGGCGGACACGCAGATCGCGTCGCCCTGCAGCTCGACGGGGTGCACATGGGTGGCGTTCTCGGCGAGGAACACCTGGCCGTTGCCGGTGCAGCGCATCAGCTGCATCTCCTGGCCGGTGGCGTTGCCGACGATCCGCCCGGCGAATCCGGCGCCCTTGTAGCTGAAGTCGACCTTGCCCTGGTAGAGCACCATGCTGCCCTGCCGGGCCAGCACCGGCTGCCCGCCGATACCGAGGTCGACGCGGACGAGCTTCTTGTTCTGCTGTGTCCAGCGCTGCCCGGTCGGCGTCTCCTTGAACGCCTGGAGCGCGGCCGTCACACCGGCACCGGCCTGCGGGGCGCCCTGCGGCACCCCGTAGCCGCCGGGCTGCTGGCCCGGGACCTGCCCGTATCCCGGGGGCATGGGCGCGGCGGGCTGGCCGCCGTAGGAGGGCGGCTGCTGGCCGTAGCCGGGGGGCATCGGCGCGCCGGGCTGGCCGCCGTAGGACGGCTGCTGGGGCGGCTGGCCGTACGGCTGTTGCTGGGGCTGTCCGTACGGCGCGGGGGCCGGGGCGGGCGGCGGTACGGTGCCGCCGACGGGCGAAGCCAGGGGGGCGATGACCGTCGGCGCGCCGTGCACGTTCGGCGCGGGGGCCGGCGCCGGAGGCGGAGGCGGGGTGTGGCCCATCGGGGTCTGGCCGGGCGGCGTGAAGCCCTGCGGCGGTGCGGCTCCGGGCGACGAAGTGAAGCCCTGGGCGGGAGTTGCTCCGGGCGGCGGGGCGAAACCCTGAGCGGCGGGCTGCGGCGCAGGGGCCGGGGCGGGCGCGGGGGCGGGCGGGGCGGCGAACGGAGGCGGGGTCGTGGCCTGGGAGGGCGGGGCGAAGCCGGGGGCGGCGCCGGTCTGCGGCTGCTGCGGGGCGGCGGGCGCCTCCTCCTCCAGCACCTCGCCGCCGAAGTTCTTCAGCAGCGCCTCCAGTCCGCCGTCGAAGCCCTGTCCGACGGCGGCGAACCGCCACACGTCCTTCAGGTAGATGTCGCCGAGCATCACGGCCCGCTCGGTGGAGAACTCCGCACCGTTGAAGGAGTACCGCGCGACCTCCTCGCCACCCGCCACGATGCGCAGGTAGCCCGGAGCGACCTGCGACATCTGCCCGGTGCCGTCGATGGTCGCCGTGAAGGACAGCTTGCGGATCTGCGACGGGATGCGGTCCAGCGTGACCCGGAACGACTCCGTGTCGCCCGCCTGGGCACCCAGCAGCTGGATGGACTCCTCCGGGGACTTCGGCTGGTTGAAGAAGACGAAGTACCGGTCGTCGGAGAGGCGCTCGTCGGCGTCCAGACCGAAGCAGCTGATGTCGAAGGTCAGCCCGGGGCCGGAGATCTGCACGCCTACGTACAGATCCGTGCCCGTCGTCAGGTCACTGATCCTGGCCTTGTGGCCGCGTTGGAATTCCCTGGCCATGCGTAACGACCGTCCCCCATCCCGAATGTGAGTGCGTCGCGCCAGGCTAACGGCAAAGTCCGACAACGCACGCAGCCGGTACAGACCCGGTACACAACCGCGCCCGGAGGAGGACGGACGGCGCCCGGCTCACTCCCCGTGCGCCCCGGGCACGTACGGCAGCCGTTCCGCGGCGACCACCCCTTCGAGGTAGCCGCGGGCCCTCTCGGTGCGCGGGTACGCCTCCAGCAGCCGCCAGAAGTCCGGGCCGTGACCGGGGACCAGCAGATGGGCCAGCTCATGGCAGAGGACGTAGTCGACGACGTACTCGGGCATCCCCTGCAGCCGGTGCGAGAGCCGGATGCTGCCCTCGGCCGGGGTGCACGAACCCCAGCGCGTGTTCTGGTTGGTGACCCAGCGTACGGAGGCGGGTCGCGCCCGGCCGTCGAAGTACTGGGCCGACAGCCGCGCGGCACGCTCGGCGAGCTCGGCGTCGCCGAGCACCCGCCTGCTCTCCTGGGCGGCGAGTTTGTCGAGCATGACGGTGATCCAGCGCTGTTCCTCCGCCTTCGACATCCGGGCGGGGATCAGTACGACGGTGCGATCGCCCTCGCGGTACGCGGAGACCGTCCGGCGGCGCCGGTTGCTCCTGCGGACCTCGATCGCGCTCGCCCCCGAGCCGCCGGGCGGCTGGCTCGTCGTGCTGCGCTGTGGCTTTCCGGCGCGGTGCAGTGGGTCGGCGGGCACGCCCCGACGTTACCCGCTGGGCGTGGCCGAAGTCCCGGCTCCGGAACGGTTCGATGCCGATCCCCCACCATGCGTTTGATTCCTATGATTCCTATGACTGATCCGCACATCCGGTTTACGAGACTCCGCACGTCCGTTTCCTCACACCTTGCCCGACCGTCTTATATGACGAACACCCCCAACCTGTGGATAACTCTCAGCGCCGGACCGACGGGCAGGGCATGCTGGCAGGCGTCGGGAGAACGTGACCGGTTCCACCGGCGACGCGATGTTCGGGACGCTTTCCACGGATACGGGGGCCAGTCATGCATCCGGTGATGAAACCCGCGCTGCGGCGCGGCTGGCGTGATCGCGAGACCGTGCAGTTCGGGATGACCCCGGCGCACGCGCAGACACTGGGACCGATGGACCCGGCGACCCGCGACTTCCTGGATCTGCTCAACGGCACCCGCGGGCTGCCGCTGCTCCGCGAGGAGGGCCGCCGCATGCGGCTCCCGGCCGGCCGTGTCGACACCCTGCTGGAACGGCTGACCCGCACGGGCCTGGTCGACGACGCGCGCGGCGGCGGCCCCGCCGCCGACGCACTGCGCGCGAGGACGGACGTCCTGCGGCGGCTGCGCCCCGACCTCGCCGCGCTGTCCCTGACCACGGCCGAGCCCGGCGGCGCGCTCGCCCGGCTCGCCGCCCGACGTGCACTGCGGGTACAGGTGCGGGGCGCCGGACGGGTCGGCGCGCCGCTCGCGTCGGCGCTCTCGGCCGCAGGGGTCGGCGAGATCGACGTGCGCGACGTGGGACGCGTGGAGCCGTGGGACGTGGCGCCGGGCGGGCTGCCCGCCGAGTCGCTCGGCCAGCGCCGGGAGACCGCGGCGCGCGCCGCCGTGCGCCGCGCGGCACCCGACCGCCCACCCCGCCGCACCCACGCCCCCGGATCCGGCATCCAGGACCCCGGGCTCTCCCTGGTGATCCTCACCCCCCGGGACGACGTCGCCGTCCACGCACCGGACCCGGCCGAAGCCGAGCCGCTGATGACCTCCGGGACACCCCACCTGTACGCGGGCGTCGTCGAGGGCACAGGGGTCGTCGGACCGCTCGTCCTGCCCGGCGAGTCGGGCTGCGCCCGCTGTCTGCACCTCGACCGCGGCGACCGGGACCCGGCCTGGCCGCGGCTGACCGCTCAGTGGCGGTGCGCCAGGGCCCGCCGGATCGAGGCCTGCGATCTGACGCTGGCCACGGCGGTCGCCGGACTGGCCGCGGCGCACGCGCTCGCCTTCCTCGACGGGGAGTCGCCGTCCAGCACGGGCACCCGCTGGGAGGTGTCCACACCCGGCCTGAACTGGCACGCCCGACCGGTCCGGCCGCATGCGGCATGCGGGTGCGGCGCTGCGGACAGACCTAAAGAGGAGCACTCCTCAACCGGCGGCGAAGCGCGCGCGACAATGGCGGTGCAACGGCCGTCGACGGAGCGCCGACGCAAGGCAGGCGCGACGCGGCCGACTGGGACTTGGAGGGCGCATGTCTGATCTTCCCCGGAAGGCGGTCACCCGTACCGCCAAGCTCGCCGCGCTCCCGCTCGGCTTCGCCGGCCGGGCGACCTGGGGGCTGGGCAAGCGGATCGTGGGCGAGTCCGCGGAGATCGTCGGCCGGGAACTGCAACAGCGGACGGCGGAGCAGCTGTTCAAGGTGCTGGGCGAGCTGAAGGGCGGTGCGATGAAGTTCGGGCAGGCCCTGTCCGTCTTCGAGTCCGCGCTGCCCGAGGAGATCGCCGGTCCCTACCGCGCCGCGCTGACCAAGCTCCAGGAGGCGGCGCCGCCGATGCCGACCCGCACGGTGCACGCGGTGCTCGAGCAGCGGCTCGGTCCGGACTGGCGTGATCTGTTCGAGGAGTTCGAGGACAAGCCCGCGGCGGCGGCCTCGATCGGCCAGGTGCACCGGGCGGTGTGGCACGACGGCCGCGAAGTGGCGGTCAAGGTGCAGTACCCGGGCGCCGGCGAGGCCCTGCTCTCCGATCTCGGCCAACTGAGCCGTTTCGCCCGCCTCTTGGGACCGCTGATTCCCGGCATGGACATCAAGCCGCTGATCGCGGAGCTGAGAGACCGCGTCTCCGAGGAGCTGGACTACGCGCTGGAGGCACAGGCCCAGACCGTTCACGCGGAGGAGTTCGCGGACGACCCGGACGTGGTGGTCCCGGCGGTGGTGCACCAGTGCGACCAGGTCCTGGTGACCGAGTGGATCGATGGCATCCCGCTGTCGGAGGTGATCTCGGACGGCACCCCGGAGCAGCGCAACCGCGCCGGTCAGCTCCTGGCCCGGTTCCTCTTCTCGGGCCCAGCCCGCACCGGCCTGCTGCACGCCGACCCGCATCCCGGCAACTTCCGGCTGCTGCCCGGCGGCCCGGCCGGCGAGGACGACTGGCGCCTGGGCGTCCTGGACTTCGGCACGGTCGACCGGCTGCCCGGCGGTCTGCCGACACCGATCGGCATCTCGCTCCGCATGACGCTGGACGGCGAGGCCGAGCCGGTCTACGAGCTCCTCTGCGAGGAAGGATTCGTGAAGGAGTCCATAGAGCTGGACCCCGACGCGGTCCTCGACTACCTGCTGCCGATCATCGAGCCGGCCCGGGTCGAGGCGTTCGCCTTCAACCGCACCTGGATGCGCAACCAGGCCGCCCGCATCGCCGACCCCCGTTCCCCCGCCTACCAGCTGGGCAAGCGGCTCAACCTGCCGCCCGCCTATCTGCTGATCCACCGAGTGACCCTGAGCACCATCGGCGTCCTGTGCCAACTCAGCGCCACGGTACGGCTCCGCGAGGAACTGGAGGAGTGGCTGCCGGGGTTCGTCCCCGACATCCCCGAGGACGAACTGGTGGACGACGAGCTGACGGATGACGAACTGGCGGATGACGAACTGTGCGAGGAGGAGCCTGCGGCGGAGGCGTGATCCGGGCTGCCCGGAATCGGGTGGCCGGCGTTGCTTGAAAGTGGGGCGGGAGGGGGGTGGGGGGAGGGGGGAAGGGCCCCGAGAAGCGGCTCACCACCAGGACGAGTCCAGCCGCCCCTCGATCGCCCTCAGGTTCTCCCTGGAGCAGATGTCGCAGAAGTACTGGCGGACGCCGTTCTCCACGGAGCAGGTCCAGGTGGCCGGCGGGGGGCCGTCGGCGGGGGCCCCGCAGCGGGCGCACACGAGCACGCGGTGCTCCGGGGTGGAGCCGCCCTGATCAGGTTCTCCGGGAAGACTCGTCACCTGGCGACGATAACTCCGCAGGCGGCGGATCGCCGCGCAACGCACCGCGGGGGCCGGTCCGTTCGGCCGGACCGGCCCCCACTCGAGAAGGCTTCGCCTCCCAGGGCCGGGAGGCCACCGCTTCTGCAGGTGTGATCGCTACTGCATGACCGCCATGGCGAGCGCGCGGCGGGCGCGCCGCGAGGCTCGCTCGGCCCGGCGCTGCATCCGCTGGGCGACCGCCAGGCGCACGGCCTGGCGTTCCCGCACGGCGTGATGGAGTCGCTCGTGCATATGCGCACGAGCCAGGGCTTCTTGCATGAGTTGCATCTCTCGGGTCCTGTTCTGGCGCGCTTCGGTCGCACCAATGGTGGTGACGTCTGGAGTCGCGGAGCCTGCGGGCTCGCTGGTGGACGGCTTCATCGGGGCCTGCTTCTTGGGGTCGTGCGTGAGGGGACGGTCGATCGTTCCTGCGGTGTTCATGCCGTGACCGGGTTCTTCCGCGGGCGACCACGCGGCCGCTTCCGGGCGACGACGACACCCTGGACGAACAGCTCGCCACCCCAGACGCCCCAGGGCTCACGCCGCTCCTTGGCGCCGGCGAGGCAGGCCTCGATCAGCGGGCAGGTGCGGCAGAGGGACTTGGCGTACTCGACGTCCGCCGGCGACTCGGCGAAGAAGACCTCCGGGTCGTAGGAGCGGCAGGGGACGGGTACGCCGAGGTTCTCGATGGCGTCGTCGAGCGCGGTGAGCGCGGTGAGGGGGGTCAAGGTGGAGTCCTCCGTGAGGCCGGGCGGGGGGATCGTTTGCGAAGGCGGTACGGACGGGGCGTGCGCTTCGAGTTGCACGGTTGGTCTTCCTCGTCTGGTCGGTCCGGCCGGTTGACCGGGTGTCGGCTTGGTACCGGGTTCTTTTCTTGTCCCGAGGCCCCTTCGTTCCGTCGTCCCCGATTCGGGGAAAACAGAAGGGCCGCGGATCCCGGATGGGGTTCCGCGGCCCTGAAGGCGCCGGCCTGATCGGATCAGGCTGGATCACTCCAGGGTTCTGGCCCACGGAAGGCCCACATCAGGTGGTGCTGCGTCGTCTGCTTCCGGAATCCGGCACCGGCCGCCGCAAAGGCATAGGCCTGTGCCTGTGCCGCTACCGCTTCCAGTGCCTTGGTCGGTCGCTCATTGCGCTCACGGACGGGAAGGCCCGCGGGAGCGTGGGAGGACGCCGGACGGTCGGCACGAATGCCGGACAGACCGGTGCCCTGGTGGGAGGCGCCGAGCATGCACAGGGAGGCGGTCGAGCGATCGGTCAGTTTGGCCGTGCCGGTGGTGCTGCTGTTGATGCTGATCACTGGACTCGCCTCCTCTCGGCGTCTCATGGGACTGGGGTGAACCAGTCCGTTCGGATATGCAAGTACATCACGGAGCAGGGCCCTTCGAGAAGGCCGCTGCTTCCGTGCCTAGAACCTATGGGGATTGCCGGGGCATGCGCAAACTATTTTTTCGACGAGTTCGTATCAGTCGTCCTCGTCGCCTTCTCCGGCCTCGTGGCCTGCGCAGATGGCCAGAACGTCGGTTCCGTAGCTGCGCAGCTTGCGGCTGAGGACACCGGGGATGCGGGAGAGTTCGGCGGGACTCTCGGGCCGTGCCTCGGCGATGGCCATCAGGGTGCGGTCGGTGAAGACGCAGAAGTCCGGCTGTCCGCTGCGTTCGGCCTGGACGGCCCGCCATTCCCGCAGCCGTTCGTAGAGCGCTTCGTCCATGTCCGAGGGGCAGTCCTCACAGCGCATCAGCTTCATCTCGCCCGCCTCGGTGAGCGTGCGGCCGCAGACCCGGCAGCGGGCGGGGGTGCGCTGGGTACGCCGGGGCGCGGCGATGGTGCCGGTGGTGGTCCCGCGCTCGATGCCTCCGGTGACGGTGGCGCCGCTGTGGCCGACGGTCGATGTGGTGCCTGGGCGCAGTCCGTCCAGGAAGTGGCTGGGTCTGCGGTTGGGGCGGGTGCCGGGTGACCGGGACAGCGCCCAGGAAAGATGGAGCCGTTCCCGCGCTCGGGTGACGCCGACGTAGAGCAGCCGGCGTTCCTCCTCGATCTGCTCGTCGGTCTTGGCGTACGTGATCGGCAGCATGCCCTCGGCGATGCCGACCAGGAAGACGACGTCCCACTCCAGGCCCTTGGCGGCATGCAGGGAGGCGAGGGTGACGCCCTGGACGGTGGGGGCGTGCTGGGCGCCCGCCCGCTCGTCGAGTTCCGTCACGAAGTCGCCGAGGGTGGCGCCGGGTCTGGCTGCGGCGAGGTCGTGGGCGAGGCTGACCAGGGCGGCGAGGGACTCCCAGCGCTCTCTGACGGCGCCGGAGCCGGCCGGGGGCTCGGTGGTCCAGCCCTCTCCGGACAGGACGGCGCGCACCTGTGAGGGCAGGTCGACGGCGTCGTCCAGCAGGGAGTCGTTGCCGCCGAAGCGGGCCGCGCCGCGCAGGGCGATGCCGGCCTTGCGCACCTCGGGCCGGTCGAAGAAGCGCTCGGCGCCGCGCAGCTGGTAGGGGACGCCGACGTCGGCGAGGGCCTGCTCGTAGGTCTCGGACTGGGCGTTCGTACGGAACAGGACGGCGATCTCGGCGGCCGGGACGCCCGCGTCGATCAGCTCGCGGATGCGGCGGGCGGCGCCTTCGGCCTCGGCCGGCTCGTCGGTGTACTCGGTGTAGACGGGCTCGGGGCCGGGGGCCCGCTGGGAGACCAGTTCCAGCCGGTGGTCGGCGGCGCGGCCGCGGGCCTGGGCGAGGAGGCCGTTGGCGAGGTGGACCACCTGGGGGGTGGAGCGGTAGTCGCGGACGAGTTTGACGACGGTGGCGCCGGGGTGCCGGGTACGGAAGTCGAGGAGGTGGTCGGGTGTTGCTCCCGTGAACGAGTAGATGGTCTGGCTGGCGTCGCCGACGACGCACAGGGTGTCGCGCTCGCCGAGCCAGAGCTCCAGCAGTCGCTGCTGCAGCGGGCTGACGTCCTGGTACTCGTCGACGACGAAGTGCTGGTACTGGGCGCGGACCTGTTCGGCGATGTCGTGCCGATCCTGGAGGATGGCGACGGTCAGCAGCAGGACGTCCTCGAAGTCGATCACGGCGCGGTCGCGCTTGAGGTCTTCGTAGGCGGCGTAGAGGTGGGCGATCTCGGTGGGATCGCGGGGGGTGTCGCGGCCGGCCTTCGCGGCCGCGTACGGGTAGTCGGCGGGGATGGTCTGGGTGACCTTGGACCATTCGATCTCGGCGGTGACGTCCCGCAGCTCGCCCCGGTCGAGCCGGGTGCCCAGGCTTGCGGCCGCGTCGGCGACGAGCTGGATCTTGCGGTCGACGAGCCGGGGCATGCCGCCACCGATCGCTTTCGGCCAGAAGTACTGGAGCTGACGGAGGGCGGCGGAGTGGAAGGTGCGGGCCTGGACGCCGTGGGCGCCGAGCTGGCGGAGCCGGCCGCGCATCTCTCCGGCGGCGCGGTTGGTGAAGGTGACGGCTAGCACGCTGGAGGGCTGGAGGATGCCGGCGCGTACGCCGTAGGCGATGCGGTGCGTGATCGCCCGTGTCTTGCCCGTGCCCGCTCCGGCAAGGACGCACACCGGGCCGTGCAGGGCGGTGGCCACCGCGCGCTGCTCGGGATCGAGCCCTTCGAGCACCGCGTCGGCCGAGTCCGGTGTCTGCGGGAAAAGGGTGGAGTGCGTTGCTGCTGTCACACCGCCATGCTGCCAGGTCGCCTGGGACTGCCGTGCCGGTTGTCCACAGGCGGGCGCAGATAGTCGTACGAATGCGGCAGGTGTCACAGCGGCCTGTGGATACTCTCGCGCGAAGGCCCCGGGCGGGCCGGCCTCGGGCGGACTCCACGGGTGGCACACCGGACGGATACCCCGGGTGGGAATGGCCGGTGGCTCGCGTACGTTCTTCCCCTGGACGATTTTCCGAGCTGCCTGAGGAGCGCGAGAGACATGCAGGGCACTGTGACGATGTACAGCACGACTTGGTGCGGCTACTGCCGGCGGCTGAAGAGCCAGCTGGACCGGGAGGGCATCGCCTACACCGAGATCAACATCGAGCAGGACCCCGAGTCCGCCGCTTTCGTGGAGAAGGCGAATGGCGGAAACCAGACGGTGCCGACCGTGCTCTTCGGGGACGGCACGACGCTGACGAACCCGTCGCTCGCCCAGGTGAAGCAGAAGCTCGCCGCGTGACGCTCCGCGGGTTTCCGCGGTGACCGCAACAGGGCGGCCCCCGAGAGATCGGTGGCCGCCCTGCTGTGTCTGGGAAGAAGCGCTGGGTCTCAGACGAAGCTGCGGGTCGGCAGCGGCTTGCCGTACCACATCTCGATCAGGCGGGCCGCGATGGAGATCCCGTAGGGCGGCAACACCTCGCCGGACTCGAAGGCGTCGTGCAGTTCCTCGCGGGAGAACCAGCGGGCCTCGTGGATCTCGTCGCCGTCGACGTCGATCTCGGTCGAGGTGGCGCGGGCCATGAAGCCGAGCATCAGGCTGGACGGGAAGGGCCAGGGCTGGCTGGCCACGTACTCCACGGGGCCGACGGTGATGCCGACCTCCTCGGACACCTCGCGGCGCACCGCCTGCTCGATGGACTCGCCGGGTTCGACGAATCCGGCGAGCGTGGAGAAGCGGCCCTCGGGCCAGTGGACCTGGCGGCCGAGCAGAATGCGGTCGTCCGCGTCGGTCACGGCCATGATCACGGCCGGGTCGGTGCGCGGGTAGTGCTCGGCGCCGCAGGCCGGGCAGCGGCGGATGTGACCGGCGGCGGCGATGACCGTGCGCTCGCCACAGCGGGAACAGAAGCGGTGGGTGCGCTGCCAGTTCTCCAGACCGACCGCGTGCACCATCAGCCCGGTGTCGCGCGGCGAGAGAAGCAGCCCGGCCTCCCGCAGCCCGGCGGGGCGTGCGGACTGGTCGATACGGCCGGGCAGCGCGTCCTTCTGGAGCGCGAAGTAGCTGACGCCGTCCTCGTCGATGCCGAGGAAGTAACGGTGTGCCTCGGTGAGCGGGGCCTCGAAGGAGGGCGTCATGACGAGCTCGGTCCGGCCGTCCGGGGTCTCGTCGATGAGCACCTGGCCGCCGGAGACCACGAAGCAGCGGGTCGTGGGGTGGCTCCACGCCGCCGCGAGCCAGGCCTCGTCGAGCCGGTGGTGGGCGGCGCGGTCGATGCCGCTCGGTGCGGTCAGCGAGATGGGTCGATCGGCTGTGTCGTCGGTCCAGGTGGTCACGGGTGCTTCCAACTCCCCCAGTGCAGCGGTTCGTTCGGCGGGCGGTTCGGCGGGACGTGGGCGGGAGGGCACCGGGCCGGACGTGGGTGGGACGGGCGGGCGGTTCTTCCAGTGTGCCCCGCGCGCGATGCCCTCCCGTACGGCACCGGCCGGTCAGGGCGTGGGACGCCAGTGCTCGGCCAGGTCACCCCACAGGTAGGCGCTGGTCTCGACGCCCTTGAGGAGGAGGTCCAGCTCGACCTTTTCGTTCGGGGCGTGCCAGCCGTCGGAGGGGACGGAGATGCCCAGGAAGAGCACGGGAGCGCCGAGGACCTCCTGCAGGTCGGCGGCGGGTCCGGAGCCGCCCTCGCGGGTGAAGCGGACCGGCTTCTCGAAGGCGCGGCCCATGGCGCGGACCACGGACTGCAGCGCGGGGTGGTCGAGCGGGGTCAGGCACGGGCGCGTGGCCGAGCCGAAGACGATCTCGTACCGGATCCCGGCGGGCACCTGCGTTTCGGCCCAGGCGCGGACGGCCTTCTCGAGGTGGTCGACGTCCTGGCCGGCGACCAGCCTGAAGGACAGCTTCACCATGGCCGAGGACGGGATGATCGTCTTGCTGCCGGGGCCCTGGTAGCCGCCGCCGATGCCGTTGACCTCGGCGGTCGGGCGGGCCCAGATGCGTTCGAGGGTGCTGTAGCCGGCCTCGCCGTGGGTGGCGCGGGACTTGGCGGTGTCCAGCCAGCGCTCCTCGTCGAAGGGCAGCTCGGCGAAGAGTTCGCGCTCGCGGTCGGTCAGCTCCACGATGCCGTCGTAGAAGCCGGGGATCGCCACGCGCGCGTGCTCGTCGTGCAGGGCGGCGACCAGACGGGCGGCGACGGTGGCCGGGTTGGGTACGGCGCCGCCGAAGGAGCCGGAGTGGATGTCCTGGTCGGGGCCGTACAACCGGATCTCGCACTCGGCGAGGCCGCGCATGCCGGTGCACACGGTCGGGGTGTCCTCGGCCCACATGCCGGTGTCGGAGACGATCACGGCGTCGGCGGCGAGCCGTCCCGCGTGCTCCTCGACCAGGGCCCGGAAGTGCGGGGAGCCGGACTCCTCCTCGCCCTCGATCAGCAGCTTCAGGTTGACCGCCGGGGCGGTGCGGCCGGTGGCGGCGAGGTGGGCGCGGACGCCGAGTGTGTGGAAGAACACCTGGCCCTTGTCGTCGGCCGCCCCGCGGGCGTAGAGGCGGTTTCCACGGACGACCGGCTCGAAGGGGTCGCTGTCCCAGCCGTCCTCGCGGGCGGCGGGCTGCACGTCGTGGTGGCCGTAGACGAGGACGGTGGGCGCCTCGGGGTCACCGGAGGGCCACTCGGCGAAGACGGCCGGGGCGCCGGGGGTCTGCCAGACCTCGGCGGTCGGGAAGCCGGTCTCCTTGAGCTTGGCGGCGAGCCAGTCGGCGCTGCGCCGTACGTCGGGCGCGTGGTCGGGCTGGGCCGACACGGAGGGGATGCGCAGCCATGCCGCGAGGTCGTCGAGGAAGGTGGCGCGGTGCTGCTCGATGTACGTGCGGACGGCGCTGTCCGGGGTCTGGCTCATGCTCACGAGCCTATCGGCCCGCCCCGACATCCTCGGCGGGCGGTTCGTCACACTCAGGTTGCCTGGTGTGCCGTTTCGGAGTCTTCCGCGAGGAGCCGCTCCAGGGCGGCCCGGTCCGGCAGGTCCGGCGGCTGTACGACCTCGCCGGTGCGCACGTACAGGAAGGCGGCCGTGACCGACTCGGGCGGCACGCCCTGCTGCTCGGCCCAGGCCAGCCGGTACACGGCGAGCTGGAGCGGGTCGGCGGTGCGGGTGCGGCTGGTCTTCCAGTCGACGATCTCGTACGTCGCCCCGTCACCGTCGCCGTGCTTGTAGACCGCGTCGATGCGGCCTCGTACGACGTGGCCGGCGAGGGTGAGCTGGAAGGGAGCCTCGACCCGGTAGGGGGTGCGCCGGGCGTACTCGGTGCGTTCGAAGGCCGCTTTCAGGGCTTCCAGGTCCTGTTCGTCGGCGATCTCGGCGTCGCTGCCGGGCAGCTCGTCGGGTTCCAGCAGGGGCAGCGTCAGTTCCTCGAAGCGGGCTTCTACCCAGGCGTGGAACCGGATGCCCCGGCGCGCGGCCGGTTGCGGAGGGCGTGGCATGGGGCGCGCGAGTTCCTGCGCGAGCCCGTCCGGGTCCTCTGCCAGGCGCAGCAGCTGGGAGGCGGTGAGCGTGGCGGGCAGCGGGACGTCGGTGACGGTCCGGCGGGCGCGCAGCAGCTCGCCGGTGAGCGCGTCCAGGTCCCGGTCCCAGGAGGCGATGGTGCGGGCCTCCTCCGGGGTGAGGTCGGGGTGGGGCAGCGGCTCGGCGGGGCGGGGGCGGTGCGGCGGGGCGGGTGCCTGGTGCGGGACCGTGGGCCGGCCGGCGCTCCGGGCGTACCGGTCGGTGTTCCAGGCGTACCGGTCGGCGGGGTCGTCCGGGCCGGGGGCGGTCGCGTCGTACGGCGCTTCCTCCTCGCCGAAGGCGGCCGCGGCGCCGAAGGTGTCCTCCTCGTGGGGGAAGTCCGCGCCGCGCTCGCTGTACGGCATGCCCTCGTCGAACTCGTCGTGCTCCTCGTACGGGAAGCCATCGTCGTACGGGACGTCCCCTTCGTGCTCGTCGTACGGCTCCTCGCCGTAGGGGTCGTCGTCCGGGGGCGACGGCCAGTCGGGGTCGTCGAGGGCGGCGGGGTCGTGGGCCGCCTGCGGGTGGGTGGCGTCCTGGGCCGCGAGGGCGTCCAGGTGGGCGAGGACGATCTCGGCGGCCGCGCGGCGGCGGGCCAGGGCGGCGGCGTCCAGCGGGAGCGGCCACACCTGATCGGCGCCGGCCGTGTGCAGGGCGGGATTCTCCGCGTCCTCGGCGGGCTCCTCGGCCCAGGCCTCGATCTCGCCGTGTCCGGCGGCGCAGTGGTCGTGCAGGGCCTGGAGGAAGTCGGAGGGGCCGCGTGGCTTCTTCTGGCTGGGGCCCCACCAGTGGCCGGAACCGAGCAGGAGGGAGCGGGGGCGGGTGAAGGTGACGTAGCCGAGGCGGAGCTCCTCGGTGTGCTGGTGGTCCTTCATGGACTCGTGGAAGGCCTTCAGCCCGCGCGCGTCCCAGCTGTCGACGTCGGGCAGGGTGTCGGTGTCGCCGCGCAGTGCGTGCGGCACCACCTTGGCCTGCGCCGTCCACTTCTCGCGGCCCTGTGCACTGGGGAAGGTGCCCTTGACCAGTCCGGGGACGGCAACGACGTCCCACTCCAGGCCCTTGGACTTGTGGGCGGTGAGCACCTTGACGGTGTTCTCACCGCCGGGCAGGGCGTTGTCGAGGCCCTTCTCGTACTGGGCGGCGGTGCGCAGGAAGCCGAGGAAGGCGAGCAGAGTGGCCTCGCCGTCGCTCGCCGCGAAGGACGCGGCGACGTCCAGGAAGTTGGACAGGGTCTCGCGGCGGCGGGCCGCCAGGGCGTGCGGGGATGCCGACAGTTCCACCTCCAGGCCGGTGACGGCGAGCACGCGGTGCAGGACGTCCATCAGCGGGTCGGACAGCGAGCGGCGCAGCTCGCGCAGTTCGGCGGCCAGACGCGCGAAGCGCACGCGCGCGTCCGGCGAGAACGGCAGCCCGACGTCATCGGCCTCAGCGTCCATGGGCGCTTCGAGGAACGTGTCGAGGGCGTCCGCGAGCGATATCACCTCGGCCGGGTCGACCCCTTCGACGGCGGCGGCGAGGCGGCGGTCGGGGTCGTCGCCGTCGTCCACGCGCGCGTGGGCGACCAGCAGGCGGGCGCGGCGGCCCAGCAGGGCGAGGTCGCGGGGGCCGATGCGCCAGCGCGGGCCGGTCAGCAGGCGCACCAGGGAGGCGTTGGCGCCGGGGTCCTGCAGAACCTCGCAGACGGCCACGAGGTCGGCGACCTCGGGCAGATGCAGCAGGCCGGACAGGCCGACCACCTCGACGGGGACGTCCCGCGCGACGAGGGCGCCCTGGATCTCGGCGAAGTCGGTCGCCGTGCGGCACAGTACGGCGATTTCGCCGGGGGCGGTGCCGGTGTGCACGAGGTGGGCGATCGAGCCGGCGATCCAGTCGATCTCCTCGGCGTGGGTGGGCAGCAGTGCGCAGCGGACCACGCCGTCGTGCTCGGCGCCGGGGGCCGCGCGCAGGGCCTCCACGCCCGCGTGCATGGCGCGCAGCGGCTCGGCGAGCCCGTTGGCTAGGTCGAGGAGGCGGCCGCCGCTGCGGCGGTTCTCGCTGAGGGCCTGCCGGGTGGCGGGGCGGCCGTCGGCGTGCGCGAAGTGCGCGGGGAAGTCGTCCAGGTTGGCGACGGAGGCGCCGCGCCAGCCGTAGATGGCCTGGCAGGGGTCGCCGACCGCGGTCACGGGATGGCCCGTGCCGTCACCGAACAGGCCTGCCAGCAGGACGCGTTGGGCCACGGAGGTGTCCTGGTACTCGTCCAGGAGCACCACGTGGAACTCCTCGCGCAGCAGCCGGCCCACCTCGGGGATGCGGGCGAGGCGGGCCGACAGGGCGATCTGGTCGCCGAAGTCGAGCAGGTCGCGTTCGCGTTTGGCCGTCCGGTAGCGGCGGACGAGGTCGGCGAGTTCGCGGCGGGCGGCGGCCGTCTCGGGGATTTTGCGCAGGTCGGCGTTGGTGAGCTTGGCGTTCTGGAGGGTGCGCAGCAGGTCCGCGTCCCAGGAGCGCAGTTCCTCGGGGTCGACGAGGTGTTCGGCGAGTTCGGAGTCGAGGGTGAGCAGGTCGCTGACGAGGTCGGCGAAGGAGCGGGTCAGCGCGGGGTAGGGGCCGGGAGCCTCGCGCAGCACGCGCGCGGCGAGCTGGTAGCGGGTGGCGTCCGCGAGCAGCCGGGAGGTGGGCTCCAGGCCGAGGCGCAGGCCGTGGTCGGTGAGGAGGCGGCCGGCGAAGGCGTGGTAGGTGGAGATCACCGGTTCACCGGGCGGGTTGTCGGGGTCGACGACATCGGGGTCGGTGACGCCGGCCCTGATCAGTGCCTTGCGGACGCGTTCGGCCAGCTCGCCGGCGGCCTTGTTGGTGAAGGTCAGGCCGAGGACCTGTTCAGGGGCGACCTGGCCGGTGCCGACCAGCCAGACCACGCGGGCGGCCATCACGGTGGTCTTGCCCGACCCGGCTCCGGCCACGATCACCTGCGGGGCGGGCGGCGCGGTGATGCAGGCCGTCTGCTCCGGGGTGAACGGGATGCCGAGGAGCTCTTTGAGCTGCTCGGGGTCGCTGATACGGGCGGGCATGTCGGAAAAGGCTAGCGGCGGACACTGACAGTCGAGCCCGGATCGGCCGTCCGGGGAGGAAGAAGCGCAGGTCAGCTCCTGTGGTGCCGTGCGTCACTCCGGCATCTCCCGGTGGACTCCGGCCCCTTTCCGGTGAACTCCGGCACCTCCCGGTGGCTCACTCGACCACGTGCCGCCCCTCGGGCCGCGCGCTGCACGATGCGCGGAAGGCGCAGTGCGTGCAGTGCTGGCCGGTGTTCGGCGCGAACCGCTCGTCCAGGACCTTGCCGGCGGCCGCGGCCAGCAGATCGCCGACCCACTGCCCCGACAGCGGCTCCTGGCCCTGCGTCTTGGGCAGGCCGTCGCCTCCGTCGCGCTTGGCGGCGCCCTGCCTGAGGTGCACCAGTTCCGCGCCGCCGGGTTCGGGACGTACGCCGTCGAAGACCTCGTCGACGGCGCCTTCGTGGACGGCGAGCTGGTAGACGGCGAGCTGAGGGTGGCGGGCCACCTCGGCGGCGCTGGGCGCCTGCTTGCCGGTCTTGAAGTCGACCACGTAGGCGCGGCCCTCGGTGTCCGTCTCCACACGGTCCATCTGGCCGCGGATGCGGACCTGGTAGTCGCCCGCTTCGAGGGTGACGTCGAAGTCCTGCTCACTCGCCACCGGGGTGCGCCCGGTGCGATCCAGCACATGCCAGTTCAGGAAGCGTTCGAGCGCCACGCGCGCGTTGTCCTTCTCCTGCTGCGACTTCCAGGGCGCGTCAAAGGCGAGCGCGTTCCACACCGAGTCCAGGCGTTCCATGAGGACGTCGAGGTCGGCCGGGGTACGGCCGGAGGCGACCTCGTCGGCGAGGACGTGGACGACGTTGCCGAAGCCCTGTGCGGTGGTGGCCGGGGCGTCGGCCTTCACCTCGCGGCCCAGGAACCACTGGAGGGCGCAGGTGTTCGCGAGCTGGTCCAGGGCGCTGCCGGAGAGCACGACGGGCCGGTCGCGGTGGCGCAGCGGCACCTTGCTCTCCGTCGGGTCGTACATGCCCCACCAGCGGTAGGGGTGCGCGGACGGCACCAGCGGGCGGCCGTCCTCGTCGGCGAGGGCGGCGAGCCGGGCCAGGCGGCGCGCGGCGGCCTCCCGCAGGACGGCGGACACGCGCGGGTCGACCGTGGTGGCGCGCAGCTCGGCGACGAGCGCGGCCACGGACAGCGGACGGCGGGGGCGGCCGGTGACGTCCTTCGGCTCCACGCCGAGCTCGGTCAGGAAGCGGGACGGCTGGTCGCCGTCGTCGGCCGGTGCCTTCACCGCGGTGACGACGAGGCGGTCACGCGCACGCGTGGCGGCCACGTAGAACAGCCTGCGCTCCTCGGCGAGCAGTGCGCCCGGGGTGAGCGGTTCGGCGAGTCCGTCGCGGCCGATGCGGTCGGCTTCCAGGAGGGAGCCGCGGCGGCGCAGGTCGGGCCACAGGCCTTCCTGGACACCGGCGACGACGACCAGCCGCCACTGCAGGCCCTTGGCGCGGTGCGCGGTCATCAGGCGTACGGCGTCGGGGCGTACCGCGCGGCGCGTGAGCGTGTCGGCAGCGATGTCCTCGGCCTCGGTCTCCTCCAGGAAGTTCAGCGCGCCCCGGCCTCCGGTGCGCTCCTCCGCGCGCGCGGCGGTGGCGAACAGCGCGCACACGGCGTCCAGGTCCCGGTCGGCGTTGCGGCCGGCCGCGCCGCCGCGCCGGGCGGCCCGCTCCAGGCGCGCGGGCCACGGAGTGCCCTCCCACAGGTCCCACAGCGTCTCCTCGGCCGTGCCGCCGCTTGCGAGCCGTTCACGGGCCTTGCGGAGCAGCGCGCCGAGGCGCTGCGCCCCGCGCGCGTACGCCGGGTCGTGCACGGCCAGGCGCTCGGGTTCGGCGAGCGCCCGCGCGAGCAGTACGTCGGAGGGGGGCGGCAGCGGGTTGCCGGCCGCCCGCTCCTCCTCGCGCAGGGCACGGCCGAGGCGGCGCAGGTCGGCCGGGTCCATGCCGGCGAGGGGTGAGGCGAGCAGGGTGAGCGCGGTCTCGGTGTCGAGCCAGGGGATGTCAGGAGTGTCTTCTCGGACTTCGTCGGGGGCCGGTGGGCTCTTCGGGCCGAGTGCGGTGGCGTCCTCCTCTCGGCCGTGTGCCTCCGCCGTGGCCACCGCGCGCAGGGCCGTCAGCAGCGGGGCCACCGCCGGCTCGTGGCGAAGAGGCAGGTCGTCGCCGTCGATGTCCAGCGGGACGCCGGCCGCGGTGAGGGCGCGGCGGAGGGTGGGCAAGGTGCGGGAGCCGGCCCGGACCAGGACGGCCATGTCGCTCCAGGCGGTGCCGTCCTCCAGGTGCGCGCGGCGCAGGATGTCCGCGATGTTGTCCAGTTCCGTACCTGCTGTCGGGTATGTGTAGACCTCGACGCGGCCCCCGTCCCGTACCGCGGCCGGCTCCCGGTGGGCGCGGACCTTGTCGGCGGGCAGCCGGGGCAACGGCATGCGCTGGGTGATCAGCCGGGTGGCGGCGAGCAGGGCGGCGCCACAGCGGCGGGAGGTGCGCAGCACCTCGACGGGGGCGGGGCGGCCGTCCGCGCGCGGGAAGGCCGCCGGGAAGTCGAGGATGCCGTTCACGTCCGCGCCCCGGAAGGCGTAGATCGACTGGTCGGGGTCGCCGAAGGCAAGCAGCGTGCGGCCGTCGGCCAGCGCGTGCAGAAGCCGCACCTGGGCGGGGTCGGTGTCCTGGTACTCGTCGACGTACACGGCGTCGTACTGGGCGGCGAGCCGTGCGGCGGTCTCGGGGCGGTGGGCGAGCAGGACCGCGCGGTGGACCAGTTCCGCGTAGTCGATCACGCCCTGCATGTCGAGCACGTCCAGGTACTCGGCGAGGAACGCGGCCGCGGCGCGCCAGTCGGGGCGGCCGATACGGCGCGCGAAGGCGTCCAGTGCGTCGGGACCGAGGCCCAGCTCACGGCTGCGGGCGAGGACCGCGCGGACCTCGTCGGCGAAGCCCCGTGTGGTCAGGCAGGCGCGCAGTTCGTCGGGCCAGCGCACGTGCGCCAGTCCGAGCCGCTGCAATTCGGGCTGCCCGGCGAGCAGCTCGCGGACGGTGACGTCCTGTTCCGGGCCGGAGAGCAGTCGCAGCGGGTCGGTGAACAGGCCGCTGTCCTGGTGGGCGCGCACCAGTGCGTAGCAGTACGAGTGGAACGTCGTCGCGCGCGGTGCGCGGGCGGCGCCGATGCGCAGGGCCATGCGGTCGCGCAGGTCGACGGCGGCCTTACGGCTGAACGTCAGCACCAGGATGCGTTCGGGGTCGGCGCCGCGGGCGATCCGCGCGGCCACGGACTCGACGAGGGTGGTGGTCTTGCCGGTGCCGGGACCGGCGAGGACGAGCAGGGGTCCGCTGCGGTGGTCAACCACGGCACGCTGTGCCGCGTCCAGACGAGGGGGGTCGACGGCAGCCGGCGGGGTACGGACCAGTCGGTAAGCGCCACGGCCCCCCTGCCGCACCGGAGGGTGCGACAGGCGCCTGGTGGAGGAAGAGGAGCTCACGTGATTGGCCGGTCCTGGTGTTCGTGCTGGTGGGCGGGCGGTCACGGGCGCGAGGCGGTGGCCGCGGGGTGAGGGGGACGCGTGCAGCCGACGCTACGCCGCCGCTCCGGACGGAAGCAGGGCTTCCGCTTCTTCCCTCGCGGCGCTCGTGCCACTTGCGCCCCACCACCCACGAACGTACGTCATGCCACGGATGTCCCCCAGGTCACCCATTCGTGCCACGGGCTCTCCCCGAGGGCATCGGATGGCGGAAGCTGTCAGGTGTGAGCCACCGCGCCCGCCCCGCCGTCCCATCGGGCCCGCCGCATGTCGATCCGCGGCAGATGCCCCTCGGCGCTCCTGGCCGCCTCCTTCAGCGGGGTGCCCTCCGCGCGGTAGTGGTCCAGCGCGCGCAGTTCGTGGCCGGGCAGCAGCACCCCGTCGGCGCGTACGACGCGCCACCACGGGACGGCGCCTCCGTACAGCGACATCACCCGGCCGACCTGCCGCGGCCCCCCTTCCTCGAGCCACTCGGCGACATCGCCGTACGTCATGACCCGGCCCGGCGGGATCCGCTCGGCGACCTCGAGCACCCGCTCGGCGTACTCGGGCAGCGCGTCCGCGTACTCCTCGGGGGTGTCCTCGGCACGGCTCTGCTCGCTCATTCGCCCCATCCTGCCGCACCCCACCGACAACGCGGCGCGGACCGTGAGGAGCGGCCCTCTCGCCCCCGGACGGCGCTTCCGGCAGACTGTGCGCCCGCGCATCCGCACCCTGATGCCCGCGTGTGCCGGTGGGGCATGCCACCATCGTGCGGGCGGTGACTGGTGATACGAGACCAAGAAGAGAGCATGAAGCAGCAGGGCGTGCACCCCGAAGACGCGGCGGGCACCCCTGACGCCGCCGCGCGCCCCGACACCGCCGGAGGCGCGGGGGACGACGGCACACGCGCGTGTGAGACGCGTGAGAACAGCGCGGCCGACGCAGACGACAGCACCAAGGGAGCGCACGTTCCGGAGAACACCTCTCACGGCCACGGTCCGGGCGCCGGCGACGATTCGCACGCCGAGGCCGTGGAGGGCGACGAACCGCTGCTCCCCGCGCGCGTGCACCGTCCGTCCGACCTCATGCGGCTCATGGTGGGCGTGCTCGCCATCGTGGTGCTGCTCGCGATCGCCGCATTCGCGCACGGCACCACCTCGGGCTTCGAGCAGGACATCAACAAGGGCACCGGCCAGGCCCCCGACCTGCTCATCAAGATCGCGGGTCTGGCCTCCAGCATCGCGATCCTGCTGGTGCCGGTCGCCTTCGCGATCGAGCGGCTGATCAAACGCGACGGGCTGCGCATCGCCGACGGTGTCCTCGCGGCGGTCCTGGCCCACGGGGTGACCCTCGCCACAGACCTTTGGGTCGCGCGGGCCGCACCGGACTCGCTCCAGGAGGCGCTCACCCAGCCGTCCCCGGGCGACATCCACGCCCTGACCGATCCCGTGCACGGCTATCTGGCACCCGTCATCGCCTACATGACGGCCGTCGGCATGTCCCGCAGACCCAGATGGCGCGCGGTGCTGTGGATCGTGCTGCTGCTCGACGCGTTCTCGATGCTGGTCACCGGCTACACGACCCCCTTCTCGATCATCCTGACGGTGCTGATCGGCTGGACCATCGCCTACGGCACGCTGTACGCGGTCGGCTCCCCCAACGTCCGCCCCACCGGGCAGACCCTGATGGCGGGCCTCAGGCACGTCGGCTTCCACCCCGTCAGCGCGGCCCGCGAGGAGGCCGTGGAGACGGAGAACGGCGACCGCGGCCGACGCTACTTCGTCACCCTGGAGGACGGCCCGCCGCTGGACGTCACGGTCGTGGACCGGGAACAGCAGGCCCAGGGCTTCTTCTACCGCGCGTGGCGCAATCTCACCCTGCGCGGCTTCGCCACCCGCTCCAGCCTCCAGTCGCTGCGCCAGGCGCTGGAGCAGGAGGCGCTGCTGGCGTACGCGGCGATCGCGGCGGGCGCCAACGCACCCAAGCTGATCGCCACCGCCGAACTCGGTCCGGACGCCGTCATGCTCGTCTACGAGCACACCGGCGGGCGCACGCTCGACTCGCTGGCCGACGAGGAGATCACCGACGAGCTGCTGCGCAACACCTGGCACCAGGCGCAGGCGCTGCAGTCGCGGCGCATCGCACACCGCAGACTCGCGGGTGACGCGATTCTGGTGGATCGTTCCGGCAGGGTGATCCTGACCGAACTGCGCGGCGGTGAGATCGCGGCCGGCGAGCTGCTGCTGCGCATGGACGTGGCCCAGCTGGTCACGACGCTCGGCCTGCGGGTGGGCGCCGAACGTGCGGTGGCCTCGGCGGTCCGGGTGCTCGGGCCCGACGCGGTCGCCGACTGCCTGCCGCTGCTCCAGCCGATCGCCCTGACCCGCTCCACGCGCGCGACGCTGCGCAAACTGGCCCGGGAACAGGCCCAGCGCGAGCGCGAGGCGGTGCTGGAGGCGTCCCGGCAGGCCAAGCAGGCGCGTCCGGAGGCAGCCGGAGCGGAGGGCGAGGGCACGCAGGCCCTGGGGAAGGCCGCCAAGAAGGCCGTACGCGCCCAGGCGCGGGCCGAGAAGCGTGCCGTCGACGAGGCTCTGGAGGAGGCGCGCGAGGAGGATCTGCTCACCCAGATCCGCCATGAGGTGCTGCGGATCAGGCCGCAGGCGCCGGTGGAGCCGGCCCGGCTGGAGCGGGTGCGGCCGCGCACGCTGATCAGTTTCATCGCCGGTGCGATCGGCGCGTACTTCCTGCTGACGCAGCTCACACACATCGAGTTCGGGCCGCTCGTGGCCAACGCCCAGTGGGGCTGGGTCGTCGCCGCCGTGCTGTTCTCGGCGCTCAGCTATGTCGCGGCGGCGATGCAGCTCCTGGGGTTCGTGCCGGAGCGGGTGCCGTTCCTGCGGGCCGTGGGGGCCCAGGTGGCCGGCTCCTTCGTGAAGATCGTGGCACCGGCCGCGGTCGGCGGTGTGGCCCTCAACACGCGGTATCTGCAGCGTGCGGGGGTCAGGCCGGGGCTCGCGGTGGCGAGCGTGGGCGCCTCGCAGCTGGCCGGGCTCGGCTTCCACATCCTGATGCTGCTGTCCTTCGGCTATCTCACCGGCACCGAGAAAACGCCGTCCCTGTCGCCGTCCCGGACGGTCATCGCGGGTCTGCTGACGGTCGCGGTGCTGGTGCTCGTGGTGACCTCGGTGCCGTTCCTGCGGAAATTCGTCGTCACGCGTGTGCGGTCACTGTTCGCCGGTGTCGTGCCCCGCATGCTCGATGTGCTGCAGCGACCCCAGAAGCTGATCACCGGTATCGGCGGCATCCTGCTGCTGACGTTCTGCTTCGTGATGTGCCTGGACGCCTCCATCCGGGCGTTCGGCGACGGCTCGGCCTCGCTCAGCATCGCCAGCGTCGCCGTGGTCTTCCTCGCCGGCAACGCGCTCGGGTCCGCGGCGCCCACCCCGGGCGGCGTGGGCGCCGTGGAGGCGACCCTGACGGTCGGCCTGATCGCCGTCGGCCTGCCCAAGGAGGTCGCCGCCCCGGCCGTCCTGCTGTACCGCCTGCTGACGCTGTGGCTGCCCGTGCTGCCGGGTTGGCTGGCCTTCAACCAGCTCACCCGCAAGGGAGCCCTGTAGGGAGCCCTACGACGGCACCGGGCGCCCGTACCTCGTACGGCTCGCGCCCCGCGCGCCCCGGCGTGCACGCCTCCAGGATGGGAACATGGCGAACCCCTCCCGGCTGCGCGCCGCTGCCCTGGCCACCGTTGCCCTGTTGCTCTGCACCCCGTTGGCCGGGTGCGGCGACGGCGTCAAGGACGGCGGCCTCGCGGCGCAGAAGCTGGACTGGAAGAACTGCCCGGCTCCGTCGGAGGCCGAGGGCGGCGGCAGCGCCCCGTCTCCGCTGCCGAACGGCGGCACATGGCAGTGCGCCACCATGAAGGCGCCCTTGGACTGGAGCAACCCGAAGGGCGACACCATCGGCATCGCCCTGATCCGCGCCAAGGCCAGCGGCCCCGCGCACCGGCGGATCGGCTCGCTCGTGTTCAACTTCGGCGGCCCCGGCGGCAGCGGCGTCAGCACGCTGCCCGCGTTCGCCTCGGACTACGCCGCCCTGCGCACCCGCTACGACCTGGTCAGCTTCGACCCGCGCGGGGTCGGCCGCAGCGCGCCGGTGAAGTGCGAGAGCGACTCCCAGCTCGACACGTACTTCCAGCAGGACGCCACCCCGGACAACAGCGCCGAGCGCACCCGGCTCCTGGACCGCACCAAGCAGTTCAACGCGGCCTGCGAGAAGAACTCCAAGAAGGTCCTGCCGCACGTGGCCACCACCGACGCGGCCCGCGACATGGACCTGATGCGCCAGGTCCTCGGCGACGACAAACTGCACTACTTCGGCATCTCCTACGGCACCGAACTCGGCGGTGTGTACGCCCACCTGTTCCCCAAGAACGTCGGCCGGGCCGTGCTCGACGCCGTCGTCGACCCCACGCAGAACCCCGAACAGAGCTCGCTCGGACAGGCCCAGGGCTTCCAGCTCGCGCTGGACAACTTTGCCGAGGACTGCACGTCGAAGCCCGCGGAATGCCCGATCGGCACCACCCCGCAGGACGTGAAGAACCGCATCGCGAAACTGCTGGACGACCTGGAGAAGAGGCCGATCCCCGGCATCGCGCCGCGCCAGCTCACCCAGACCGCAGCGACGAACGGCATCGCGCAGTCCCTGTACTCCAAGGACTTCTGGGAGTACCTCACCGAAGGCCTGGAGCAGGCGTACGCGGGCGACGGCAAGATCCTCATGCTGCTGTCCGACTCGATGAACGGCCGCAGCGAGGACGGCGAGTACAGCAACATCACCGCGGCGAACATCGCCATCAGCTGCGCCGACCAGAAGCCGCGGTACACCGCCGACTACGTCCAGCAGAAGCTGCCCGAGTTCCGTGCGGCCTCCCCGCTGTTCGGGGACTACCTGGCCTGGGGCATGCTCAGCTGCACCGACTGGCCGGTGGCGGGTGCCGCCGACCATCCCGACGTCAGCGCGCCGGGCTCGGCGCCCATCCTCGTCGTCGGCAACACCGGCGACCCGGCCACCCCGTACGAGGGCGCGAAGAAGATGGTGGACGCGCTCGGCAAGGGCGTCGCCGTCGAGCTGACGTACAAGGGCCAGGGACACGGCGCGTACGACAGCAAGAACAGGTGCGTGCAGAGCGCGGTGAACGGCTATCTGCTGGACGGGAGGGAACCGCAGGCCGGCACGGTCTGCTTCTGAGGACCCCGGAACCTGAAACCCCACAGCCATGGAGAAATCGCTGGTCAGAGGGTTATCCACAGGTCGTCACGGGCTCGGTCGGGTGCGCCTACCATGGCCTGAACGCCCGGCGCGGCACGACGCGAAGGGCCTGTGAGGGGGGCGCGTATGAGGCGATTCCTGCGCTGGACGGCCGCGGTGGCCGCGGCGCTGCTGATGGCCGGCTGCGGCGGCGGCTCGTCGGACGGGGGCGGCAACGGGAAGGGGCACGAGGGCGGCGAGGACAAGGGTACGAGGGCGGCTCCGCCATCGGCGCCTGCGACGGACCTGCCCGCCTCCCTCACCTCCCAGCGCCTCGACTGGCACGGCTGCAAGGCCACGGGGGACTCCCCCGCGCCGAGCGGCGACTGGCGGTGCGCGACGCTCAAGGTGCCGCTGGACTGGTCCGAGCCGGACGGTGCGACGATCGGCCTGGCACTGATCCGCGCGCGGGCGACGGGCGGGAACCGTATCGGCTCGCTGCTGTTCAACTTCGGCGGCCCCGGCGGCTCGGGCCGGGAGATGATGCCGTACTACGCGGCCACCGTGCCGAAACTCCGTGAGCGCTACGACCTGGTGAGCTGGGACCCGCGCGGGGTCGGCGCCAGTGAGGGCGTCCGCTGCCGCGGCGACCGGCAGATCGAGGCCGCCGAGGACGTGGACGCCACACCGGACACCCCGCAGGAGGAGAAGGCGTTCTTCCAGGACGCCACGGACTTCGGCAAGGGCTGTCAGAAGGCCGCCGGCAAGCTGCTGGCCCATGTGTCCACCACCGACACCGCCCGCGACATGGACCTGATGCGCCAGGTCCTCGGCGATGCACGGATGCACTACTTCGGCATCTCCTACGGCACCGAACTCGGCGGTGTGTACGCCCACTTGTTCCCGAAGCGGGTGGGACGGCTGATCCTCGACGCGGTGGTCGACCCGACCGCGGACACGGTGGGCCAAGCCGAGAACCAGACCCGGGGCTTCCAGCGGGCTCTGGACGACTACCTGAAGTCGACCGGCCAGGACCCCGAACAGGGCACCCGGAAGATCGCGGCCCTGCTGCGGCGGATCGACGCGCGACCGCTGCCGACGTCGTCCGGGCGCAAGCTGACCGAGACCCTGGCGGTCACCGGGATCGTCCTGCCGCTGTACAGCGAGTCCAGCTGGCCGAGGCTGACCGCTGCGCTCGACTCGGCGCAGAAGGGGGACGGTTCACCGCTGCTGACGCTCGCGGACGGCTACGACGAACGGGACTCCTCGGGGCGCTACGGCACGACGTCCCACTCTCAGCGGGTCATATCGTGCCTGGACGAGAAGGAGCGGCCGACGCTCGCGGAGACGAAGAAGCGGCTGGCGCAGTTCGAGCGGATCTCGCCGGTGTTCGGGGACTTCCTGGGCTGGGACACGGCCGGCTGGTGCCACGACTGGCCGGTGCCGGGCCAGTACACGACTCCGGAGGTCAGCGCACCGGGAGCGGCACCCATCCTGCTGGTCGGCAACACCGGCGACCCGGCCACGCCCTACGAGGGCGCCCGCAGGATGGCCGACGAACTCGGCAAGGGCGTCGGCGTCGAGCTCACCTGGAAGGGCGAGGGGCACGGGTCGTACGGCAACGGCAGCGACTGCGTCGACTCGACGGTGAACGCCTACCTGTTGAACGGGACGGTGCCGAAGGACGGCAAGGTCTGCTCCTGACCCGGACGGGCGTCCCGGCACGGTTCGAGGTATCGGTGACGGATCTGCCGCTAAGTGCCGACCGACAGCCGACGAGTCTCCGACTCAGGACACTAGGGTGCGCGCATGGACATCGGAAGCGAAGAAATCACGGACGGCGTGATATTGCGGCTCGCCGAACCGGCGGACGCCCCGGCGCTGTGCACCGCCTATGTCGAGAACCGGAAATACCTCGAACCCTGGGAGCCGCGCCGCCCGGAATCCTTCTTCACCGTGGACGGTCAGGCACAGCGCCTGGAAGAACAGGAACGGCAGTACGCGGACGGCCGGCTCGTGCCCTGGCTCTTCGAGTCCGACGGGCGGATCGTGGGGGCCATCACGCTGTCCGGAATCGTCATGGGGCCTTTCTGCAGTTCCTATCTGGGCTACTGGGTCGCCGAGAACCAGCAGGGCCGGGGACTCGCGACCGCAGCCGTGGAGCGGGTCTGCCAGATCGCCCGGGACAAGGTCGGGCTGCACCGTCTCGAGGCGACCACCCTCCTGGAGAACACCGGCTCCCAACGGGTGCTGGAGAAGTGCGGGTTCGAGGCGATCGGCATGGCCCCGCGCTATCTGCACATCAACGGACAGTGGCGGGACCACCGGATGTTCCAGCGAGTGCTGCACGACGACCACCCGGTTCTGTGACCCGGGCGGCGCGCACCGCCAGCGTGTGCGCGCCCAGCCCCGCGGCCGCGAACAGCACGCCCAGCACCGTCCAGCCAACCGCCCCCGCGGCCACCACACCGCCCGCGACCAGCGACGGCCCGACCATGCCCTCGGCGGTCGGGCCCAGGCTGTAGGCGGCGGCGTAACTCCCGCGCTCGGCCTCGGGGGACAGCGCGAACTGCAGACCCCAGCCGCCCGAGGCGTGCCAGATCTCGCCGAGGGTGTGCAGCACCACCGAGGCCAGCATCAGCGTCACGGCCGCCGTCGGCGGCACCCAGGACGCGAGCGTCAGCGTGCCGCACATCAGGGCGAGGGACATCCCCGCGCGCCGCATGTGCCGGCCCGCGCCGGGCACCGTCTCGGCGCCCCTGCTCATCGGCACCTGGAGCGCGATGGCGATCACGGTGTTGACGGCGATGAGCAGCGGCGCGATCGCCTCCGGCGCCTCGGTCGCGCGGGTCACCCACAGCGGCATGCCGATCACCAGCACCGACAGGTTGAGCTGGAGGAATCCGTTGCAGCAGGTCAGCAGCAGGAACCGACGGTTGCGGAACGGCGCCAGCGCCGTGCGCGCCCGGCCCTTGCAGCGGCCGCCCACCTCGCGCACCGACACCATCAGCGCCGCCGCGACGACGAAGGACAGGGCGTCGCCCAGCAGCAGCGACCGGTACGCGAGATCCGAGCCGACGCCCACGGCCACCGCCGCCAGCAGCGCGCCCACCAGGAACCCGGCGTTCTTCAGCACCTGCACCCTGGCCATCACGCCGACCCGCTCGGCGTCCGAGAAGGCAGCACCGACGTAGGTCTGGAGGGCGGGCATACCGGCGTACTCGGCGAGCCCCAGCAGGACCAGCACGGTGAGGAACTGCCAGAAGGAGCCGACGAAGGCCAGCGCGGAACACCACAGCGCGCGCCACAGATGCAGCACGATCAGCGCGCGCCGCGGCCCGATCCGGTCCACCAGGGCGCCGTTGGGGACGGTCGCGGCGAGCGCCACCACGCCCAGCACGGACAGCCCGACGCCGATCTGGCCGGCGGACAGCCCGGCCACCCGCGAGTAGAAGAGGGTGGCCCCGGCCAGGAACAGGCCGCCGCCGACGGCATCGATGCCGACCGTCGTCAGCAGCCGTCCTTCGGTCGGGCCGGTGGGGCGGATCCTGAACCGTGCGGCCACCGACATCGGCATGATCAGTCACCGGTCCTTTCCTGGTGATCCACAGACATGTGGTGACTCACAGGCACGTCTCGTGCGCCTCGGAGACACAGGTGGGGCAGAACAGGGCACCCTCCAGGCGCTCCTGGCAGGCCGGGCAGCGCCGTACCGGATCGATGCCGTCGCCGGTCCAGGCGTTCGACAGCACCGAGCGCAGCGCGGTGTCGGCGTCGCGCACCTTCGGGTGCAGGGACGTCTCCCGGCCGAGCCGCAGCACCGCGGCGATCACCGGCTCGGCCACACCCAGCTCACGCCAGGCCACCCGGCACGCCGGCCACGACCGCTCGGTCCAGTGGACGTCCTCGGCGGCCCGGGACATCGCCGTCCGCAGGGCGGGGGCGAGGACGCCCGAGCCGGTCGCGGCCGCCAGGACCGCCCGCAGGTGGACGACGGACACCGTCAGCTCGGCGTGGTCGGCGTCGGCGTCCAGCAGGGTGGCGACATCGGCGTCCGAGGTCAGCGCGCCCAGCCGGTACAGGGTGAAGACGTCGCCGATGCCGATCGCGCCCAGCGGCCACAGGTCGGCGGCCCGCAGTGCCCCCATGCTGGAGGCGCCCACCATCGTCCAGCCGGCGTCGAGCAGTTCCCGGCACTCGGTCGGGGTGACGGCCATCGACCCGCCGAACAGCCCGTCGATCAGCACCACCGTGCCGGGCCTGCGGTCGAGCAGCGGCGCGAGGTCGCCGCGGCGCACCGGCGGCCGCAGTTCCACGCCGGCCAGCACGGCCGGGTCCAGCGGGTGGACAGAGGCGGCGCCGAACACGATCGGCCTGGCTGCGTCATTGGGCCACACGATGGCTCCTGCCGGGGTCGACGACGGAGTCGACCATGCCGGGCACCGCGACATGGGCGACGGGCAGGCCGAACTCCTGGACGGTCAGGTCGGTGCAGACGACGCGGTCGTAACCGCCGTACGCCAGCCGTTCGGCGACGTGCCGCAGCGTGGCGCGGGTCGACCGCGGCGGCGGGTCGGGCAGCTCGCGGAAGTCGGTGACGCCCTCGACCTTGGCGGCCAGCGCGCGCCGCAGGAACACCGAGCGCTGCCGGGCCGGGTCCGCACGGTAGACGTCGGCGACCCGGTCGAGGTCCTCCCGGCTGCCCTGGATCGCGGTGGCCCGCGCCTGCGCGGCCTCGGTCAGCGCCCGGCGCAGCGCGACCCCGGCGTTGGGATGGGTGCCGAAGCCGGAGACGGCGAGGTGGGCCTGGGCGGCGTTCGGGTCGGACAGGAACACGGCGAACGTCGGCAGGACCGTCGTATGGGTGAGGTCGACGACCACGGTGTCGACCTCGGCCCGCGCGTACTTGTGCAGCAGCTCCGCCTCGGCGGCGCCGTTGATGGTGTCCAGGCCGACCAGCCGCCCCGGACCGCCGTGCAGATAGCGGGAGGTGGCGTCCCGCTCGACCACCTCGTACAGGGCGTGCAGCACGGCCTCGGCGAAGGTCGCGCCGGAGGCCAGCCCTGTGGTGCTCGGGCGTACGGGCCGTACGTGGCCCGGCGGGGTGTCGTACGGGAAGACCACCTCGGCGGCCGGAAGCAGTACGTCGGTTCCGTCGCGGGCGTCCGTGCCGCCGATCCACTCCATGGGTTCGTCGGGCAGTGCGGACAGTCCGAGGTCGGCGGCGTCCAGTCGTACGAGGCCGGCGGCGTCGAGTTCGGACGGCCGGGCGGTCCGCAGCGGGCGGGGCAGGGAACCACAGTGCCGTTCCAGGGCCTCGAACAGGGCGGAGGCCAGCGCCTCGGTCCTTCCGTTGCCCTTGCCCTGGCACAGGGTGATCTGACCGGCGCGGGCGCCCGGCCGCGTCACGCTGAACACCGGGATGCCGAGGACGTCCAGCGGGGTGAGGTCGGCGACCCGGCTGATGCCGAGCCGGTTGCGCAGCGGCCACACCCGGGCGACGGCCTCCTCGGCGGCCACGGACCGGTGCGAGGTGCCGCACGACACCATGGCGGGGGCGCCTCCGCGCTCCTCCAGCCAGGTGAGGGCGTGGGTCTGAGCGGGCGCGAGAAGGTCGGTCATGGCCTGCCTCCCTGACGGGGGCGTACGGGTGGATGCGGCTCGGGCGTGCTGTCGTCCGTCGGCGCGGTCGTCCGGTCGGCCACGGCACGCGTGCGTGTCACGACCACCAGGCAGCGCGCGTGCAGTGCCGTCAGAAAGGCCAGCGCCGCGTCGACTTCGGTGTCCGTGCCCTTCAGGCACCCCGGCAGATACGCGGACAACGGCCGTCCCGACCCGGCCCGCGACAGCGCGGTGAACGCCCACTCCGGCAGGCGCAGCCCGGCCTTCCCCTCGGCTCCGCCGGTGATGCGCAGCCGGATTGCGGACCCGTCCTGTTCCCACCGGAGGCGGGCACCGGGTGCCAGGGCGATGCAGGAGTCGAGGTCGAGCGTCGTACCGAGTCCGGCGAGCCGGCGGACGAAGCGGTCGCCGAGGACCATGCCGCTCAGGTGTGTGGCCAGCAGCATGTCGAGGGCCTGGCCGGGTGTCTCGATCATGGGTTCGCCGCGCCGGTTGAGGGAGGTGTTGACCATCACCGGGAAGCCGGTGCGCTCTCCGACCAGGTGCAGCAGCCGGTGCACCTCGGGGTTGGCGGCCTCGGACACGGTCTGTACCCGGGCCGTGCCGTCGACGTGGGTGACGGCCGCCAGCTCGGCCCGGTACTCCTCGCGCACCTTGACCACCCGCAGCATGTGCGGGGAGGGGGCGTCGAGTTCGAAGTACTTCGCGGCGACCTCCTCCGGCACGATCGGCGCCAGCGGGCGGAAGTCCTCCCGGAACTTGATCTGCGCGTTGATGAAGTCCCAGGTGTCCCGGCTGCGGGCGTCCGCGAACACCGACCGGTGGCCCAGCGCGCGCGGCCCGAACTCAGAGCCGCCCCGGAACCAGCCGATCACCTCGCCGGCCGCGACCCGGTCCGCGAGGCCGGGCAGACTGAGCGGCTCGGCCGCGACCCGGTCCCCGACGAGCGCGAGGGCGCTGTCGTGGTCCTCCTGGGTGTAGGGATGGCCCAGGTAGTCGTCGAACTCGCCGATGTCCCGTCGGGTCGAGCCGGTGAGCCGGAAGTGCGCGGCCGCCGCGGCGCCCAGGGAGACGCCGGCGTCGCTCGCCGCAGGCACCACGAAGAAGCGGTCGGCGCCGCTCTCCCGGGCGATCAGGTCGTTGGCCACGGAGTTGAGTGCGACACCGCCGGCGTAGGCGAGGTTCCGGCAGCCTGGGACCAGCGTCATCGCGTACCGCACCCGGGCGAGGAGCGCCTCCTCCAGGTCGGCCTGGACGCGGGCGGCGAGGTCTGCGTGGTCCAGCGGATCGCTGCCGTCGGACGGGCGGCGGTACAGGTCCTTCCAGTCGGCGCGGAAACGCGGCAGACCGTCGGGGCCGTCCTCGAGCAGACTGGGCCCCGCGTTGCCGGGCTTGCCCCAGGGGGCGAGGCCCATGAGCTTGCCGCTGCCCTCCTGCCAGTCCCCGAAGACGTACTGGCTGACCGCCGCGTACGTCTCCCCGATCGACGACGATCCGACGCGTACGTTGAAGGAGTCGGCCAGCTCCCTGAACAGCAGCCGGTATCCGCCGCGGTCGAAGTGGTAGACGGAGAAGACGTGGATCCGCGGCAGCCGCCCCTCCAGCGGCCGCTCCAGGTACTCCTTCAGCTCCGGCCCGCTGATCAGCAGGTCGTCCGCGCCCAGCACGGAACCGCCCGAGCCGTCGCAGACGACGACCACCGCCTCCTCGAACGGCGAGGTCCAGAACGCCGAGAAGGCGTGGGCGAGATGGTGCGAGACGTACACGACCCGCTCGTCGAACGGGCCGAAGAGGTCGAAGTCCCGCGCCGCGGACGGCACCGAGAGACCGACGTAACCGGGCAGCAGCGGCTGCGCGTTGAACGCGAACGCGTCGACCTCCGCGACGCCCACCCCGGCCGAGCCCAGGCAGTAGTCGGCCGCCGCACGGGAGTTCAGATAGCCGACCCCGTCGTGCTTGCGCCGCGTGACCCGCTCCTGCTGCACACCGACGCGCGGCACCCCGTCGCTCAGCAGACACGCGGAGGCGTCGTGACTGGCGGACAGCCCGAGGACGACGGGCCCGCGCCGAGCGGCGGGTGCGGCGTGCGGAGCCCGCCCGGTCTCCTCCGCCACGACCCTCCCGCCCACGGCCGCATAGGCCGGGCCGGAGCACTCGACCGTGACGGTGCCCTCCTCGGCGTCCGCCACCAGCCACCCGGCGCCGGTCGCACGCTCGGCCCGTGAAACCGTTACGGACATCTCGGCCGCGGGCGGCTGCCACAGCGGCCGGTCTCCGCCGAAGACGGTTTCCGCGGCCCCCGCCGCGACGACGGCGACCCGCGCCGACCCGCTGCCGACGCGCAGCCGCAACTCCCCGCTGTCCAGGGCGAACACCTGCACGTCGGCACCCTGGGCAGCCGACGCGTCCAGGTCCTGGGGCCCGCCCTCCAGCACGCCACCGGGCCCGGCCGAGGCGAGCAGCGCGGCCCGCAACAACGCCGAGGGCACCGCTTTCCCACCGCCCCGCAACCGCCCCAGCACCACGGCCGCCCACCCGGCGACCACCCCGACCGCCGCCGAGGTCCCCCGCATCGGCTCGAACCCACCGGACGCGGACTCGGTCGGATACGCCCCGTCCGCGACCAGCACCTGTGGCTTACGGCCCACCAGGTCCGTCCCGCAGTACGCCGTCGGCGCCCCGTCGGCCCCCGTCACGCCGACCGCCAGCACCGACGTACAGGAGGCGGGAAAGCGCAGGCGTCCCGGGCCGTCGTGGCCGGCGGCGGCGACGAAAAGGGGCATGGCCGGATCGCGGGCGACCTCCTCGAAGGCGCGTCGCACACCGAGACGTTCGGCGTCCGGTTCGGGGGAGGACCAGGGCATGGCGACGACGTCCCAGCCGGTGACGATGCGGCGCAGATCGGCGGCGAGAGTGCGGGCCTTGAGGTCCGCGGCGCAGGCGTACCCGATCTCCGCGCCGGGCGCGAGCCGCGCGCACAGCCGGGCCACCCGCTCGGTGTGGCCGTCGGTGGGCGAGCCCTCCGCGGCCGGTACGGACCCGTCGCTCATCACGAGGACGCGGACACCCGCCCCAATCCCCGTCATGCCGCACCCGCCGGGGCCAGGCCGGACGCGCCTACGACCGCCGGCGTCCAGTCGGTCTGGGCGAGCAGCTCCTCGATCCGGCCGAAGTCCTCGTCGAGGTTCCCGGCGTCGAGGCCGACCCCGATCTCGTACGTCACGGCCCGCAGCCGCGGCGAGGCGGCCACCGCCTCCTGGAGCAGGTCGATGACGGCCGGGGCCACCGAGTGGCTGTGGGTGTCGAGGTAGCGGTTGTCGAAGGTCGGGTCGATGTAGCCGCCCGCCACGTGGATCTCCACCACCCGTTCCAGCGGCAGCGAGCGCAGCACCTCCGCGAAGGGCCGGCGCGCGGCGACCGCGTACGAGAAGACGTGGGCGACGTCGAGCAGCAGATCGCAGTCGGCGCCGTCGGTGACCCGGTGGAAGAAGTCGCCGAGGCTCATCCGCCCGACCGCCAGCGTGCAGGAGGGGATCTCCGGCACGAACGGGTAGCGGCCGAGGCGGTGCAGTGTGCGGATGCCCTCGACGACGTGGTCGGCGAGCTCGGGTTCGAACAGGGGCGGGGTGAAGTACGGCAGCGGATACGGGCCGATCGACCACAGACCGATGTCCTCGCACGTCCACACGGCGTCCAGGACGTCGCTCACCGCCTCCAGGCGGGTGTAGAGCTCGAGGTTGGGGCCGCCTGGCGCCGCCGGTGCCACGCCGGGCAGATGATGCACCACGGGCAGCCCGCGGGCGCACTCGTCCATGAAGACCCGCGCGTCCCCGGCACTGGGCAGGGACACCACCGAGAGGTGGCTGAGCCGGCCGTCGTACTTGGTACGCAGCTCGGCCATGCTCTGCGGGTAGCGGTCGCGGTACTGCCAGTCGAGCCCGAAGCCGAGCCGGGCGATGGTCTGAGCCTTTGCTGGTGTCATGCTGACCTGCTTCACAGCGGAAGGGCCGCGGCCGTCACCCGGTGACCGGGGAAGGCGGCTACGACGATCTGGTGGTCACCGGGTTCGAGTGCGCCGGGCTCCGCGGAGCGCGGCAGCCGGCCCCGCTCGTCGACCAGGCGCCAGGCGGACCGGAACGACTCGACCTGGAGGGCGCCCGGCACGACCGGCGGCAGCAGCCCGTCGTCGTCCCAGGGGGAGAAGGCCGACTTCGTCATGTCCATGCCTTCGCCCGGGATCCCGGTCGTACAGGCGCACACGTCCTCGGGCGGCGCGATCAGCTCGGGCGCGGAGAAGCGGCTCACCAGCCCGAAGAGCTGGAAGACGTCCCCGAGCAGCGCGGACCGGCCCCGGACGGCGCCGTGGGCGTAAAGACAGAAGTTCTCGAACAGCGTGCGACCGGTGCTGCGCCAGAACGCGTCGGAGTCCGCGTAGCCCTCGACCAGCGGCGTGAGGGTCTTCTTGTCGAGGCACTGCCACAGCGGCGGGCAGGTGCGCTGCAGGTGGCGGTTCAGGTTCCGCAGCCGGGCCGCGCGTTCCACGGTCAGGGCGTGGAAGTCGACGGTGGCGAGCACCGCGGCCGTCTCCGGGCACACCCGCACCTCGCCGGCGGCCAGCGCGTCAGCGACCACGTCGGCGGACGTCTTCGAGTAGAGCAGGCGGAGCAGCAGCTCCGTGCGGGCCTCCCGGTCGTCGCGCAGCAGCAGCGCGCGGGTCGTACCGGGCCCGACGGCGCACGCGTCGGGGGCGAGGGTGGGCAAGGCGATCACCGCCGTTTCGACTTGGACAAGGGGTGTGGGGAAAAACGGGCGGCCGGGCCCCCCGGAGGGAACCCGGCCGGGGTCGCGGCTCGTTACTCCTGCCACTCCTTGTTGGAGTTCACGGCGCCCAGCGAAAGGTCGTCGTTGCCGCCGAGCTCGGCGCGCAGCGGGTTGACGAACTCCTGCGCGTGGGTCGTGGCGAGGTGCTGGATGATCGCCGAACGCAGGGTCTTGTCACCGTCGAGGGCAGCGAGGATGGCAGTGGTCTTGTCGGACATCGAGTCTCCCTGTGGCAGTTGAGAACGTCGTCTCTCTGGCGATCACCAAAGCTAGGAGGAGGAACTCGAGTCCCGTCTGAACGCGGCTGGAACGTACGATCGACGCCGACCACCAACGACAGAAGCCCACGGCATCTGAACTGGTCAGAGCCGTGGGCTTCGTCGGTCCCGCCGTTCGGGGGGGACCCGTGATCAGTAGACCGGCAAGTCAGGCCATGCTCGGGCTGACCTGCGTGTCTCCTGCCTCCTCACTCCCCCGGGGCCGTCGTGGGGCCGTCATCGGTGTCCGGGCCGTCCGCGAAGGCACGGTTCACCGCGTCGCGAGTCCGCTTCTCACTGCTGGGCATCAGGTGCGTGTACGTCCGCAGGGTGAAGCCCGGGTCGTGGTGCCCGAGGTACTCGGACAGAGCCTTGATGCTCTCCCCCGCGTCCAACAGGACCGAGGCGTAGAAGTGCCTCAGCGAATGTATGCCGCTCGCCCGGCCGAGAGGGATGCTCGACGCATCGAGGGCCGGGCGCCAGGCCCCGCGGTTGAAGTCGTTTCGGTTCACCGGGCGGCCCTGACTTCTGCTGAAGAGCACGGATGCCGTGACCGGTGCACCGTCGACCGCTCGCCAGGGCAGCGTCACGGCGGCGGGCGGGTGCCGGCTGATGTCTCCCGCATGTCGTAGGCGCCCTGATGACCGCTGACCGAGCGGTGCCGGTTTCGGATTCGGTCCCGTCAGTGGCCCCCTTTGACGGCGCGGATGCTCACCGAGTCGATGGCGCACCGGGACCAGTCCAGCTCGCCCTGGGCGCCGAGTTCGTCAAGGATGACTCGGTGCAACCGGGCCCACACTCGGTCCCGGCTCCACTGGGCAAACCGGCGGTAGACCGTCTGCCAACGGGCTCCGAAGACTGGGGGGAGCTGGCGCCAGGTGCAGCCGGACGTGGCGACGAACACGATCGCCGCCAGCACCTCCCGGTCGCCAGCACGCCGACGGCCACCACCCTGCGGCCGCTGCACGACCGTCGGCGGCACAACCCGTCGGAACAACTCCCATAAACCGTCCGGAACCAGATGCTCTACAAGCCTCTCCACGTGGGCTTAACGCCGCGCCCCGCCAAAAGAAACGGTGTCTTAACGGGCAGGTCCACAGACTGCCCGACTCGCCGGAAGCTTAAGGGGCCATGATCACTCGCGCCAAATCAGCTCCAGCCCAAAGCCGCTCCGCCGCCCTATAGACATGCAAGCGTGGCACCAGAAGAAGTCTGGTGGCTAATTAGCCAATAAGGTGCCACAGGCCCTGGTGCGGGATGCAATTGGTTGTGTTAATTCAGATCTGCGCTGTGTCATCTCCTTGTTTCCTGTGCTGCACGAGTTTTCCTGTTACGTCTCCCCCGATGGCGCCGTTAAAGAACAAAGCATCCCCTTCGATGTTCGTGCCTTTGGTTCCGCCTGAGAAAAAAGTATCCCTGATGAGCCGGAGGGTCGGGTGCAAGTGGAGGAGGGACGACAAAAGGAATGTGATGCCAAGTAGAGCGGCAAGTGCATCCCCCAGTGCATCGTCGAACAGGAGATTGCTAACCATCGGAGGCACAGTGAAAAGGAGGAACGCTGAAGTCAAGAAGGGTACTACATGAGCTCGGTCTTCGACGTTTCGCTGAGCGTCACGCTCATTAACGTCTACGTCCCCCTCCTCGTTGGACGTCTTAGCTTTCCATTGCCGTGCGTTTTGGCCGTTGAGGACGAGGCTGAAACTTACCTCCTCGCCCCGCTCTAGCTGTCCGATTGTGTAAACGATCTGCCCACTTGTTGATTCTGGACTTCTCTCAACCTTCAACTCCGGTTCAGGGTCCGGCGCTGGAGCGAGTTCCAAAACCTTCACATCGGGCGGGATTGAGAAGCGAATCCTCTGATTCTTGATAACCGTATTTCCGCTATTTGTGAGCCTATATCGGGCGGAAAATAGGTTATCTACTTGCGTTCCATTGTAGGAGATCCGCAATTTATCTCTGAGTTTAGGGTCGATGCCGCCGAGGCCGGGCTCTGTGATGGAATCCCAGGAAACCTTTTTTCGCGGCTCTTGGCGCGATTTGAGGAAGTGAACCAGGAGGGTTCCGAAGATGCCGACGAATGCACTCGTCAACCCGACGATCAGCTTTTGCTGCATGTCTGTCAAACTGGACGAATCGGCAGCAATAGTTGCAATTGTTGACACTTATCCTCCGCTGTGACGCCCGTCACCTAATGCTAGGGAGGTACGGGTTGGCAGGTGCGCCACTTCTGAAGATCCGCTAGTAGTGCTTGGTCAGGTTCATTCGCCGGTGGCGTGTCTGTTTGATCGGGTGTGTCGTTGACCGGGTGTGCTGGGTGGGGAGTTGGCCGCGGTCCGGTGTGATCTGGAGGACTTCGCGGCGGAGATGTTCGAGCCGTTCGCGCGGGCGGATCAGCGCCGGTGGGGCGGGGTCTATCTGCGAGGGCTGCTGCTGGACGGGCGGCGCAAGTCGGTGGAGCCGATGGCCGCCCGGCTGGGTGAGGACGGCAACCGGCAGGCCCTGGCGCACTTCATCACCTCCAGTCCGTGGGAGGCGGCGCATGTGCGTGCGCGTCTGGCCTGGCGGATGCAGCAGGTGATCAAGCCGACCGCGTTCGTCGTGGATGACACGGGCTTCCTCAAGGACGGGGACGCCTCGGCGTGCGTGGCCAGGCAGTACACCGGCACCGCGGGCAAGGTCACCAACTGCCAGGCCGGAGTGTCGCTGCACCTGGCCTCCGACAGTGCCTCGGCGGCGGT